>URPA01000041.1 GCA_900549545.1 uncultured Eubacteriales bacterium
GTGTACAATAACCCGCCGCAGAAAAGACCGTATTTACGGGCTTTTCGGGCGAAGCTGCGTTTTGAATTAGTTCAAAACGCTCGGCGGTTGAAGCTGTCAAAAAAGTCCTTGTAGGACTTTTTTGACAGGCTGAAAGACAGCAGACACAGTTTTGTGCCTGCTGTCTTTTTTTGACTCCAGACGGCCGCCTGTGCCCTCAGCTGACACCTGCTGCGCGAAACACAGCGCGGCGGGATTGACTGAAAAATAACAAAAAAGCGAGGTTTTATCGGGCTTTCAGGGCAGATTACAAACTTTTTTGTACAATGTCATTGTTGACAGGGGAGGGGCGCGACGGTATAATACAAGTTAAAACACCCGGCAAAAATTCAACCGAAAACGGCAAAACAGGAGGCTGCTATGAAGGGATTTTCCGCGTTTCTTGAGAGGAAGAACATCAAATTTTCCGCAAAACGCTATTTCGTGGACGCTATGGGCGCGATGGCGCAGGGCCTTTTCTGCTCCCTCCTTGTGGGGACGATTCTGAACACGCTCGGTACACAGTTCAACATCGGCTTTCTCAAGGCCATAATCGTCACCATCGGCAGCGGCGAAGGGGCGGTGCAGTACACCATCGGCGGCCTGTGTCAGGCCATGGTCGGCCCCGCGATGGCCGTCGCCATTGGTTACGCGCTCCAGTGCCCGGCGATGGTGCTGTTTTCACTCGTGCCGGTGGGCTTTGCGACCAACGCCATGGGCGGCGCGGGCGGCCCGCTCGCGGTGTTCTTTGTGGCGATAATCGCCTCGGAGTTTGGCAAGGCCGTGAGCAAGGAGACTAAGGTTGACATTCTGGTGACCCCGATAGTCACCATTCTCATAGGCATCGGCGCGGCCGCGCTGATTGCCGCGCCTGTCGGCAAGGCGGCCTCCGCCTTCGGCAAGATGGTCATGTGGGCGACGGAGCTTCGGCCCTTCTTCATGGGCATCATCGTGTCGGTGGTGGTCGGCGTTGTGCTGACGCTGCCCATCTCCAGCGCTGCTATCTGCGCGGCTCTGGGGCTGACGGGGCTTGCCGGCGGCGCCGCCGTGGCGGGCTGCTGCGCGCAGATGGTGGGCTTTGCCGTTATGAGCTTCCGCGAGAACCGCTGGGGCGGCCTGGTCGCTCAGGGCATCGGCACCAGCATGCTCCAGATGGGCAATATCGTGAAAAACCCCCGCATATGGATACCGCCCACGCTGGCGGCGGCTGTCACCGGCCCCATCGCCACCTGCATCTTCCACATGGAGATGAACGGCGCGGCTATATCCTCCGGTATGGGCACCTGCGGCCTTGTGGGGCAGATCGGTGTGTACTCCGGGTGGATTGCTGACATTGCCGCCGGGGCAAAGGCTGCCATCACCGGCTTTGACTGGCTTGGGCTCATCCTCATCTCCTTCGTGCTCCCCGCGGTGCTGACCTGGCTCTTCGCCATCCCGCTTCGCAAGTGGGGCTGGATAAAGGAGAACGATTTGAAGCTTGATTTATAAAAAAGCCTCGCAGAGTTCGCCGCCCGCAGGCGGCGAATAAAGTTAAAAACCGTTTTTCCCGGTGGCACGTACATCGGGAAAAACACTTTGCACGGAGAGAGTGTATTTTTGCCCGCCATTGGCGGGCAAAAATACGCGGTTCGTAGTGGAACCAAATTTGTCGAAAAAGTCCCATTGGGACATTTTCGACAAGAAAGGATTTTATGGCGCGTACTCAAACGAGAATGACAGAGGGCTCCATTCCGGGGCTGATGCTGCGCTTCGCGGCGCCTCTGTTCTTTGGAAACCTTTTTCAACAACTGTATAACACGGCGGACGCGCTTATTGTCGGCCGCTATCTGGGGGACAGCGCCCTCGCCGCGGTCAGCTCCACGGGCTCGCTCATCTTTTTGCTGATAAGCCTTTTTGAGGGCATTGCGGCCGGCGCGGGCGTCATCATCTCGCGCTATTATGGCGCGCGGGACAATGAGAAGCTCCATTCGGCGGTGCATACAAGCGTCGCCTTCGCGCTTGCAACGGGGATTATTCTCACTGTCCTGGGGACGCTGCTCACCCCGTGGATCCTCAGGCTTATGGGAACGCCGGAGGATGTCATGCCCTTGGCGGTGACGTATACGCGCATTTTCTTTGCCGGCAGCCTTACGCTCGTCATGTATAACTCCCTGCGCGGCGTTATGCAGGCCGTGGGCGACGGGAAGGACCCGCTTATTTTCCTCGCGATATCGTCGATAACAAACGTCATTCTGGACATTGTGTTCATCCGCTTTTTCCACACGGGGGTGGGCGGCGCCGCGCTGGCGACGGTTATTTCCCAGCTGATAAGCGCCGTGCTTTGCTTCAGAAAGCTGCTGCTGACGCAGGAGGAGTATCGCGTCAGTATACGGGATATCCGTTTCGAGAAGGGCATGCTGCGCCTGATTATAAGCTACGGCCTGCCCTCGGGGCTGCAAAACTCCGTTATCGGCTTTGCAAACGTCGTGGTGCAGTCAAACATCAACGCCTTTGGCACCATGGCCATGAGCGGCCTTGGCGCATACAGCAAGATAGAGGGATTTGCCTTCCTGCCCATTACGAGCTTTAACATCGCCCTGACCACCTTCGTGGGGCAGAACCTCGGGGCGGGGGAGTACGCCCGGACAAAGCGCGGCGCGCGCTTTGGCATCATCTGCGCCGTGTGCATGGCGGAGCTTATCGGTGTGCTGTTCTATCTGGCCGCGCCGGTGCTTATAGGGCTCTTCACCGAGGAGCCGGAGGCCATCGCCTTCGGAGTGGAAAAGGTGCATATCTGCGCGCTGTTTTTCTGCCTGCTCGCGGCGAGCCACAGCTATTCTGCGGTTCTGCGCGGCGCTGGCAAGGCGGTTGTGCCGATGATCGCCATGCTTGCGTTCTGGTGCGTGATACGTGTGGCGTTCCTGCAATTTGCGGTGCCCATTTTCAAGACCATCGCCGTTGTCAACTGGGTATACCCGCTGACATGGTTTTTGAGCACAGTGTTTTTGACGATATATTACTTCAAGGCAGACTGGATACATACGTTTGAAAAGGAAGCAGCAAAAAGCTGAGAATGGAGGCTGTCCATGGCAATAGTGGTTGTAGGCAATGTTTTTGTTGATGTAAAGGGCTATCCTGACGGGATGTACATCCCCGCCGGGCGCAACTCCGGCCGGGTGGAGATATACCACGGCGGAGTCGGGCGCAACGTGACGGAGGACATCGCCAATGTGGAGCTGCGCCCCCGCTTTGTGAGCATGGTGGATAACAACGCTCAGGGGCAGGAGGTGCTGGACAAGCTCAAAAAGCACAAGGTGGACACCCGGTATATCGCCTCCGTGCCGGATGGAATGGGCATGTGGCTCGCGGTGTTTGACAACACCGGGGACATTGTGGCCGCTATCTCCAAGCGCCCGAATATGGACGCGATGGCGGCGCTGCTCGACGAGAAGGGCGACGAGATTTTTGCCGACGCGGACAGCATTGTCATCGAGATAGACGTGGACAAGGAAGTTGTCAAGCGCGTGTTCAAATACGCCGAGAAGTACCACAAGCGTGTCTACGCGGTGGTTGCCAACATGAGTATTGCCACCCAGCGCAGGGACTTTTTGCAGTCGATCGACTGCTTCGTCTGCAACGCGCAGGAGGCGGGCATTCTCTTTGTCAGCGACATGGAGCATCTCGAGCCCCAGGAGCTTATGGACACGCTCTCCGAGAAGGTCATCAGCGCCAAGATCCCCGCTATGGTCGTCACCATGGGCGGCCGCGGCGCGGTATATGCCGATATGAAGGGCGGCAAGGGCTTCTGCCCGGCGAGGTCGGTTGACGTGGTGGATACCACCGGCGCAGGGGACGCCTTTTGCGCGGGCGTCGCCATCGGGCTTACATATGGAAAGAGCATGCAGCAGGCGGTGGAGATAGGTACGCGCCTCGCGGCATCCGTCATTGTGCTCAATGAAAACGTCTGCCCCCGTTTCCTGCCGGCAGAGCTTGGAATCGAATAAACTGCTTTAAAAGCCGAAGGCTTCTAAAGCAAAAGGGATTTCACTCCGAACCGCGCTTTTTTGCCCGCCACAGGCGGGCAAAAAAGCACTCTCTCCGTGCAAAGTGTTTTTCCCGAGGTACGCGCCCCCGGGAAAAACGGATTTTAACTTTATTCGCCGCTTCCGAGCGGCGAACTCTGCGAGGCGCTGCCTGTGCATGGAAAGCCCCCCGGACAACAATGTCCGGGGGATTTACATTTTATGGAAAACGCTATTGTTAAAATTGACAAAAAATTTTTCTGAAATTGGGCAAAGCTCCAAAGTTTTTTCGGCGAAACAATGAAATGTTGACTTTGTGGCAAAGACTTGTTACTATTAAACTGTAAGTCTTCGGTATCGTTGCCGGTAACGATACAGGGAAAGTTTTCAGCGGTTTTTTGAGAATAATTTTGATGAGTTATTGAACGGGAGTTTTGCCGAAAAGTGACGATAAAGGATATTGCGAGGCTGTGCGGCGTGAGCGTGAGCACGGTGTCCCGGGTCCTCAATAACCGCCCCGATGTGAGCGAGAGCGTGCGGTGCAAGGTGCTCGCGGCGGTTGAGGCCGAGGGCTACATACCAAATAACGGCGCGAGGACGCTTGTCAGCAGCCGCTCGGATGCTATCGGCGTTGTGGTGCGCGGCACGGGGAATCTATTTTTCGCGGAGATTCTCAAGACCGTCGCCCGCGAGATTGACCGCCGGGGCTACACCATGGTGCTGCACTTTATCGACTCGGACGCGGACGAGATAAAGGCCGGGGCGATTCTGGAGCGCGAAAAGAAGCTCCGGGGCCTGCTGTTCCTGGGCGGGCGCTTTGACTACACTCCCGCGGAGCTTGCGCTTATAGGCGTGCCCTATGTGTGCTGCTCGTACACCAATTATTTCGGAACTCTGCGCGAGGAGGACTATTCCTCCGTCTCGATTGATGATATGCTCACCGCCTACCGCGCGGTGGAAAAGCTCATAAGCCTCGGCCATAGGCACGTCGCGGTGCTCGTGCCGGAGGCCTGCGACCGGTCGATAAGCGAGCTTCGGTATAACGGCTACCGCGCCGCGCTGCGCGACCATGAGATTGAGTTTGACCCGCGGCTGATGGCAGAGACCGGCGGCTGCTATGAAATGCCCGAGACCTATGACGGCATGGAGCGGATAATAAAGACCGGCGCGGACTTCACTGCTGTCTTCACCTTTTCCGACACCTGCGCCCTTGCCGCGATGAAGGCGCTGGAGGATAACGGGCTTAAGGTTCCGGAGGACGTGTCCGTCATCGGGATTGACGGCTTGCAGATTTCAAATTACCTCAGCCCGGTTCTGACAACCATGGTGCAGCCCGCGGAGGAGATGGGCCGCGAGAGCGTGCGTGTGCTGCTGGATATGCTTGAAAACAACGCCCCCGCCTGCCACATCACGCTTGAGACAAAGCTGCGTGAGGGCAGCTCTGTCCGCAAAATCTGATTTTCCGGCTCGTATAGAGCTTGAAAATACAACCTCGTCATTGAGGGAAAATTTTAATTAAGGAGATACCAAAATGAAAAAGATCATTGCGCTTCTTCTCTGCCTGGTCATGGTTTTCGCACTTTGTGCCTGCGGAAACTCTGCCCCCGCTGAGTCCCAGGCTCCCGCCGAGGGCGACGCTCCCGCTGAGGACGCGACCCCCGCAGCAGCCGGTTCCGTCTACTACCTGAACTTCAAGCCCGAGCAGAATGACCAGTGGCAGGATCTGGCCAAGCTCTACACTGAGCAGACCGGCGTTCCCGTGACTGTTGTCACCGCCGCTTCCGGCACCTATGAGGAGACCCTCATGGCCGAGATGGCCAAGAGCGAAGCTCCCACCCTGTTCCAGGTCAACGGCCCTGTGGGTCTTGCCAACTGGAAGGACTACTGCTATGACCTGGCCGGCACCCCCGTTTACGGTGAGCTGACCAACGAAAGCTTCGCCCTCACCGAGGACGGCGCGGTCTACGGCATTGCCTACGTTATCGAGACCTACGGCATCATCTGCAACACCGCTCTGCTTGAGCAGGCCGGCTACACTGTGGATGACATCAACTCCTTCGACACCCTGAAGTCCGTTGCCGAGGACATCACCGCCCGCAAGGACGAGCTGGGCTTCTCCGCCTTCACTTCCGCCGGTATGGATTCCTCCTCCGACTGGCGCTTCAAGACCCACCTGGCCAACATGCCCATCTACGCCGAGTACCAGGCTGACGGCATCACCTCCACCCCCGCCATCAAGGGCACCTATCTGGATAACTACAAGGCTATCTGGGATCTGTACATCAACAACGCCACCTGCGCCCCCGCTGATCTTGCCGGTAAGACCGGTGACGATGCTGTGGCCGAGTTTGTCAACGGCGAGGCTGTCTTCTATCAGAACGGCACCTGG
Organism: uncultured Eubacteriales bacterium; assembly: GCA_900549545.1. Lineage (GTDB taxonomy): Bacteria > Bacillota > Clostridia > Oscillospirales > Oscillospiraceae > Limivicinus. Next base: position 6,409 of record URPA01000041.1, read on the forward strand.
GCCTACAACGATGTGAAGGACCTCGGCGATGATAACCTCGCCATGCTCCCCATCTACATCGGCCTTGAGGACGAAGCCAACCAGGGCCTCTGCACCGGCTCCGAGAACTACTGGTGCGTCAATGGCGAGGCCAGTGATGAGGACATCCAGGCCACTCTGGACTTCCTGTACTGGGTCGTCACCTCTGAGGAGGGCACCTCCTCCCTGGCCAATGACATGGGCTTTGTCTGCCCCTTCAAGGCCGCCAAGGAAGCCAGCAACCTGTTTGTCAAGCAGGACACTGCCATGACCGCCGCTGGCAAGACCCCCGTTTCCTGGAACTTCACCACCATGCCCTCTGAGGAGTGGAAGAACGGTGTTGGCTCCGCGCTGACCGCTTATGCTGCCGGTACCGGCGACTGGGACGGCGTTGTCTCCGCCTTTGTTGACGGCTGGGCTACCGAGTATTCTCTGGTTAACGGCTGATCCTAAAAGCACAACAGCAAACCGAACTCTGCCGGGGTGGGCGAATGACCGCCCACCCCGGTTTTTAATTTTGCACCGGAATATTTCAGGGCTGACCTGTGGAGCCGCCATGGCCTTACAGGTGAACCCTGAAGCAAGAAGAAAAATAGGAGGGAGAAAATGGAGAAAGCCATAAAAAAATACTGGCCGTTTTTCCTTTTGCCAACATTGTGCGCCTTTGTCATCGGATTTGTGATCCCATTTGTTCAGGGGGCGTATTTGTCCCTGTGCAAATTCCAGACGGTGGACAAAGCCACCTTCGTCGGCCTGTCAAATTTCACGAAAGCCTTTGCAGACCCGCAGTTTACCCATTCCTTCTGGCTCACGGTGCGCTTCACCGTGGTCTCAACACTGCTTATTAACCTCTTCGCGCTTACAGTGGCGCTGCTCCTGACCCGGCAGATAAAGGGCACGAACCTGTTCCGCACAGTGTTCTTCATGCCGAACCTTATCGGCGGCATCGTTTTGGGTTATATCTGGCAGATACTTTTCAACTGCGTTTTGAGCCTGCTGGGCAAGCCCCTGCTGGCGCTCAACGCCACCTACGGCTATTGGGGCCTGATCATCCTCATGTGCTGGCAGCAGATAGGCTACATGATGATAATTTACATCGCGGGCCTTCAGGCTATCCCCAACGACTATATCGAGGCGGCCACGATCGATGGCGCCACCTCATGGCAGACACTCTGGAAGGTGAAGCTGCCAAATCTGATGCCCTCCATCACGATCTGCCTGTTCCTGTCGCTTACAAATTCCTTCAAACTCTTTGACCAGAACCTCGCGCTGACCGGCGGCGAGCCGGCCCACGCCTCTGAGCTTATCGCCATGAACATCTACCAGACCTTCTATTTCCGCTCCGGCCCACAGTGGAAGGGCATTGGTCAGGCTAAGGCCGTGCTGTTTTGCATCATGGTTGTTATTATATCCATCGTTCAGCTCAAGGCCACACGCTCCAAGGAGGTGCAGCAGTAATGGAAAAGAGAAGCAAAATCGTAAACGGATTTCTTACCGCTCTGCTTACGGTGCTGAGCCTTGCCTGGGTTTACCCGGTGTTCATGGTGGTCATGAACTCCCTCAAGGCGGAGCGCGCCATCACTACCGACTCTGCCTTCCTGCTGCCTGATGCCGGGAGCTTTGCGGGGCTGGATAACTTCAAAAACGCCATCGGCTCGCAGGGCTTCCTGTCCTCCTTCTGGTACAGCCTTGTGATCACCATCACCTCTGTGGTGCTGATTCTGGTGTGCTGCTCCATGTGCGCATGGTTTATCACGAGGGTCAACACATGGGTCTCCAAGACCTGCTACTATCTCTTCGTGTTTTCCATGGTGGTTCCTTTCCAGATGCTGATGTTCACGCTGGCGTCCCTGTCTGATAAGCTGGGGCTGAACACGCCATATAATATCTGCATCGTGTACCTGGGCTTTGGCGCTGGGCTGGCGGTGTTCATGTTTGCCGGCTTTATGAAGTCAATCCCGATTGAGATCGAGGAAGCCGCCATGATTGACGGGTGCAGCCCCATACGCACCTTCTTCTCCGTGGTGCTCCCCATCCTTAAGCCTACGCTCGTTTCCGTGGGTATTCTGGAGACAATGTGGCTCTGGAACGACTACCTGTTGCCTTATCTGGTGCTCGACCGCAAGAAGTACATGACTATCCCTATCCTTATTCAGTACTTCCGCGGCAGCTATGGCCGTGTGGAGATGGGCTCCATGATGGCAAGCATCGTGCTGACGATCGTGCCGATCATCATTGTCTATATCCTCGGCCAGAAGCACATTATCAAGGGCGTCGCCGCGGGCGCGGTCAAGGGCTAATTGCTAAATTGAATGGTGCGGTGTGAAAAATCACGCTGCGCCGCCGCAGACGGAGGTGCTGATTTGCACCTCCGAAATGCGGCAGAATGGAGATTATTATGAATCGCAGCAGCGCTGTGCTTATGCCTATGAGCTCCCTGCCTTCAAATTACGGCATCGGTACAATGGGCAAAAGCGCGTACAAATTTGTTGATTTTCTCAAGAACGCCGGCCAGAAATACTGGCAGCTCCTGCCCCTCGGCCCCACAAGCTATGGGGACAGCCCCTATTCCTCCTTCTCCACCTTTGCCGGTAATCCCTATTTTATAGACCTGGACATGCTGGTGAAGGACGGGCTTTTGAAAAGCGCCGAGCTTGAGGGAATAGACTGGGGCAGCGACCCGCAGCGCGTGGATTACGGCAAAATTTATAACAGCCGCTTCAAGGTGCTGCGCATCGCCTTTAAGCGCGGAGAGAAGAAGTTTGCCGCCGAGCTTGAGGAGTTTCGCGCGGATAACGCCAGATGGCTTGAGGACTATGCCCTCTACATGGCGGTCAAGGCGCAGTTCGGCATGAAAAGCTGGACAGAGTGGGAGGATGAGGACATTCGCCTGCATAAGCCGGAGGCTGTGGAGAAATACAGGGAGCTTCTGCGTGAGGATGTGGACTTTTATGTGTTCATGCAGTTCCTGTTTTTCCGCCAGTGGGTCGCGCTGAGGGACTATGCCCACAAGAAGGGCGTGCAGTTTATCGGAGATATCCCCATCTATGTGGCGCTGGACTCCGCCGATGTGTGGAGCGAGCCGCAGTTTTTCCAGCTTGATGAGGACAACTTCCCCGTGGAGGTGGCGGGTGTGCCGCCGGATGCCTTCACCGAGGATGGGCAGCTCTGGGGCAATCCCCTCTACGACTGGGACGCCATGCGCGCCGACGGCTACGGCTGGTGGATTCGCCGCATTGACGGGGCGCGCAAGCTCTATGACGTTATCCGCATCGACCATTTCCGCGGCTTTGAGAGCTACTGGGCCGTGCCCGCGGACGAGACAACCGCGAAGAACGGCTGCTGGAAGAAGGGCCCCGGCATGGGCCTTGTCAGCGTGCTGACCTCGTGGTTCGGGGAGATGGAGTATATCGCGGAGGACCTCGGCTATATCACCCCCGGGGTGCGTCAGCTTCTGGCCGATTCCGGGCTGCCCGGCATGAAGGTGCTGGAATTTGCCTTTGACGCGCACGGCGAGTCCGACTATCTGCCCCACCGCTGCGAGCAAAACAGCGTCTGCTATATGGGCACGCACGATAACGACACGGTACTGGGCTGGCTCAAGACCATGAGCCGGGCCGATAAGCGCTTTGCCGGCGCCTATATGCACATCACCGAGGACGAAGGCTGGGTCTGGGGCCTTATCCGCACGGGCATGGCCACGGCCTCCAACCTCTTCGTTGTGCAGATGCAGGATCTCCTCGAGCTGCCAACAAGCTGCCGCATGAACATCCCCGGCACCTCCACCGGCAACTGGCAGTGGCGTATGCTGCCGGACGCCGCGGACAAGGCGCTCGCCAAGAAGCTGAGAAGCTATACCGAGACATTCAGAAGAATATAAGCAAAAAGCCGCCCTTAATGGGGCGGTGACGTAAGAAAACATTTTAAGCGAGGGTCGGCGTAGCGTTAAGCTGCGCCGACTTTCGCAATATTTTTGTCTTGGGCAGTTTGGGATTGCTCCCGCGCTCCCTCAAAATCAAACGCACCAATGAAGTTATAGACGATCTCAATCTCCCGGATTTTCACCCGCTTCTGCTGTTCGTCGGTCGTATAGGTGTCGGACACCCTGATTTGTTCCACAAACTCACGCAGGATAGTGGCGTCAAGCTGGGTCATGTCCGTGTACTTCTTTACCACAGAAATGAACTTCCTGACGTTGGTTTTCTTCTGTTCCTGCTGTTTCACTTCCCGCCCCAGGGTTTCCACAACGGTCTTTAACTGTTCCTGCTCCTGTTCATAGTCACGGGACAGCTTGATAAACCGATCATCGGACAGCTTGCCGGAAATGTTGTCCTCATAAATCCTCTTGAAGATCACATCCAGCTCCGCGATGCGCTTTTCAGACTGTGCCAGCAAAGCCTTTTTCTGCGCCAGCGCCTTGTCACGCTCCTGCTGGCTCCGTTCCGCCGCCCGCTGGATAAAGTCGTCCTCATACTGCGTCACATAGGCAATCGCTTCCCGCAGGTTCCGCAGTACGATTTCTTCCAGCACTACACGGCGGATAGAGTGCGTCTTACATAGGGTACGGTCTTTCCGATAGGTGGAGCAGATGTAATACTCCTGTTCCGGCTTGAAGTGATTAGCCCGGCAAAGGTACATCTTGCCGCCGCAATCGGCGCAGTACACCAGCCCGGAGAACATACCCATGTCCCCCATCTTGGTCGGGCGGCGTCTGGCCTGCCGGATGTTCTGCACGACCAGGAACACGCTTTCCTCAATGATTGCCTCTTGGGTATTCTCGAAGATTACCCACTCGGACGGGTTATTCCAGACCTTTTTCTTGCTCTTGAACGATGGCTTGCTGGTCTTGAAATTGACCGTATGGCCCAGGTACTCGACACGCTCCAAAATGCGGGAAACGGTTTCGTTTGTCCACTTGCAGGGATTAGCCGTAGGAGCGTTGCAGACCGGCAAGCCCTTTTCGTGGGCGTAGGCAGTGGGGTTCAGGATTTTATTCTGTTGCAGCCACTTGGCGATCTGCGTCGGCCCCAGGCCGTCTACGCACAGGGCAAAGATTTTCTGAACGATAGCAGCCGCTTCCTCGTCCACAATCCAGCGTTTCTTGTCCTCCGGGTCTTTCATATACCCATAGGGCGGGATGGTACAAAGGCGCTCACCAGAGCGGCCCTTGGCCTGAAATGTAGCCCGGATTTTCTTGCTGGTGTCCTTGGCATACATCTCATTGAACACGTTGCGGATTGCGGTAAACTCGCTATCCCCCTTTATGCTGTCCACTCCGTCATTTACGGCGATAAAGTGAACACCATACTCCGGGAACACCATTTCGGTATACATTCCCACTTGGAGATAGTTGCGGCCCAGGCGGGACATATCCTTGACGACCACCCGCTTGATCTTGCCCGCCTTGATGTCGGCAAGCATCCGCTGAAAGCCAGGGCGGTTGAAGTTTGTCCCCGAATAACCGTCGTCCTCGTCGTAGTGCCGGATGGCGGTATAGCCGTGGTCGCGGCAATACTTCTCCAAAATCTTCTTTTGGTTGATGATGCTGTTGCTCTCACCGTCCAGCTTATCTTCCTGCGAAAGCCGTTCATAGCAGGCGGTCAAGCCCTCGGCGTCGTCCTCCGGCTGGCTGTTCTGAACATAGAACTGCAACACCATGTTCTGGATGGCCTCGCGGGTTTCCGCCCGCAGGGGGGCGGTATTGGTGATGCGCTGGAACGTACCGACAGGAGTAATGTTCGGCTTCATCATTTCAGCGCACCCCCTTTCATCAGGGAACAGACTGCGGCAAAGGCTTCATGCTCCGCCAGCAGGTCGCCGCCCTCCTTGATAGAGAATACCGCTGTGCCGTGCCGGGCGGCGTCCTCCAAAAACTGATAGAGGGAAACGCTGTCCCGTGCGATACGGGTCATACTGTGCGTGACTACCGCCTGCACATGGCCGCTGCGGATGGCGGACAGCATTTCCTTGTAGGCCGGGCGGTCAGGGTTTGTCCCCGGATAGCCCACATCGGCGTACAGTACGAAGCTGTCAATCCCATGTTGCCGTGCATACTGCAACAGTTGGTGCATTTGATTGTCAAGGTGCAAGGTTGTATCATTGTCGTTCGTCCGTGCCGCACGGTAGTACAGTGCGAACACCTTATCCGGCTGTTTATTCATTTTGGCCTCCTATTCCGCAGCCGGAAAACGGGGCCTTGATACGGTCATATTATACCATACCCGGCCCCGTTAGTCAGCTCAAAAATTCATAATCAGGGCTGGGATTTTTTCTTCTCCAAGTCGCCCTGAATTAAACGGTTGATCTTGGTTACTGCGCTCTCGCTGGCCCTGCCGCTGACAGAAGCCTTGACGATATAGCGAACGCCCCCGATTTCGTACTGACGTACAACGGGGGCGCTGATTTTTTGCGTTAATACCGTACTCATACGGTACAATCCCCCTTTCACGAAACAAAAGGTTCATGCTAAAAAGGGGCATAAATCGGACGGCTGGCGGCGACCAGCACCACGGGACTTTCACCCCTGCGTGGTTCTCACGCGGCCCTACCCATTGCCTGCGACGCTTTGAACGCTCGGACTGTGGCTGTAAGGGAGTATCGTTAGCGTATGCACCGCTGATTATAAGCTGCCGGCTTTCGGTGTAGGCGGTTCTCGCTCTCCCGCAGGATGCGGGGTCATGGCGTACCCACCGATGCGGCGCATACAGAATGTGTCCGTTGCCCTATGCTGCGCCGCCGTTATCTTGCGGGCTTTCTTTGTCAAGGTGCAGCGCCGGGCCGGAAGCGGGGGAACATGGAAAGGGTAAGATGTTCCGTCTGCCCTGCCGGGCCGGTTGCCGTCAGCCTAAACCGACGATGGCCTGAATGAGCTTGTTTTCCAGGTGGTGCTTCATCCACTCGTCCAGGCAGATATAGGGATAGCCGTACTCGTCATAGAGCGTCCGGGTACAGAGCTTGTTTATGTAGCCCTCGTAGTACCGCAAGACACGTTCCACGGCCTCGGCATCCCCGGCGCGGGCGGCTTCGATCACCGGCATGGGGAGAAGCGCCCGGCCCTTGTAGCTGGGGTTCATCATCCGCGCTCAACCTCCCTTTGGCATCAACGCCGTCAATTTGTTCCGCAATTCGTCCAGTGTTTTCTTCCTGTGCCGCTGGACGGCGCTGCGGGACATACCCACAAGGCTGCCGATCTCGGCGTCGCCCAAATCCAGCACGAAACGCAAAATCAAAATGCTTTGCATCTGCGCGGACAGGCTGGCAAAGGCATCGGCTACAAGCTCGTTGTTGATGTGCAGGTCATACCCGTGCGACGAAAAAGTGAAACTGTCGCTGGGGTAATGATCTACCGTGCAGAGCTTGTCCATATCTGCCTGCGATAAGGCGCTGATCGACACCTGCCGGTCACGCTGGCGTTTTAAGCCACGCCGGTAGTTATGGGCCTCGTTCCGCAGTACCGACTTGCAAAAGGCGTCAAACCGGCACTTGTCATAGTTGCGGGGGATAGCTTCCATCTTCTCACCCCCTTTCGTTGGGGATGGTGGTGGTTCTCTCCCTTTCCGCTAACATGACACCGGCAAGGCCGTCGGCTACCCGCTAAAAGCCCCCTTTGCGAAAATAATTTTTCTTGATTGGAGCAGGCCGCAGGAAACGACAAAAACCGCCCGGTAGGTCTGCGACCTGCTGGGCGAAAACAGGAAGTGTTATGCTCTTTAGTGTCGGTGTATAGTTCATACTCATGGCCACAATATTTCCAGGCGGGGGACGGGCTTTTTTTGATGGGTCAAGCCTTGTCTGATTTTGTCGAATAAGTATGTGCTTCATGGCGACTGCCTCCTAATCAGCCGCCGTATTTATCAGCGTTACCGCGTCATTCTCTTGGAGGGGATAAAAAAGAACGGCGGCCTTGATTTACTCAAAACCGCCGCATGGAATAAAAACTTTAAGCATGGGAAATCGGTCTGCCCAGCAGCGGTTTTTTTCTTTTCTGCCGCTGGGCAGACTGTTTTTGTTTATTGACAACACCATGGTAAAACATAAATGTCACAGAAATGTCCGAATGGTTTTAATTTCGACAAAAAAGCAAGCTGAATTGTTACAATCCTCGGACATTTCAAAATATTTTGTCAAGGGATAGCAAAAAATCAGTGGAGCAGCTAATGAACCGCTCCACTGATTTTCTCAAACGTCCAATTTACTTTCGTGTTTTCTTCCACTTTGCATATTCATTCGCAGTGGCATTTGTTTTCCTTTTACGAGGAGCTATAAATAGTAGTACCACAGTTAAATAGTATTTGTTCCTATTTTTCAAAAACAACAAAACCACATTCGTAAGGATGGTCGCAATACACACTTTCTTGCTTTTCAATACGGTATAGCATACTTTTCAGTATAATTAGAAAATCTCCACCACCTGATGCAATCATATATTCTGCCAGCAAAAATATTAGTAATTGATTTGTCATCACCGCAGCAACTGCACTCCCGCCTCCTAAAACCAATGTAGGCATAGCAGTTCCTAACAAATACTGCCACTTTTTCAACGGTTGGGAGCAAGTGCAGTATGGAGAAAAACTACTCCAAATAATTCCAAAATCAATCGAATGAAAATGATTTTTTACAAAAAGCCCCCAGGTAATTCCATGTATTAGCTCATGCAGAATGGTTAGACACAAAACAAGCACAATCAATGCTACAACAAATCCCAGCGAAAGACAGTCCAAATCAAAACCATTCACATGATGGTATATCCAAAATGCTAAAGCCATAAATGGCAGCATAATTAAAAGACATAAAGGCTTTGCTTGTTGTGTATTGATAATTATATTCTTTGTTTTATATCCTTTTTGTTGCATTTCAGAGCATAATTTTTCAAAGTCATTTTTGCGTTTCAATTCTTTTTCTGTTAATTTTCTTTTATCGTCAGCCATAGATAATTCCTCCAAATTATATACGGTTATTCCATCGCCCTCATTTGTTCAATCAGAGATTGTTTTTTCTGCCTGCGGATTGTCCAGACAGACAAGACCAGTTCCATTCCGAATAGCACCAGAATAAACAGGCCCATTTCCAAAACCGGAAATTTGTAAGGCACTACATTTCCGGCAAAAGCCCCTACACTCATTTTTCTGCAAGCAAAGATGGAAACTGGAAGCCCAACGATCACCGTTGCCAATGTTGCAAAAAACGCATAGCACAGCCCCTCGCAGATGTTCATTTTACATAGCTGTTTTTGTGTCAGGCCGATGGAACGCAAAACACTGTTTTCCTGTTTCCTTGACATTTGGTTAGAGAGGGTCGTGTTAATGAGGTTGATAACGCCAAAGAGGAATACCAGCCACGAAAGTACCTCCATACTGCCAAAGGCAAAAGAATTTATCTTTTTTTCATACTCAATTATAGTGTCAATATCTTCTAATGCAATATTAGTATGAGTGGCTACAATATTTTTCAATTCAGACTCTACATAGTCCGCTTTTTTCGGATCGCTTACAATGCTCCATGAATAATCAAACGAAGCTATTTCTGGATGCAATTCATGGAATAATGCTTCTGGTGCATATTCAAGTGGAGCGTCAAGGTGGAGTGTTCCATGTCCATCGGTTGGTATGCTATCGTTGTCAAACACCCCGGATATAGTAACGGGAATGGATGATTTCCCGGAGATAAGTTCAACTGTTTCTCCTACTCCTATATTATCACGGTTACTTGTATGCGAATCAATTATGATGCTGCGTGCATCCGCTGGCATAGTTCCCTCTATCAACGCAGTTTCAACCATTGAATAATTTTGTTCAGTCAGTATATCACACATACCAGCATCCTCAATTCCGTTGGCACGATAATTTACATGAAGGCTTTGCCTTTTTGTAATAACATCGGTTACACCATCAATGGCCAAAATTTCCTGCTTCAGTTCTCCATTTAGTGGATTTCCTGCCGCCATAACTTCTTGTTCTGTCAATTCAGAATGCAAATAAATTTTATAGTCACCATACGGGAAAATCTGTCTTGCAAGCGCCTCTGGTGAGCGCAACAAAACGAGGGAGGATACCACAAGCAGAATGATTCCACCCAAACTCAAGGACGCTATAATAGAGATTGCCTTTTTTCGGTCACGCTTAAAATTCGCAATTCCCATTGAAGCAGGATTGAGCTTGATATTCTTTTTCCGGCTGCGGATGTTCTTTTGTATCGGGGTAAAACGGACAGCTTCAATCGGGGAAATCTCTGCCGCAATCTTTACTGGCTTACGGATGGAAATAGACACCATAATCCAGCAGCTTATGAGTGTCAAGGAAACCATAACGACATAGGAAACAGCGTTAAATCCCTTGGAAAACAGAAGAAAACCGCCGCATACGCCCAGCACTGTACCTATCACAATCCCAATACAGCCGAGTTTGCGTCCCTCCCGCTTTACAATCCGCGTGACTTGTTTTGGCGTCGCACCAATCGTCCGAAGCTGTCCGTAGCTCTTGATTTTGTCATTGATGGAGATACGGAAGATACTCTGGATCACAATATAGCCAACGATCAGAACAATGGCAATCACGCCAGCTATCGGTGCAAAAGCAACGGATTTAGAAGCAAAAGCAAAATACTTGTTGTTCATTTTGGGCATAGGAAGCTGATATTCCTCTGCAATCTGCTTGCAATAAGAGGTCATCAGTTCTTCGTCCAACTGGCCGCTGTTTTTGAAATGGACATAGGCGCGATACCCAGCCGGGTCAAACCCATTCCATTCTGTCAGGGCAGCTTTGGAAAGAATGATGGCACAGGTATTCACCTGTTTTTCATTTACGCTGTCCATAATGCCGGTAACAATATAATCACCATGAAAGCTCTCTGTATCTAAGGTCACAGTGTCCCCGATTTTGGCATTATTTCCATAGGCGGAAAGAAAGTATTTGCTCACGACAACTTCATTTGCTTTTTGAGGCAGATTCCCCTCCAACAATTTCATTTGGTCGTGCCCAATCTCCATCATTTCTGCGTCATTATATACATAAGAAGCATGATAGCCCTGTTCCGAAAGTTCCTCGCCGAGTGCATAATAACTGCCCACAGATTCAAACTCCGGCAGTTCTTTCAGGATTTCAATGTCGTTTTCCTCTATGCCCAGCCAAACCGCCTCATAAGTATCAACAACCTGATTGCGTTGCATTTGTGTCAGGGAGGTAGCCACAATTCCTGTAAAGCAGATTAGAAACGCCGCCAGCGCAACGGCGATCACCACCATCAGATTCCGACGCTTCTCGCTTATCAAACTTTTCTTTGCCAGCTTCTTTGTAATGGCGCTGGTATCATTCTCAAAAGGC
>URPA01000042.1 GCA_900549545.1 uncultured Eubacteriales bacterium
CGCCATCGGCGCGGCGGCGCTGGACTATCCGGCGCTGGAGGGCGTCATCGGGGATTTTGACTTCATCGTGAACACCGTGCCCGCGCGTGTAATCAGCGAGGCGGCGCTCTGCTGTGCCGCGCCCGAGGCACTGCTGCTGGAGCTTGCCTCCCCGCCGGGGGGCTTTGACCGGACGCTGGCGGAGAACATAGGTCTGAAGGCAATCGCGGCGCCGGGGCTGCCGGGCGTCTATGCCCCGGAGACGGCGGCGCTGCTCATCCGGGACACGGTGTATGATGTGATTAAGGAGCAGGAGGATTAGTATAGCCATGGACGACAAAAAACGCATCGGGCTCGCGCTCTGCGGCTCGTATTGTACATATGAAAAGCTCTTCGCCGCGGCGGAGCTGCTGCGGCACAGCTACGACCTTGTGCCCATCATGAGCGAGACCGCCGCCGAGACGGACAGCCGCTTCGGCACGGCGGCGGAGCATATCCGCCATCTTATGGACCTGACGGGGAAGGAGGTCGTCACCACCATCGCCGAGGCGGAGCCGCTCGGCCCCGCGCTTCCAATGCAGGCCTTGCTCATCGCCCCCTGCACGGGCAACACCCTCGCGAAGCTCGCAAACGGCATCACTGACAGCGCGGTTACAATGGCGGCGAAGGCGCATCTGAGAAACGGCAAGCCTTTGATAATCGCCCTGTCCACAAATGACGGGCTTTCGGGCTCAGCGGAGAACATCGCCCGGCTTCTCAACCGCAAGAACGTGTACTTTGTCCCCTTCCGGCAGGATGACCCCGTGAAAAAGCCGAACTCCCTGCAAGCGGATTTTTCCCTGCTGGGCGCGGCGGTGGAGGCGGCATTGAAGGGGCAGCAGCTCCAACCGATACTCAGGGCTTGACAATGTAATTTCAGGCGCGTAAAATTTTCTGAGATAACAAACCGGCGGTAGATGCAATGAAGTACACGGTGGAGAAAAAGGCCGGGAAACCGGCGTATATGCAGATATATGACCAGCTCCGGCGGGATATAGTCTCCGGGGTGCTGCCCAAGGGGGCGCGTCTGCCCTCCAAGCGGCTGCTGGCGCAGGAGCTGGGTGTTAGCGTTATCACGGTTGAGCATGCTTATGAGCTGCTGGCGGACGGCGGATACATCCGCCCCCGTCAGCGCAGCGGCTATTACGCCGACTACGGCGCGCCCGCGCCCCCTGTTCGCCGCGCGGCGCTTGAGGACATGAGCGCGGAGCTTAAGTCGATGGAGGATTTTCCGTTTTCCGTCCTCGCGCGCACCATGCGCCGGGTGCTCAGCGATATGGACAGGCGCCTGCTCATCAAATCGCCCAACGCCGGCTGCCCGGAGCTGCGCGAGGCCCTGGCCGACTATCTCTGCCGCAGCCGGGGCATCGTCGCCGCGCCGGAGCAGATTTTTGTCGGCGCGGGCGCGGAGTATCTCTACTCCATGGCGGCGCAGCTTCTGGGCCGTGAGCGGCGCTTCGCGCTGGAAAGCCCCTGCTATGAAAAAATCCGCCTTGTTTACGCGGCAAACGGGCTGAGCCTCACCGCGCTCCCCCTGGAGGAGGACGGGATAAGCTCCGCCGCGCTGGCCGCCTGTGACGCCGGGGTGCTGCACATCACGCCCTTTCACAGCTACCCCAGCGGAGTCACCGCTTCCGCCGCCAAGCGCCGGGAGTACGTCCGCTGGGCGCGCTCGCGGGACGCGTATATAATCGAGGACGATTACGACTCCGAATTTGCCGCGGCCAATGAGCCCTCAGAGCCGGTGTTCACCCTGGCTCCGGAGCGGGTGATATATATCAGCACATTTTCAAAGCTCCTCGCCCCCTCGATGCGGACAGGCTTCATGATTCTGCCCGAGGCGCTTCTGGAGCGCCAGCGGGAGAAAATCGGCTTCTATTCCTGCACCGTCCCGGTTTTTGAGCAGCATGTGCTGGCGGAGTTTATAAATTCCGGCGACATGGAGCGGTACATCAACAGGCGAAGAAGAGCGAAGAGGCAGAAGGGGGAGAGCAAATGAACTCCTCAGAAAAGCGCAGAAAGAAAAGATTTCTAATTGTTTTCATATGTTTTCTCGTCATTGTCGGCGTTGTTGCGGCATATCTGTCTGTTCTGAATATTGGCTTAAAAGGGAATCCTCTCCCTGCCAGAGCGCCAATGTTTTTGGTAATGCTGTTGTTGGGCGAGCCTGAAAGTGAAAAATATTTCGACGAGACCGGAAGAACCGTCTATGTCTATGAAGATGTGAATATCTGGGGAGAACCAACACATGTCAGCTACTCCGGGTTCGGGTTTCTCTGGGTAGACGAGATACACACATCGTTTGAGCCGGCAGGCGACCCCACGATGAAATATAACGAGATTTTGTCGGCGCTGCAAAAGGTGTATACCGAAGAACCCTCTTCTAATACGGAGGCCGGGGTAGAGAAACATCAGACGATGAGAAGAAACTCAAACATCTTTTTTATTACACTGTCTGACACAGGGTTGATTTCACTAAGCTTGTATGTATACTGAGAGGAGAAAACAAATGACATCATTTTTGTGTGACTACACCGACGGGGCGCACCCGGAGGTTCTGAAAAAGCTGCTGGAGACCAACGGCGAAAAGCTCCCCGGCTATGGGGAGGACCGCTTCTGCACCGAGGCAAAGGAAAAAATCGCGGACTTTTGCGGCGGCAATGTGCAGGTGCATCTGCTCACCGGCGGTACGCAGACAAATCAGGTCGTCATTTCGGCACTTTTGCAGCGGCACGAGGCTGTTGTCGCCGCCGAAACGGGGCACATAAATGTCCACGAGGCTGGGGCCATCGAGTACACCGGGCACAAGGTCATCGCCCTGCCGGCACATAACGGCTGCCTTGACGCGGGCGAGCTTGAAGCGTACATGGAGCGCTTTTACGCCGACGGGACGCATGAGCATATGTGCTTCCCGGCGCTTGTCTACATCTCCCAGCCCACCGAGCTTGGCACGCTCTATTCAAAAGCGCAGCTCGAGGCCATTTCCGCCGTCTGCCGCCGCTTTGACATGGGGCTTTATATCGACGGGGCGCGGCTGGGCTACGCGCTTGCAAGCCCCGCCAATGACGCGGGCATTGAGGATATAGTCCGCCTTGCGGATGTGTTCTACATCGGCGGGACGAAGCTCGGTGCCATCTGCGGCGAGGCCGTGGTCTTTACGAAGAACAACATGCCGGCGCATTTTGCGACGCTCACAAAGCAGCAGGGGGCGATGCTCGCCAAGGGGCGGCTGCTCGGCGTTCAGTTTTCCGCTCTGTTTACGGACGGGCTGTATCTGCGCATAGCGGAGCATGCTGTAAAGCAGGCGATGAAGCTCAAGGCGGCGTTTTTGAGCCGGGGCTATGAGCTTTTTATCGACTCGCCCACCAACCAGCAGTTTGTCATTTTGAATGATGAGCAGCTCAAGCGCCTGAGTGCAGAGCTTGCCTTCAGCGTCTGGGAGCCTCTGCCCGATGGCCGCACCGCCGTCCGCTTTGTCACCAACTGGGCAACCACGGACGAAGAAATAGCGCAGCTTGAAGCGCTGATATAACTGAACAAGAGCCTCCCCGGCGGGGAGGCTCTTGTTAGATTACATGCAATTCAAAGGCTCCCTTGTGTAAAGGGAGCTGGCGCGGAGCGCCTGAGGGATTGTAAATGTTCGATATTTTTGGCATTAAAGCTAATCGTTGCACTGGTAACGACCCTTCCGGCTTGCGGCTATGCCGCAAGCCACCTCCCCTTACGCAGGGGAGGCGTTGGGTTGTGCAAATCTGCATTGCATCCATCGGTTTCGCCAGCAGGCGCGACCAGAGGGAGCGCCAAGGGATTGGTGCGGTTATATTATTTCCTTTACCTGTCCTCAAACGACAGCTTCAGCACGTCGGGCCTGCTATAATGGCCGCAGGCGTCAAACTCCATGCGGCTGGCGGGGACCTTGTCCATGTCGAGGTCTGCATAGATGATGCCCTCCTCGTCCCAGAGCGGCTCCGTCACATAGTGCCCAAAGGGGTCTATGACGCAGCTTCCGCCGCGGCAGACCTTTTCCGGCAGCCTTGCTATCTCCTCCTGCGCGTTGAGCGCGGCGGGGTACATTGCCCGGTCAAACACCATGTCACAATTTATAAAGTAGCAATGCCCCTCGATGGCGATATGCTGAATGGTCGCCTGCCATTCGGGGTTGTCGTTTGTGTTGGGGGAGATGTAAATGGTGACGCCCTTTTCATACAGCGCCACGCGCGCGAGGGGCATATAGCTCTCCCAGCAGATAAGGCTGCCCATCGACCCCCACGGGGTATCGACCGCGAGGAAGAAGCCCTTATCCGCGTCACCCCATACCACGCGCTCAGCGCCGGTGGGCTTGAGCTTGCGGTGGACGGGGGCAAGCTCCCCCTCCGGGGTGAAGATGAGATTTGAATTATATAAGGTTGCCGTCTGCTCGCAGCGCTCGGACACGCCTATGCTCACATAGGCCCCGGCCTCCCTCGCGGCGGCGGCTAAAAGCGCCGTCTCCTCCCCGGGGACGAGGATGGAATTGTCATAATAGAGCTTCCAGTCCGCCCGGCCCGGCTCCTTGCGGCTGCCCACGGTGAAGCCGAAGGTCAGGCCATAGGGGTAGCAGGGGATAAACAGCTCCGGGAACACGATAAGCTCCGCCCCGTGCGCTGCGGCCTCTTTTATAAGCGCAAGCGCCTTTTTAACGCAGGCGGCCTTATCAAACATCACGGGCGCGGCCTGCACCACCGCCACGCGGCAGGTTTTTTTCAAGTCTTTCATTCATATCCCTCCGTTTGATTGGATTATAGCTTAAACCCCTCGCCGCTGTAAATGGCTGATGTGAATTTCAACTGCCAATTTTCTTTTTGAGCAATATTTCTCTGCCGATTTTGTACATAACCAACAAATTGTACAACAAAAACATCCTTTGAATTCTATTTAATTGATTGATTGTTGCCCAAATCTATGTTATAATCATAACGCGAAGATGTTGGCGCGCCTTGTGCGGAGCGCGCCCGGCTGTACCCCAAAGCGGTCGGGCTGCCCTGTATGGGCCGCGCCCTAACAGTCAACAAGAAATCAGAAAGGAAGTAACACATGGACGAAAAGTATAGCGCCCTATTTACCCCTTGGAAGGTTGGCAATGTGGAAATCAAGAACCGCATTGTTCAGTGCTCCATGGGCGGCACCTCCCTGTTCGGCTGGCTCGAGCCCAACCATTTTGATAGAGAGGCTGCGTATTTCCTGCTCAACCGCGCTCAGGACGGCGTTGGCCTGATCCTGCCCGGCATGCAGTGTGTCCGCGACCAGCTGGGTATGCCCGGCAGAAAGTGGCTCTGGCAGAACGACAAGATGTTCAAAGAGCTCAAAAAGTACATGGTCGAATTCCATAAGACCGGTGCAAAGCTGTTCATTCAGCTCGCCGCCGGCATGGGCCGCTCCATGGCCATCAACGGTTGGATGACCGTTCTCGCCAAGAACGACCTGCTCAACAAGCTCGCCAGTCCCATCGTTGACGTTCAGTACTGCTGCGCCTCCGCTTCCGAGACTCCTAACCGCTGGGCCGAGGATGTTATCTCCCGTCCCCTCACCGTTAAGGAAATCAAGGAAATGGTCGATGGCTTCGGCAAGACCGCGAAGCGTCTGAGAGAAGCCGGTGTTGACGGTGTTGAGATTCACGCCGTTCACGAGGGCTACCTGCTCGACCAGTTCACCATGAAGAACTGGAACTACCGTACCGACCAGTACGGCGGCTCCTTCGAGAACCGTTTCCGCTTCCCCGTTGAGATAGTCCAGGCTATCAAGCGCGAAGCCGGTGCGGACTTCCCCGTCTCCCTGCGTTACTCCGTCGTCTCCAAGACCAAGGCCTGGGGCAAGGGCGCCATGCCTTACGAGACCGACTTCGAGGAGTGGGGCCGCGACATGGAAGAGTCCGAGCGCGCCATCAAGTACCTTGGCGATGCCGGTTACGACATGTTCAACTGCGACAACGGCACCTACGATGCCTGGTACTGGGCTCATCCGCCACAGTATATGCCCGACAACTGCAACCTCGAGTATGTTGAGCATATCAAGAAGTTCACTGACAAGCCCGTGGTCTGCGCAGGCCGTATGGATCCTGTCAAGGCCGCCGAGGAGATCGCCGCCGGCCGTCTCGACGCCGTGGCTATCGCCCGTCAGAACCTGGTCGACCATGACTGGATCCACAAGATCCTCGAGGGCCGTCAGGACGAGATCAAGCCCTGCATCCGCTGCCACAACGGCTGCTTCAACTTTGCAAAGTTCAAGGGAACCTCCAACCTCCAGAAGCTGGATGACTCCCTGCACCTTGCCCGCTGCGCTCTGAACCCCACCACCATGCAGCACAACAAGTACAAAATCGTCAAGACCAGAAAGCCCAAGAAGGTCGCCATCATCGGCGGCGGCATCGGCGGCATGGAGTGCGCTCTTGTTCTGCTCCAGCGCGGCCATACTCCCGTTATCTTTGAGAAGACCAATGAGCTGGGCGGCCTGTTCCTGACCGCTTCCGCCATGAGCTTCAAGGAGAACGACAAGGAGCTCATCCGCTGGTACCGTGCTGAGATCGCCAGACAGGGCGTTGAGGTCCGTTTCAACACCGAGGTCACCGATCTGGGCACCCTGCGCGGCTTTGACGATATCATCGTCGCCACCGGTTCCGTTCCCAGAACCATGCCTCTTATCCCCGGCTTTGATAAGACCCTCACCTTCACTCAGCTGCTGAAGGACAAGGTCGAAGTCGGCGACAAGGTCCTGTTCCTGGGCGGCGGCCAGTCCTCCTGCGAGGCGGCCTACGACCTGATCCTTGCCGGCAAGCACCCCATCATCGTCGAGTTCGCGGACGACCTGGTTGCGGCTCAGGCTACCTGCCTTGCCAACACCTCCTTCCTGCGCGACGCGATGGAGTACCACAAGGTTCCCGTCTACCTCAATTCCACCGTCACCTCCATCCGCGACGGTTCTGTCACCGTCAAGAATGTCAAGACCGGTGAGACCTTTGATGTCGACTGCGACAATGTTGTCAACGGCATCGGCTTTGTTCCCACCCCCGTGGGCGGCAAGAACAGCAAGGCCTACCGCGTCGGCGACTGCGTGGCCATCGGCAACCTGCGTACCGTTATCTGGCGCGCATGGGATGTCTGCATGAAGATATAATTCTTCCGGCGGAATTACAAAGAAATACCTTTTATGGGCGCGGATTTATCCGCGCCCATATTTTGCTTTTTATGATATTTCATGCTGCGCATGAAGTGAGAAAAAAGTCTTGGCTCTCCCTCTGGGAGAGCTGGCGCGCAGCGCCTGAGAGGGTAATACGAACAACGCGCAAAAGCTGCACGAGGTTAGTCCAACCGTGCAAGGGATACCTCTCCGTCTTGTCGCTTCGCGTCAATCCACCTCCCCTACTGCGGTAGGGGAGGCAAGATACTTGGTGCAAACCTGCTAAACTCTGCATAACCATTTTTCATTATGTGATAAGTTAAAGGCTTGCATATGCCTATCTTGGAAATTTTTGTCTTTTTGCCTGACTTTTGTTCTCTTTGAATGCGGTGGTGTTTACAAAAGCAGAATATTGCGGTAGAGTCAAAGTGTCATTATGAGCATAAATGCAAGGAGTATACTATGGTCACTATCGCTATATGTGAAGATGAAGCCCTGTGGCTGGACACGGCAAAAAGCATTGTCTATCAGGCGGCGATGCGTTTTGAGCCTGAGCTGCGGCTCTTTTCCGGCAGCGAGGAGCTTCTGCGCGCCGTGAGGGACGGCTACCAGCCGGATATCGCGGTGCTGGATTTGGTGCTGCGGGAGAGCAGCGGCATTGAGGCGGCCCATGAGCTTCGCCGGGCCTGCCCCTACTGCTCCGTTATTTTCATGACAGCGTTCATCTCCGCCTCATGCAATGTATATGAGACTGAGGGCAGCTATTATATTCTCAAATCCCAGTTCCGGGAGCGGGTAGCGGAGGCCATTGAAAAGGCCCTGGAGGATCAGCGCTCCCGCGCCTGCATCAGCTTTAGAGTCAGGGGCGCGGTGCGGTCCGTCCCGGCAAAGGACGTGCTGTATTTTGAGCGCCGCCTGAAAAAGACGCTGGTAGTCTGCGCAAATGGGGAGCAGTTCTCCACTGCCGCAAAGCCCGGGGACATTCTGGACGAGGCAAAGAGGCCGTATTTTGTCAAATGCCATCAGAGCTTCTGGGTCAATCTTCAGCAGGTGCAGTCCATGACCGCGGACAGCTTCATCATGTCCGGCGGGCAGGCGGTGCCCATCAGCCGCAGCTGCCGCCAGCAGGCGCGGGATGCCTTCCGCGCCATCCGGGGCAGATGACAAAAAACCGGCCTTCCGTTTGGGAAGGTCGGTTTTTGCATAAGCCGATATCTCAATGGGCGTAATACAGAGGGTCATTGGCGATATATGCGTAGGAAAAAGGCGCTTCGTCATAGTGCATCTGCTGCCGCAGCAGCTCATAGCGGGGCGCAAGCTCCGTGATGCCAAATTCGTTCTTGCCCAGATAGCGCCATGTGCTGCCGTTGGGGTCGAGGGTCGTCTCGATGTTGACCTCGCAGTTGGGGGCGCACTCGCGCATATGCTCTATCTGCTCCATGGGGATGGGCGTAAATTTGCCTATCCACAGGCGCTCAAGCTCCGTCAGCCCATAGAGGGGGCTGAGGTCATGGAGCGCGAAGCAGTAGCCAATATTGAGATGGCGCAGATTTTTAAGCTCCGCCAGCGGGCTGAGGTCGTTGAGTGCGGAGTTTTGAATCTCGGCATACTCAAGCTTCGGGCAGTTGGCGACGGGGGAGAGGTCAGACCAGTTCGCCATGGCGACGATAAGTACCTCCAGATCCGGCATATAGGACACGAAGGACAAATCGTCAAGGTATGAATTGTGCCCCAAATCCAGATATTTGACCTTGGTGCAGTATTTAAGCGAGGCGGCGTTTTCCCCGGTGAGCTCGCCGCCGCGGCCGGGATTGGAGGCCAGGATGCGCTCCACATCGGTGCGCACGGTGTACCCCGTGCCGAACCAGATGCGCCAGACCACATCCACATTGGGCAGGCTGTCCCGGATATCGGCCATCGCCTCGTCAGAGACACCGCAGAAATCCATGTCCAGCTTCTGGAGATTGGGCATGCAGTGGGCCACCTGCTTTACAAGCGCGCCCTCATCGTCCATCTTAATATGGTTGAGGTCGAGCAGGCTGTCCTGAAGATTGCAGGCCTTGCCGAAGAGCGTGAAGTCATAGTTAAATTCCGTCCCCTCGGGCGCAGCCTCCACCATGGCGCTGATAGCATCCCACGAGAGGGCGTTGCTTTCGGGCTCCGTGCCCAGCTCAACGCGCCTGAGCTGCTTCATGCCGGAGATGAAAGCCCGGGCGCTGTCCGCCTCGGCGGCGGTCAGGCCGGAGATGTCAAGCTCCGTATCGCTCAGCTTGTGGCTCCTGCCCGCCAAAGTGAAGCCGCCCTCGAAATTGGCCTCCGGGCAGGCCTCGGCAAGCCTTTCAATCCATCCGGCGCTCACGCTCTCGCCGACGGTGACAGTCTCAACAGCGGGCAGGTACTTCATCAGCGGCAGCGCCGCCTCAAAATCTTCATCGCTCAGCCGGCTCAGGTCAAGCTGAGCATCGTCACTGTATGCAAGGCTCCCGTCGGGCAGGGACACGGAATAACGCACCGACACATCAGGGTGCTCCTCCGCCCATGCGAAAATTTCCGCGTAGCACTCGCTGCCGCTGAAATCGGCTGACTCGAGAGCCGTGAACTCGCTCAGCTTGGGCACGTCATAGGGCATGAGCTCCACCACAAGCGACTTTGAGTCGACCGGAAATTTTCCGTTTTCAAGCTTAACCTTTGCCGTGCAGCCGCACATCAGCACCGCGCTCATCATAGCCGCCAGGCAGCAGAGCGCCGCGCGCCGGAAATTATGTTTCATTGCTTTCAAATCTGATCTCCTTAGGGTTCCTGTAAACGCCGAACAAATCGCCGCGGGCGATTTGTTCGGCGTTTTGCTTATCAATACAGCGGGTCGTTCCACGAGAAGGCATAGTCGTTATCGGTAAAGCCGAACTGCTCTCTCAAAAGCTCATAGCGCGGATGAAGCACCTCCTGGAGCCAGCCGGTCTCCTCATACAGGGCAAGGCTCAGCTCCGTATATCCGGTGACGCGCCATCTGCCGCCCTCGGGGTCATAGGTCTCGTTGTTGACCTCGCAATTGGGGGCGCTCTGGCGCATCTGCTCGGCCTGCTCGGCGGGCACGGGCGTGTTGCTGCCTATCCAGAAGCGCTCAAGGTCTGTCAGCCCGTAGATAGGGGATATATCCGTCACATTGGTATTGCCGATGTTGAGATGCCGCAGCTCAGTAAGCCCGGCGAGGGGGCTGAGGTCGGCAACCTGTGTGCTGTGCAGGTCAAGATACTCAAGGTGCGTGCAGCTTGCAAGCGGCGTAAGGTCAACCACCGGGTTCATCGCCACGTTGAGCACCTCAAGATTGGGCATACCATAGACAAAGGAGAGGTCGGTAACGGCCTCGTTATGGCCGAGGTCGAGATATTTCAGGTCGCTGCAATATTTGAACACTGCGGCTTCCTTATCGCCTATCGTGCCGCCGACAGAGGGCTTGGAGGCGAGGATGCGCTCCACGTCCGTGCGCACGCTGTACTCATCGGCAAACCATATGCGCCAGACCACCTTGATGTTGGGGTAGTCCTGGCGGATGCTGTCCATGGCCTCATTGGAGACATTGCAGAAGTCCATGTCCAGATATGTACAATTTTTCATGTAGGGCAGGAAGGAGCGGACCTCCGCGCCCTCATCGTTCATGGTGGTGTGGCTGAAATTCAGCGTCTCGCTGTTTATGTTCAGCTCCTGACCAAAGCGGGTGAAGAGATAGCCAAAGCTGATGTCGGGGCAGGCGTCCTGGAGCATGGCGATATCGTCCCAGCTCACGCCGCCGTCTCCCTCATAGCCCAGATGAACGCTCTTGAGGCTGCTCATGCCGGGCAGAAGCTGCGCGGCGAGGAGCGCGTCATCACGGCTCAGGCCGGAAAGGTCAAGGCTTTCCGTGCTGTTATCCACCGTTTTTCCGGCGATGGTGCAGCTGTATTTAAACGAAAGCTCAGGATTAGCCTCCCGCAGGGCGGTCATGGCCTCGGGGGCAATCGCGCGCTCAGCGTCAAGCCGGCCGAGGTCAATGCTTTTGAGCTTGGGCAGGTACTTGCAGTTTTCCAGCACAGCCGAAACGCCCTGAGCGTCAAAGCTGCTCAAATCAAGGCTCTCGGCACTGTTGTCCACGGTGCTGCCGTCGGGCAGGGCGACAGAATAGCGCAGCGAAACATCCGGGTGCTCCTCCGCCCAGGCCAGAAACTCCTCATAGCACTCACTGCCGCTGAGATCAACGGATTTGAGCGCCGGGAAATTGTTCAAAAGCTCGCTCTCGCCGGGGGCGAGGACAACGCTGATCTCCTCCGCGTCCACCGGGAAGGAGCCCGAGGCAAAAACCACCTTGGGCTTGCCGACGATAGGCGTGACAACGCCATCCGGCTGAGCTGCGGCGCGGCTGCTCCATGAGAAGCCGAACAAAACCACCGCCGCGACAAATATCAAAGACACAACTATAACTATCGCTCTTTTTGCTTTCATTCTTCCGCCCTCCGTTTTTTGCGAGAAAATTATACCATTATACCGGGTTTATTTCAAGTCAGCCGCCGCTTTTTTCGTCGGCTGTTGACAGGGGCGAAATTATAGTATATAATCCTTTTATCCTATTTTTTTGATAGGAATTTAATTTTGTTTACGGAGAGTGCGCCATGCACCTTTTTACCTGCCGATGTCACCCTTTTTTCTTCAGCAAGCGCTGAACAAATCGCTCTTGACGATTAGTTCATCACTTACTTGTGCAATTTCATGATGGCAATATTAAAGATGCCGGAATAAAATGACAATCAGGGGGATATCGATATGTTTAATGATTTGAGGGAGCTTGTGGCCGCGTATAAGGCCAGAGACCCCGCCGCCCGCTCAACCATGGAAGTGCTGCTGTTATACCCCGGCGTGAAGGCCGTGCGCAGCCACAGAAAAGCACATTGGTGCTATGAGCACGGATATATGTTCCTTGCAAGGCTTATTTCTCAGCGCTCCCGCCGCCGCACCGGAATAGAAATTCATCCCGGCGCGAAGATTGGCAAGCGCCTTGTTATTGACCACGGCATGGGCATCGTCATCGGCGAGACGGCCGAGATTGGGGACGACTGCCTTATCTACCACGGCGTCACCCTTGGCGGCACCGGTAAGGATGTCGGCAAGCGCCACCCCACCATCGGGAACCACGTGCTCATCGGCACAGGCGCGAAGGTTCTCGGCCCGATAACCGTGGGCGATAACAGCCGCATCGCCGCAAACTCCGTGGTGCTCAGCGCCATACCCGAGGACTGCACCGCCGTCGGCATCCCGGCAAAGCCGGTGAAGATTTCCGGCAAGCGCGTAAATTACGTGCACGATGTGGACCAAACCAGCGTCACCGACCCTGTCGCCGCAGAGCTTGCCGCCCTGCGCAAGGAGCTGGAGGAGCTCAAAAACCGCTAAAAAAACTCGAGTGGAATTTCCGCCGGAATGGGAATCCTCTCCGTCTTGCCGCTCCGCGCCAAGTCACCTTCCCTTTTTTGAAAGGCGAGGCTTTTATTTTTCCTTGCCAACATCCCGCGGGAAAGATATAATTAAAGCAAATTAAAAAAGAAGGAGCTTTCGATATGGAAGACCTCAAGCTCAGAAAGAAAAATCTGCTCATGTTCCCGCTGGGCAAGATAGGCAGCGACATGGAGTATTATCTCTTCACAAGCTGCATCATGACCTTCGTGCTCTTCACGCGCAGCCTCACCGCCGCGCAGTTTGCCGCGATAACCGCCATCGTCGTCGCGGCTAGAGTTTTTGACGCGCTCAACGACCCCATCATGGGCAACATCATCGAGCGCACGCGCACCCGCTGGGGCAAATTCAAGCCCTGGCTCGTAATCGGCATACTCTCCACCAGCGTTGTGGTATATCTCGCCTTCAACACCGATCTTCAGGGCTGGAGCTTCGTGTGGTTCTTCGGCGTGATTTATTTTCTCTACTCCATCACCTTCACCATGCACGATATATCCTACTGGGGCATGGTGCCCGCCCTGTCCTCCGACGCTAACGCCCGCAACCAGTTTACCTCCCGGGCGACGCTCTGTGCCGGCATCGGCAGCACGCTTGCAAGCGTGCTCATCCCCATGTTCACCGTGGGCGACAAGGCTATCGGCGGCAGCACCACCACGGCCTACGGCGTCGTGGCGCTGGTTGTCTGCATCCTCGCCCCGGCGTTCCTGTGCTTTACCATCTTCGGCGTGCGCGAGAAGCGCGAGTACACCGACGCACCGCCCGTGAGCCTCAAAAAGGTCTGGAAAACCATCACCGGCAACGATCAGCTTCTATGGATGAGCCTTATCTTCCTCATTCAGCAGATAGGCAACGGCCTCATTATCGGCGGCCTCGGCTCGACCTATATTTACTTCGACTTTGGCTATGACGGCGGGCTTTTCTCCCTGTTTTCCATCGTCGGCATGTCCGTCACGGCGCTGCTGATGATTTTCTACCCCGCCATCTCCCGCCGTCTGCCGCGCAAAAAGCTCCTGGGCATCCTCGCCGTTATCGCCGCCGTGGGCTACGGTATAATGCTGCTCGCGGGGCTGCTCCTGCCCTCCACGATGCTCAAGTTCTGGGTCGTGGTCATCGGCTATATGCTCTCAAACTTCGGGCAGTACGGCTTCCATCTGGCAATGATGATCTCCATCATCAACACCGTTGAATACAATGAATACATCTCCGGCGAGCGGGACGAGGCCATCATCGCCTCCCTGCGCCCGTTCATCACAAAGCTCGCCTCCGCGCTCATTATCCTCATCACCAATCTGAGTTATATCATCTTCGGCGTGACCAAATACACCGGCAGCATCTCCGAGCTTGAAAACCAGTGCGCCCGGAACCTCATCACCGAGGCGGACAAGATAGTCCAGATCGACAGCGTGATAAAGGGCATCGCCCCGGGGCAGACCCTCGCCCTGCTGCTGTGCATGGCGATAATCCCCTGCCTGCTGATGCTGAGCTCCTACTTCCTGTACAGGAAGCACTACAAGCTCGATGAGGACGAGTACGCCCGCATCTGCGCCGAGCTCGAGACAAGAAAGGGGCAGGCATGAGCATCACAAGGCTTGCCCTCGCCCTCGCCGCGCCCCTGCCGAAGCTGGAGGGTTTTGAGCGGTATATGTTCATCGGCCCGCACCCGGACGATATTGAAATCGGCGCGGGGGCGACGGCGGCAATGCTGACCGCCGCCGGGAAAAAGGTCTGCTTTTTAATATGCACCGACGGGCGCTTCGGCTCTGTGGACACTCCGCCGGAGGAGCTTATACCCATCCGGCAGGCCGAGGCGCGCGCCTCGGCAGCAGCGCTTGGCGTGGAGGATGTCCGCTTTCTCCCGTTCTCTGACGGCGGGTTTTACGATTTCCGGGCGTTGGTATCCGCTATTGCGAAAGAGGTTGGGGACTTTAAGCCCGATGTCATCTTCGCGCCGGATCACTGCGTCACCAGCGAGTGCCACATTGACCATCTGAACACCGGCAGGGCCGCAGCGGAGATTGCCTATTTTGCCCCCTACGCCCGGCTCATGGCGGAGCATGGCGCGCAGAGCGCCCCGGTCAAGGCGCTGGCCTACTACATGACCGCAAAGGCAAACCGCTTTGTCAAAACCTCGGCCGCGCTGCTGAGCAGGCAGCTTTCATCGGTGTTTGACTGCCACAAGAGCCAGTTTCCCACCGGCTGCGGCGAGGGGAAGGCCATCGCCCTGTATCTGCGCCTGCGCTCGGCCGATTTCGGCCTGCGCTGCCTGTGCGCCCACGCGGAGGGCTTCCGCGTCCTCGGCGTGACGCAGATGCACTGCCTGCCCGAGGCCAGGGACTGAAAAAACGCTCAAATTTGCACCAATCCAACGCCGCCCCTGCGTAAGGGGAGGTGGCAAAAATCTTTGATTTTTGACGGAGGGGTCGTCTGCCGCAATTGAGGTTTGCTTTTGTGCAAAACTATTCGTTCAATCCCCTCAGTCAGCCCCTGGCTGACAGCTCCCCTTGCCGCAAGGGGAGCCTTTGGGGTACGACAATCGACAAATCGCCGCCCGAAAATCGGGCGGCGATTTTTTTACACTTCCTATTGACACGCAGATATGTAAGTGATATTATTTTGATATCATATAAGGAGGAGGTGAGTAAGTGATGAATAAATCGGCGAAAATGATTTGCGAGAGAATATGTGTCCTGATGAAGGCGGGCTTTCGCAGACAATACTTTGTGTATGGCAAGAAAGGCCGACAAAGTCAGGGCGCAAATTGTCCGCAAAGCGCCGAGGCGATTTGTTCAGCGCTTACTTAAAAAAGAATATGAAAGAGAAAATCCTTAACAACAGAAAAAACGGCATGGGTATGATGCTGCTGTTTCTTGTGCTCTATATCTCGGCCATCGGGCTTATCGTGCTGGGTGGCTTTGCCTCGCGTTACGGCACGGCTGCCGCGGTGGTCATGATAGTCGTTGGCATTATATGGGTGGTTCTGGGCTGGATTCCGTTTTGCGGGCTGAAGGTCGTAAAGCCGCAGGAGGCCCTTGTGCTGACGCTCTTCGGCAAATACGTCGGCACGCTCAAGGACGCGGGCTTCTATTTTGTTAACCCCTTCTGCACGAGCGTCAACCCCGCCGCCAAAACCCGCCTCAACCAGAGCGGCGATGTGGACGCGGGCAGCGGCAAATTCAACATCAAGCTCGGCGATGACAGCGCGGCGAATATCCAGGTGACGAACAACAAAATTTCCCTCAAGGTCATGACCCTCTCCAACAGCCGCCAGAAGATAAACGACTGCCTCGGCAACCCCATAGAGATCGGCGTCGCGGTGATGTGGCGCGTGGTGGACACGGCGAAGGCGGTGTTCAACGTGGATAACTACAAGGAGTACCTCTCCCTCCAGTGCGACAGCGCGGTGCGAAACATCGTGCGCCTGTACCCATACGATGTGGCCCCCGGCGTCGATACAACCGGCGACGGACTTGCCGACGAGGGGAGCCTTCGCGGCTCGAGCGAGACGGTGGCAAGGCGCATCAGGGACGAGATCCAGCAGAAGGTGGAGGAGGCCGGGCTTGAGATCATCGAGGCGCGGATAACCTACCTCGCCTACGCGCCGGAGATCGCCGCGGTGATGCTCCAGCGCCAGCAGGCCAGCGCCATCATCGACGCCAGAAAGATGATCGTGGACGGGGCTGTTGGTATGGTGGAGATGGCCCTGGAGCGGCTCAGTGAGAAGCAGGTGGTGGAGCTGGACGAGGAGCGGAAGGCTGCCATGGTGTCCAACCTGCTGGTGGTTCTCTGCGGCAATCACGATGCCCAGCCCGTCGTCAATTCGGGCAGCCTGTACTGATTATGGCAGAGACACCGAAAAAACAGATCCCCCTCCGCCTTTCCGCCAAGCTGTACAATGAGATCGCTGCTTGGGCGGAGGATGATTTCCGCTCCGTAAACGGGCAGATTGAATATCTGCTCACCGAATGTGTCCGCCAGCGCAAGAAAAATGGGAAATACGTTTCCGACACGATGGATAAACCGCCGGAACTGGATATCTCATGATTTCCAGCATAAAAAGCCCTTCTACTTGCCAAACCCACTATCGACAATTATAAAACAATACAAATTTTTCACATTTTAAACAAATCAGGGAGTACAGATGTTATAACAACAGTGCTGTACTCCCCGCTTTTATCTATTCGTGCACAGAGGGTAATGACTTTCTGAATGCTCTGAACACCAATTCTGTTTTGTATGGTATTTAACGCTTATAATTATAATTGTTAAGCTTATTTTCTTCGTTCTTTGTGTTAATTTATCTTTTGTATTTTAGTATTTCTATAATTCTATAAAATGATATATTACTTGCAATTTGCTTTCTCTATATGTATTTTTCTGTTTCGTTTTTCTATTTTGTTTTTCTATTACGTTTTTCTGATGCATTTTATATTTCATTTTTTCTGAGAGTATTTCTACAGCCATTCTTATGTATGAATGGTTCTGTCAATCACATACACAGCCTC
>URPA01000043.1 GCA_900549545.1 uncultured Eubacteriales bacterium
TGAGGAGCTGATGGGCCTGCCGACGCCCGAGCCGTGGTATTACAGGCTCAAAAAGCCGCTGTTTCTCGTGCTGTTTTGCGCGTTTGTCGTGTGTCTGGGGTTGGATATCTGGCTCGAGCGGTTCCGGGCCGATGCGCTGAAAGTTGACACGCGGCTGTTGTTCGCTGTGTTCATTCTCCGCGGCGCAGGCGGCTTTTTCGGTGGAAGTTCCGCCGCGTGTCTCGTTCCATGGGCAAAGCGCCGCCCCGCTCTCGGTTGGATGCTTATCGCTCTGGCAGCCATCACCACGCTGCCCATTGTCCTGTGGGGCTCTGGGCTTGGCTGGTACGATTTACCGCTGCTGCGCAGAATATTTGTGTCGTGTTTGGCCAATCTGAAGCTCACCCTCGCCCTCACCGGCGTGCTGCTTTTCACAGGAATAGGGCTGTTGAGGAAACGGTGACATTGCACAGCGCAAAGCCTCCCCTTGTCACGACAAGCCGGAGAAAATCACTTGCACGGTTGGACTTAAGCCATGTACAGTTTTTACGCATTGTGTTGCTTGCCCTCTCAGGCGCTGCGCGCCAGCTCTCCCAGAGGGAGAGCCAAGTGGGTAGTGCAAATTTGCACTCATATACTATTAAACCTACAACAACCTTAACTTAGCGCTTAATCTTCCTCCTTGCACGGGAGATTGTAAAGGGGCACTCCCCTTTACTCGTTTCAATTAGGGTGGTTCTTAGGAGGGGAAGAAAACGAAATCTTCCCCTCCTAAGCGTTTCTTTGCAACTTTCTTGACGTCAAGAAAGTTGAGAACACTCGTCGCTTTTCTACTCGAAGCAATGCGCCCCCCTATCGGCTCGCAGGCTTGCCACTTCCCCCAAAGGGGGAAGCAAGATTGACCGCTGGTAAAATTATCTGGCTGCCAGAGACACGAATTTTATTGAAATGAAAAAGAGCAGGTGCAGAGTACCTGCTCTTTTTCATTTCAGCGGCACGGCCTTGAAGCTCTCGCCGGTCTGGGTGGGGCTTATGCCGCCGTTGCTGATGTCGAATATTCTGGCTTTGAAGTCCTCGCCCCGCGCTTCGGGGATGAGGGCTTTTATTGTAACCGCCGCGCCGTACTCCATGTCAGCGACCACGCCCTCACAGGCGGCGACCTCCAGCTTCATGCGCTCGGCGGCGGAGTATGAGCAGGGCAGGTCGAAGCAGAGCCAGCGGCGCACAGCGGAGATACCCGCCGCGTCCAGCGCGTCCTTGGCGCTCTTGGTGTAGGCCCGCAGCAGCCCGCCCGCGCCGAGCAGCACCCCGCCGAAGTAGCGCGTGACAACGCAGACGGCGTTATAAACCCCCTCGCGGCGAAAAACCTCCAGCATGGGGATGCCCGCCGTGCCCTGCGGCTCGCCGTCGTCACTGTACCGCTCGACCCCGCCGCGCAGAATGTAGCACCAGCAGTTGTGCCGCGCGTCGTAATATTCCTTTTTCATCTGCGCGATGAAGGCGCGCGCCTCCTCCTCGCTCTCCACGGGGCGCACATGGCCCAAAAAGCGGGAGCGCTTTTCGGTAAACTCCGCCTCCCCGGCGGCGGTGGGCACAAGATATTCGGTCATGGCGTGAACTCCTCCGGCAGTATGCGGTAATACAAGGATTGATGCTCAATGCCGTCTGTGCCCGTAAACGGGGCGTTGAATTGATACCTAAAGCCGCATTTTTCTATGACCCGGCGGGATTTATCATTGCCCTCAAAATGGGCGCACCAGACATCCGGCGCCCCCTCGCCAAAGCAGCGGGCAATGAGCGCGCGCACAGCCTCCGGGATATAACCCCTGCCCCAGAAGGGCACGCCGATCCAGTAGCCTATCTCCGGTGCGCCGTGCGCCCGCTCCTCGCGGCAGGGGAAGCAGCCGATGCTGCCCACCGGCTCATCGCAGCCCTTGATGGTGACGGCCCAGGTGTTTTCCGCCATCAGCACAGTGCGCAGGATGTTGAGGCTCTCCGCCGCGTCCTTATGTACCGCCCAGCCGGCGGCGGGGCCGACGCGCGGGTCGCTGGCGTATTTATAGAGATTTTCCGCGTCATCCTCCCGCCAGGGGCGCAGGATAAGGCGCTCAGTCTCAACTATGCTCATTCCCAGTCCTCCTTGGGCTCGGTGTAGCCGGGGATATACTGCTTGACCCTGCCAAAAAGCTCCGGCGGGACAATGGCCTCAACGCTGATGCCCTCGTCGGTATACTCGCTTTTGATTATCGCGGCCTCGCGCTGGAGCGCGTCCATAAGCCCTGCGGCGGAATAGGGCAGAGAGAGCGTCACATGGCGCTTGCCCCTGTCGAGCATGTCCGAGAGCTTTTTGACCAGAGCGTCCGCGCCCTCGCCGCTTTTGGCGCTGATGCAGATAATATCCTCCCCGTGAGGCAGGATGCCGATATACCTGTCGCACTTGTTGAAAACGCGCAGGCAGGGTGTGCTCTCCGCGCCGAGCTGGCGGATAAGCTCGTCCACAACTCTTGCCTGCTCCTCCCACTCGGGGTTTGAGATGTCGATAACGTGCAGCAGCACATCCGCGTATTTGAGCTCCTCAAGGGTGGCCTTGAAGGCCTCGATAAGATGGGTGGGGAGCTTGCGGATAAAGCCGACGGTATCAGACAGCAGCACCTCCTGCGTCTCGTCGATGCGCAGGCGGCGGGTGGTGGTGTCGAGCGTATCAAAAAGCCGGTCATTGGCGGGAATATCCGCCCCTGTCAGGCAGTTTAAAAGCGTGGACTTCCCGGCATTGGTGTAGCCCACAAGGGCCACCACGGGCAGGGAGTTTTTCTCCCGGCGGCGGCGCTGAGTGCTGCGCACCTTGCGCACGGCCTCCAGCTCCTCCTCAAGCTTCTGCATCTTGCGGCGGATATGGCGGCGGTCGGTCTCAAGCTGGGTCTCGCCCGGGCCGCGCGTGCCGATGGGTGAGCTGCCGCCCGAGGCGGTCTGGCGGACAAGGTGCGTCCACATACCGGTGAGCCTTGGCAGCAGGTATTTATACTGCGCAAGCTCCACCTGAAGCTGGCCCTCCCGCGTCCGCGCCCGCTGGGCGAATATATCCAGAATAAGCCCCGAACGGTCGAGCACCTTAACGCCCAGCTCCTCGCTGAGAACACGCATCTGCGAGGGGGACAGCTCGTTGTCAAACACCGCCAGATCGCAGTCGTTCATGGCGATGAGCGCCTTGAGCTCCTGCACCTTCCCGTCGCCAATAAAGCTGCGCGGGTCGGGCGTGGGGCGGTTTTGCATCAGCATGGCGACAGTCTCCCCGCCGGCGGTCTCCACCAGCGCCTTCAGCTCCTCCATGGATATATCCGTGGAGCGCTCGTGTTCATCCATGCTGTTCGCGGAAAGCCCCGCGAGTATGGCGCGTTCTTTTTTTATCTCAGTATTTTCCGTAAAAATCAGCCCTTTCCGGGAGTGTTATTTGAATAGTATATCACGGATTTTACCCGCTGTCATTATAAAAAGCTCCGGCGTTTCCTTTTACGTCGGGGCAGCGGGTCCTTCGCGTCCACAAGTATTATGTCGCTGCCGATGCGCGCTATGCAGCCCCAGGGGATAACATAGTCGTCCTCCCGGCCCATCAGCCCGAAAAGCTTTGCCCGGCCGGGAGTTATGAGCGAGATGAGCCGCCCCTCCGCGTCGTCAAGCTCCGCGTCGCACACATAGCCCAGGCGAAAGCCGGAGCAGACGTCGATGACCTCCTTATACCGCAGCTCGGAAAAATAACTGATCATAATAATCTCCATTCTGCCGCATACCCGCAGCACAAGAGAAATGAAAAGCTCCATATACGGCTGAATGGAGATTTTCGGCATGTGCCGCGGTTGCCGCTTTGCGGCGAGCGGCACGCCATTTTAATATGGTTTATTGTGTTTTAACACAATAAACCACCCCCATATATTATAAAAATATACGGGGGAAATGGTCTGTCCTATGCTTTTTTTGTTTTCGGGATGGAAATTGTGAGAATCAGCGAGTCCTCCGTATCCTCGCGGTGGAAGCCCGCGTCAATGCCGCCCTGCTTCATCATGTCAATGCTGCGCGTCACGGTGTTGAGGAACACCCGCACATCCTTGAGCACGAAAGCGCGGCGGCCGGCTGGGCGCTCCTCGGGCTTTTCCTCCGCCGGGGCCTCCTCCGCCTCCTCCGGTGGGCTCAAAAGCGCGTCTATGTAGGCATCAGTCGCGGCAACGGTCAGGCCGTTTTCGATGATGAACTCCAGCGCCGCGCGCTGCTCCTCGGCCCTCGGCAGGCGCAGAAGGGCGCGCCCGTGCCGCTCGGTGAGGCCGTTTTCGCGCAGTGAGTCGAGGATGTCCTGCGGGAGCTTCAGCAGCCGCAGCTTATTCGCCACGGCGGACTGGGACTTGCCGATGCGCCGGGCAGCCTCCTCCTGGCTCATGCCAAACATACGGATAAGCCGGTTTATGCCCACCGCCTCCTCGATGAAGTCCAGATCCCGCCGCTGGAGATTTTCCACCAGCGCGATAAGGCTCGCGTCCTCCATGTTCACGTCCAGCAAAATACAGGGCACCTCCCGCAGTCCCGCAAGCCGCGCCGCCCGCAGCCGCCGCTCCCCCGCCACCAGCTCATACTTGCCGCCGCGCAGCCGCACCGTCAGCGGATTGAGGATGCCGTAGCTGCGGATGCTCTCGCTCAGCTCCTTGAGCGCGTCATCGTCGAAAATTTTGCGCGGCTGCACGGGATTTGGCGAAATATCGTCGATGCGAAGATAAATTATACCGCCCCGCCGTATCGTAGGGCGGTTTCGCAAAGTCTGCATCACAAAACCTCCTTATCTTGTGTTGACAGACTTAATTTACACCACATTTTGTGAGAAAGACGGCGAAAGGCGTCAGACGAAAGCAATTCCATTCCGTTGCGTCAATTCAAGACCTCCCTGTGTAAAGAAGGCCGTCAGCCGAAGGCGGACTGGAGGGGTCGTTACCAGTGCTGCGATTTGTTTTATTGCTCTAAATATCATGCATTTACAATCCCTCAGGCGCTCCGCGCCAGCTCCCTTTACACAAGGGAGCCATTGAATAGCACAGATTTGCGCGCAAAAACTCCCGCACCGAATGGTGCGGGAGTTTGCATATCGCATTGCTTATTCTGACTGCGTGCTGTCGGGCTTTTTGTTGAGCTTTTTCTGGAGCCAATCCTTGCCGTCGACAAAGCGGGAGACGATGAAGGTGGAGACATAGTCCTCGGCCGCGTTGACCATGGTTGCGGGCGGGTCGATGAGGTTAGCAAGCGCGATGGAGATGGGATAGGCGATGGCAAGCTGGTCGGGGAAGAACACCGTGCACAGCACCAGATCGCCGGTACCGCCGCCGCCGGGGATGCCGGACATGGCAACGGAGGAGAACACCGCCACGATGATGGCGAGGATCGCGCGGCCCGTGCCGAAGTCCATGCCGAAGATGCCGAACAGGAAGGCGACCTTCAAAATGGCGCCCATTGCGGAGCCGTCCATGTGCATGGTTGCGCCCATGGGGATGGCGATTTCCGCGACGTCCTTGGAAACGCCGGTGTCCTCGGCAGCTTCCATGTTGGTGGGAATGGTCGCCACGGAGGAGCAGGTGCCGAAGGACACCGCCGCCGGGGCAAACAGGTGCTTGAACATGACCTTGGCCGCGCCCTTGCCGCCGCCGAAGCGGGCGTAAATGGGCGAGAACACGAACATATACACGAAGCAGAGCACATAGTATATTACCATTGTGCGGCCGTAGTCGGCGATAAGCTCGGGGCCGTAGGTTGCGACGAGATACGCGAAGAAGCCGAAGAAACCGATGGGCGCATAGTAGGTGACTATCTTGACGACCTTCATAATGCAGTTAGTGAGGTCGGCAAGGAGCTTCGCGGTCATGGTCTCCGGGCCGCCGGCCATCTGCACACCGAAGCCGAAGATGATCGCCGCGACTATAAGGGGCAGGATCGCCCTGCGGCTCCACAGCTCGGTAAAATCAGGCTTGGTGAAGAAGTTGATGATCATATCGGCAACGCCGAGGCCCGCGTCGACCTCGCCCTCGACTATCTGATAGGTGCCGCTTGTGAGGGGGATGAGGCGCGCGACTATGTACATAAGAATGGAGGCGATTGCGGCGGTGACAAGGAAGGTCAGCACCGTTGTGCCCAGCACCTTACCGGCCCGGCGCACACTGCCCATATTGGCAATGGCAGAGGCGATGGAGCAGAACACCATGGGCACCACCACGCAGAACATGAGGTTGACAAACACCGTGCCCAGAGGCTCAAGAGCGGTGGCTCCCGGCCAGACAGCGCCGACGACGCAGCCGGCGATTATGCCAACGAGCATCGAGAGAATAAACCAGTAATTCTTGAAAAACTTTTTAGTGCCAGACATAAGCAAATCTCCTTTTATGAGTTTACACGCCTATTATATTCGCCGCATATTGCAAAGTAAATTGCTGTCAATGCTTGAAACATTGCAAAAAATGCTGTATACTCTCTCCAGAGGCTCCCCTTACGCAGGGGGAGCCTTTGGAAAGCGCAAATTCTCCCTTGTATGTGCAACCTTACGCAAAGGGGAGGCTTTGACATAGCAAACCACCGCAGCCGCATCAATCACCAAGGAGGAGATTTCGCCCATGGACGCGAAAAACGCCCCTGGCAGAGCCGGGTATCTGACCGAAAACTATCACTATTTCCACCTGCGGGACACCGCCGGGCAGGAGCGGGACTTTCATTTTCACGAGTTTGACAAGATAGTGCTGCTCATCGACGGGCGCGTGGAGTACGCGGTGGAGAGCGTGAGCTATGAGCTGCGGCCCTGGTCGGTGCTGCTTGTAAAGCACCACACGATACACCGCGCCGAAATCGACAAAACTCTCCCATATGAGCGGGTTATAATCTATCTTGACGGGAAATATTTTGAGCGCACCATGCCCCAGTCCGGGCTTATGGACTGCTTTGACACGGCGGACAAAACCGGCCGGCACCTGCTCCTGCCTGACGAGGAGCAGCGAAAGGCGCTGAAAACGGCCATAGATGCCTATGAGCGGGCGGCCGCCGACAGCGGCTTCGGTGCGCAGGCCCTGCGGGACACAATTATAATCCAGCTGCTTATTCAAATCGGCCGCATGAGCGCCTCCGCCCCGGACACCGGCGCGCGCTATGACGCGAAGATCCAGCAGACCCTCTCCTACATAAACGAGAATCTGAGCGCGGAGCTGACAGTGGACGCGCTGGCCGAGCGCGTGTTTTTGAGCAAATACCACTTTATGCGGCTGTTCAAAACTCAGACCGGCAGCACCGTCCACGCCTACATCCGGCAAAAGCGCCTGCTGTACGCGGCGCGGCTTATCCGCGAAGGGGCCGATGTTTACCGCGCTGCCGCAGACAGCGGCTTCGGGGATTATTCCGCCTTTCACCGGGCTTTCCGGGAGAGCTTCGGAACCAGTCCCGGCAAGCTCAAGCGGCAGTGACGCTCCGGCAGCGCATTTTTGTATTAAGATATAATATTTTCTATAAAACATCCTTTTTTGTAACTGTTCTGTTGTTGAGTTTACGACTAATTTGACATATGATTATGTTGACATAATGACGGTACGTTATAAATAGTACTTTTTATTATACCTATATTATAAAAGGATGTGCTGCAATGAAGAAAAGCAAATTAACCAAGCTTCTTGCTCTGCTGCTTATCGCGGCGATGGCGGTTTCCATGCTGTCCGTCACCGCTTTCGCGGATAACGAGGAGCAGCCCGCTCCGGGTGTGACACAGCCGCTCAATGACGAGGGCAGCGAGAATCCCGATCCCTCTGCCAGCGGCGGTGAGGACGACAAAAATTCCGATCCCTCCGCCAGCGGCGGTGAGGACGACAAAAATCCTGACCCCTCTGCCAGCGGCAGTGAGGACGACAAAAATCCTGACCCCTCCGCCAACGGCAACGAGGGTGACGAGGAGGAAAAGAAAGACCCCGCCGACGAGGAGAAAGACCCCGCCGGTGATGCGCCCGCGCCCATTGACGAAGAACCTGTGACGGCGTTCTATGTCTCTGCGGACGGCGATGACAACAACCCCGGCACCGAGGCCGAGCCTTTTGCCACGCTCAAAAAAGCAGCCGATGAGGTCAACAAGGCCGAAGGCTCCTCTTTCACCGTCTATGTGATGACAGCTCTGACCTCCACGGCCTGCGCCCGCTTCTATAATAAGAACGTCACCCTCACCAGCTATGGCGGCACTCACACTGTCAGCCGCGGGGAAGATTTTGCGCCCATCAGCGACGACGCAAGAAGCTTTTATAACCCCGCAATGATCGAGATACAGGGCTATGGCGACGGCAAGCCCGGTCTGACCCTGAGCAATATCATTTTTGATGATGACGGAAAACACATGGGCAATGTATATGCTCAGGCAATTTCCGGCGAAGGCAGAGACGACAACACCAAATATGTTCAGGATGCTATTGTTGCCTCCAACGCGACCGCACCATGCACGATAAACATTGAGCCCACCGCGCAGCTTCTCAACTACGGCGGCATGTCCGCCGTGCGCGTGACCTCCGCCGCTCATGTCAACATGAACGGTGTCATCTCCGGCAGCGGCCCCGTTCAGAGAAATGGCGGCAACGGCCCCGCCGGTGCCATCTGGATTCAGGGCGCCAGCGCCTTTGTCGGCGGCAGCATCACCAATCTAACCGGCCGCGGCGTATATGTTGACGGCGGCTCTGCCACTATTAACGGCACTATAAGCAATATAACTCCCGCAAACTTGACGTGGCAGGGCGCGGAGGGCACAGGTGTCCATGTGCGCGGGGGCGGAACAGTAACGCTCAACGGCACCATCTCCGGCAATGCAGATAACCCCAGCAAGTACGGCGTCGCGGTAAAGGTTGATTCTGCCGCTGACGGAGCCTTTGTCATGAATAAAGGCGCGGTCATAAAGGATATGGCCGGTGCAGTAAATGTAAGCGTCAGCGCAAAGGTTTATATTGACGGTGAAATAACCGGCATTCACGGCAACAACACTCTCAATTTGCAGGACGGCGGCTACTGCCGGATCGGCGAAAACGCAGAAATTCACCACAACACTTTGGATCGTACAGCCGTATACTTCCAGACCTCCACGCTGGAGCTTTACGGTAAAATCCACCACAATTTCAGTAAAGATAAGTCCGGCGGCGTAGAAGTCAATAACAACACATATGGCGAGTTCACTATGTATGACGGCGCTGAGATAACCGACAACTACGGCCTGGAACACGGTGCCGGTGTCTTGGTATGTAACGGCCCGTTTACCATGAAGGGTGGTCTTATCGCCCGCAATGTGTCCGGAACCGCTCAGGGCGGCGGTGTATGCGTGCGCCGCGGCGGGCAGTTTATCATGGAGGGTGGCCAGATTGTTGACAACATCTCTGCCGGAGCGGGCGGCGGTGTTGCATATGACGCCGCAGAGCATGACCAGCGGGTGATGCCGGTCAATCTGATAGGCGGCACAATATCCGGCAATCTGATGAACGCCTCCGTGTCCACCTCCGGCGGTGTTGTTCAGACCAGCGGCGGCGTGCCCAATGATGTGGCGCTCTACGGTGGCCCTGCAAACATCAACCTTTACGTCAACATCCATCCCGGTGTGACTGTCGACCGGCGCGTCTATTTAACAAACGGCGGTGACAACAGATACATCACCATTACTGACGGCACCGAGATTGGTATTCCCTCCGGCTCCTGTGTCAGTGCACTCAAGACGGCGGCACAGGCCAAGGGCTGGGCTGACCCCTACACCAACTTCTGGTGCCAGAACGGTGAGGCTGTTGATGTCACTGTGACGAAGGCCGTGCCCAACGCGGCTCTGCCCGTCTATGTTGTGGCCATTCCCACCGATGCGAAGGGCGCTCCTGTCACCGGCGCGGTGCCCGAGGTCTGCATCGCCGCTGTCAGCGGGAATAATGTCAGCTTTGCCCTGCCCAACGGAAACGCAAACGGCTATGCCGTGGGCCTTGTCCAGCCCACACAGGACTTCGGCGCTTTGACCGCCACGGCCACGGATACCATCCAGAAAATTCACGGCGGCAGCGGCAAATACATATCCAACTGGGGCCTTGATTACAGCATCTCCGAGAATCTTGCGAATGTTATTGAGCAGGCCGACGGCAAGGATGCAAATCTCAGCCTCACCGTCAACCTTGACAGCAGGCTCGGCAATCCCGATAACATTGCCCTTGAAAGCAACATCTTTGAGATAGACGGCGAGCCGGCAATCGACGCCGATGCCAACACCGTCACCGTAAATCTCAAGCTCAAATCCGGCTGGAAGGATAAGCTTGCAGCGGCTGCATGTGCCCTGAGCGGCACGGCGGAGCTTAACGACACGGATGACGCGCTGGCCTACATCATGAACACCAGCGGTTATGTCTCCGGTAATGTGGGCAGCATCATTGTGTCCGTGCCCAGCGACGTTGCGCACACTCGGGTTCTCGCGGTAAAATCCGTAACTCTGCACTTTGACGCAAACGGCGGCAGCAATCCCCCTGCCGATATGACGCAGTACATCGGCGCGCTTGGCACCAGCACCTTTACCATCCCCGCCGCAGCGCCCACCAACAACGGCATACTCTTTGAGGGCTGGAGCCTTACCCGCAACGGCGCGCCCGCTTACGGCGCGGGCCACGCGGCCACTATCGCTATCGCTGACGACACCACGCTCTACGCCGTGTGGCACACCCACGTGTTTGGCGACTGGCTGAGCGATGCCAACAACCACTGGCGCGAGTGCCCCTACGACGGTGCGGTCGCAAACCTTGGCCCGCACACCTACGGCCCGTGGACAGTCACTGTTGAGCCCACCACCACAGCTCCCGGCGTGCAGCAGCGTGTCTGCACCGTCTGCGGTCATGCGCAGCAGGCCGCGCTTGCCCAGATACCGGTCATAAACCCCGTGCCCGGTGTGCCCGCGCCTATCGCGCCCCTGAACCCCACGGATATTGACGAGCCCGAGACCCCGCTGGCCGAAGAGCCCGCCGAGCAGCTGCCCGATGAGGAGACTCCGCTGAGCAGTGAGCACGGCATCGGCTGCATCATCCACTGGATACTTCTCGCGGCGGCGCTGGTTGTGCTGGTTGTGTATATAATCACCGCCGAAAACGAGAAGAAGAAAATCAAGAAGCTCAAAGAGCAACTTGGCCTTTAAGGAAGGAGAAGCGATATGTGTATATGGGATATCCCGGCGCTGATAGCGCTGCTGGCCGTGGTCATTGCCTTCCCCGTCCACTGCGGGAAGCTCAAGAAGACCAGAGAAGAGCTTGAAAACAAGCTCAACGGCAAAAAAGACTGAATAGACGCAAAAAGCTCCCGCACCTCTCGGTGCGGGAGCTCTTTGCTTATTTGATTACTTATGGAACAGCTTTTTGGCCTGATACTTCGGCTCGAAGCTGATGTTCACGCCGAGCTTCTTGAAAAGCTCCGCGTCTACATTGGAGAGGATGACCGAGGAATGGGCCTCACAGCCGCGCAGCTTGTCAAGCTGGTCCATGGCCACCTCAGCCATGGGATTTGTCACCGCGCAGATGGCGAGGGCTATCAGCAGCTCATCGGTGTGCAGGCGGGGGTTGTGGTTGCCGAGATGCTCGATCTTCAAATGCTGAATGGGCTGGATGATGCCTGGAGAAATGAGCAGCAGCTTTTTATCTATCCCCGCGAGAGCTTTCAAGGCGTTGAGCAGGCACGCGGATGACGCGCCGAGCAGGGAGCTTGTCTTGCCGGTAATGATGCGCCCGTCGGAGAGCTCTATCGCCACGGCGGGAGCGCCGGTATCCTCGGCTCGCTGCAATGCCGCCGCGACGACAGGCCGCTCGTGTGTGCCGGTGCCCATGGAGTTCATGATAAGCTCGATCTTGCGCACCTCTGAGGGGTCGGACGTGCCCCGGCGCACATCGCAGGCCGCCGCGTAGTACCGGCGGATAATCTCCTGCTTGGAGGCCTCGCGGCAGGCTTCATCATCGTATATGCAGTATCCCGCCATGTTCACGCCCATGTCCGTGGGGCTCTTGTAGGGGCTGCTGCCGTAAATCTGGCGGAAAATGGCCTCCAGCACGGGGAAAATCTCCACATCGCGGTTGTAGTTGACGGTAGTGACCCCGTAAGCGTCGAGATGGAAGGGGTCTATCATGTTCACATCGTCCAGATCCGCCGTGGCGGCCTCATAGGCCAGATTCACCGGGTGCTTGAGGGGCAGGTTCCAGATGGGGAAGGTCTCAAACTTGGCATAGCCCGCGCTGATGCCGCGCTTATGCTCGTGATAAAGCTGGCTGAGGCAGGTGGCCATCTTGCCGGAGCCGGGGCCGGGAGCGGTGACGACTACGAGGCTGCGCTTGGTCTCGATATACTCGTTTCTGCCAAAGCCGTCCTCCGACACAATAAGGGGGACATTGGAGGGATAATCGGGGATGATATAGTGAATATAGACCCTGACGCCGAGCATTTCCAGCCGCTTTTTGAACTGGTCCGCCACGGGCTGGCCGCGATAATGAGTGATGACAACGCTGCCGATATAAAGGCCGATGCCGCGGAAGGCGTCAATAAGGCGGAGGGTGTCCTCATCATAGGTGATGCCGAGATCGCCCCGGCGCTTGTTGCGCTCAATATCATCGGCTGAGATGACGATGACTATCTCCGCCTCATCCTTCATCTCCATGAGCATGCGCACCTTACTGTCCGGCGCGAAGCCCGGCAGCACGCGGGAGGCGTGAAAATCATCAAAGAGCTTGCCGCCGAATTCCAGATACAGCTTGCCGCCGAACTGGGATATCCTGTCCCGGATGTTCTGGGACTGAAGCTTAACATATTTGTCGTTATCAAAGCCCTGTCTGTTCATATTAAACTTACTCCTTTCGACCCAAACCGACAGATATTTTACCACATTCCGCCGCGGATATAAAGGGGCATTTCTTCATGGAATATACTTTTTTTCTTCATATTTTTGTGGTATAGTAGATGCTGTATTATTGTGTTTTTACGAAAGGTCTTAATACTATGGGATTTCTGGATAAAATATTCGGCAGCTATTCGGACAGGGAGCTTAAGAGAATCTACCCCATCGCCGATAAAATTGAGAAGCTGGACGCGGAGTATGCCGCGTTGAGCGACGCCGATTTACAGGCCAAGACCGGCGAGTTCAAGGCCCGCCTTGCCGATGGTGAGACGCTCGATGACATTCTGCCGGAGGCCTTTGCCGCCGCGCGAGAGGCGGCGTGGCGCGTGCTGGGCATGAAGCCCTTCCGCGTGCAGCTTATCGGCGGCATCGTCCTGCATCAGGGGCGCATCGCCGAGATGAAGACCGGTGAAGGCAAGACGCTTGTGGCCGTTCTGCCCGCCTACCTCAACGCGCTGACCGGTGAGGGCGTGCACATCGTCACCGTCAACGACTACCTTGCCCGCCGCGACAGCGAGTGGATGGGCAAGGTGCACCGCTTCATGGGCCTGAGCGTGGGCCTTATCGTCCACGGGCTGACCCCGCAGGAGCGCCGCGCGGCCTACGCCTGCGACATTACCTATGGCACCAACAACGAGATGGGCTTTGACTATCTGCGAGACAACATGGCCCTCTACAAGGAGAGCATGGTTCAGCGCGGACACCGCTTCGCCATCGTTGACGAGGTGGACTCCATTTTGATAGACGAGGCGAGAACCCCGCTTATCATCTCCGGTCAGGGCGACGAGAGCACCGACCTCTACCGGCAGGCGGACGATTTTGTCAGCCGCCTGAAAAAGGTGGTCTACGCCACGGTGGACGACAAGGAGGAAGAGAGCGACGATCTCGACGCGGACTATGTTGTGGACGAGAAGTCCAAAACCGCGACGCTCACCGCCCGCGGCATCGCCAAGGCCGAGCGCGCCTTCAACCTTGAAAATCTGGCCGATATCGAAAACGCCACGCTCAGCCACCATATAAATCAGGCCCTGAAGGCCCACGGCATCATGAAGCGGGATATTGACTACATCGTCAAGGACGGGGAGATAATCATCGTCGATGAGTTCACGGGCCGCCTCATGCTGGGCCGCCGCTATTCCGAGGGTCTGCATCAGGCTATCGAGGCCAAGGAGCATGTCGACGTCCAGAAGGAGAACAAGACCCTCGCCACCATCACCTTCCAGAACTATTTCCGCCTTTATAACAAGCTCTCCGGCATGACCGGTACCGCCGCGACTGAGGCGGAGGAGTTTGAGGCCATATACAAGCTGGATATTATCGAAATTCCCACCAACAAGCCCGTTATCCGCATCGACGATGCCGACATTGTCTACAAGACCGACGCGGGCAAAAACCGCGCGATTATCGAGCAGATTGTCCGCTGCCACGAGAAGGGCCAGCCCGTGCTGGTGGGTACGGTCTCCATTGAAAAGAGCGAATATATCTCGTCGCTACTCAAGAAGCGCGGCGTGCCGCACACGGTCCTCAACGCCAAGTACCACGAGAAGGAGGCCGAGATCGTCGCTCAGGCCGGTAAGCTCGGCGCCGTCACCATCGCGACCAACATGGCCGGCCGCGGCACGGATATCATGCTCGGCGGCAACCCGGAGTTTCTGGCCAAGACCGACCTGCGCAAGGCGGGCTATGACGAGACTGTCATTGCCGAGGCCACCGGCCACGCTGACACCGATAACGAGGACATTCTCAAGGCCCGCGCCCAGTACGCCGAGCGCTACGCCCTGCACAAGACCCAGACCGACGCCGAGGCCGAGAAGGTCCGCGCCGCCGGCGGCCTCTTCATCATCGGCACAGAGCGCCACGAATCCCGCCGGATCGACAACCAGCTCCGCGGCCGCGCCGGCCGCCAGGGCGACCCCGGCGAGACCCGGTTCTATATCTCCCTGGAGGATGACCTCATGCGCCTGTTCGGCGGTGAGCGCATCCAGAACATGATGGAGAAGTTCGACCTGGACGAGGACACCCCCATCGAAAACCGCATGCTCACCCGGGCCATCGAAAACGCCCAGACCACCGTGGAGTCCCGCAACTTCCAGTCCCGTAAGTCCGTGCTGGAATACGACGACGTCATGAACAAGCAGCGCGAGATCATCTATGCCCAGCGCCGCCAGGTCCTGGACGGCAAGGACATCAAGGAGACCATCCTGCACATGATGGAGACCTCCATCGCCGACCATGTGGCCCTGGCCTTCGGCGAGGCCTCTCACCTGGACGAGGCCGGCTACCGGGAGATGCTGCGTGACCTGGAGGGCACCTACTTCGCCCCCGGCGCCTTCAACCTCACCGCCGAGGAGATTGCCGCAAAGACCCAGGAG
The DNA here is from genome assembly GCA_900549545.1 of uncultured Eubacteriales bacterium. Taxonomy (GTDB): domain Bacteria; phylum Bacillota; class Clostridia; order Oscillospirales; family Oscillospiraceae; genus Limivicinus. Next base: position 15,271 of record URPA01000043.1, read on the forward strand.
GACTTCACCGAGCTCTTCACCAAGGCTGCCGAGGCTACTTACGAGGCCAAGGAGTCCGAGATCACGCCGCCCATCATGCGGGAGCTGGAGCGTGTCATCATGCTGCGGGTGGTGGACGAGTACTGGATGGACCACATCGACGCCATGGACGACCTCAAGCAGGGCATCCGCCTGCGGGCCTACGGCAACACCGATCCCGTGGTGGCCTACAAGCAGGAGTCCCTCACCATGTTTGAGGAGATGATCTCCGCCATCCAGAGCGAGACCGTCCGCCGTCTGTACTCCGTCCGTCTGAAGAAGGACGAGGAGGTCAAGCGGGAGCGCGTGGCTTCCGGCATGGTGGAAAATGTGGGCGGCGACGGCACGAAGCCCAAGAAGCAGCCGGTCAAGGTCAATAAAATCGGCCGCAATGATCCCTGCCCTTGCGGAAGCGGCCTCAAATGGAAAAAGTGTACCTGTAAAGAATACCATGACCAATAAGGGTAGGGCTGCGGACGATGCGAGCAGGCCGCGCCAATGGCGCAGTTATGCGGCAGTGCATCACAACTTTGCTGCCGGGGCTATGTGATCATAAAGCTCGGCATACTCCTGTCCCTGTCAAAGCAGCTTTCCATGGAAAAATGCACCCGCAAGGAGTACCACGAGTGATCTTGAGGTCCCCCCTTCCTTTCCGCCAGTGGCGTCGGTCACTGCGC
>URPA01000044.1 GCA_900549545.1 uncultured Eubacteriales bacterium
TGAAGCCGGTCACGCTCTGCTCAGTCGCGTTGTAAACCTTGCTGGCACTGTTACCAGTGATGGTAACGGTCACTTCATCAGTGATCGGGGTGATGTCCAGAGTGCCGTCTACCACAGCCACCTTGATGTTGCTGTAGTTTTTGGAGGTGACTACGAAGCTCTCCTCAGTCAGGCCCATCTTGTAGGTCCCAACATCGGTGCCCTTAGCCTCGGCAGTTACGCCATCGGCAAGCGCTACGTTGATGGTCTTTTCGCCTACGTCAGTGGTGAAGCCGGTCACGCTCTGCTCAGTCGCGTTGTAAACCTTGCTGGCACTGTTACCGGTGATGGTAACGGTCACTTCATCAGTAACAGGAGTGATGGTCAGCATACCGTCTACCTGATCGGTGACAATGTACTTTTCATCAGTGCTGATAGTACCCGTATAATTTTCTGCAAACTTAACAGTATACTCGCCAACATCGGTGCCAGAGCCGGAGGCCGTGACGCCTTCAAAGGTCACACCCTCGGGAGCGCCGGTAAAGCCGGACACAGTCTGTTCTTCGCCATTATAGCTCTTGGTGTCGCTGTTAGCAGTGAGAGTCACATTCTTATAATAGTAGAAGATGATCTCATTAGTGCCGGTGGTGATGGTGACCGACTTGCTCTCGTTAGACACGGCGGTGCAGCCATCAACGGCTTTGGGAGACTCTGTAACAGTTGAGCCGACGCTTGCGGGGTCACCGATCTTGTCAGGCGCAACCCGCTCCGCGGTGCCGTTCCAATAATAGTGAACGGTGTAAGTCGCGGTTGCGTTCTGCCATACGGCGTAGAGAGTATCAGGCTCACCAAGGACGAGGATAACGCTCTCGCCCGGCTCAAAGTCGGGTTCGGTTGCGTTGGCGTCCTTTGCCCAGCCGACGAGCACCTTGTTATCAAGCTGAACATCGTCTGCAGCGGGCAGGGTCACAGTCGTATACTCTGTCTCGGTGACAGAGCGGCTTGTTTCCCCATCGGTGAATTTGCCGCCGTTGGCGTTATAATTCTGAGTAACTTTTACCTGCTCGGTCGTTTTGAGGACGGCGCGGATAGCCATATCGCCATTGACGACAAAGGCATCACCGGGTTTATAATTCAAACCGGAGTTGTCAACTGCCCAATGGTCAAATTTATCAATTCCCGAAACTGCCATAGCGCTGGTGTGCGCGCCGGGAACATAGTTAATGGTATTGAGGAGATTCCCGTCCGCATCATAGTACGAAACCTTGTAGAGATCGGACTTTGAGAGCGCGTACAGAGTAAGGTCGCCAGTGACGGGATTGCTGAAGTCATACGCGGTGAAGCTGCCATCAGCATTCTTTACATACCAGCCGCGGAGGTTGGAAGCGTCAGGAAGGGTGATTCCCTTTGCCGCCGCGTCAGCTTCCAGCCTCTCTCGAGAGAGTATGCCGCCGCTGGGATAGCTGCCGACTTCCTCGCCATCAACATCTACGCTGACATGGACGGTGACAATAAATGTCTCAGCATGCTTCTTGGCATAGACAACAATATTTTTATCCGGCATCTTACCGGCGAGGACTGCATCGGCGGGCTTGGTGCAGATCTCGTCAAGGAACCAGCCGTCATAGCCGTCGGGCACAGCCCGTGCGCTGATCTGCTGGTCATAGAGATAGTTGTCAGTGGTCTTATCTCCGCCTATTATCTGATAGGCAACATCATACTGATTGCGGGTATAGCAGAACTTGGCATTATTGTATGAATGGCCCGTCGTGGCTCCCTCATGGAATCCATTTTGATAGACGCCCCAATAAGTAAAGCCGGGGATTGCATAGGTGTCTTCAGCAGAAATAGTCGGATCGTTCATTCCATACGCTATATCCGCATGATCCTTATAGAAGGTTTTTCCATTGATGACCTCAGTCGTCCTGCTTGTATCCTCCGGCAGCGCCTCAAGATAATAATGCGCCTGAGCCCCGCTGCCTGAAGTTTTACCGTTACTGAAGGTCTGCCCACCTATGGGCATGGTCTGTATATTAGCCTGCCATTTTCCTGTTGAGCTAACATACCAGTTGCCGCCCGGCCAAGTGGTGCTTATATTCGCGCCGTATTTGGCGGTGACAACTTTATCGGCTAAATAGCAGTCATCGCTGTGAGTGTGCGCTTTTAATCCAAGCTTGCAGCAGTCATCGCTGTGCCCCCAGTGAATGAGGCTTGTTCCACCTTTTTTGCAGCAGGCATCGGTATGAGTGTGTTCCTCTTTGCCGCAAACCGGCACATCGTTATGTGCTTTTTTATATGTGACCGTAAACTGCTGGCGGTCATAGTAAACATTAAAGATGGAAGTCCCGTCGCCGGAAATGAGCTTCGACTCGCCGGTAGCCAGCTTGCCATCGGCAAAGCCTTCAGCGGGAGCGGGTTTATTTTTATTAAGATTGCTGAGGCTGACCTCCGTACCGGCTTTGCCAGTCTGGATTTCGGATGCGATGTAGGAGTACCGCTCCACATCTCTGTCCGCTTCGGGCAGATACTGGTTATCCCAGTTGGCATTCTCCGCCCAATAGATAACAGTGTAACTCACCGGCTGCCCATCCCACTTGGCATAGAGCATTGAGTCGGGTGCTATATCGCTGTTGAAATCAAAGGGAACGGTGCATGCTTCATCAGTATACCAGCCCACAAAGTTAAAGCCGGTGCGGGTGGGGTCGTCAGGCTTGACAATCTTGCCGCCGTTTATCTCCGCCCGGGGGACAGCCGTGCCGCCCATGCTGTTGAACTGAACAAACTGACCTTCAATCAGCTCAGCGCGAACGACGATGGAGCTGTTAACTGGGGTAGAAGCAGTGAAATCAAGCCCGCCATCCATTTTCCAACTGCTGAGCTTTTTGTTGGCTTCTATATCCTGATTGAAGCGCGCAGTGATTTCATCAATGTCCGCCTGAGAAACATAATAGTTCCCATCGGCATTCTTCACGGCAGTAGCCACGCCGTAGTAAGTGCCATTGTCGGATGTGAAAGCAACGGTGAAGTAATCAGAATATATCGCCTGATAGGTTACATCAACCGGTGCCCCCTCAAAGCTCGCGGTGAGTTCTTCGCCGGGCTGGGCAGTCTGTGCTGGGTCTGCCACATTCTGCCAGCAAGCGAAAGTCTTATCTCCAAGCACGGGAGCAATAGGAACGGTAATCGTCCTGCCATTTGCAGCCTTTAGCTCAGCAACCGTAACGCCATTTGCATCCACAAACAGATAAGTAGCAATAAGCTCATCACCGGGGCGTGCTACTTTAAGAGGCGCACCAGCGGGCTGCTGCTCGGCGGGCTGCTCGCCAGCGGCGACGGCGGCATATGTAACAATAACATGCACATCCGCCACGGCGGCGCCGGAGAGGACGAGGGCGTTCTTCGCCTCATTGAGCGCGACGTTGGCGCACTCGCCATAGACGAGAACCTCATTCTCCGCGCCGAGGGCATTCTCAGCCTTGACCTCGCCAAACTCTACCTTGGCGGGGCGATAGCCGGAAACCTCGGGGAAGGAGACCTCTCCCTCAAAGGCGGCATCCTTCGCCGCCGAGACCTCATACGCCTCGGCAAGCTTATCTTTGCCCTCGGAGAGATACTCAATCTTCAGATTGACAGAATCCTTGCCGCTCTGCGCGGGCTCCTCACCGGGCGCGGCCACAGGCTCCTCCAAGCCCTCAGCCAGCGCGCTGGTCGGGAGCAGAGAGAAAACCATGGTCAGGCACAGCAGCACGCTGAGCAGTCGACGAAACATACCTTTGTGTTTCATTTCTTTCCTCCTACAATAAAATATATTAGCTAAAATTGTGTACACCGGGTATTTCGCCTATTATAGGCTGATACGCAATTTATTTGCTTCCACTTATTATGACGGTTGTTTTTTCGCAAATTGCTCAGTTTTTTCAGAAAAATTTTTTATTTTTTTGGAAAAACTTTTTACAGGGTGAAAATGGGGGGCTTTTGGCTCCCTTGTGTAAAGGGAGCTGTCAGCAACGCTGACTGAGGGATTGTTTCGCAGCAGAGTCTATATATTCGCACACGCCGCTAAAATTGCGGCTGATTTCATTATTGGGAATGCGAAGCACTGTCAGGCCATAGGCTTGCAAAAAGGCTGTACGCTCGGCATCTTTTTCTTTATTCTCATCTTCATAGTGCTGAGAGCCATCAAGCTCTATTATCAGCCCGGCTTGTGCGCTGTAAAAATCCGCTATGTACTTGCCCAATACCTTTTGTCTGGAAAAGCGGACGGGATAGGTGCGCAAAAAGTCATACCACAAATGCCGCTCTTCTTTTGTCATGTCTTTTCTCAGCTGCTTTGCCAAAGGAACCAACTGCTTATTTTGCTTTCGCTGCATGACAGTTCCTCCGTTACGGTATTATTTACTGCTGAGGTTATCGCACATTCACGACCCCTCAGGCGCTTCGCGCCAGCTCCCCTTACGCAGGGGAGCCTTTGGATAACGCAAACTTGCAGCAGTGGAGCGTTGGGATGGTGGCCGGTTTGTTTTTGTTACGCAGGGGAGCCTTGAAAAAGCGCAAGCTTGTGGCGGTTGCGCTCCGAAATGCGCCTGCGGGCGCAGCCTTACGCAGGGGAGCCTTGAAGCTTCTCGGTTTATTGCGGCAGAAACCTCACAGCGCGCTGTGAAATATAGTTTTACGCTGTGGGTTTTTCAGGGAAAGCCGCAAGGCTTTTGGCATTTTAACTTGTTATCGATCAGTCGTTTATCGTCAAGTGCAAAGTGAAGGTATAGGGGAAGCCCTGAGTGTCATAAATGGTGAGGACATAATCCTCCGTCTCGCGAGGGCAGGGGATATAGACCGTATCCTCCGCCGCGTCATACTCCGCTTCGACGCTCGCCCCGTCGGACACGCGCACGGTGGTCATCGACGAATAATCAAGGGTCAGCTCGCCCGGGACTATCTGGATATACAGCTCGCCGCCGGTATAGCCCACGGAGACGGAACGCGGAGGGTCGGCCGTCTGGGTGACATTTATGGGGCTGCGGTTGACGGTGACGTTGGCGATATAGCCGCGCATGAACAACGCAAAGCCCATCAAAAGAATGAGCGCGACAAGCACTATGCAGGCGACGGTGAGGAAGCTGTCTATGCGGTGGCGCTTGCGCACCTTTTCAACGACTTCTTCCAGCGGCTGGGAGGGGCGCTCCATCCCTGCGGTGTCCACGATACGGTCAAAAACGCGCTGCGCATTGGCCATATCCGGGGCGGGAACATCCTCGTTAAGTTTCAAATCAGAAAATTGCTTATTGTCCATCCGCCTACACCTCCTTTTGCAGCAGCTGCTCCAGATTGTCTCTGGCACGCTCCAAATATCTTGTCACACTGCTCACGCTGCACTCAAGCTCGTCCGCAATCTGTTGCAGGCTCATATCTCGTAAATACTTCATGGTGACTGCCTGCTTCTGCTTTTCCGGCAGCCTGTCAATCAGTTGGTAAACCAGCTCACTGTCCTCAGTGCGGAGCATCTGATTTTCTGGGTTGAGCTCATCATCCGCGCTCTCAAGGGTAACATCGTACTCCACCGTGGCGTGCTCGCGGCGGTTTTTCATCATATCATAGCAAATGCGGCTGTTTATCTGCGTCAGCCATGCGTTTATGCAAAGCGGGTCACGCAGGGTATCCAGCTTTTTGAGGGCGAGAATATAAACTTCCTGCACCGCGTCCCACGCCTCGTCCGGGTCGGACAGGTAGTTCTTGGCATAGTTATACTGGCGGCCATATGTAATCGCGTACAGCTCGGAAAAAGCGTCGCTGTCGTGGGCCTGCGCCCGCTTGACCAGCGGGGCCAGATAACGCGCGTCGATATTGTTAATACCCCATCACCGCCCCTTCATAAAGTGAGATTCGCATAGTAGGGCATAGTATAAAATAATTATAGCACGCTGCTGTTTAGTATGCAACTATTTATTGTGGTGTAATATAAAATTTGTCTCTATATATTGGAAAGATGAAAAGCCCGACGCGGCTGCGCCGGGCGTGGGGAGAGTATATTATATATAGTAGGAACAGGGGGACGAAAGGGCGCGGCGGTTCTCTTGCGCCTTTTGCTCAAAATCTGCCTCAGCACATGGCTCCCCTGCGTAAGGGGAGGCATGGGAGGGGCGCAGCCTTTCGCAGGGGAAGCAAGTGGGTGCGTTACAAGGCACAGCAAAGCCCCGCGCCGAGGGCGCGGGGCTTCAGCTTGTCAAAAAAGTCCCCAAAGGACTTTTTGACAAGCTGAGAGTTACCAAATCTATTTTAATATTAGAAGCTCTGCTGCTACAAAAGGACTCGATAACACGTGCGTTTGAGCTGCGACTCATTTTAATTCGAGGCGGGCCTTGCCCCCTCGAGCGCCCCTGCTGCTTCCTCTTCTTCGCATTTTCACATAAGTTTTTTGACAGTCTAAAGCCCCGCGCCGAGGGCGCGGGGCTTACATCTTTATAACTCATGCTTCTTTATGCTTCCGGCAGGGCAGTGCCGAAGTAGATTATATCGCTGATGGTCTTTTCCCAGCCGAACTGGACGGGGTTTATAAGCTGATAGTTAAACACCGTGGTCGCGGTCTGGCCGCCGTCAAGGGTATAGGCCTTCCGGCAGCCGCGCTTTATCATCTCATCCGCGCAGGCGCGCAGGGTGGAGAGATAGTAGTAGCCGGGCTGCTGGCAGTTCATGTTCACGGTCATATAGTGCCCCTTGCCGAACATGCCAAGCGCGCTGCGGGCGTAATCGTCCTGAATTTCCCCCCAGCGGTAGGATTCGGGGGTGACATCCTGCCCGTCGTCGATAAGCACGGGGCCGAAGCACAGGGAGAAGAGAACGTCATTCTCGTCCACAAAGGCCTGAGCCTCCTCCAGGGAGCTAAACTGGCCGCGGTAGGCGAAGAGCATATCGCCGTCGGCGGTGATGAAGCAGGTGTCGCAGGTTTCAGGCTCAAAGCGGTAGATCTGCCGCTGGTAGACGACGATGCCGCAGGCGCGGTCGTGATTATAAAAGTCGCCGCCGAGGGCCAGAACCGCGTTTGTCTCCTCCGCAAACTGGCTGGTGGTGCGAAATTCCATGCTGCCAAACTCGTCCCCGTCTATCTTGCGGCGAAGCTGCGAGCCGTCGGCAATAAATACCTCAGAGAAGGTGCCGACGCCGCGGTTTGCGACCTCCTGCCAGACAATGGTGAGGATGGTTTCGTCCAGATAATAGTGAATCTCGGTGCCGGGGATGCGCTCAATATCGGCGTTCCAGACAAGCGTCTCGTCCCCGATGAGCTTTTTGGCCGCGTCCGTCTCCAAAAGGGCCTGAACCACGGCGGGGTCATCGGTGCTGCCAAACTTCTCCGGATCGGGCGCGGGGGCGCTGAGGGCGTTTTCGTCTATGCGAAAGCACAGCTCATAGAGCGTCGCCCCGTCCTTGCAGGCGGAAAACAGCGCCGCGGCCTCATCGTCCGGCTGATTCTCCGGCAGAGCGAGCGCGGCAAGCACGCCCTGGGTGTTTACATCGTCCTCAAGCTGCCAGGCGTCCTTGCTGTATTTGAGCGGGGCGCTGTACAGCGTTGTGGTGTACACCGGCTCAGTCAGGCAGGCGCTCAGGGCCTCCTGAAAGGCGGAATTGAGGGTCGCCTCGTTATAGCTCCCGCTCTCGTCAAAGACCTCGGCCGTGCTTTTGGCGGCGTCGACGCGGTTATGAAGGGCGGTGTCAAAGCTCTCCTCCAGCGCGGCAAGGCTGGCGTCCCAGTCCACAACGCGCACTTCAAGGTTCAGCTGCGCCTTGCGGGCGCCGAGCGCTTCAACGCCCGAAAGCTTCAGCTCAAAGGCCTGCTCCGCCGCGTCCGAAATGAGCTTTGCATCGCCCGTTCCGGCGGGGATGCGGCTCAATGCGCCCTGGGCCAGCGCGTCTGTTATCTCCTGCGCGCCTTCGGCAGGGTCGGGGGTGTTGCTGCCGAGACGGAAGAACATCAGCCCCGCGGCAAGCGCGAGCAGCGCGATGAATATGACGACCTCCACGGCGATTTTTGCGGCGGAGGGCTTTTTCTTCGTCTTTGCCATGCTATCAGAAATCGGCATTGCCGGTGGTGCGGGGGTGGAGCTCCACATCGCGGATGTTGGAAACGCCCGTCAGGTACATGACCATGCGCTCAAAGCCGAGGCCGAAGCCCGCGTGGCGGCAGCTGCCGTAGCGGCGCAGGTCCATATACCACCAGTAGTCCTCGGGGTTCATGCCCAGCTCCTTCATGCGCGCCTCGAGCACATCAAGGCGCTCCTCGCGCTGGCTGCCGCCGATGATCTCACCGATGCCGGGGACAAGGCAGTCCGCCGCGGCGACGGTCTTCCCGTCGTCATTGAGGCGCATGTAGAAGGCCTTGATATCGCGCGGGTAATCGGTGACGAAGATGGGCTTGTTGAATACCTCCTCGGTGAGGTAGCGCTCATGCTCGGTCTGCAAATCGATGCCCCATTCCACGGGGAAATCAAACTTCCTGCCGCTCTTTTTGAGGATATCCACGGCCTCGGTATAGGTGACCCTGCCAAAATCATTGGAGGTGACGTTATTGAGCCGCTCTATAAGGCCCTTATCCACAAAGGCGTTGAGGAACTCCATCTCCTGCGGGCAGCGGGCCATGACGGTGTTGATGATGTACTTCACCATCGCCTCGGCAAGCTCCATATCGTCCTCAAGGTCGGCAAAGGCTATCTCCGGCTCGATCATCCAGAACTCCGCCGCGTGGCGCTGGGTATAGGACACCTCGGCGCGGAAGGTGGGGCCGAAGGTATAGACATCGCCAAAGGCCATGGCGAAGTTCTCGGCATTGAGCTGGCCGGAGACGGTAAGTCCGGCGCGCTTGCCGAAGAAATCCTTGCTGTCATCGACCGTGCCGTCCTCCTTGAGGGGGAGGTTATTCAAATCAAGCGTGGTGACGCGGAACATCTCGCCCGCGCCCTCGCAGTCGGAGCCGGTGATGATGGGGGTGTGGACATAGACAAAGCCGCGGTTCTGGAAAAACTCATGCACGGCGGCGGCGGCAACGCTCCTGACTCTGAAAACAGCGGAGAACAGGTTCGTGCGCGGGCGCAGGTGCTGGATAGTGCGCAGAAACTCCACGCTGTGGCGCTTTTTCTGAAGGGGATAGTCCGGCGTGGACCTGCCCTCGACGCTGATTTTGCCGGCTTTGAGTTCAAAGGGCTGCTTTGCGCCCGGCGTCAGGGTCAGCGTGCCCTCGACGATGAGGGCCGCGCCCACGTTCTGACGGACTATATCGTCATAATTATCCAGAGCGGTTCTGTCCAGAACCACCTGGAGGGGCTTAAAGCAGCTGCCATCATTGAGCTCCACAAAGCCGAAGTTTTTCATATCTCTGAGGGTTCTCACCCAGCCGCAGACGGTAAGCTCCTTGCCGTCAAAAGCGGCGGCATCGGCGTAAATGCCGGCAATTTTCTGTCGCTTCATCGTAAATCTTTCCTCTCCCGGCGCCATTGCGCCTCTGCTTATAGTTTAGCCGCGTATATTATACACCGCAAACGGATATTTTCAATGCTCAGAATATAAATTCCACAGGCGCTTTGTAGTTGCAAAGCTCCACCTGCTGGTATTCGCCGCCGGATTCGCCGTCCCGCGTCCACGCAACAGGCTTTTCAAAGGTGAATTTCGCGCGGCGGGTATGGAGAATGATAATGCCCTCGTTATCAAAGCGCTGGCTGAGGACGCTCGCGGCCATGTTGCCGAAGTTTTGCACGTTGCCGGGGTCTTTTACCAGCACGAGCTCGCTCATCCCGTCGCCAAGGCAGACCATCTCCTCCCGCAGGCGGACTATACCCGCGACGGAGGTGGAATTTGACATGCTGCCATAGACGAGCTTCTCCTGAATGACGCCGTCATCATACTCGACCGTGGTGTTATAGGCCTCGATTTTCGGCAGCTGGGCCATGCCCTGAAGCACATAGGCCAGGTGGCCGAGCGCCTTTTTCTGGTTCTGAGGCGTGGCATAGCTGACCTCGGTAAAGGCGCCGAAGGCCGCGATGTAGGCAAAATAGCTCTCATTATTGAAGCCGCCCACGTCAAAGGGGTGGGGCGTGCCGCTGAGGATGCGCTTTGCGGCGGCAAGGCAGTCATTCTTCGGCAGGGCGAGGGTGGTGGCGACATCATTTGCCGTGCCCATGGGGATATAGCCCAGCTTCGGGCGCTTCGCGGGGTCGGGGATCTGCATAAGGCCGGACATGACCTCGCTCAATGTCCCGTCCCCGCCGATGCAGGCGGCGGTATCAAAGCTCGCACCGTTCTCGGCGGCGAAGCGTATGGCGTCCTGCGGCCCCTCGGTAAAGAATAGGGTCGTGGTATAGCCGCCGTTATCGAGCGTCTGGAGCGCTTCGGGCAGGTTGAATTTATATCCGCCCCGCCCGGCGGCGGGGTTTATTATCAGCATCAGTTTCTTTTTCATGCGGCAGGTTTCCTTTTATAGTGTGATATCTGTCATTTTACCGCAGACGGCGTGGATGCGCAATAGACAATAGAGGCATCAAAGCCTATAAAGCCTCGCAGAGTTCGACGCCCGAAGGCGGCGAATAAATAAAATCCGTTTTTCCCGGGGGCACGTACCTCGGGAAAAACTCTTCTCACGGAGAGAGTGCATTTTTGTCCACCATCGGCGGACAAAAATGTGCGGTTCGGAGTGCAACTTTTTTCCGAAAAAAGCCCCTTGGGATTTTTTCGGCATACAGTAAAGGGACGCAGTTTGTTCTGCGTCCCTTTGCTGTAAAGCTTTCGCGGCTCTACTGTTGCGTTTTAAGCCATCTCGTTGAGCTTGAGAGTCATCGCGGACTTCTTGTGAGCCGCGTTCTTCTTGTGCAGCAGCCCCTTGCCAGCCGCACGGTCAACAGTCTTGACAGCAACTTTATAGGCACTGACGGCTGTTTCGCGGTTGCCTTCGGCAACTGCGGCGTCAAACTTCTTCATCATAGTCTTGAGTTCGGTCTTCTCAGCGCGATTCTTGGCCCTGAGCTCCTTGGACTTTTCGTCCCTCTTGGCAGAAGATTTGATGTTTGCCATGCTTGTATCGCCACCTCCTCCTATAAATCTGAGTATACTTAACTCATGGTTAAAAATCTGAGTCTACATAACTCGCGTTTTGAAATTATAACAAAGAAATCCGCTAAAATCAAGGGTTTTTTTCAAAAAACTTATATTTTCTAATAGTAGAAGAAAAGCGCCGGTTTTGGGGCAGAATATACTATATTTTGATTTGGAAATGGGGGCCTTTTTATGTTCAAGGGAACGCGCACCGACCTTGCAAGTGAGGCACGGAGCTTATGGCAGGAGAGCGCCGGCAAGACAAGTGAGCTTTCCGGTGTCGTGGCCAGAGAGGAGACTCTGCGGGGCATACCGGTGACAGCGGTGGAGATTCTAAACGACAACGGTGCAAAGGCGCTGGGCAAGCCTGTTGGCAAATACTACACGCTGGAGCTTGGGGCGGTTATCGGCAGGGGCGCACCGGAATTTCCCGACGCGGCGGCAGCGGTGGGTGAGCTTATTGCCCGCTGCTTTGGCGATAAGCCGCCGGAGCTGACGCTTATCGCCTCGCTCGGAAACCCAAACATCACACCCGACGCGCTTGGCTGCCTCGCGGCGGAGAATGTGCTGGTGACGCGGCACTTAAAGCAGAGCCTGCCCGAGCAGTTTGGGGCCTTCCGCGCCACCGCCCTGTGCAGGACGGGCGTGCTGGGCACAACAGGCATAGAGAGCGGCGCACAGATAAAATATCTCTGTGCCGAGCTCAGGCCCGACTGCGTCATCGCCATTGACGCGCTGGCCTGCTCCGACATCTCCCGCCTGTGCCGCACGGTGCAGATAAGCAGCAGCGGCATTGCTCCCGGCTCCGGCGTGGGAAATAACCGTGAGGCGCTCAACCGCGAATATCTGGGCGTGCCGGTCATCGCGGTGGGCATGCCGACGGTCATTGACGCGGGCAGCCTCGCGGGGGAGGACGCGCCCGCGCTGTTCGTCACTCCGCGTGACATCGACTGCTCCGTCCGATCGGCCGCAAAGCTGATCGGATACGGGATTGATTTGGCTCTGCATGATGGGCTTTCTATCACAGATATTGATATGCTTGTAGGCTGAGATGTTTCACATGAAACAGCGTCAGATGAAAGCAATTTTATATTCATTGCTTCCGTCTTCCTTATCCACCACAGACCCGCTGTCGCTGGGCTCTGTGGTGGTGGAGAATGCGAGAGAAATCTATAAATACATTGGCCCGTCTGACGTCGTTTCACGTGAAACGCAAAAATGTATAAAAATACGCGATAAGTTTCATGTGAAACATTGAAATCGTAAAATTTTCTGATATAATATATGCCGCACGCGCATCAGACGATAAATATGGAGATGTAACATGGCAAAATACATTGCTTTTGCAAATCAAAAGGGCGGCGTCGGAAAAACAACCTCCTGCGTCAACCTCTCCGCTGCGCTCAGCCTTATGGGCAAGCGGATTTTGCTTGTGGACTGCGACCCTCAGGGCAACGCAAGCTCCGGCATGGGCGTTTCAAAGGAGCAGCGGCCCAACAGCTATGACCTGCTCGTTAACGGCGCTCAGGCGGCAGACTGCGTTGTACATACGGAATACGGCGATGTCATTCCCGCCTCCAAGGAGCTTGCCGCCGCGACGGTGGAGCTTATTCAGGTGGAAAACAGAGAATATGTGCTCAAAAATGCCCTGCAAACTCTGTTCAGCGAGTATGACTATGTGTTCATCGACTGCCCGCCCTCGCTTGAGCTGCTGACCGTGAACGCGCTGGTCGCGGCGGACAGAGTGCTTATACCTATGCAGTGCGAATACTACGCGCTGGAGGGCATCGCGGACCTGCTGACGAGCATAAAGCTCTGCAACCGCAGGCTCAACCCCCGCCTGTCCGTGGAGGGAATAATCCTCACCATGTACGACTCCCGCGCGAGGCTCACCACTCAGGTGGCAAATGAGCTGCGCAGCTTTTTGGGGGACAAGGTCTTTGACACGGTGGTGCCGCGCAGCGTGCGTCTTTCTGAAGCGCCCAGCCACGGGCTGCCGGGCGTGGTATACGACAAGGGAAACAGGGGCAGTCAGGCCTACATGGCGCTGGCCCGTGAATTTTTAGAGAGGAACGGTTGAGCATGGCGGAAAAGGTGAAAAAAGGCCTCGGAACGGGCCTTGAAGCGCTCTTTGGCAGCAACAAGCTCCTTGACGATGAGGACGAGGGCCAGCTTCTGACCCTGCCGATAAGCAAGGTTGAGCCGCGCCGGGAGCAGCCGAGAATGTATTTTGACGAGCAGGCGCTCAATGAGCTTGCAGACTCCATATCCCGCTACGGCGTTATTCAGCCGGTGACGGTGCGAAAGCTGCCAACCGGATACTATCAGATAATCGCGGGTGAGCGGCGCTGGAGAGCGTCCCGCCTTGCGGGGCTGACGGAGATTCCGGTGCGCGTTATTGAGGCGGACGACCGGCGCGCGTCCGAGCTTGCGCTGGTTGAAAACCTGCAAAGGGAGGACTTAAACCCCATTGAGGAGGCCAAGGGATACCAGAGCCTTATTGAGGACTTCGGCCTTACGCACGAGGAGGCGGCAAACAGTGTGGGCCGCTCCCGCCCGGCGATAAGCAACAGCCTGCGCCTGCTGAGTCTTTCCCCGAAGGTGATGGAGCTGGTTGAAAAGGGCGAGCTTTCGGCGGGCCACGCGAGGGCGCTCGTGCCGATTGAGGACAAAGCCTGTCAGCTTGAGCTTGCGCAGCAGGTGATAAAAAGGGGGCTGTCCGTGCGAAAGACGGAGCAGCTTGCCTCTGCCGCGCAGAAGCAGAAAAAGGCCGCCCCGGAGCTTCCGGGCGACGGTGTGGACTACGCCGCCGAGGTGGGCCATGCGCTGACATCCGCCCTGGGTCGCCGGGTGGTTTTGCACGACGGAAAGAAAACCGGAAAGATAGAGCTTGAATTTTACGGGGCTGACGACAGAGAGGCGCTTATCGCCGCTCTCAGCGCCTTGGGTTATATAAGAAAGCAGGAGGATTAAAAATGCTTGACATTAAGTTTGTAAGGGAAAACCCCGATATCGTTAAGGAGAACATCAAAAAGAAATTTCAGGACGCGAAGCTGCCGATGGTGGACGAGGTCATTGACCTCGACGCGAAAAACCGCGCCGCTATAACCGAGGCAAGTGACCTGCGCGCCAGCCGCAACGCCCTCTCAAAGCAGATTGGCATGCTCATGGGTCAGGCGAAGAAGGATCCCTCCAAGCTTGAGGAGGCCGAGAAGATAAAGGCTCAGGTCAAGGCAAACGCCGAGAGACTCGCCGAGCTTGAAACCCTTGAGGACCAGTACGCCGCGCGCATCCATGAGCTGATGCTCCAGATCCCGAATATTATTGACCCCTCCGTGCCGATTGGCCCTGATGACAGCTACAATGTTGAGGTTCAGCGCTTTGGCGAGCCGGTAGTTCCTGAATTTGATATTCCCTATCACACTCAGATCATGGAGAGCCTTGACGGCGTGGATATGGACGCGGCAGGCCGCGTCTCCGGCAACGGGTTTTACTATCTCAAGGGCGATGTTGCGCGCCTGCACTCCGCGGTGCTGGCCTACGCGCGCGATTTTATGATTGACAAGGGCTTTACCTATTTTATTCCGCCATTCATGATACACGGCAACGTGGTTGAGGGCGTCATGAGCCAGACAGATATGGACGCCATGATGTACAAGATTGAAGGCGAGGACCTGTATCTTATCGGTACCTCCGAGCACTCCATGATTGGTAAGTTCATTGACCAGATTATTCCCGAAAACGAGCTTCCGCAGACCCTGACAAGCTATTCCCCGTGCTTTCGCAAGGAGAAGGGCGCGCACGGCATTGAGGAGCGCGGCGTCTACCGCATCCATCAGTTTGAAAAGCAGGAGATGATAGTCGTCTGCAAGCCGGAGGACTCCATGGCCTGGTACGAGAAGATGTGGCGCTACTCGGTGGAGCTGTTCAGAAGCCTTGATATTCCCGTGCGCCAGCTTGAGTGCTGCTCCGGCGATCTCGCGGATTTGAAGGTCAAGTCCTGCGACATTGAGGCCTGGTCGCCCCGCCAGAAGAAATATTTTGAGGTCTGCTCCTGCTCCAATCTCGGCGACGCTCAGGCGCGCAGGCTTAAAATGCGCGTCAAGGGTGAGGATGGGCGCAGCTATCTGCCCCATACGCTCAACAACACCGTTGTCGCCCCGCCCCGTATGCTCATTGCTTTCCTTGAAAATCACCTTCAGGCCGACGGCAGCGTGACCATTCCGGCGGTTCTCGCACCCTATATGGGCGGGAAAACTCTGCTCACGCCGAAAAAATAAGGGGAGGATACATCATGAAAAAGTTTTTCAATGAGTTCAAGACCTTTATCATGCGCGGAAACGTGCTGGATATGGCGGTCGGCGTCATCGTCGGCGGCGCATTTGGCAAGATAACCACCTCGCTTGTAAACGACCTGCTGATGCCGCTTATAAGCTGGATCTGCGGCACGCGGGATATGAGCGTTCTGAATCTGGTTGTGCGCCCGGCGGAGATCGTTGACGGGGAAGTCGTGCGCGAAGCGATAACCCTCGGCTTTGGCAGCTTTGTCGGCACGCTCATCGACTTTATACTGATTGCATTGGTGGTATTTCTTATCATCAAGGCTGTGAACAAGGCACATGAGATGTTTGAAAAGAAGGAAGAGCCTCAGGAAGAGCCCGGCCCCAGCACTGAAGAGCTGCTGGCCGAGATTCTCGAGGAGCTTAAAAAGCAGAATAAGGATGAGTAATATCAGACAGGCGGAGAAAACTCCGCCTGTTTTTTTATAATATTGTACATTCTGTGGTTGATGGAGTGCGGTCTCCACTTTTCTTTTGTCCCGCTAACACCCAAAACGCAAACCAGCGCAGCGTTTGT
>URPA01000045.1 GCA_900549545.1 uncultured Eubacteriales bacterium
GTCGGCTCGTCAAAGAGCATGACATCCGGCTCCATGGCGAGGGCGCGGACTATCGCGACACGCTGCTTCTGCCCGCCGGAGAGCTGGATGGGGTAAGCATCCGCCCTGTCCGCAAGGCCGACGCGACCGAGCAGCTCCATGGCCTTACTCTCAGCTGCGGCCTGCTCAACGCCTTTGACCTTGATGGGGGCAATGGTCATATTCTGCAAAATAGTCATGTGAGGAAAGAGATTAAAATGCTGGAAAACCATGCCCATCTTCTGGCGGTGCAGGTCGATGTTGAGCTTTTTGCCGTCCTTGTCCTTGGGTTTTGTGATGTCCACACCCTCGAAGATGATTTCACCCTCTGTGGGCATCTCGAGCAGATTCAGCGAGCGCAGGAAGGTGGACTTGCCGCTGCCGGAGGGGCCGATGACGACCATGACGTCGCCCCGGTTGATGTCCACGCTCACACCGTCGAGCGCCTTGATAGCGCCCTTGTTGTAGTATTTCTTGAGGTTTTTGACCTCTATGAGTTTATCGTTTATCGCCACGGCTCATCTTCCTTTCAAAGTGCGCAATAATCTTGCTGGTGGGGAACGTCAGGCAGAAGTAAAGCGCAGTCGCAATTATCAGTGCCTCGCCCATGCGGAAGGTCGCCCCCTTGACCGCGTTGACCGCCGACATGATATCCTGCACGCCGATGGTGTAGCAGATGGCAGACTCTTTGATTATAGTGACAAATTCGTTTGCAATGGCGGGGAGGATGTTTTTTATCGCCTGCGGGAGGACGACAAAGCGCATCGTCTGCCATGAGGAGAGCCCCAGCGAGCGGGCCGCCTCGGTCTGGCCGCCGTCAATGGACTGGATGCCGGAGCGGATGATTTCGGACAGGTACGCGCCGGAGTTGAGGGCCAGAGCCACCACCGCGGGGAAAAACCGGTCAAAGCGGATGAAGCCGAAGAGCTTAAAGTTCGGCAGGACCTTGACCCCATCAAACACGACATAGTAGATGATGAACACCTGCACCACCATAGGCGTTGCGCGGAAGAGCTCAACATAAGCGGTGGAGACCGCCTTGAGGATGCGTGAGCGGCCCATGCGGCACATAGCGATCAGCAGCGCCAGAATGAAGCCGAACAAAACCGTCAGCGCGGAGAGCGAGATCGTGCAGACGACGCCCTGCAAAAACAGCTTCCAATAGGCAAAGGCTTTTTCAAAGCCCGCAACAGTTAGCATAATTTTATCTCCTTAACACACGCAAAGCCCTCCGCAGTGGCGGAGGGTTTCGCGTTAATTACCTTAAACTGATCTCAGCCCTGAGCATCGGGGAGCAGACCCTCGATGATCTCGCCGGTGGAGAGCTCATTGGCCTCGGCAACGGCGCTCTCAAGGAAGCCATCCTCATTGGCGGCGGCGATTGCCAGGTTCACAGCGGCCAGCAGAGCCTCATTGCCCTTGGAGATACCGAAAGCGGAACCGGCCTCATCGTAGGGAACATCGTGGATGATCTTGAGCTGGGGGTAGCTCTTGGCGTAGTTCTCGGCAACAGCGGTCTCGATGAATGCGCCGTCCAGCTTGCCGCCGATAAGCTCGGCAACAATATCAGTGACCTTCACGAGGGAGATAATGTCAGCATCGGGGGTGTTCTCATTGGCAAGATCCATCTGGATGGAGCCGTTCTGCGCGCCGATGGAGTACTCAGCCTTGTTGGCGTCAGCCAGAGTGGGGAACAGATCCTCCTTGCCCTCAACAGTGACAAAGGACTGGCCGCCTAAGTAATAAATATCGGAGAAGTCCATAGCGTCCTTACGGCTTTCGTCGGGAGAGAGGCCGGCAGCGCCGATGTCAACACTCTTCGCGGCCAGCTCATTGAGGACGCCGTCAAAGTCCATGGGGATGATCTCAGCCTCGAGGCCGAGGAAATCAGCTATGTACTGGGCCATGCCGATATCGAAGCCGGCCATCTGGGGATTGCCGTCAGCGTCGATGGCATAGAACTCATAGGGGGCAAAGTCGGGGCTGGTGGCAATGGTGAGCTTGCCCTCGGTGACGGTCTGGATGAGGGGCTTGAGCTCATCAATGGTCATGCTGGAATAGTCAACCGCTTCATCAGCGGGGGCCTCAGACTCTGCGGGAGCCGCGCTCTCAGCGGGGGCGGGAGAGCCGCCGCAGGCGCACAGGGCAAAAACCATGGCCAGAGCAAGAAGCATGCTCATAAGTTTTTTAAGATTTTTCATTTTGCTTTCCTCACAATCAATTAGTTATAATCAACAATTTGTCCCTTGGACGATTGTGATAATAGCACAACAAAAAGTCCCTGTCAACAGTTTTTTGAAAAAATATTCGAGAAATTTTTGATTTTATTAGTTTTTATTCACTTTTTCATTGAATATTCAATTTCTAATGAATAAATGATGAATATTTGCCGTTTTATTCAGCCTTATGCAGGCGTTTTGCAAGGCAGGCCACGGCAAAAACGACCAGCTCCGCAAGCACGATGCTCGCCCCGGTGGGCAGCTCCAGGAAATAGGACGCCATCGCCCCGGCGATAAAGCACAGCACGGACACCACCGCCGAGCAGATGACCACGGCCTTGAAGCTGCGGCACAGGCGCATGGCCGAAAGGGCCGGGAAGATGATGAGGCTCGATATAAGCAGCGCCCCCATCATGCGCATGCCGAGCACCACCGTTACCGCGGTGAGCACGGCGATAATGGTGTTATAAAGCTGGGTTTTTGTGCCGGTGGCTTTGGCAAAGGTCTCATCAAAGGTGACAGCGAAGATGCGCGGATAGAGCAGGATAAACATTGCCAGCACCAAAACACTGAGGATTACGCTCAAGACCGCGTCTGACTGGCTGAGCGAGAGTATACTGCCGAACATGTATGCCGAGAGCTCAGTATTCATGCCCCCGGCAAGGCTCATGCTGATAACGCCTATCGCCAGCGCTGCGCTGGATATCATAGCAATAGCGGAATCTCCGCTGAGCTTCTCGCTGCGGTTGATGCGTAAAAGCAGAATAGCGGCGGCGATAACCGTCGGTACAGCGACGGCCAGCGGCGCAAGGCCCAGCGCCGCCGCGACGGCGAGCGCGCCGAAGCCCACGTGGGAAAGCCCGTCCCCTATCATGGAAAAGCGCTTGAGCACCAGCGACACGCCCAGCAGCGCCGCGCACAGGCTCACGAGGATGCCCACGGCGAAGGCGCGCTGAATAAAATGATATGAAAACATGTTGATAATTTCTGCCATGGCTCACCTCAGAAATCTGCGGGCAACATCGCTCTGCTTATAATCCTGCACCGTGCCGAAAAAGCTGCTGTCCCTGCCGAGGTGCAGAATGTGCGTTGCGTAGCGCAGGGCGGCCTTGATATCGTGGGACACCATAATAACGGTTATCCTGTCGCAGAGGTTAACGAGCTTTATGAGGTTATACATCTCCTCGGCGGCGATTGGGTCAAGCCCGGTGACAGGCTCATCGAGCAGCAACATTCTGCCGGTGGCACACAGGGCGCGCGCGAGCAGCACACGCTGCTGCTGCCCGCCGGAGAGCTCATGGTAGCAGGTTTTTTTTATGCTGTCTATGCTCATGCGCTCCATGTTCATCTCCGCAAGCTCGCGCTGCTTTGGCCCATAGTGGGCGTGGCGGCCCATGGAGTTTATGCAGCCGGAGAGGACGACCTCCTCCACGCTCGCGGGGAAATCCCGCTGTATCTGGGTCTGCTGGGGAAGGTAGCCAATCTGGCTGCTCTTCAGGCCCTCGCCAAAGCTGACGGAGCCGCTGTCCGGCGCCTTGAGGCCCAGGAGGGTCTTTATAAGCGTTGATTTGCCGGAGCCGTTTTCGCCCACAACGCAGAGATAATCCCCCGCGGCAAGGGAGAAATTCACATTCTCCAGCACGTGCTTGCCGTCATAGGAGACGCACAGGTCCTTACATTCCAAAATTTTCATCAGCACAGCGCCTCCCTCAGTCGCGCGGCGTTATCCCACATAATGTCAAGATAGCTTATCCCCTGCCGCAGCTGCTCCGCTGTCACATTGTGGCAGGAGTGAAACAGGAGCTTTTCACAGCCGGTGTCCTCGCAGACGACATCGGCCATCTTCTGGTTTGAAAACTCCACATAGAAAACCACCGGTATATTCTCCTCGCGCACGCGGTCGATAAGAAACGCGACCGTGCGGGCGGAGGGCTCAGAATCATCGGCACAGCCGGGGAAGGCGGCGTAGTAATCATAGCCGTACTCCTCGGTAAAATAGCGCACGGGGAAGCGGTCGGCGAAGATAAGAGTCTTGAACCTCGCGCTCTGCGCAATGTCCCGAAACTCCGCGTCCAGCGCCCCAAGCTCTGCGCTGTATTCGCCAAGTTGATTTACATAATATTCGCCATTCTCCGGGTCGATTTCGCACAGCCGGGCGCATATCCGGCGGCAGATCAAAATGGCGTTTGCAGGAGAAGTCCACTCGTGCTCGTCCGGCTCGCCATGCTCCTCATGCTCGTGGTCATGCTCCTCGTGCTCATGGTCGTGGTCGTGGCCGGTGACCTGCATGCCCTCTTTTATCTCCTCGGTAACGGTTTCAACACAGTCGAGCATCCGCAGGCAGGGAATCTCCCCCTCCTGCCCCTCAAGCAGGGCCTCAAGCCACTGTTCGCTCTCGCCCCCGTTGCAGACGAGCAGGTCGCAGCTTTGCAGGGTGATGACGTCCTTTGGCGTGGGCTCAAAGCTGTGCGTCTCCGAGCCGGGGGGCACCAGCAGCGTCACCTTAGCCTTGTCCCCGGCGATGCGGCAGGCAAAGTCATAGGCGGGGAAAACCGTCGTGACTATCTCAAGCCCCGCTCCCCCGTTGTCTATGCTGCCCTTCCCGCAGGCGCACAGGCTCAGCGACAGGCATATTATTAGCAAAAACGCAAAAAAACGCTTCATATACTCCCTCAAAACTAAATCAAAGTACATTTTATAATGCTTTAGACTGTATGCAAAGCCTCGCAGAGTTCGCCGCCCGGAGGCGGCGAATAAAATTTCAATAAGTTTTTGGCGGGGCATGTACCTGCCAAAAACACTTCTCACGGAATGAGCGTCGAAATGTACGCAAGAAGCGTACATTGAGGCGCAAATGAAGTGCAAACCCTCCCATCGGGCAAAGTCCTTCTGACTTTGTCCGATGACATAAAGTAACTTTTATAATACTCCAATCCTCTCTTTCGGTCAACATTGACAGAGCGCTTTTTTGTATTTATAATGTAGCAAAAATAAATTTCGGAGGGGCAATATGAAGATTTGCGTTTTCGGCGCGTCAAGCCGGCTGCTGGAGCAGGAATACTATGACGGGGCGTATCAGGTCGGCGCGCTCATCGCCAAAGGCGGGCACAGCCTTGTTTTCGGCGGCGGTGAGGGCGGCATCATGGGCGCCGCGGCCAAGGGCGCTTTTGATAACGGCGGCGAGATAATCGGCATCTCCCCGAGATATTTTGACAATCCCGGTATGCTCTTCGAGCAGTGCAATGACATGATTTTTACCGATACCCTCCGCGAGCGCAAGCAGCTCATGGAGGATATGTGCGACGCGTTTATTGCGCTCCCCGGCGGCATCGGCACCTTTGACGAAACTATCGAGGTCATTGCCCACAAGGCGCTGGGGCGGCACTGCAAGTCTCTCGTCCTGCTCAACACCAAGGGCTGCTACGAGCCGCTCTGCGCCATGCTCAGAGACGCCGCCGAGCGCAAGCTCATGGGTAAGGGCGTGCTGGAGCTTTTCGCCCTGTGCTCCAGCCCCGAGGAGGCCGTGGAGCAGGCGCTCACGCCCGACAACCGCCAGCGGAGCATTGCTGACTACTGCAAATAAAGCCAAATCTAACGACGAAGCCCTGCGGGGCTTCGTCGTTAGACTTTTATTGAGATTTATTTCAACTCTTTTGCAAGTTTTTGTTGAAGCGGAGCCAAGTTTTTGCTATTATATATTAATAAGTAATTTTTGAAGGATAGAGTATGAAGTGTAAGGAGTGGATAATTCCATACGAGCGGCCCACGGTTCCGGAGGAGCTCCGGGCTTTGGGCTATGGTTCGCTGCTCAGCTTGGTGCTGTCACTGCGCGGCGTGGTGACGGCGGCGGCAGCGCGCCGCCTCATAGAGGGCGTGGGTGAGCAGCTTTATGACCCGCTGCTGATGACCGGCATGGCCGAGGCCGCAGAGCGCATTGACCGCGCTGTCGACGCAGGGGAGACTGTCGCCGTCTACGGGGATTACGATGTGGACGGGATAACCTCCGCCTGCCTGATGACGGACTATCTGCGCAGCCGGGGGCTTCGCTGCATTCCCTACATACCCGACCGCAACAGCGAGGGTTACGGGCTCAACTGTGCAGCGCTTGAGAGCCTGCGCCAGCGGGGCGCAAGCCTTGTAATAACTGTGGACTGCGGCATAACCGCCGTGGAGGAGGCCCGCTTTGCCGCCGGGCTGGGGCTTGATCTCATAATAACCGACCACCACGAATGTAAATCCGGTGAGCTGCCGGACGCAGTGGCTGTAATAGACTGCAAGCGCGAGGGGGATAATTATCCCAACAGGGACCTTGCGGGCGTGGGCGTTGCGCTGAAGCTTGTGTGCGCCTGCGAGGGCGGCGAGGAGATTGCCCAGCGCTATTGCGACCTTGTCGCCATCGGCACGATTGCCGATGTCATGCCCCTGACGGGGGAAAACCGCTGCCTTGTGCGCATGGGCTTAAAGCAGCTCGGCCGCAGCCCGCGGCCCGGTATCGCCGCCATATTGCACGAGGCGGGGATGGACCTTAAAAAGCTCACAGCCTCGGCCATAGGCTTTGGCCTTGCACCAAGGCTCAACGCTGCGGGCAGGCTTGGGCAGGCTTATTACTCGGCAAAGCTCATAATGTGCAAAAATGACGCGGACGCCGCCGCTCTCTCCGCCACGCTCTGCGAGCTTAACCACCGCCGCCAGAGCATCGAGACGGAGATCTGGCAGCAGGCCTCCGCCATGATTGGCGACAGGGAGCCCGAAAACCCCATTGTCCTCGCCGGGGACGACTGGAACCCCGGTGTCATCGGCATTGCCGCCTCCCGCCTTGCCGAGCGCTATTCGATGCCCGCAATAATGATCTGCTTTACCGGCGATGTGGGCAAGGGCTCCTGCCGCAGCTACGGAGGCTTTAACCTCTTCGAGGCGCTCTCGGCCTGCTCGGAGCATCTTATCAGCTTCGGCGGGCACGCGCTGGCCGCGGGCCTGAGCATAAGCCGGGATAAGCTTGATGATTTCCGCGCGGCGCTTGCGAAATACTACTCCGAAAACCGCCCTGCACCCTGCCCGGAGGTTCAGTGCGATCTGCTGATATCTGACCCCTCCCTGCTGACGGTGGATAACGTGCGGGAGCTGGATTTATTAGAGCCATACGGCAACGCAAACCCCAAGCCCATCATGTGCATGAGCGGGGTGCGGCTGGAATCCGTCTCCGCCATTGGCGGCGGAAAGCATATGCGCCTGCATGTGCGCCTGGGTCAGGCCGGGTTTGACGGGGTGTTCTTCTCGCACACGCCGGAGGAGCTGATGCTCAGGGCCGGAGATCGGGTGGATGTGGCCTTCACGCCGCAGATAAACGAGTTTCGCGGCAGCACCTCGGTGCAGCTTTTAGTCAAGGCCCTGCGTATACACGAGGATGACGGCCTGTGCCGGAGCATTCTCTCCGGTGAGCGGCGGCTCATGTGGGCGCTGGCCCCTTACCGGCCCAGCCGGGCGGAGTTTGCCCGGGTCTGGCGCTCCATCGACGGCCCCCTGCCCATGACGGCGGAGGAGATGCTCCGCCGCTGCCCGCCGGGCATGGAGGAGGAGAAATACTGCCTGTGCCTGATGGCCTTTTTGGAGGCCGGGCTTTTAGGCAGTGATGACGGGCGCATCTTCGGCGCGCGCCCCGTGCAGGTTGACGGCAAGGCCGACCTTGAGGCCACCAGCCTCATAATGGCTTTGCATTACTGATAAGAAGTGTTTTTATGGACGAAAATGTAAAAAAAGAACATACCCTGCTCGACCCGGACGTGATGTTCGCCCAGCTTGAGGAGAAGATAAAGGCCACCGGTCATCAGTTTGACCTGGGGCGCATCCGCGCTGCCTATCAGATGGCGCGCACGGCCCATTCCGGCCAGCTTCGCAAGGACGGCTCCCCCTATGTGACGCACTGCGTCGCGGCGGCGGATATCTCGGTCGACATGGGTCTTGACGAGGACTCAATTATCGCCGCGCTTTTGCACGATGTCATTGAGGACACGAGCCTTACCCACGAGGACATTGCCCGCCAGTTTGGCAAGGCCGTGGCCGATATTGTTGAGGGTGTCACAAAGCTCACGCGCGTGCAGTACACCAGCAAAGAGGATGAGCAGATGGAAAACCTCCGCAAGATGCTCATGGCCATGGCGAAGGATATCCGCGTCATCCTCATCAAGATTGCCGACCGCCTGCACAATATGCGCACGATGGCCTACCAGACGCCGGAAAAGCAGCGCTCCAAATCCCTTGAGACGATGGAGATCTACGCCCCCATCGCCCACCGGCTCGGTATGCAGCGGGCCAAGTGGGAGCTGGAGGACCTGTCGCTGCAATACCTCGACCCGGCCGGCTACAAGGAGATAACCGACTCGCTGGCCGCGCGTATGCCGGAGCTGGAAGCCTTCATGGACGCCATGAAGGAGAAAATACAAAGCCGCCTTGCCGAGGCCGGCATCAAGTCCGCGGTTTTCTGCCGGATAAAGCATGTTTACAGCATCTACCGCAAGATGTACTCCCAGAAGCTGGACATTAACGGGATATTTGACCTCTGCGCCTTCCGCGTCATTGTGGACACCATACCCGACTGCTATAATGTTCTCGGCATAATTCACGATATGTTCAAGCCCGTGCCCGGCCGCTTCAAGGATTATATATCCACCCCCAAGCCCAACATGTACCAGAGCGTGCACACGACCGTCATCGGCACCGAGGGCATACCCTTTGAGGTGCAGATACGCACCTGGGAGATGCACCGCACCGCCGAGTACGGCATCGCCGCGCACTGGAAGTACAAGATGAACGACGGCGGCGGGAGCCTGCGGCAGGGGGACGAGGATAAATTTGCATGGGTGCGCCGCCTGCTCGAGAGTCAGCAGGAGTCTGACGCGCAGGACTTTTTCCACAATCTGAAAATTGACATGTTCGCCGATGAGGTGTTCGTCTTCTCTCCGAAGGGCGACGTTATTAATCTCCCCGCCGGAGCGACGCCTATCGACTTTGCGTACAGCATACACTCCGACGTTGGCAACCACATGGTCGGTGCCAAGGTCAACGGGCGCATAGTGAACTTTGACTACGCCCTTCAAAACGGGGACATTGTGGAGATACGCACCTCCCAGTCCTCCGGCCCGAGCCGTGACTGGCTCAACATCGCCCGCAGCGGCTCGGCGAGGACCAAGATAAAGCAGTGGTTCAAGCGCGAGCGCCGGGATGAGAACATCATCCGCGGCCGTGATATGCTCTTTGACGAGCTGCGCCACATGGGCATCTCCCCGGACGACGCGATGGATGAGGCCGTTTCCGCCCCGGTCATCAAGCGCCTCTCCTATACCTCGGCTGACGACATGTACGCCGCCATTGGCTACGGCGGCTGCACCGTCTCAAGAGTAGCAAACCGTCTGCGCGATGAGCTGCGCAACCATGAATCCGAGAAAAAATCGGTGCTGGATAAGGTAAATGACGCGGCGGAGCGGCGCAACCAGAACGCCATCAAAGAGGGCAAGGCCGTCCACGGCATATTGGTGCAGGGGCTTGAAAACTGCCTTGTGAAGTTCTCCCGCTGCTGCACACCTGTACCGGGGGACGATATAATCGGCTTTATCACGCGCGGTCAGGGCGTGTCCATCCACCGCAAGGACTGCCCGAACTATCTCAACCGCCGTCAGGACCCGGAGAGTCAGGGCCGCTGGATAAACGTTGCCTGGGCAAGCCAGATAACCGACAGCTATGTCACCACCATCAGCATCTCCTCCAAGGACCGCTCGGGCCTTGTTATGGATATCGCCACCATTCTCAACTCCCTCAACGCCAAGGTGCGCAACCTCTCCTCTCGGGATATCGGCGGCGGCCTTGCGCTTACGGTGCTGACGCTGGAGGTCAAGAGCGCCTCGGAGCTGAGATATATCATGTCAAAGCTTGGCTCCATCCCCGGCGTGTCGCAGGTCACAAGAAATGGAAATTAAAAGGATAGAACATTATGAGAGCAGTTGTTACAAGAGTTAAATCCGCCTCCGTCAGCATTGGCGGAGCAGTCCATGGTCAGATCGGCAAGGGCTTTCTGGTGCTGCTTGGCGTTCATAAGGACGATACGCCCGCTCAGGCCGAGAAGATCGCCGACAAAATTTGCGGCCTGCGCGTGTTTGAGGATGAGGGCGGCAAGATGAACCTCAACCTCGAGACGGCGGGCGGTGAGCTGCTTATCGTCAGCCAGTTCACGCTCTATGCCGATGCCCGCTCCCGCCGCCCCGGCTTCACGGCCGCAGCAAGGCCGGATACCGCCGTGCCGCTCTACGAGCAGGTGTGCGCCCTGTGCCGGGAGCGCGGCTTCAATGTGCAGACGGGCGAGTTTGGCGCGGATATGCTGGTCGAATCAATAAACGACGGACCTGTTACAATAATTTTGGATACGGAGGAGCTTTGAATGCTGATTAAAACTCTGCCCGTGGGGCAATTTGAGACTAACTGTTATATCGTCACCAACGAGAAGACGCTTGAGTGCGTCGTCATCGACCCGGGCGACGAGAGCAACACCATCATGGACTATCTTGAGGAAAACCACCTCAAGTGCCGCGCCATCATGCTGACCCATGGCCACATGGACCATACCGGCGCTGTCGCCGCCGTCATGGAGGAGACCGGCGCCCCCGTCTACATGAACGCGAGGGACGATGTGAAGGACGGGGCGGAGATGTTCGCGGGCTTCCCCCTGCCCGAGGGCGGCCGGCACTATGACGATGGGGATAAGCTTGAGTTTGCGGGGCTTAGCTTTGAGATAATGGCCACACCGGGGCACACTCCCGGCGGCGTCACTATCCGCTGCGAAAACGCCCTCTTCACCGGGGATACGCTCTTTTGCGGCAGCTGCGGCAGGGTCGACCTGCCCGGCGGCGATATGCAGACGGAGCTTGAGTCCCTGCGGCGCATCTGCGCCCTGCCGGGGGATTATGAGGTCTATCCCGGGCACATGGGCAGCTCCACTTTAGAGCGGGAGCGTATGTTCAACTATTATTGCAGAGCCGCAATGGCATAAATGCCTGATTTGAAAGCCCAAACTGGCATTATAATTTACTACAACAGACATAATTTTTGCGGTTTACCGCAGGGAGGATTTACAATGCAGGAACCTTCACTTGTCATTCTGGCAGCGGGCATGGGCAGCCGCTTCGGCGGGCTCAAGCAGATAACCCCCGTTGACGAGCATGGCCACGCCATTATTGACTTTTCGCTGTATGACGCGTACCGCGCTGGCTTTCGCAAGGTGATTTTCGTCATCAAGGATGAGATTGACGCGGACTTCAAGGACTTTATCGGCCACCGCATGGAGAAGTATTTCGATGTGCGCTACGCCTATCAGCGGCTCGACGCTCTGCCCGAGGGCTATTCCGTGCCCGAGGGCCGCTCCAAGCCCTGGGGCACGGCTCAGGCGGTGCTCAGCGCGGCGGGCGAGATTGACGGGCCCTTCGCCGTCATCAACGCCGATGATTTCTATGGCTGCGGCGCGTACAAGGCCATGTATGACTTCCTCAAAAGCAATGAGGACGACTCTTGCAGCTCCATGGTGGGCTATAAGCTCATAAACACCGTCACAGAGAACGGCTCTGTCGCCCGCGGCATCTGCGAGGTGGAGGAGGGATATCTCACCGGCGTCACAGAGCGCGTCAAGATATTCAAGCGCGGTGAGGATGCCGAGTACACCGAGGATGATGTTAACTTCGTCCCCCTGTCCGGGCAGTGCACCGTGTCCATGAACTTCTGGGGCTTCCCCGCCGCGGTGCTCAACAAATTCCGCGACCTCTTCCCAGCCTGGCTTGACAAGAACCTCAAGCTCAATCCCCTCAAGGCTGAGTATTTCCTGCCCTATGTGGTCAATTCCGTTCTCGAGAGCGGAGAGGGCAGGGTCCGTGTGCTCGATTGCCACGAGGTCTGGTCGGGTGTCACCTACCGCGAGGATCTGGAGAGCGTGAAGAGCTATATCGCGTCTCTGCGCAGTGAGGGGCTCTACCCTGAAACGATGCTTGACTGAGAAAGGAGAAAAGCAATGAATGTTCTTGTTACCGGCGGCGCCGGGTATATCGGCAGCCACACCTGCGTTGAGCTTCTCGAGAGAGGCTACGGCGTTGTTGTCATTGACAACCTCGTCAATTCCAGCGTCAAATCCCTTGAGCGCGTTGAGCAGATAACCGGCAAAAAGGTCGAGTTTTATCAGGAGGATGTGCGCAACCGCGCCGCTCTTGACAGGATTCTTGAAAAGCACGATATCGGCTGCGCCATTCACTTTGCCGGCCTCAAGGCCGTGGGTGAGTCGGTCGCGATGCCGCTTGAGTATTACGACAACAACCTTTTCTCCACCGTCACCCTGTGTGAGGCGATGCGTGACCACGGCGTGAAGGATATCGTCTTCTCCTCCTCCGCGACTGTCTACTCCGGGGATAATGACATGCCCCTGCGCGAAGGCTCGAGAACCGGCATGTGCTCCAATCCCTACGGCTGGACGAAGTATATGTCCGAGCAGATCATGCGCGACATGGCCTTTGCCGACAAGGACTGGGCGGTTGCCCTCCTGCGGTATTTTAACCCCATCGGCGCGCACCCCAGCGGGCTTATCGGCGAGGACCCCAAGGGCATACCCAATAACCTCATGCCCTACATTTCCCAGGTTGCGGTCGGCCGGCGCAAGGAGCTGAGCGTATTCGGCAACGATTATGACACACCCGACGGCACCGGCGTGCGCGATTACATCCATGTTGTGGACCTCGCGCGCGGTCATGTGGCGGCCATCGAGTATATGCAGAAAAATCACCGCGGCGAGAGCGTCTTTAACCTCGGTACCGGCACGGGTTACAGCGTGCTGGATATGGTCAAGGCCTTCAGCCGCGTCACCGGGCGGGAGATCCCCTATAAGATAGTTGACCGCCGCCCCGGCGATTTGGCCACCGTCTACTCCAGCCCCGACAAGAGCGCCGAGCTTCTCGGCTGGAAGGCACAGTACAGCCTTGACGACATGTGCCGCGATGCCTGGAACTGGCAGTCCAAGAATCCTATGGGATATGAAGGCTAATATACGCAACACAGCACCCCGCCTTCGGCGGGGTGCTGTGTTGTTATGTCTACTATTTTATGCTAATTATATTATGTCAATAAGTTTACATAATATATTCATCCTTTGCCGTGCCCGGCGAAGTAGGCGCGCAGGACTTTCATGCTCTCTTCTCTCAGCACGCCGCCGGTGACCTGGGGCTGGTGGAAGGAGTGTTCAAACACCATCGCGCGGCACCGGCAGCCCTCTTCCCCGATAATCTCGCCCAGATCCATGTCACTCGCGCCATAGACCATGCGCCCAAGCTTGACCCAGACCATGGCCCCGGAGCACATGAAGCAGGGCTCGCAGCTCGTATAGAGGGTGTAATCGCTCAAATCGGTGATTCCCGTCTCGGCGCAGAAGCGGCGGATAAGCCCCATCTCGGCGTGAAAGCTCGGGTCGTGGGCGGTGTAAATCTGGTTCTCGTTTTCAAAAACGACTTCCCCATCCTTCACCAGCACCGCACCAAAGGGCTCGTTCCCATGCTCCACCGCAAGCTTTGCAAGCTCTATCGCCCGCGCCATAAACTTCTCGTCAATATTCATGTCTCTCTCCTGTTTAGTTTACATAATTCATCAAAAGATCTTCTTTTGCGCTGCTATTTTACACTATAACATAAGTTTAGACAACACTAAATAATATCTGTCAATGGTAAAAAAATTGCGCTCCGCAAGGCGGAGCGCAATTTTTATGGGTCTATCAGAGGGTGCCGTCAAGAATCGCGTCAACAACGATGCTGCCGACGGTGAAGTTATTCTTCATGGCGGTGGCAAAGATGTCGGCGGACTCGACGCTCTCCTCGGAGGCGAGGGAGTCAACAAAGTTCGGATCCCACAGGCTCTCGGGGGTCATGCCGTTCATGAAAGCGTCGGTGTTGACAGAGTCGCGGATGATGATGTATCTGTCGAGCATGCCCAGACGGTCAAGAACGACAGCGAGGGCAACATCTTCCATCTCGGTCAGGGCGTAGGGATCGGGGCAGCCATAGGTCTCGACCATGAGCAGGGCGTTATTGTGGTCATACTCGCCCTTCCAGTAGTTATCGCCGGAGACGGTGGTGCCGCGCAGGACCATGGGGTCACGGACGGCCCAGTCGGCGTTATCAAAGGTGACGGCCATGAAGTTGCGGGTAACATCGGTGGTCTCAAGCTCAACGTCCTTCACCAGGTCGTAAACCTTGTCCATGAGCTCGGGATTGAGGATCTTGTAAGCGGAGCTGTCGTAGCCGCCGTCGTGGTACCAGGTGGTTGCGGTCTGGTCGGACAGCTCTCTGGCATCGGCATGGTGGCCAAGGTCAAAGTCAACAGCGGCGGTGATGACGAACACATCACCCATGGTGCCGTACTCAACGGCGGAACCGGCGCAGCCGGTGCTTATGACATACGCCTCAGAGAAATCAAAACGCTCGTCCATGAGAACAGCCTGAAGGCTCAGCGCGGTGTTGACCTTGCCCATGCCGGTCACATACAGGGCAACGCCGTCCTTGACGTAGAGCTTGTTGCCCTCAAAGCCGCCGACAATGTCGTACTCCTCGCCGCCGTCGCAGTAGGCCTCATAGTAATACTGAGCCTCGCCGGGGAAGTCGCCGGCCATCTCGCCGTTTTCAAACTTGGGCAGAATGAGAGCCTTGATCTGGATCTTCTCGTTCTGGACTTCAGGGGCCTCGGTCTCCTCCACGGGCTCCGCGCTGGGGGCGGGGGCGGACTGCTGGCCGCAGGCGCACAGTGCAAACACCATGCACAGGGTGA
This sequence comes from uncultured Eubacteriales bacterium, assembly GCA_900549545.1. Classification (GTDB taxonomy): domain Bacteria; phylum Bacillota; class Clostridia; order Oscillospirales; family Oscillospiraceae; genus Limivicinus. Next base: position 15,072 of record URPA01000045.1, read on the forward strand.
GAACAAGCGCTAAGATTCTTTTCATCGTCTTTCCTCCTAAGTTAAGCAGACGGGAGTCGAACCATGCCGGTTTTAACAGGCAAATTTTCCCCAATACATCGTTAAGTGTCTTGGCAATATCAACGGATATTCCCCGCGACCCTTGCCTCGTCTTGGAAAAAATTTGCTCTGTTAAAACTGCTTCGCACCCGTCGG
>URPA01000046.1 GCA_900549545.1 uncultured Eubacteriales bacterium
CAGCCGGTGTCGGCGGTGATCTTCTGGATGACCTTGCCGCCGGAGCCGATGACCTCGCGGATCTTGTCGGGGTTGATCTTCATCTGGATCATCTTGGGAGCGGTCTTTGCCAGCTCCTTGCGGGGCTCGGCAATGGCCTTGAGCATGATGCTGTCAAGAATCTGGAAGCGGGCTTCCTTGGTTATCTCAAAGGCTTCCTTGACAATCTCGTGCTTGAGGCCGTCGTTCTTCAGATCCATCTGAATGGCGGTGATGCCCTGCTTGGTACCGGCGACCTTGAAGTCCATCTCGCCGTGGAAGTCCTCAACACCCTGAATATCGATAAAGGTGGTGAAATCGTCCCCATCCTGAATCAGGCCGCAGGAGATACCTGCGACAGGGGCCTTGATGGGCACGCCCGCGTCCATAAGGGCGAGAGTGGTGCCGCAGATGGAGCCCTGAGAGGTGGAACCGTTGGAGGAGAGCACCTCGGACACTACGCGGATAGCATAGGGGAACTCCTCAACAGGGGGAATGACGGACTGGAGCGCCTTCTCGACCAGAGCGCCGTGGCCGTACTCGCGGCGGCCGGTGCTGCGGCTGGCACGGGCCTCGCCCGTGGAGTAGGAAGGCATGTTGTAATGGTGCATGAAGCGCTTTTCTTCCTCCTCCCAGATGGTGTCCAGCTTCTGGGCATCGCTGAGAGTGGCAAGAGTGGCGATGGAGAGCACCTGAGTCTGGCCGCGGGTAAACAGGCCGGAGCCATGGACCACGGGCAGGACGCCGACTTCGGCGGCCAGAGGACGAATCTCGTTCATCTGTCTGCCGTCAACGCGCTTACCGGCAAGCAGCCACTTCTTGACAACCTTCTTCTGAAGCTTGTAGAGAATCTCATCCATGTACTGCATGAGGTCGGGATGCTCCTCGCCGTACTTCTCCTCGACCATGCTGACCCAGTCGTTCACGCGGGCCTCGCGGACGTTTTTATCGTCAGTGTCCATGCAATACTCCATGGACTCAAACTCGTTTTCGACGAGCTGGTTAAACAGCTCCTCATCAAAGGCGGCGTGCTCATACTCAAACTTCGGCTTGCCGACTTCCTCGACCATCCTGTCAATGAGGTCAAGCACGGGCTGGAGGTGCTCATGAGCCTGCACGATACCCTCGTACATCACATTGTCGGGCACCTGATCGGCCTCGGACTCGATCATGACGATCTTCTTGTGGGTGGCGGCGATGGTGGTGATCATGCGGTTGGTCTTGCGCTCTTCCTGAGTGGGGTTGAAGAGATACTTCTCGCCATCCCAGCCGAGGACGATGCCCGCGATAGGTCCGTTGAAGGGCACATCGGAGATGGACACAGCGGCGGAAGCGCCGATCATGGCGGTTATCTCAGGGGAGCAATCCCTGTCCACGGACAGAACCTCGCAGGCGATGACAACATCGTTGCGCAGGTCAGAGGGGAAGAGGGGGCGCATGGGTCTGTCGATAAGGCGGGAGGCCAGCACTGCGGGCAGGCTGGGCTTACCCTCGCGGCGCATGAAGCTGCCGGGGATGCGGCCGACGGCGTAGAGCTTCTCGTTGAAGTCCACGGCGAGGGGGAAGTAATCAATGCCGTCCTTCGGGCGGGCGGAGGCGGTGCAGGTGACAAGCACGGTCGTCTCGCCATACTTGACGAGCACTGCGGCGTTGCAGAGCTCCGCGAGCTTGCCGACCTCCATGCTCAGAGGGCGGCCTTCAAACATCATCTCATACTTCTTGTAGTTGGGGAACTGCTTGTTGGTGATTATCATATTTTCTCCTTCTCACGGTGAGGTCTCCGGCAGTTTAGCACTTGAAGCAAAGCCTGTCCAAACAGGCGCTGCTTCAAATACTAAATCCGCCGCGGCCTCGGTTGACCTGGCGAAGGCCTTGAAAAAAGGGAGATAATTATTCAATTATCTCCCTTCAAAACCTTCATTTCCTTCAGAAAAGCTGGAAATTACTTGCGGATGCCCAGCTTTGCGATGATGGCACGGTAACGCTCGATGTCCTTCTTGGCAAGGTAGTCCAGCAGGCGGCGGCGCTTACCGACCATCTTGTACATGCCCAGACGGCTGTGGTCGTCGTTGGGGTGCTTCTTCAGATGCTCAGTCAGCTCGCGGATGCGCTGGGTGAGGATAGCAATCTGGACCTCGGGGGAACCGGTGTCGTTCTCATGGGTGGCGTTTTCGTTGATAACCTGGGTCTTGACTTCTTTGGTGATCATTTAATGATACCCCTTTCTTGAAATTCTATACCCTGCGTCTAAGCTGCGGGCGGAAAGGCAACCGCGATGGCGGCATGACCCCGGAGCTGAGAGCGCGGGCGCATACTGTTGTATTTTAACATTCCAAGCGCCGAAAGTCAATAGCAAAGCGCCCATTTTGCTGAACTTTTGCGCCGTTGCATATATCGGCGGTCTGTGATATACTTTTACCACTATGCCCGGCGTTTTGCGCGCGGCACAAAGGAAGGTTAGCATGGAAAACGAGAAGAAAATATACGAGATAAATGACCCCTTTGCCAACACTCTGGGGCTGACGGTCGATGAGGTCCGGCCCGATGGGCTGACCGTGAAGGTGCAGATAAGGTCCGATTTCTGCAACTCATACAAGGCGGCGCACGGGGGCTTTGCCTTCTCCGCCGGTGAGATAGCGGCGGAGCTGTCGGCGAAGCTCTGTCTGGGGCGGCCTGCCGCCGCTGTGGACGCGGCCTGCATGTACGAGTGCTCCCTCATGGGCAAGAGCGCCCGCATCGTCACGAAGCTTATAGACGCGGCTGAGAGCCAAATTGTATACCGCGTGCGTGTGCTCGACGGCAAGGGCAAGCTCTGCATGAGCCAGATAATCACGCTCAGGGATGCGGATGTGACCATCGCGCCGAACAAGCAGTTCAAAAAGACGATTTTTGCCGCCGGCGACGACGATCCCATCGACCCTGTGACAGGGGTTGCCTATCCCCATCTGTCGCTGGATTTCGCGGCCTTCAATGGCATCCATGTCATTGGCAGAGGCGAAAAGGGGCTTATATACGGGCTTGATGTGCGAGAGGACACCTGCGATGTCACCGGCGCTGCCCATGCGAGCCTTATCTACACCGTGTGTGACTGCGTTACCGGCGGCTCTGTGGCCTTTTTGCTTGAGAAGAAGCCTGTCACAGTATCGAGCAGCATTCACTACCTCCGCCGCGCCGTGGCAAGCCCCATCCGCGCCGAGGCAAGGCTTGTGCGCAACGGAAAACAGCTTCTGTTTTATAATGTGGACGTGCTTGACGCGGAGGATAATCGCGTCGCCATCGCGCAGTTTACAATGCAGAGCGTGGATTACAACACTCAGGGGAATCTTCCCGCGGATCACCGCATCCACGCGTTTAAGGATTGACAGAGAAAAGCCAGCCGCAAATCGGCTGGCTTTTTTGCTGCGCACAATGGCTCCCTTGTGTAAAGGGAGCTGGCGCGCAGCGCCTGAGGGATTGTAAATGTGCGATTTTCTGAGCAATAAAGCTAATCGCGGCACTGGTAACGACCCCACCGGTTTGCGCAATACGCAAACCACCTCCCCTTACGCAGGGGAGGCTTGAGATGGTGCAAATTTGCAATTTATGCCCCTTGCTTTAGTCTCTCTTATACTCCAATGCTGCGCGGAGCATAGCGGCAACAAGCTCCTGCTGACTGGGTGCGGCGCTTTCCCACAGCTTTTCAAGCTCGCGGATTGTGCTCACCTCATTATCCGGCAGCGAATCGCGTAACAGATAGTCGGGCGAGATTTCGAGCGCGGCACAAATGCTTATAAACACCGGCAGGCTCGGCAGCTTTACGCCGCCTTCAATCTGGCGCAGATATGTGGCGTTTATGCTGCACAGCTCCGACAGCTTTTCCGCCGTCAGTCCCCTGTCCTTGCGCACAAAATTAATGCATTTTCCCAAGCCTCTTTCTTCCATATGCCCACCCTTTCATAAGCTCTCAGCTCTTATTTTGTACGCTTTAAGCCTACATCTTTCGTAGGGATTGCAATAGCTTCCAAAAGACTATATAATATTAGCTGTAAGACTACGCAAGGAGGACATATGAATGGAGTTGGATTATTTTCGGGACAAGCTGTTTGACATACTCAATGAAAGTGTGCTTGCACTTGCCGACCTTAACGCGGACGAGCGTAACAAGCGGCTTATCGCCAGCATGAAGGATGGAACTGAATTTGAAATAATATGCAGACTTGTTACGCAAGGCAAAACCTAAAAAACTCCCCCGGGCTTCGGCCCGGGGGAGAAAATCATTTTTTGGGGTTTAATTCAAAACTTAAACTCAGCCCTCGATGGTGCAGTACATGAAGTACTTGTAGCCAAGAGGATTGGAGAAGAAGCCCTGAACGCTGTCGTCGAGCATGTAGATATCGGTGTAGAAGTACAGAGGAACGATGCAGCCGGTATCCATGAGCATATCCTCGGCGATGTGCATGAGCTCATAACGAACCTCGTTATCGGTGCAGGACTTGATGTCGGAGATGAGGACATCATAGGTCTCAGCCCAGGTGCCGTTCTCGACCTTGGTGTCATAACCAAGCTCGGTCAGGTCGAGGCTGTAAGCATGGACATCCTTGTTGGCGCCCTTGCCGTACTGGATGTCGTTGTTACCGGAAACGGTAGTCCACATATCCAGGAAGCAGATAGGATCGTTGTAGTCAGCGAGCCAGCCGTTACGGGCGATGGAGTAATCGCCGTTCTTACGGGTGTTCAGGAAGGTGTTCCACTCCTGGTTCTCCAGACTCATGTTGATGCCGACAGCGGCAAAAGCGCTCTGGAGATACTCACCGATGGCCTTATGAGCCTCAGAGGTGTTGTAGAGGAAGGTGAGGGTGGGGAAGTCGGTGAACATACCGGTGGCTTCATCATAGGTGTAGTACTTCTTCAGGACTTCAACAGCCTGAGCGAAGTTGGACTCGAAGGAGTCAACGGCGACATCGAAGTAGCCAACAAAGCCGTCGTTGTGGCCGGCGTTCTCATAGAACTGGGAGCCGTCAGCGTCGGTCATACCCATGGCGACGAAGGAGGAAGCGGGAACCTGACCGGCCTGGCCGATCTCCTCAACGATGTAGTTGCGGTCAAGGAGCAGGGAGAGGGCGTTGCGGATCTCGTTCTTGGCGGTCTCAGCCTCGAGGCCGGTGAGAGTGGAGGAAGCGGGGAGGATCTCCTCGTTGATGTTCCAGCAGACATAGTAGGTACCGATCTGGCCGGCAACGACGAACTCATCAGGATACTCTTCCTTCAGAGTGGCGATCTCGTTGGTGGGAACATCATCGATGAGCAGCCAGTCACCGTTCTTGAAGTTGGTGAGCATGTTGTTGGCATCATCGGAGAGGTAGAACTTCAGGGTGGGCATGGTGACCTCGTCAGCGTCAACATAGTTCTCGCTCTTCTCGAGAGTGATAACGCTGTTGTGCTCCCAGCCGGTCATCTTGTAGGCGCCGTTGGAGACATAGGTGGAGGGATCGGTGGCCCAGGACTCGTTGGCGACAACATCCTCACGCACGGGGAAGTAGGTGGGGAAGGCCAGCAGCTCGTTCCAGTAAGCAACCGCATTGGAAAGGGTGACCTCGATGGTCTTGTCGTCAACAGCGACAACGTTCAGCTGAGCGTCGGGGTTGACAAACTCCATAACGTCATTGCCGTCAGCGTCCTTCTCGCCGGTGGGAGCCTGCTCCCACATATCGGCGTAGCCGTCAACGACCTCGAACATGTAGCCATAGTCGGCGGCAAGCTCAGGGGAAGCGGCGCGCTGCCATGCAAAGACGAAATCGCCGGCGGTGACATCCTGACCGTCGGACCACTTCAGGCCGTCGCGCAGGGTGTAGGTGTAGGTGACAGTGCCGTCATCATTGGCAACACCCTCAACCAGCTCCTCAGCGCAGTCAGGGGCGATGACGAGGTTGCCGTTTTCATCCTGGGCCCACTTGGCGAGGCCGGAGAACAGATGGCTGACCAGAGTCGCGCCGTCAACAGCGGAGTTGAGAGCGGGGTCAATGGTGTCAGGCTCGGAGGCGATGCAGACATTCAGCACGCTGGTGTCCACAGCCTCAGCGGGGGCCTCGGACTCAGCGGGAGCCTGAGACTCTGCGGGGGCGTTGTTCGAGCCGCAGGCGCACAGAGCAAAAACCATGCACAGAGCAAGAACAAGAGCAAGAATCTTCTTCATTTTGCTTTTTCCTTTCAAAAAGTAGTTTTATTTTCAAATATGCCAAGGCATAGATGAAGCGTTAGTTAATTTCGTTCACCCGATGACAGGCGACGAAGTGACCCGTGGCGACTTCCTTGAACTCCGGCATTGCCTCGGCGCATTTATCCTGCGCGTAGGGGCAGCGGGTGCGGAAGGGGCAGCCGCTGGGGGCGTTGAGAGGGCTGGGGATATCGCCGGTGAGCACTATGCGCTTGTTGGCGCGGGCGACCTTCGGGTCGGGCTGCGGCACGGCGGACATCAGGGACTTGGTGTAGGGGTGCAGGGGGCGCTCATAAATCTCCGCGGCGTCCGCCAGCTCCACCATTTTGCCCAGATACATGACGGCAATACGGTCGCTTATATGGCGGACAACAAGGATATCATGGGCAATGAACAGATACGTCAGCCCCATCTTCTCCTGAAGCTCGTCAAACATGTTTATGACCTGCGCCTGAATGGACACGTCCAGCGCGGAAACCGGCTCATCGCAGACGATAAACTCGGGCTTGAGCGCAAGCGCGCGGGCGATGCCGATACGCTGCCGCTGACCACCGGAGAACTCATGGGCATAACGGGAGGCATGCTCACTGTTAAGGCCGACATGGTCCATAAGCTCAAGGATGCGCTGCTCGCGCTCCTCGCGGCTTGAATACATCTTGTGGATATCAAGCGGTTCACCGATGATATCGGAGACGGTCATGCGGGGGTTGAGGGAGGAATAGGGGTCCTGAAAGACCATGGTGGCCTTCTTGCGGAACTCCAGAATATCACTCTTGGTCTTGATAGGCTTGCCGTCAAAAATTATCTCGCCGCCGGTGGGCTTATAGAGATGCAGCAGCGTTCTGCCGACGGTGGTCTTGCCGCAGCCGGACTCACCCACGAGGCCGAGAGTCTCACCCTTATTGATGGTGAAGGACACATCGTCCACGGCCTTGAGAGGCTTGGTCTTGAACATGCCGACATTGATATTGAAATATTCCTTGAGGTTTTTGACCTCTACCAGCGGGCGTTCACTCATCTGCCTCACCGCCTTTCCCGGCGTCATCAGCCCCATCGGGGACTATGCTGCCGTCCTCAATGCCGGACTTGACATTCATCCAGCAGGCCGCCATATGGTCGTCATTGATGGACATGCGCTCGCAGCGCTGCCGCAGGCATATCTTCATGGCGTTGTCGCAGCGGGGCGCAAAGGGGCAGCCCTCCGGCATGTTCAAAAGGTCAATGGGCGTGCCGGTGATGGGCTGAAGCTTCGTACCGGCGGAGCCGGCCGTGGGTATGGAGCGCATAAGCCCCTTGGTGTATTCATGCTTCGGGTTATAGAAAATCTCCTCCGCGGTGCCCTGCTCGCAGATGGAGCCGGCGTACATGACGATAACCTCGTCACAAAGCTGCGCCACAACGCCAAGGTCATGGGTAATCATGATGATGGCCATGCCCAGCTCCTCCTGAAGCGACTTCATCAGCTCCAGAATCTGCGCCTGAATGGTGACATCCAGCGCGGTGGTCGGCTCGTCGGCGATGAGTATATCAGGCTCACACGCAAGCGCCATGGCTATCATGACGCGCTGGCGCATGCCGCCGGAGAACTCATAGGGGTACTGCTTCATGCGCTTTTCAGGCTCGTTGACATTGACGAGGCGGAGCATCTCCACCGCTCTGTCCCAGGCCTCTCTGCGGTTGCGGTCGGTATGCAGGAGGATAGCCTCCACCAGCTGGTGGCCAATGGTATAGGTCGGGTTGAGGGAGGTCATGGGGTCCTGGAAGATTATGGAAATCTTGTTGCCGCGGATGTTTTTCATTGTCCGCTCACCGGCGCCCACGAGCTCCTGCCCGTCAAACTTTATGCTGCCGCCGACAATCTTGCCGGTGGTCGCCAGAATCTGCATGATGGAATAAGCCGTGACGGATTTACCGGAGCCGGACTCACCCACTATACCGAGGACCTTGCCCCGCTCAAGATTAAAGGAAATGCCGTTGACTGCCTTCACCTCACCGGCGGGGGTAAAAAACGAGGTGTGCAGGTCTCTAACTTCTAAAAGTGCCATTATTCCCGCTCCTTTCTCAGGTTCTCAGCTTCGGGTCAAAAGCATCACGCAGTCCGTCGCCAAAGAGGTTGAGCGAGAGGACGATGAGGGAGATGACCAGAGCGGGGATAACCAGACGATACGGATACGAGGACAGGCCGTTGAGCGCGTCAGACGCGAGAGAGCCGAGGGACGGCATAGGCGCGTTGACACCGAGGCCGAGGAAGCTCAGGTAGCTCTCGGTAAAGATGGCGTTGGGTATCTGCAAGGCAGTGGAAATGATGACAACGCTTATGCAGTTGGGCAGCAGGTGCTTTCTGATGACCCAGCCGCCCTTTGCGCCGGCGGCGCGGGAGGCGAGGACATATTCCTGCTCTCTCAGGGAGAGGATCTGCCCGCGGATAAGGCGGGACATGGACACCCAGTACAGCAGGCCGAACACGATAAACAGGCTTATGATGTTGCTGCCTATCTTGGCAAGTGCCGTCCCCTCAAGGGCGGGCCCGAGCGTCGTCTTCAGGACCGTTGAGAGCAGAATGACCATGAGCATATCCGGCAGGGAGTAGATAATATCGACAATACGCATTATCACCATATCCACGGCTCCGCCGCAGTAGCCCGCGATTGAGCCGATGGTCATACCGATGATAAGCACGATGATGCTCGCGAAGAAGCCGACCGCGAGAGATATGCGCGTACCGTACACCACGCGGATAAAATAGTCTCTGCCCGAGGCGTCGGTTCCGAAAACATGGGGGAACACGTCCTCCCCCGCCTCGATGCGCTTGAGCTCCGTCTTGCCGTACTCAAAGGGGGCAAGGTTGTTGTAGGACGGGTCAACAGGCTTGCCGGGGTTTACGCCCAGCATGCTGTCGTACTTATAGGGCCAGAAAAACGGGATGATAATGGAAGAGAGGGTGATGACAACGATGATGATAAAGCTCACCGCCGCGACCTTGTTCTTCCACAGGCGCTTCACACCGTCCTTAAAAAAGGTGGACGAGGGGCGCATCTGCACCATATATTCTTTTTCTTCTTCAGTGGCGGGGATGAAATCATCCATGTCCACATGGAGGCTGAAAGGTCTCTTTTTCATGATTCCGCCTCCCCCTTATTCAAGATTTATGCGCGGGTCAACGACCTTATAGAGAATATCGCTCACAAGGTTCATGACCACTATCAGCACCGCGAGGACTATCGTTGTGCCCATGACGAGCGGATAGTCGCGGTTGATGATGCTGTTGACAAAGGCTCTGCCAATGCCGGGCACGGCAAATATCTGCTCAACCACCAGAGAACCGGTGACGATATAGGCGAGCATCGGCCCAAAATAGGTGATGACCGGGATCAGGGAGTTTTTCAGCGCGTGGCCGAAGATTATCTTCGCCTTGGAAACGCCCTTCGCCTTGGCGGTGCGGATATAATCCTGCCCCAGCACGTCCAGCATCGACGAGCGGGTAAGCCTTGTTATATAGGCCATAGGATAGAGCGCGAGCGTCACAATAGGCAGAATAAGCCCCTGCGCCGTCGAGCCGTTTGCCGGCAGAAGCGACAGTTCCACCACAAACAGCACAAGCAGCAGCGCGCCCATTATAAACGACGGCATGGACACAAACGCGGTGGTCAGCACCATGATGAACTTATCAATAAACTTATTGCGCATCAGCGCCGCTATGGCGCCCAGCACTATGCCGCAGACGAGCGCGATGCCGGCCGCGATAACGCCCAGCTTTGCCGAGACCTTCAGGCCGTCGCTTATAACATCAACGACCATTCTGCCGCGGAGCTTGAGGGACGGGCCAAACTCGAACTTGGTCACAACATCCTTCAGGTAGGTCCAGTACTGCTCCATCACGGGCTTATCCAGCCCGTATTTTGCCTCGAGGGCGGCCTGCGCCGCGGGGCTGACTGCTTTTTCACCCACAAACGGGCCGCCGGGCACCGCATGCGCCACAAAGAATGTGACCGTGATGACCACCCAGACCGTGAGGATCGCAAGCCCTATGCGCTTTAGTATGTAGACAAGGGTTTTTGAATTCATCTTTCTGATCGCCTCATATTTTTATTCGCTTTCGCGTTTAATATACTTGATTCAACGGCTCATCACCTTTTTGAAAAAAAGGTGGAAAGGGCATGCCCTTTCTGCGTTATGATATTTCATTGCTGTGCTAAAGTGAAAGTGAGAGTTTTATTTATTATACGCCATGCCCGGATTTATTGCAAATCGTTCTTAAAAAAACCGAAAAATTTTGTTTACATATTCAATCCGGCGGCGGTATCATCGGCGGAAATTGTACCTTTTTAATAACTAAATGGGGCGCGATTGCCCGCGCCCCGTGGGTTATTTTAAGCCTCGCAGAGTTCGCCGCTCGCAAGCGGCGAATAAATTTTAATCGTTTTTCCCGGGGGCACGTACCTCGGGAAAAACACTTTGCGCGGAGAGAGTGTGTTTTTGCCCTCTCACGCTGGGCAAAAATGCGCGGTTCGGAGCGTAAACTCTTTTGGATACAAAGGCAGAGCCTTTGTATCCAGCTATTTACCTGTTGCGCATGACCATCTTCATGCGCTGGCTGTGGTCAAGGATGCTCTTGCGCAGGCGCAGGTTCTTGGGCGTGACCTCAAGAAGCTCGTCATCGGCCAAAAACTCAAGGCACTGCTCAAGGCTGAGCTGGCGCGCCGGGACAAGGCGCAGAGCTTCATCAGAGCCGGAGGCGCGGGTGTTGGTCAGGTGCTTTGTGCGGCAGACGTTCACGGGCACGTCGTCCGACTTGGGGCAGACGCCGACAACCATTCCGGCATAGACCTTGGTGCCGGGGGTGATGAACATTGCGCCGCGCTCCTGCGCGTTCCAAATGCCATATGCCACGGCCTCACCGGTCTCAAAGGCGATGAGGGAACCGGTGCTGCGGCGGGAGATATCACCCTTGTAGGGCTCGTATTTTTCAAAGACGGAGGCCAGAATACCCTCGCCCTTGGTGTCGGTCAGAAATTCATTGCGGTAGCCAAAGAGGCCGCGGGAGGGCACGAGAAACTCCATCTTCATGCGGTTGCCGACAGGGGTCATCTCAAGAAATTCGCCCTTGCGCGCGCCGAGCTTCTCCATGACGGAGCCCATGTAGTCCTGCGGTACGTCCACGACCACGCGCTCAATAGGCTCGCAGCGCTTGCCGTCTATCTCCTGATAGAGCACACGCGGGGGAGACACCTGGAACTCATAGCCCTCGCGGCGCATGGTCTCAATAAGAATGGAAAGGCTCATCTCGCCGCGCCCGGCGACGTTGAAGCTGTCGGTGCTGTCGGCCACATCGGTCACGCGCAACGACACGTCCTTGAGCGTCTCGCGCATGAGCCTGTCTCTGATCTGGCGGGAGGTGACAAACTTGCCCTCACGGCCGGCAAAGGGGCTGTCGTTGACGGAGAAGGTCATCTCCAGAGTGGGGGCACCGATCTTCACGAAGGCCAAAGGCTCCGCCGCGCCGCGGGCGCAGATGGTGTCGCCGATGGTGACATCGCCGATGCCGCTCATGGCGATGATATTGCCCGCGCCCGCCTCGGTCACGGGGACGCGGTTAAGTCCGTCAAACTGGTAGAGAGAGACGGCCTTTGCCTTCATGGTCGGCTCGTCGGGGCTGTGATAGTTGCAGACCTCGATCTCCTGATTCTGCGTAATAACGCCGCGCTCGATACGGCCAATGGCGATGCGGCCCACATATTCGTTGTAGTCCACGCTGCTGACGAGCATCTGGAAGGGCGCGTCGACGTTCATCTCCGGCGCGGGGATGTACTCAAGAATCGTCTCAAACAGGGGCTTGAGGTCGGTGCCGACGACGTCGGGGGAGTAGCTGGCGGTGCCCTGTCTGCCGGAGCAGAAGAGCATGGGAGAGTCAAGCTGCTCGTCGGTGGCGTCCAGATCCATCAGCAGCTCCAGCACCTCGTCAATGACCTCATGTATACGCTGGTCGGGACGGTCGATCTTGTTGATGACCACGATGACCCGGTGGCCAAGCTCCAGCGCGCGGCTGAGGACAAAGCGGGTCTGGGGCATGGGGCCCTCTGCCGCGTCCACCAGCAGGATGACGCCGTTGACCATCTTGAGGATACGCTCCACCTCGCCGCCAAAGTCGGCGTGGCCCGGAGTGTCCACTATATTTATCTTTGTGTCGCCGTACCAGACGGCGGTGTTCTTCGCCATGATGGTGATGCCGCGCTCACGCTCAAGGTCGTTGGAGTCCATAACACGGTCAACAACCTCCTGATTTTCCCGGTACACGCCGGACTGCTTGAGCATCTCGTCGACCAGGGTGGTCTTGCCGTGGTCAACGTGGGCAATAATGGCGACATTTCTCAGTTTATCCATGATTTTCCGCTCCCTTGCGTAAAAAAGACTGTATCAATAATATTTTTCAACACAAAGTTGAATTTTATCACCAAGCGCGGGAAATTGCAATAAAAAATTCCGTATTCCGGGCAATATTTGCTTTATAAATATACTGCGGCGGTAATTGGCAAAAATCTACGTATAATATAAAATAAAACTGCTCCCTTAGGGAGCAGGAAGGCGTTGTCTCGCCGGAAACGGCGAAAACGGTAACAGGCGGTCAGACTCCTCCGATTCAGGAGGGAGCTTCTGCCCCCTCCGTTTTGAGAGGGGGTGATGATATGCAGATTACATATAACGAGCTGTTCCAGTTCTGTCTTGTGCTTATCGGTATCATAAACCTGATATTTCAGGCGAAAAAGAAGTAACCGCCCAGCAGCTTCCCCAAGCGCGGCGGTTACTTCTAATCGCAATATAAGGGGAGACTGACCGTTTTACCGGCAGCGTCTTCCTTTATTTGAATTATACAACATCATGCTGCGCTTTGTCAACATCCCCACCTGGCGCAGAACAGCAGAAAGCAGCCCGTGCCTTACCAAACCATAAAGCTCAGGGCTGCTTTGTTTCTATATATTCAATTATGTCCGCAACGCCGCAGCCGAGTATTTTGCACAGCGCGTCAAGGGTATTTGTGGAGACGGATTCACCGGCCTTCAGCCGCCGCACCGTTGAACTGCTTATGCCGCCCTTGTATATCAGCGTATAAGTCGTGGCGTTCTTTGCGGCCATGGTTCTCCACAGCGGCTCATATGAAATCACCGGCGCCCCCCCTTATGTATGGTATTTATTATGCCTCACTGCGATTGAAATTTCAAGCTCCACATGGTAGAATAGCCATATCAAACCAATGGAGAGAGAAAATGAGCGATAACTTTTTTGCATACATCTCCCGCATGCGGTACATCGGGCGCTGGAGTCTGATGCGCAACTCCATGCCGGAGAACATTCAGGAGCACAGCCACATGGTGGCGGTGCTGGCACACGCGCTGGGCGTTATCCGGCGTGATGTGCTGGGCGAAGACTGCGACCCAAACGAATGCGCGGCGGTCGCGCTGTTTCACGACTGCTCGGAGATACTCACGGGCGACCTGCCCACGCCGATAAAATACCACAGCGCGGAGATAAGCGCCGCCTACAAGCAGGTGGAGGAGCTTGCCTGCGATAAGCTGCTGGACACGCTGCCCGCGGAGCTTCGCGGGGCGTATGAGCCGCTGCTCACAGGAGAGGCGCAGCAGCGCCTGCACGATATTGTCAAGGCGGCGGACAAGCTCTCGGCCTATATCAAGTGCATTGAGGAGCGCAAGGCCGGCAACAACGAATTTCTCTCCGCCGAGAAGCAGATACGCGGCATTCTGGGCGAGAGCCCCCTGCCGGAGCTGCGCTATTTTATGGAGCATTTCATCCCCGCCTTCGAGCTGACGCTTGACGAGCTGGGAACCATCGAATGAGAGGCGAGAAAAATGGAACAGGCAAAACTTGACAGGATAAACGAGCTTGCCCGGCTCAAAAAGCAGCGTGAGCTGACGGCGGAGGAGCTTTCCGAGCAGGCGGCGCTGCGCGCCGAGTATATCGCCGAGTGGCGTGAGAGCACCATTTCGGTGCTGGAAAACACCTATATCCAGACCCCGGACGGGAAAAAGCACAAGCTCCAGCGCAGAGACCACAAAAGCTGAATTTGGAGGCGCGCTATGAGAAAAATGATAGTCCTTGTGGGCAATTACGGCTCCGGCAAGACCGAGATTGCCGTGAATCTGGCGGTCAACGGCGCGGCGGAGGGCCTGCGCACGCTGGTCATTGACCTCGACAAGGTGAACGACTACTTCCGCATGTCGGACAGGGTCGCCCTGCTGGCGGAGAAGAAGATAAACCTCGTCTCCCCCACCTTCGCAGGGCAGGGCGTGACGCCGAGCAACATGTCTGCCGCCGTCGCCTCGGCCTTTGCCGATAATTGGGACCTTGTAGTCTTCGACGTGGGCGGGGACTCGGCGGGCGCGCTCTCGCTCGGGCGCTATCATCAGGATTTTGCCGCCTTTGAGGGGGAGCTGCATGTCTATGACATTGTGAATGTGTTCCGCCCGATGTCCGAAACGCCGGAGAAGATTCTGAAGCTGATGGGGGACATTGAGGGCTTTGCCCGGCAGAAGGTCACGGGCTTTGTCAATAACTCCAACCTTCTCAACTTCGCCTCGGCGGAGGATTTGCGCCGGGGCTATGAGGTCATAAAAGGCGCGAGTGAGCTCTCCGGCATCCCGGTGGTGCACACCACGGGGCGCAAGGAGTTTCTGGAGGAATTTCTCTCCGACGGGCGGGATGAAAAGTACATCGGCCAGCCCATCGCCCTTGAAACCTATATGCACCGCAGCTGGGAGGCCTTCACCAAAGAGGGATTTTAAGCCTGAATGCAAAGGCGGAGCCTTCGCATTCAAAAGGGGTTTCACTCCGAACCGCGCCTGAGGGCGCAGCCCCAAATTTGCACTGCCCATAGCCTCGCCTGCGTAAGGGGAGGTGGTTTGCGGATTGCGCAAACCGGAGGGGTCGTTTTCCGCAATGCGATTAGCTTGAGCAGACGCAAAATGCCCCCCTATCGTCAAGCCGTACCGGCTTTTTT
>URPA01000047.1 GCA_900549545.1 uncultured Eubacteriales bacterium
GGCACTCCTCTTTACTCGTTTCAATTAGGGTGGTTCTTAGGAGGGGAAGAAAACGCAATCTTCCCCTCCTGAGTGTCTCTCTTTGCAACTTTCTCTTGACACCAAGAGAAAGTTGATAACGCGCTTTACTTCTATCCAATTCCGCCTTCTATCAACGCTTCGCGCCACTTCTCCCAAATCTATCCGCGCACGCAAAAAGGCTCCCCTTTCGGGGAGCCTTTGGTTTTGTTGCTCAGAGATTCAGCCTTTTTGGCTTAGTTCTCTTTTCTGCGCTTGGGCAGGATGACCGCGATAGCCGCGCCGGAAATCACCAGCAGGGCGATCCACAGGCCGAAGTTGGCGGAATCACCGGTGCCGGGAGTAGCGCCCGCGGAGGCAGCGGAGAGGATCCTGAAGCTGCTGACGGCGTTATAGGTATAGCCGTTGTTGCCGTTGCTCTTCGCGGTGGTGATGTTGTAGGTCGTGTCAGCCTTCAGGGTGTTGAGGAAGGCAGCCTTAAGGGTGATGGTCTTGCCGTCGTCGCTGATGGTGTAATAGTCAGCTTTGAGCTGAGTCTTGCCGACCCAGACGGTATCCATCGGGTCAGAGGCGATAAACACCAGATCCTTCTGGCCGCCCTTGGTGTGGTTGGTGGCATCCTTGGGAACGAGGGAAGGAGCGGTGGTGAACTTGACGGTCACTTCCCTGCCTGCGAGGGAGACGACCATGGTGTGCTCACCATAGGGAAGGCTCTTGAGGAAAGCGGCCTTAAGGGAGAGGACATTCTTGTCGCTGCAGGAGAAGTCCGTATCCCTTGTAAGTGTATGTGGAGTACCCTTGGAATCCTTGACAGAAACAGCAGTTACCTCATGGGAAGCATTGTAGCTGAGGGCGGTGTTGCTGTTGAGCCACTTGTTGTCCTTGTTGGCCTCAACGGGAGTGACATTGATAATGGAGAGGGCATTGTAGAATACGCTGGAGTTCTCGTTGAGTTCGCCTGCGTCATAGCTGATGCCGAGCAGTCTGTCGCCGGGGGTCAGAGCGTCAAGGGCGGGCGCAGTAATGCTGAGTGTGCCGTCTGCCCAAGTCCAATCGGTACCGGTAAGCTCCTTGTCATCCACAACCACATGCTTGGGTTCATCAGATACTTTAAGCTTAACGCCGGCTTCCTCGCCCACAACATGCTTGAGCTCGGCAGTTTCAACACTGGGCCAGACAAAGACGGGGACGGAATTGGTGACCTCGCCACCAGACGCGGTAAAGGTGAACACAATATTGTGCGCCCCGGCAGATGCCTTTTCAAAGGCGGGGATAGTCACAACGTTCTCGCCTGATGTGGAATCGTTAACTGTGTTGAAAACCAGAGTTTTCTTGGTGCCATCCCATGTGTACTGTGCCTCGGGGATCTCTGTGGTATCTATGCTAATTTTGGAGGGTTCAGCACCCATCTTGAACACGGTGCTGTCAAGGCGCACGAGGGACTGAGCGGAAGCAAGCTCTGTCTTGCCCTTGAAATACTGGGGATAGTTGTTGGTGGTGTTGAAGGCATTGCCGCTTGCATCGGTGACAAAATTGCCGGTGGGCGCGGTTTTCAGGCCAATAGTACCGTCAGCTTTGCGCTCATGGGTATCGGGCACAAGACCGGTGGGGAGGGCAGAGCCGAACTTACCGGCGGTAACAGAGCCGGAAACCTTTGCGCCGCTTTCCGCGGTGACATTGCCGGTAACCTCGACAGCGCTGTCGTTAACGGTCAGGCTGCTGCCGTTTTTCATGGTGATGTTGCCGGTAATAGTAACATCATCCTCAACGATGAGTGCGCCGCCGTCAAGCGTGATATTGCCGGTAATACCAGCGGCGTCAACAGGCTCGGGCTGGCCGGTAGTCGAATTAAGCTCACCGGAGTTGATGATGCGCAGGGTCACGCCCGAAGCAACGGTGATATCGCCGGTCAGGGCCTTGCCGTTGAGGTTCAGGGTAGTATTCTCTGTGATTTTGTCGAGCTTTGCGTTAGCTGTGGTATCGGCCGTAGCGAGGATTATATCGCCTTCCTGTGTGGGCTTGATCTCATTGGTGGAAGGCGTGTCATCTTCGGAGGGGTCGGCGTCCACAACGGCGTACATACCGTCGTAATCAACAACCTTATAGTCCTCGGACACATAGGCGCTGGGGTCAAAATCAAGTGCGCAGTTGCTCTTGACGCTGATGCTGCCGTCAGCGGCGTTGCTGAGGACACTGCCGCCGACAACTTCGCCGCCAATGACCATGTTAAAGAACGAGACGGAGCCGTCCCCGGCGTAAACGCCGTTTACAAAGCCAAACTCGTTGCCGTCCTCATCGGCATCAGCCACGAAGCACAGCTCGCCCTCTTTGATGGTCACGACTGCGCCGCCGTCAATGACGAGAGCCGCATCGTGCAGGTTGGAGCTGTTGGCAAAGGTGATGACGCTGGGTGTGCCGTTGAGCTTGGTCATATCCAGCTTCAAATTCTTGGAGATGGTCAAAGGCGCGGAGAGGGTGATATCCTTCACCAACTGGACAGTCGCTCCCTCGGCAGCGTCCGCAATAGCCTCCCGAAGGGTGGCATACTTATAGGTCTTCTCGGTGCCAACGATGATGGCCTCCGGGTCGGTCACTTCGTCCTCGACCTGCTTGTCGTCCTTGGTATTATCATCGGTCTCTTCTCCGGACTCGTCATCGCCGCCGATAATGGTGGCATCCTGCTGCGGCGCTTGGGACGCACTGGGCGCGGGGCTGGGGGTGCTGTCCGTGCTGTCGGCCTTGCTGTTGCCGCCGAAAATCAGGAAGCCCTCAGCCGAGGCGGAAGTCGCCGCGAAGCTGAAAACCATGGTCAGAACTAAAAGCAGGGACAGAAATTTCTTACTTGCTTTCATTTCACTTTCTCCTTTTGCCTTTATAAAATGTGTGTGAAACACTGTTTTATATGTATGCCGAAAGTGCGGGCGCAAAGTCCCCCTCCATATCGGCACTATCAATGTACCACAAAAGATTACGAATTGCAACAGGTCTTAAGAACTTTTAATATTTGGTTGAAGCTATTTTTTAATTTTTTGTAACTTTTTGTTCAGGATGCACATATCGGCTTGCTCCACACCTGCTCTTGGCGCCCCCTCCGGGGGAGCTGGCACGGCGAAGCCGTGACTGAAGGGGCGGTCATCTTACCATGGAGTAAGGCGCCCCCTATCGGCGCTGCGCGCCACTTCCCCCTCAGGGGGAAGCAAGTGGCTTGGTGAAAATTTGCAGCCACCCGCAAACAAAAATCCGCTTGTCAGCGTTTGACCTATATGATAAAATAATCCCCGTATGACCGGGAAAGGAGGCGCTGCTTTTGCGCAGGATAATATGTCTTTTTCTTGCCGTCAGCGCGCTCTTTTTGCTGGGCGCCTGCGGCACGAGCACCAGTGACTCGGCAAATTCTGCCGAGAGCATAAATCCGGGGGCGGCGCATAAAATGACAGAGATAACGCCCGGTTCTGTTTACGCCGGGGAGATTAATATACTTGAACCGGAGGCCAGCGGCGCGACGGTCTTTACTGACGATGCGTACAAGCTCACCGTCGACGCGAGCAACGCCGCCGAGGGCTATATTATGGTCAAGTGTGACGGCTCCGACAGCCGCATGAAGGCCCGCCTGACCCACGGCGAGGAGGAATACACCTACGACCTGCGCGCCGACGGTGAGTTTGAGGTCTATCCGCTTCAGACGGGCTCCGGCGAGTACGAGCTGACAGTGTTCAAAAATCTGGAGGGCACCAGCTATGTGAAGGTGTTCACCGCCTCCATCACCGCCGATATGGCCGATGAGGACCGGGTTTTCGTCTATCCCAGCCAGTATGTCTGGTACACGCACGACAAAAACGCCGTGAAGCTCTCCTTCGACCTCTGCGAGGGCCTGACCGACCCGGCGGAGAAGGTGCAGAAGATTTACGATTATCTGGTCTGGTATCTGGACTACGACAACGCCAAGGCCAAGACCGTGCCCAAGGGCTATATCCCCGACCTTGACGAGATTTTGGAGCTAAAAAAGGGCATCTGCTTTGACTATGCGGGGCTCATGGCCGCCATGTGCCGCGCGCAGGGCATCCCTGTGCGGCTGGTGATTGGCTATGTCCAGCCCGACGGGGTTTACCACGCCTGGAATCAGGCATATTACAACGGACAGTGGAACTGGCTCGACGCCACCTTCGGCCCCAAATCCCGGCTGACGGAGAGCGCGTATACACAGGACAGGAGGTATTAACGGTGGATCAAATCAAGGAAAAACCCGCAGAGCGCAGGAAAATTCTCCCCGCTATCGAAACCGCGGCGTTCTGCCGCCAGACGGCGATGATTCTCAACTCCGGCATCTTTTTGTATGACGGGATGGAGGTGCTCTGCCGCAGCTATAAGGATACCCCCTTTAGCCCGGCCTTCGAGGCCGTCCTCGCCGGGGTGCGGGACGGCGGCACGCTCTATGAGGGCGTGTGCAGCGCCGGGGTGTTCCCCAACTACATGGTGCAGATGGTCCGCGCCGGTGAGATGACCGGCAATCTGGACGCCGTGCTTGAGCGTCTGGCCGATTATTACGAGAAAGAGGACCGCCTGCGCTCCACCATACGCAACGCTGTGGCCTACCCGCTGGTGCTGGTCGCGATGCTCGCGGTGGTCATCGGTATTCTGGTCGTCAAGGTGCTGCCGGTGTTCTCACAGGTGTTCCGCAGCCTTGGCGTCGGTGAGGGCGGAGCCTCCGGCGCGGCGCTCGCGCTGGGCGTCGGCGTGGGCAAGGCGATGCTCGTCATCGTTGCGCTGCTCTTTGCCGCGGCGATCGTCATCGCCCTCATGTGGAAGCTCGGCGGCCGCCAGAAGGTGCTGAGCATGGCGGAAAAGGTCTCCCCCAGAGTCAGAAAGCTGATGAAAAAGCAGTCCGCTCAGCGCTTTGCGCAGGTGACTTCGATGGTCCTCGCCAGCGGTTACAGCATTGAAAAGGGCCTCGAGATGCTGCCGGAGCTGCTCGACGATGAGCGCGTCAGTGAAAAGGTCAGCCGCTGCCGGGAGCTTCTCAACGAAAACGGCGACTTCGCCGCCGCGGTGGAGGAGATTGGCATGTTCGAGCCGCTGCACGAGCGTATGCTCCGCGTCGGTGTGGAGACAGGGCATACTGACACGGTGCTCGCAAGCCTTGCCGACCAGCTCGATGTGGAAGTGACCGAGGAAATCGAGGCCATCGCCGCCAATATCGAGCCGATACTGGTCGCCGTGCTGACGGTGGTCATCGGCGGCATCCTGCTCGCGGTAATGCTGCCGCTGGCCGGCATACTCACCACCTTGGGCTGAGGGCGGGAGTATGTATTTATATAAGAAGAAGCACAGCGGCGCGGCGCGGCTTGTGCTGCTGCTCGCGGTGTTCGCCGCGGCGGTTATCCTGCTGCTGCTCGCCGCCGGGAAAATTGGCAGCGGCACTGACGAGCGCCAGACCGCCCTTTTGAAGGACGCCATTGATAACGCCGTGGTCGGCTGCTACGCCACCGAGGGGCGCTATCCCGAGAGCCTTGACTATCTTGTGGAAAACTACGGCATCCAGATAGACGAGGAGCGCTATGTTGTGATTTATGACGCCTTTGCCGACAATGTCCGGCCAAGGGTGCAGGTGATAAGAATAGGAGTCGATTGAGATGCGCAGACGCAGCGAGGCGATAAACGGCCTGCTGGTGTTCCTGATATACGGCATGTTCGCCCTCTTTGCCCTGTTTTTGGTGGTTATCGGGGCGCGGGTGTATAAGAATGTTGTCACCACCGGTGACAGCAACGCCGCCGTGCGCACCGGCTTTTGCTACATATCCAATAAGGTCCGCATGTACGGCGGGGAAGGCAGCGTGAGCCTTGAGGAGCAGGACGGCTATCAGGTGCTGACGCTCAGAAGCCTCATCTCCGACGGCGAGTATGAGACGCGCATTTATTATGATGACGGCGTGCTCTGGGAGCAGTTCGCCCCGGCGGCCATAGCCTTTGACCCGCAGGACGGGGAGAAGATTGTCGCACTGCCCGCCTTCTCCATGGAGGATGACGGGGCGGGCGGCCTGTGCCTGAGCGCCGCCGCACCGGACGGGCTGAGCCAGACCATGCGGCTTAACTGTCTTGAACAGGAGGGGCGGCCATGAAAAACAGCAGACGAAACCCGGCCCTTGTAGAGCTGGTGCTGGTCATCCTGTTTCTGGCCATCACCGCCGCGGTGCTGGCGCAGACCTTTGCCAAGGCCCGCACCATGAGCGCCGACAGCCGCGCCCAGACGGCGGGGCTGATATGCGCGCAGGATATAATCGAGCGCTGGAAGGCTGACCCCACGGATACCGCCGCGCTCTTCCCCGCCGGGGACGGCTGGCAGATACAGAGCCGGGAGAGCGAGGTTTATGAGCTGCTTCGCGGTGAGGACATGCAGCCCACCCGCGAGAACAGCCCGGAATACCTGCTGAGCGTTGAGCTTTCAAGCGCGGATAGGCCGCAGGGCGCGCTGTATGGCATCCATGTGACCGTGAGCCGGAATCAGGCGGACGCCCAGCCCCTTGTGGACTGCGAAACCAGCCTGTACCAGCCGGAAGGGAGGGCTTGAGATGAAGCGTAATAGCAGCCGCAGCGCCCCCGGCTCCGGCGTGGGCATGGCCTCGGTGCTGATGATTGTAACAGTGCTGGCCCTGACCTGCTTTGGCCTGCTGGCCCTCTCCTCCGCCCGAGCGGACAGGGCCTCCAGCCGCCGCACGGAGAACTTCACCGCCGCGTACTATGCCGCCGAGGGCCGCCTTCAGGAGCAGCTCGCGGAGCTGGACGCGGAGCTTGCCGCAAACGGCGCGGTGCTTGAAGAGCCCGCCGAGCTTTCGGAGCAGGTTCGTGAGGGACAGGAGCTTATCCTGCGCCTTGAGCCGCCCACGGACGACGGCAGATATACCGTCGCCTCCTGCACGCTGATAAACACCGGCGAATGGGGCGATGACGAGATTTTCAACTTGTGGAGCGAGGGAGATTGAGCTATGCAGATATTGGAAATATTGAAAGAGGGGCTTGAGCAGGGCGGGTCTGACCTGTTTCTGCTGCCCGGCTCCGCCCCCTGCATCAAGACCGGCGGCCATATGGAGCTGCTGCCCGAGGAGCGCCTTGTTCCCGCAGACACCCGCGCCCTTTTAGAGCAGATATACACCTCCGCCGGGCGCAGCATGGAAACCCTTGACAGCACCGGCGACGACGATTTTTCCTTCTCCGTGCCGGGGCTGGGCCGCTTTCGCTGCAACGCCTATAAGCAGCGCAGCTCGCTGGCCGCGGTGATACGCATAGTGCCCTTCGGCCTGCCCGACAGTGAGCGCATGCACATTCCCCCGGTGGTCATGGACCTGTACAAGAAAAACAACGGCCTTGTGCTTGTTACCGGCCCCGCCGGCAGCGGCAAATCCACGACGCTTGCCTGCCTTATCGACAGGATAAACCGCAAGACCAGCGGCCATATCATCACCCTTGAGGACCCCATCGAGTATGTCCACTCCCACGCGGGCTGCCTCGTGAGCCAGCGCGAGATCTCTCTTGATACCGAGAGCTATGCCTCTGCCCTGCGCGCCGCCCTGCGCCAGACCCCCAGCGTCATTCTCCTCGGAGAGATGCGCGATTTTGAGACTATCCAGACCGCGCTGACCGCCGCCGAGACAGGCCAGCTTGTCCTCTCCACGCTGCACACCGTGGGCGCCGCCAAGACCATTGACCGCGTGGTCGATGTGTTCCCCGCGCACCAGCAGGCGCAGATAAGGATTCAGCTTTCAATGGTGCTTCAGGCTGTTGTCTCTCAGCAGCTTCTGCCCGGCGTTGACGGGGAGCTGCATCCTGCCTTTGAGATCATGCTCAGCACCCCCGCCATACAGAACATGATTCGCGAGGGCAAGACCCACCAGCTTGATAATGTTATTTTTTCCGGCGCGGACATGGGTATGCGCACCATGGACGGCGATATTCTCCGCCTGTTCAAGGAGGGCAAGATAAGCCGCGACGTCGCGCTCTCCCACGCGACAGACCCTGTGAACATGGCACGGAAAATATAAAAAAAGCCCGCTCCGGCGGGCTTTTTTAGTGAAGAGTTAATAGTGAAAAGTGAATAGTTATTGTGTCACTTTGTGACAATATTATAAACGCCAGGCGCCCGGGGGCGCTTGGCGTACCTTTTCACACTTCGATGTGTTTACTTTCAACTTTTCCTTTCTCTCACATTACCAAGGTGCCCAATGTTAAAATCCCGAGGTTTTTTTCATATATCGCCGCAAAATCGGAGATGGGCAGGGGATTTGTGCCCAAACCCGCCTCAATGGTATAGCCCGGGCGGTCATAGTCCTGTATGAACCAGTCCTTATACCCGGCGAAGCCCGAGGCAAAGGGCGTATCCTCCACCGCATACCCGGAGACGTCGGAAAAGAGCTCTGCAATCTGCCGGGAGCCGGCAGGCTCATAGTCCGCGAAACGCCAGTAAATGACCTCCCCCTGCGTGTGATATGCCAGAATCAGCGCCGGGTCAAAGGCCAGCGTAAAGTCGTACATCGCGCGGCTCTCGGGAGCGGAAAGCGGCCCGGGGCCTACAAAGTCCGCCGGGGCGGGAGAGCGTATGCCCTGTGCAAACTTGTTCTCCTTCGCCTGCTCCCACTGCGCCGGATACTGGAGGTTGAGGTCAATGCCCTGAATGTTGGCCTTCCAGCCGGACGGGAAAGGAAACTGCGGGTAGTCCGCCGCGATGGCGCGCGCCTGCTCGTAATACTCCCCGGAGACAATATCCCCCGTCACAAGGTCAATGCCGTCGGGGTTTACCGCCGGGACAAGGCAGGGCGTGGCGTAGCTCAGAATTTCCGCCGCCGGGGTGCCGAAAACGCTGCCGCCCCCGGCATAGGCCGCCGCAAGCTGCTCGGCAAAGCGCAGCAGGATGGGCGTGGTTATCCACTCATTTGCGTGGTGGCTGGCGTTATACATGACGCGGTTTTGCCCTTCACCCATGGTCATCGTCCAGAGCGGCCTGCCCATGTGGCTTTTGCCCGCCTCGCCGGTGCGTATAAAAGGATAGCGCGCCGCAAGTCCCCGCACGCAAAAGCCCACCAGTGCGGAGCTGTAAGCAATATCCGTCGGCACAACGTCAAACGGCAGCGGCACGACAAGCCTCTCGCCGACCTGTAAATTCTCCGCCGTTACGCCGGGGTTTGCGGTCATCAGCGCTTCCAAGGCTATTCCCGCCCTCTGAGCGATAGCCCACAGACTGTCGCCCCGGTTGACGCTCTGCACCCGGTAGCCCGTGTACCAGGGCAGCAGCGCCCGGTGTGTGGCATTTCCGGCGATGCCGTCCGCCTGAATACCCATCGCCGCCTGAAAAGCGCTGACGGCGGCCCGGGTCGCCGCGCCGAAGCGCCCGTCAGTCTCAAGATCACCATAGCCTGCGCGGTTTAGCGCAAGCTGCAAAAGCTGCACGGAGCTTCCCGTGCTGCCCTGCCTGAGAACTCGCATAGTTCTTCCTCCTTTTTTAGCAAACGCTGCACAAATCGTTTGCTTTTTTGAGCCGACAGCAAAGGGGTTTTGCCTGCTGCAACCATATAGTACCTGTAAAATATATGCAGTTTTTTGGAAGAAATTGCCGCTCAATGGTAAAAATGTCTGTTGCAAATGAAATAAATTACTTGAGATTGTTGACATTTTTTTGTTGGACTACTATAATACTACCGGACATGCCTTCACTTGCATGGGCTGTCCCAAAGTACAATTATATGGAGGAAAAACAATGAAAAAGATTCTTGCTCTTCTGCTTGCTCTGTGCATGGTCTTCGCTCTCTGCGCCTGCGGCCAGAAGGCCCCCGCTGAGAGCCAGGCTCCTGCTGAGAGTGAGACTCCCGCTGAGAGCGAAGCTCCCGCCGAGGGCGAAACCACCGGCTGGGCTCCCGATGGCCCTGTCACCATGATCGTTGCCTACAAGGCCGGCAACGGCACCGATGTTACCGCCCGTATTCTTGCTCAGTACGCTGAGAAGTACGTTGGCCAGACCATCGTCATCGAGAATGTTGACGGCGGTTCCGGCTCTCTGGGCTGGTCTCAGCTCGCTGAGTCTGAGCCTGATGGCATGACCATCGGCTTCATGAACCTGCCCAACTTCAACAGCTCCATCGTCAAGGAGCTCGGCACCTACACCACCGCTGATTTCACCGCTATCTGCAACCACGTCACCGAGACCTCTCTGGTCATCGTCCGCGCTGACGAGGATCGTTTTGAGGACATTGACGGTCTGGTCGCCTACGCCAAGGAGAACAACACTGTTGCTTCCACCAACGGCGCTCAGGCCTCCAACCACATCGGCGCTCAGGCTTTTGCCAACTCCGCCGGCTTCACCTACACCGACCTGCCCCAGGGCAACACCGCTGATGAGCTGACCTCCCTGCTCGGTGGCGAGGCTGACTGGTGCGTTGCAAAGGTTGCCGATATCGCCGGCCGTACCGACGTTAAGGTTCTTGCTGCGTTCTCCGAGGAGAGGCTTCCCGAGTATCCCGACGTCCCCACTCTGGGCGAGAAGGGCTACTATGACCAGTGGCTGGGCTCCTCCCGCTGCGTCGTTGCACCCGCCGGTGTGACCGACGAGATGGTCGCTTTCTACGAGGCCGCCTTCAAGGCCACCATGGAGGATCCTGATTACCTGGCAGCTGCTGCCAGCTTCGCAACCGACTTCAAGGATGCCGCCACCACCGCCGCTCTTATCGAGCAGCAGCAGACCTTCACCGAGAGCCTGAGCGAGGGCTTCTGGTACTGATAATCCCGATGGCATTATGAACGGGGCAGGGCAAAGCCCTGCCCCGTTTTCCTTGAAAAATAGTTTTCTGTTCATCCGCTTACCTGATTTATAGGAGTGATTTCCCTTGAAAATGAAGAAAACGGATATAGGCATTGTGGCGTTTATGTATGTTGTGTGCGGCTTTTTCTACGCATACAGCTTCCAGCTTACTGAGGAGAGCCGGTCATATCCCCTGTTCACCATTATCCTTCTCTTTTTCCTTACTACCCTGTATCTGATACAGATGATCATTGCCGCGCGTAAATTCGGCGTGGAGAGCGGCAAGGAGGAGGTTTTTGCCGGCTTCAAGGCGGCGCAGTTCTTTGTCTCTCTCGGTCTTACCATAGTATATTTCTTTATGATGAAGTATCTAGGCTTTTTCACCGCCACCATCATCTTCATGGCGGCCTCCCTGCTTTATCTTAAAGTGCCCCTGCTCCATTCCGCCATTGCTCTGGTAGCTGTGAACCTGCTGATCTACCTCGCCTTTGTGAAGTTCCTCGGCGTGAAGCTGCCTTCCGGGCTGTTGTTCTAAGGAGGTTTAATTATGCTTGATACTTTACAGCTTATGGGTCAGGGCTTTCTTAATGCTCTCACTCTCATAAACCTTCTGGCCATGGCTGGCGGTGTGGCGCTGGGTATAGTCATCGGCTGTCTGCCTGGTCTGTCGGCGGCAATGGGCGTTGCGCTTATGCTGCCTTTGACCTTCACCATGCCTGCCGATACCGGCCTTATCGTGCTCGGCGCCATCTACTGCGGCGCTATCTTCGGCGGCTCTATCTCCGCCATTTTGATACATACCCCCGGCACCCCCGCTTCCGCGGCTACCGCCATTGAGGGCTATCAGATGACCCTTCAGGGCAAGGCTGGCAAAGCACTTGCAACCGCCTGTTGGAGCTCCTTCTGGGGCGGCCTTTTGAGCTGCATCTCGCTCTACTTCTTCTCTCCGCTGCTGGCTCAGCTCGCGCTGAAGTTCATGTCCGCGGAGAAGTTCTGGCTTGGCATCTTCGGCCTGACCATTATCGCCGGCGTTTCCAGCAAGTCCATCATCAAGGGCCTCATGTCCGGCGCGCTGGGTCTGCTTATCTCCACCATCGGCCTTGACCCGGTCGACGGCACCAAGCGCTTCATGTTCGGCCAGTCCTTCCTTGCCGAGGGCATCAACACCACCTGCGCGCTTATCGGCCTTTTCTCCATGTCTCAGGTGTTCATTCTGGCAGAGAAGCAGATAAAAGAACGCGCCAAGGCCGCGAAATTCACCGACAGGATCCGCCTCACCCGCGAGGAGAAAAAGCGCCTCACGCCCACCGTTATCCGCTCCTGGATAATGGGCAACATCATCGGCATCCTGCCCGGCGCGGGAGCATCCATCGCCTGCTTCATGGGTTATAACAGCGCAAAGCAGTTTTCCAAGCATAAGGAGGAGTTCGGCCACGGCTCCATCGAAGGCGTCTGCGGCTCCGAAGCCGCGAACAACGCAGTCACCGGCGGCTCTCTCATCCCCATGCTCACCCTTGGCATCCCCGGTGAGTCCGTTACCGCGGTTTTGATGGGCGGCCTGATCATTCAGGGCCTTACCCCGGGACCGGAGCTGTTCACCAAGCATGCCGCAATGACCTACACCTTCTTTGCCGGCTTTGTTCTGGTGCAGTTTTTCATGCTCGCCATCGGCACCCTCGGCTGCCGCGGCTTCGCGCAGATCTCCCGCCTGTCCGACGCTATTTTGATCCCCTGCGTCACGGTTCTGTGCTTTGTTGGCTCCTTCGCTATCCACAAGAACATGAGCGACGTGGTCGTCATGCTCATCTTCGGCGTGCTGGGCTATCTGATGCGTAAGTTTGATTTGAACACAGCCTCCGTTGTGCTGGCGCTCATCCTTGGACCTATCAGTGAAAAGGGTCTGCGTGGTGCTCTGCGTGTCAGCGGCGGAGATATCGGCTGCCTGTTCGCCTCCCCGGTGAGCTGGGTGCTTATAGTCCTCAGCATTATCGGTATCTTCTCCCCCGTCTTTATGAACAAGTTTGAGAAGAAGGTCGCCGGCGAGGATGTTCCCGAATCCACGGATTGACAAAAGAATCCACGACGCGGCTGCTTTGCAGCCGCGTCTTTTTTATTTACCGCATTTGTGCATATCATACAAAAACGAGGAGCAAAATTTGGATTGTGAAACAGGCCGGGACAAGGTATAATGTTATGGGTGCGTTTGTGCCCTAATCTGACTGCGCGTCCGGCTCTCCATATTCTTAGTCGGCGTGACATTTATAAGGAGGAGTTTACTATCCCCAGACTCGGGGTGCGGCAGTGTGGAGACCTGTCGTAATGCGGGAGGCCCTTGGCCCTCGTGAGGCTGCTTTTAACGGAGGTTGAGCAGTCGGAGTCGTTGTATGGCAACTGTAACACTGAAGAACGTAAAGAAGATCTACCCCTACATCAGCGGTGAGACCAAGAAGAAAAAGAAGAAAAAGGATGCCGCTGTTGACGAGGAGAAAAAGGCCAATCTTCAGATTACCGAACAGGGCGTTGTGGCAGTTCAGGAGTTCAATCTTGACATTGCCGATAAGGAATTCATCGTTCTGGTCGGCCCCTCCGGATGCGGCAAGTCCACTACTCTGAGAATGGTTGCCGGCCTTGAGGAGATCTCCGAGGGCGAGCTTTACATTGACGGAAAGCTCATGAACGATGTCGCCCCCAAGGACAGAGACATCGCCATGGTTTTCCAGAACTATGCCCTTTATCCCCACATGACCGTGTATGAAAATATGGCCTTCTCCCTGAAGCTCCGCAAAGAGCCCAAGGATGTTATCGACAAGAAGGTTCGCGAAGCTGCCGAGATTCTGGACATCACCCAGTATCTTGACCGTAAGCCCAAGGCTCTCTCCGGCGGCCAGCGCCAGCGTGTCGCCATCGGCCGCGCCATCGTGCGTGACCCTGCCGTCTTCCTGATGGACGAGCCTCTCTCCAACCTTGACGCAAAGCTCCGTAACCAGATGCGCGCTGAGATCATCAAGCTGCGCGAGCGTATCAACACCACCTTTATCTACGTCACCCATGACCAGACCGAGGCCATGACTCTGGGCGACCGTATCGTCATCATGCGCGACGGTTATATCCAGCAGATCGGCACTCCTCAGGAAGTTTTTGATAACCCCCGCAACCTGTTCGTCGCCGGCTTCATCGGCACTCCTCAGATGAACATGTTCGACGGCAAGCTTGTCCGCGAGGGCGATAAGTACTTTGTCGAGCTTGGCAGCCTCAAGGTTGAGCTTGATGAGGAGAAGCGCGCCCGCCTGGCCGCGAACAATGTCCAGTCTCAGGATGTTTACCTTGGCATCCGTCCCGAGCACACCATCCTCGGTGACGAGGGCGTTGTCGCTAAGGTTGACGTGTCCGAAATGATGGGCTCCTCCGTGCATCTGCACGTCTCCGCCGAGGGCAAGGATGTTATCATCATCGTGCCCACCACCGAGATGAAGGGCCACTTTAAGCTGGGCGACACTGTCCACTTCACCTTCAACGGCTCCATGGCTCACGTCTTCAGCAAGGAGACCGAGAAAAACCTCGAGTGGTAATTTAATATCTCAAAACAGCTCAAGCCCCGCCATCCGGCGGGGCTTGTTTTTATGGTGCGAACTTGCACAATCCAGTGGCTCCCTTGTGTAAAGGCTGCGCCCGCAGGCGCGTTTCGTAGCGCAACCGCCGT
>URPA01000048.1 GCA_900549545.1 uncultured Eubacteriales bacterium
TCTTTTTGCGCTTTTTGTTCTCGGCGGCGGTTTCCTCGTCCAGCCCGTGCCGCCGGGAGGAGATGACCGCCGCGTGGGCAAAGGGGAAGGTGCAGCCTGCGGTCAGGTGGCCGGGCAGCACCTGCACGATGCCTTTGGCCGGGCGCACGTCCCGGCTCATGCTCACGGAGTAGCCCTTGTCTGTCAGGTCCCGGGTCAGGGCGGCGGCACCCTTGGGGGTGCCGGAGAAGAGGGTGATGGCATAGCCCTGGGCGATCAGCGGGTCAAGATCCTCCCGCAGGGAGGCCAGGTCGCCGCCCCAGTTGGGGGCCGCAAAGGCCTCCACGTTGATGAGGTCTTTCAGCTTGAACTCGTTCATCCCCCGCAGGAAGTTCTCACACAGCAGGGTGCTCTGTTTCTGGGCCGCGATGGCAAGGTCGTCCATGGTCTGGTAGAGCACGTCCAGCCCGGGGCAGAGCACGCCCTCCTCCAGCAGGCCGGTCAGCTCCTCGCCCCGGCGGTAGTATTCTTCGGCAGGCCAGGTGTTGGGGTTATAGTAAAGCACCGTGATCTCAAAATACCGGCACAGCTTTTCCAGCACGGCGCTGGAACAGGGCCCGCAGCAGGCGTGGAGCAGCAGCTTTGGCCGCTGCGGCCCCAGCGTTTTCAACACTTCGTCCATCTGCTGTGCAAAATTCAACTGTTTTGACATCGGTTTCATCCTTTGTTATACTTGCTTTGATTCAAATAGCTCCCTCCTGCTGCCTCGCCAAAAGAGCCGCAGCTGCCGGAAGGGGCATCCCGGTCATATTATATCACATTTTATCTAATAGGAGAACTGCGATGACAAACGAGAAGATTGCCCGTATCAACGAGCTGGCAAAAAAGAGCAAGACCACCGGCCTGACCGATGCCGAAAAGGCAGAGCAGCAGGCCCTGCGGCAGGAGTATGTTGCGGACGTAAAGGCCAGCCTGCGCGCCCAGCTGAACAACACCTCGATCAAAGAGCCGGATGGCACTGTGCACAAGCTGGGGAAGAAGAACTAAAGCAGCATCACGAAGAGGAGCGCCCTGTGGATAATTGAGAGAAAAGTATTTCTTCCCTCTTTTTTTGTTCTGCGTTTCGTGCTATACTATAATTGTATTGTTGCGGACATTTCCGCGGGCGGTACAGATTCCCAAGGTGGCGTATCCCGGGCAAGGTGCACGGAAAAGGCTGTCTTTTGAAAAAATGATAAAGAGGTCATTTATTATGCTTACTGCAATTACGGGTATCAACTGGGGCGATGAGGGCAAGGGCCGCATGGTCGATCTGATCAGCCAGGAGTATGACATCGTTGCACGGTATCAGGGCGGCAACAACGCAGGCCACACCGTGAAGAACGAGCGCGGCAAGTTCGTGCTGAACCTGCTGCCCTCCGGCATCCTGCGCCCCAACGTTGTCTGCGTGATGGGCAACGGTATGGTCATCGACCCGCACCATCTGGACGGCGAGATCAACAAGCTGCGGGAGCAGGGCATCACCATCACCCCCGATAACCTGAAGATCTCCGACCGGGCCACCATCACCATGCCCTACCATGTGGATCAGGACGGCCTGGAAGAGGCCCGCCTGGCCAAGAC
This sequence comes from uncultured Eubacteriales bacterium, assembly GCA_900549545.1. Classification (GTDB taxonomy): domain Bacteria; phylum Bacillota; class Clostridia; order Oscillospirales; family Oscillospiraceae; genus Limivicinus. Next base: position 1,603 of record URPA01000048.1, read on the forward strand.
CGGCGCACAGTTCGGCTCCACCAAGCGCGGCATCGCCTACACTTACGGTGACAAGTACATGAAGAAGACCATCCGCATGGGTGATCTGCTGCATTGGGACACCCTGCGCGAGCGTCTCGCGGGCATCCTCGAGTGGAAGAACCTGACCGTCACGGCCTACGGCCACGCCCCCATTGAGCTTGACGATATGATGGCATGGCTCGAGAAGTTCGGCAAGCCCTTCCTGCCCTACATCTGCGACACCACCGATTTTCTGGACAGCGCCATGCAAAACGGCAAGTCCATCATCTTTGAGGCTCAGCTTGGTGCGCTGAGAGATATTGAGTACGGAATCTACCCCTACACCTCCGCCTCCACCACGCTTGCCGCCTATGCCCCCACCGGCGCGGGCGTGCCCTTTGCCCGCATTGACGAGAGCATCGGCATCATGAAGGCCTATTCCAGCTGCGTGGGCGAAGGCCCCTTCACCTGCGAGATGTTCGGCGACGAGGCCGAGGCGCTGCGTGCTGCCGGCGGTGAGTACGGCGCCGCGACCGGCAGACCCCGCCGCGTGGGCGGCTTTGACGTTGTCGCCTCCCGTTACGGCGCGAAGATGCAGGGCTGCACCTACATCGCGCTGACAAAGCTGGATGTGCTCTCCTATATGGAGCAGATTCCCGTCTGCGTCGCTTATGAGCTCGACGGCAAGCGCATTGACCGCTTCCCCGCCGATATTGACGAGCTCAACGCCGCAAAGCCCGTCTATGAGTACCTCCCCGGCTTCCACTGCGATATCAGCGCCTGCCGCAAGGTGGAGGACCTGCCTAAAGCAGCGCTTGATTACATCCGCTACATCGAGAAGGCCGTCAACTGCCCGATAAAGTATGTTTCCGTCGGCGCGGAGAGAGACGAATACATCACCATGTTCTGATAGTTTTCAAACGCTGAATAAGCCGCCGCGCGGTTTATTCAGCGTTTGCACGGAGGCGTTTATGGATAATCAGAAGGTTTTGATTCTGGATTTCGGCGGGCAGTATAACCAGCTTATCGCCCGCCGCGTCCGCGAGTGCGGCGTTTACTGCGAGGTTCACCCCTACGGCATGAGCCTTGAGGAGATCCGCCGCTTTGACCCCATCGGCATCATCTTCACCGGCGGCCCGAACAGTGTCTACGCCGCCGGCTCTCCCCACGCCGACAAGGGCGTTTATACGCTGGGTGTGCCCATCCTCGGCATATGCTACGGCTGCCAGCTCATCTCCTCGGAGCTGGGCGGCGAGGTCGTCGCCGCGCAGGAGGACACCGCCCGCGAGTACGGCAAGACGCTCACCGAGTTTGACACCGGCTGCCGCCTGTTCAAGGGGCTGCCCGAGCAGAGCGTCACCTGGATGAGCCATGGCGACTACATGGCGAAGGTGCCCGAGGGCTTTTCGCTGGTCGCCCGCTCCGCCGCCTGCCCGAATGTCGCCATCTGCGACGAAAGCCGCGGCTTTTACGGGGTGCAGTTTCACCCGGAGGTGAACCACACCGAGTACGGAAAGCACATGCTGCGAAACTTCCTCTTTGAGATTTGCCATGCCCGGGGCAACTGGACGATGGCCGACTACAAGCGCATCGCCATTGACAATGTCCGCGCGAAGGTCGGCGGCGGCAAGGTGCTGCTGGCGCTCTCCGGCGGGGTGGATTCCTCCGTCGCGGCGGCGCTGCTGGCCGAGGCCGTTGGCAGTCAGCTCACCTGTGTATTTGTCGACCACGGGCTTATGCGCAAGAACGAGGGGGACGAGGTGGAGGCCGCCTTCTCCCGCTGGGACATCAATTTTGTCCGCGTCAACGCAGAGGACCGCTTCCTGATAAAGCTCGCCGGAGTTACCGAGCCGGAGCACAAGCGCAAGATAATCGGCGAGGAGTTCATCCGCGTGTTCGAGGAGGAAGCGAAGAAGATAGGCGCTGTTGACTATCTGGTTCAGGGCACCATCTACCCCGATGTTATCGAGTCCGGCAAGGGCGACGCCGCCGTTATAAAGAGCCACCACAACGTGGGCGGCCTGCCCGACTATGTGGACTTCAAGGAGATCATTGAGCCGCTGCGCATGCTCTTTAAGGACGAAGTGCGCGCGCTCGGGCGTGAGCTGGGTCTGCCGGAGTATCTGGTCACGCGCCAGCCCTTCCCCGGCCCCGGTCTGGGCATCCGCGTCATTGGGGACATCACCAAGGAAAAGCTCGACATTCTGCGCGAGGCGGATTTCATCTTCCGCGACGAGATTGCCAAGGCCGGGCTTGAGAGCAGCATGAGCCAGTATTTTGCCGCCCTTACGAATATGCGCTCCGTGGGCGTCATGGGCGATGGGCGCACCTATGATTACGCCGTCGCTCTGCGCAGCGTCACTACTGACGATTTCATGACCGCTGACTGGACGCGCATCCCCTATGAGCTGCTTGACCGCGTCTCCACCCGCATCGTAAACGAGGTGAAGGGCGTCAACCGCGTGCTGTACGACATCACCTCCAAGCCCCCCGCAACGGTGGAGTTTGAGTGAGGGGATTAATAAAAGCAGACCTTGGACAGGCTATGCTGCCCGGGGTCTGTTTTTTGTATGCGGCGCAGCTTCAGCCGTCTCCCGTTTCGCCAAATTCTGCTTCCTTATTGTAAAAACCGGCGTTCTATGCTAAAGTTTAGCTGACCTCAGATAGAAAGGACGGGGACAAAAATGGATGTTGCGGAATATTTTGAAGATATATTGGACTTTCAGGTCGGGGCGTTTCGCCTGAGTCGGCTTTTGTCGGCGGTGCTGCTGGCGCTGATATGCCTGCTGTCGGTGAAGCTGCTGCTCAAGGCGGCGGACAAGCTGTTCGCGAAGCTCCATGTTGACCCGACGCTGCTGGGCATGCTGCGGGCGATTGTTAAAACGCTGCTGCTGGCAATAGCGGTGCTCATCGTTCTGGGCTATCTCGGTATCCCCGTCACGTCGCTGGTGGCGCTGCTGTCGGTGGCCGGGCTTGCAATTTCGCTGAGCATTCAGAACTTCCTCGGCAATGTGACCGGCGGCTTTCAGCTGCTCATCTCCCGCCCGTTCAAGGTGGGGGACTATGTCCTCGCCGGGGACTGCGAGGGCACTGTTCACGAGATAGGCATGTTCTATACCAAGATTATGACCGCGGACAATAAGCTCATCCAGCTTCCTAACAGCACGGTGGTGTCCGCCAATATCACAAACTACACCCATGAGCCCATGCGCCGGGTGAGCCTTACCGTGACGGCCTCCTACGACGCGCCGGTGGAGCGCGTAAAGCAAAGCCTGCTCTCCTCGGTCGGGCGCACGGCGGGCGTTCTCGATGACCCCGCGCCCTTCGCCCGCGTCAGCCAGTATAAGGACAGCGCGATTGAATACACCGTGCGCGTCTGGTGCAAGACTGAGGACTACTGGGATGTGTATTATGACCTGCTTGAGGAGATAAAGGCGGGCTTTGAGCAGGACGGGGTAGAGATGAACTACCCCTACCTCAACGTGTGTATGCCCAAACACTGAAAGGACGGAGAACGATGAAAAAGATTCTTCTTGAAGTCTGCTGCGGCAGCGCGGACGATGTTATTCAGGCGCACAAGGGCGGCGCGGACAGGGCCGAGCTCAACAGCGACCTGTTTCACGGCGGGCTTACCCCGACCGTCGGCTCGCTCATCGTTGCAAAGCGGGAGACGGGCATGAAAATTATGACCATGGTGCGCCCGCGCGAGGGCGGCTTTTGCTACACGGACGCGGAGTTTGCCGCCGCCGTGGAGGACGCAAAGCTCCTGCTGGCAAACGGGGCAGACGGGCTGGTTTTCGGCTTTCTGACCCCGGACGGGCACATTGACCTTGAGCGCAGCCGGATTCTGGCGGAGCTTGCGCTGGATGCCGGGAAGGAGGCCGTGTTCCACCGTGCGATCGATGTCGTGCCGGACTGGAGAGAGGCGCTGGACGCGCTTATCTCGCTGAAGCTTACCCGCGTGCTCACAAGCGGGCAGTCCCCCGATGTTTCCCAGGCGACGGATGTTGTCCGCGAGATGATAGAATACGCCGCCGGGCGCATCCAGATTCTCCCCGGCGCGGGCATCACGCCGAAAAACTGCGCCCGCTTTGTGCGCGAGAGCGGCTGCACGCAGGTGCATATGGCGGCGCACCGCCCCTGCTATGACTACTCCGTCAACAATAACCGCGATATTTTTTACGGCGGCTGTCTCTATCCCCCGGAGGACCGCTATCAGATGACCGATGCCGCCGTCATCGGCGACACCGTCGGCAGGCTTGGGGAGATTTGAAAGCATGGATTACACCCAAGATATGTGGCACACTGTGAGCAATCGGGATGAAACTGAAGCTTTCATGGAGCAGGTAGGTTATTTTCACGATTCCTGTATTAAAGAGCTGAAATATATCAGCGGGGCATATGTCAGCGACCGTTTATCAATGCAGGCGATAAATAATAAACGGGAGTTAAGCCTCATTATCCAGCGTCAATACGAAAACCCCTCTATGCTTGAGCTTCAGTTTGAGGAATTAAAATATTTGAAGCTTTTCCCCGTAGGGACAGAGTATACTTGCGAGATTTCAGGCGCGACCATGCTATGCTTGGACGGGTATATCTACTGGGCAGACAGCGACGAGCTGTGCGAGGACAATTTATCCGACTATGACGGTACTTTAATATGCGCAAAACGGATGAAATGGCGCGAGATAGATGGCTGCATGGGCAAGGACGAATTTTACCGCGCCGCAAAATAAGGAATTATCCCGGTGAGAGCGTCACGCCCTTTCTTGCTTCCCCCATCGGGGGGAAGTGGCAAGCCGGGACGGCTTGACGATAGGGGGACGGTTTGCGTTGGAGTTAGATAAAGCAAGGCCCCCTTCAGTCTTGCCGCTTCGCGTCAAGCCAGCTCATCTCCGCGCTAAGAGCCGCAGCGTCAGGTGGAAGCAATTACATTCCTTTCCAAAACGCAAACGCTGCGCTGGTTTGCGTTTTGGTTGTTAGAATTAGCGGTTGCGCTCCGAAACGCGCCTGCGGGCGCAGCCCCAAAGGGGGTGCCAAGATTGGTGGAAGTTCACTTTAACGCTTACGTTAAAAATAGTTACATCCAGGGGAGGCTTGATACGGCGCACAAACTGACTTCCCTGTGCCAGGGAGCAATTTTTCTTGTATTATTTTCCCCGCCGTGATAGAATATATTGCCCAAAATTCGCAGGAGGTGAGTTTGTTGGACGAGAAAGAAATTGACGCCCAGATAGACTATGAGGCGATACAGGAACAGAGAACCGACGAGCTGGCCGAACTGCTTGACAAGCGGGACATGAAGGGCCTCCAGCGCCGCATGGAAGAGATGAACGAGTTTGATGTGGCGGAGTTTTTGACCGAGATTGACGATACAAAAATGCCCATGGTGTTCCGCCTGCTCTCCAAGGAGACGGCGGCGGAGGTTTTTGCCAATTTTGACGTGCCGGAGCAGGAGCGCATCATTAACTCCATCACCGACTCGGAGCTCGCGGGCATAGTTGAAGAGATGTACGTGGACGACGCGGTTGATTTGATGGGGGAGATGCCCGCAAATGTTGTAAAGCGCGTCATGCGCACGGCGACGCCCCAGACCCGAAACCTTATTAACCAGTATCTGCGCTACCCCGAAAATTCCGCGGGCAGCATCATGACCTCGGAATTTGTGGATTTGAAAAAATACATGAGTGTGAAGGAATCCTTCGCGCGCATCCGGCGCATAGGCGAGGATAAGGAGACGATCTACGTCTGCTTTGTCATTGCCGCCGACAGAACCCTTGAGGGCATCGTCACGGTGAAGGACCTGCTCCTTGCCGATGATGACGATATCATTGAGGATCTGATGGACAGAAACGTCATCTTCGCCACCACCACTGAGGACCAGGAGAGCGTCTCGGAGAAGTTCTCGGACTACGACCTTGTTGTTCTGCCGGTGGTTGATAAGGAAGGGCGCCTCGTCGGCATCGTCACCGTTGACGACGTTATCGACGTCATGGAGCAGGAGACGACTGAGGACTTTGAAATCATGGCCGGTATGACGCCGTCCGATAAGCCCTATTCCCGCACCAGCGTTATAGACATGTGGAAAAACCGCATACCGTGGCTGCTGTTTTTGATGCTCTCGGCAACCTTTACAAGCATGATCTTGACCTCGTTTGAGGATATGCTCGCCGTGCAGGCGGGACTGGTCGCCTTTATCCCCATGCTCATGGGTACCGGCGGCAACTCCGGCGCGCAGGCGTCCACCGCCGTCATCCGCAGCCTTTCTCTGGGCGATACAGAGCCAAGAGACGCGCTGCGCGTCATGTGGAAGGAGTGGCGCGTGTCGCTGCTGTGCGGGCTGACGCTCGCGGTCATCAACTTTGTGAAGATGCTCCTGCTCGACGGGATGCTGCTGCACAATGACGCGGTGACGGTCTCCGTCGCGGCAACGGTCAGCCTTTCAATCGTCTTCATCGTCATGTTTGCCAAGGTCGTTGGCAGCACGCTCCCCATTCTGGCGGAGAAGATAGGCGTTGACCCGGCCGTCATGGCAAACCCGCTCATCTCCACGCTGACGGACGCGGTGTCTCTGCTTATTTATATTTACGTTGCAAAATTGATTCTGCATATATAACATATATAATTATTGTTTGGATGGGAAAAAGTTATGGAAATGTCCGCGCTTATCAGTAAAATGGTGATTTTTGTGGCCCTTATGGTCGTGGGCTACGTTTTTGCGAGATCCGGCCGCGCAGGGAAGGACTTTGCCAAAGCCGCAAGCTGGCTGGTGCTCAATCTCTTCCTCAGCGCCACAATCTTAAACTCCGTCATGGCGACCGACGCGGTGCTCTCGGGCGCTGAGCTTGGCCACGTGCTGCTCGTGCTGACTATCGCTGTCGTGATGTGCTATGTACTGGCGATCGTGGCGGCAAAAATCATACCCTCCAAGGGCAAAGCCGCGGAGTACACAATGCTGATGGCCGTGCCGAACAATATGTTTATCGCCCTGCCGGTTATCGAGTCCATATGCGGGCCCATCGGCGTTTTCTACTGCTCGCTCACCTGCATCCCGTTTAACATTCTGCTGTATACATACGGCGTTTGGAAAATGAAGGACGGGCAGGAGGGAGGTCTGCGCCTGAAGGATATAATCAGCATCCCCCTCGTGGCAACTATTCTCGCGCTGGTGATTTTCGTGCTGAAGCTGCCCATCCCCGGCGTTTTGAAGGACCTGTTCTCCGCCGCCTCCGGCGCGACCATGCCTCTGAGCATGATCGTCATCGGCGCGTCCCTTGGCAGCGTGAATATTTTCGCGGCGTTCAAGGACTGGCGCTTTTACGCGGCCGACGTGGTGCGCCTTATCGTGACGCCGCTGCTGGTGCTGCTGGTCTGCGGGCTCATCACCACAAACTGGGAGCTGCTTATGACCGCGTTTATCATGTCGGCAGCGCCGAGCGGTATTGTCATAACCGTGTTCGCCCTGCAATATGACAAGGACGAGGTATTCTCCTCCGAGGGAATACTGCACAGCACTGTGGTCAGCATGCTCACCATTCCGCTGATGGTGTATTTCTTCGCCTGAGCAGAGGAGGATAATATGCACATTCCGAGCTGCCCAAGCAGCGCGATTGAGCACCTGAGCTTTGCCGAGGCACTGGCGCGCTCCGGTCAGAACGGGGGATACGACGCCGAAAAGTGGCTCTATGTGCCGGATTTTTACACTGAATACCGGTACATTCTGGGTACACGCGGGGATAATCCCCTTATCTGCATCGGCGTCAACCCATCCACCGCCGCGCCGGACGCGCTGGATAACACGCTCAAATCCGTCGCGCGTATCGCCGCGGGCAACGGCTTTGACAGCTGGATAATGTTCAATGTCTATGCCCAGCGCGCCACCCGGCCCGACGATATGGACAAAGAGCTCAACGCTCCGCTCCATGAGGAGAACATGCGCGCCTTTGAGTACATAGTCTCCGCCGCGTCGAGAGCCGGGAACCGCCCCGCGATATGGGCGGCCTGGGGCGCGGTCATTGAGAAGCGGCCATACCTGCCTGGCTGCGTGCGGGACATGGTGAAGATAGGGGAGCGCTACGGCGCGCGCTGGCTCCACGCGGGGAGCGTTTCCAAAAAGGGGCACCCGCACCATCCGCTCTACCTGCGCAAGGACGAGAAAACACTTGACTTTGATATAGTGAGGTATCTTGACAGCCTATGAATAAACTGCCTGTTGCGCTCTGCCAGATAAGGACGGAGCTTGATTTGGATGTGACGCTCCAAAAGGCCGCCGCCATGGTGGCTGAGGCCGCCCGGAACGGGGCCAAGATAGTCTGCCTGCCGGAGATGTTCAGCTGCCCCTACGCGAGGGATTATTTCAAGACCTTTGCTCGCATGGGCCATGAAAAGGTCTATGCCGCCATGCGTGCCTGGGCGAAGGATAACGGTGTTATCCTCGTCGGCGGGAGCGTCCCTGAGCTTGATGGCGAGCGGATATACAACACCTGCTTCGTCTTTGACGCTGCGGGCGAGCTTATCGCGCGGCACCGCAAGATTCATCTTTTTGATATCGACATGCCGGGGATGCACTTTCACGAGTCGAACACCTTCACCCCCGGCGACAGCATAACCGTGTTTGACACGCCCTACGGCAAAATGGGCTGCGCGGTGTGCTTTGATGTGCGCTTTCCGGAGATTTTCCGCGCCATGTCCAGGCGCGGTGCGGGAATCGTGTTCCTCCCGGCGCAGTTTAACCAGAAGACCGGGCCTATGCACTGGGAGCTTGCGCTGCGCTCAAGGGCTGTTGACAACCAGCTGTTCATTGTCGGCGCTTCCGCCGCCAAGTACGAGGGCTTCAGCTACGAGTGCTGGGGGCACTCCACAGTGGTAGGTCCAGGCGCGGAGATTATCGCCCAGTGCGACGAGAAGGAGCAGATACTCTACGCTGAGATTGACCTTGACAGAATCGCCCAGGCACGCGCTGAGCTGCCCATTCTAAACAGCCTGCGCAGCGACATTTACCCCGTGGCGGAATGAGTGCGGATATTGTGCGGGATATTGCCGCCTATGAGCCGATAAACGAGCAGGAGAGGCGGGATAAGGAGCTGATGCTCCGCTTCATTAGTGAGCATGAGGATGCGTTCAGCCGGGAAAATCTCATTGCCCACATGACGGCCTCCGCCTGGCTTGTAAACCCCGCGAGAGACAGGGTGCTGATGGTGTACCACCGGATATTCGACTCATGGTCGTGGACCGGCGGGCACGCCGACGGAGAGCGGGATCTGTTGTCTGTCGCTCTGCGCGAGGTGGCGGAGGAGACGGGCGTTGACCACCTAAGACCTGTGACGGAGGACATCTTTTCTCTTGAGATTCTAACCGTGGACGGGCACGAAAAGCGCGGGCAGTACGTCCCCAGCCATCTGCATATGAATGTGACCTATCTTATCGAGGCGGACGATACCCAGCCGCTTAAAGTCCGCCCGGACGAAAACAGCGGCGTTCAGTGGTTCACGCCCGAGACTGCGCTTGAAGTCTCCACCGAGCCGTGGTTTGTCGAGAGGATATACAAAAAGCTGATAGCGAAAGCAAAGAGCTTATGAAAAAACTTATAGGTTCTTTTTGCGCCAGTTTTAGTTTTGCACCATTAAAAGGCCTCCCTGTGTAAGGGAGGCTGGCAGCCGAAGGCTGACTGGAGGGTTGTCTGCCTTATGATTTTTCGCTGAGAATAACGAACATTTAACGACCCCTCAGGCGCTCCGCGCCAGCTCCCCTTACGCAGTGGAGCCGTTTGTGCAAATCAAAGAAAAAGCATATTAACGAAAAAGCTCTATGAGCGCAAGCAAGAGAATAGAGAATTAAAAGAACTTCTGAGATTTTCCCAGAAGTTCTTTGCAATGATATATCGCCGTGTGGCGGTATGATATAATCCCTGCGGGATTATGATATATTTTGCCCTTGGCAAAATATGATGAATTATATATCATTCGTTCCGCAGGAACGAATATAATTGAAAAAGGTTGAAGCAGTTTTGCTTAAACCTTTTTTCTTTTAGCCGCCAAAGACTGCCAGCAGGAAGCCGGCGGCGACGGCGGAGCCGATAACGCCCGCCACATTGGGGCCCATGGCGTGCATCAGCAGGAAGTTCGAGGGATTGGCGCGCTGACCCTCCTTCTGAGAGACGCGCGCGGCCATCGGCACGGCGGAGACACCGGCGGAGCCGATGAGCGGATTTATCTTGCCGCCGGAGAGCTTATACATGAGCTTTCCGAGCAGCAGGCCGCCGATGGTGGCCAGAATGAAGGCGCCCAGACCCAGCAGGATGATGAAGAAGGTCTGCCAGGTGAGGAAGCGGTTATAAAGCGCCGTCGCGCCCACGGAGGTGGAGAGAAATATCGTCACAATATTCATCATGGCGTTCTGCGCAGTGTCGGACAGGCGGTCGGTCAGGCCGCACTCCTTGAAGAGGTTGCCGAGCATCAGGCAGCCCAGCAGCGGAGCCACGGAGGGCAGCAGCAGGCAGACAAAAACCGTCACGATAATGGGGAAAAGCACCTTCTGCGTCTTGGATACGGGCTTGAGCTGCTCCATTTTGCACTCGCGCTCTGCCTTGGTAGTGAGCAGGCGCATGAAGGGCGGCTGAATCATGGGAATCAGCGCCATGTATGAATACGCCGCGATGGCGATAGGGGCCAGATAGTCCGGGGCGAGCTTTGAGGTGAGCCAGATGGCCGTCGGGCCGTCCGCACCGCCGATGATTGCAATGGCCGCCGCCACATTGGGCGCAAAGCCAAACACGCACATCGCCAGAATGAACGCAGCGAAGATGCCAAACTGCGCCGCCGCGCCGAGAAGGAGGGATTTGGGGTTTGCCAGCAGCGGGCCAAAATCCGTCATCGCGCCAACGCCCATGAAAATGAGCGAGGGATAGAGCCCGGATTTGACGCCGATATAGAGGATATCAAGCAGGCCGCCGTCATGGATGATGCCGGTGAGGGTTATCTCCCCGGCGATATACGCGTCCCACAGCTCGGGGTGGTACATGTTGGAGCCGGGGAGGTTTGCCAGCAGCATACCGAAGGCTATGCCCACCAGCAGCAGCGGCTCAAACTTCTTCACAAGGCCAAGATACAGCAGCACGCAGGCGATAACTATCATCGCCAGCTGCCGCCAGTCGTTAAGCAGCAGGCAGAAGCCGGAGCCCTCCCAGAGCTGGGACAGGGTGTTTAAAATGTTTTCCATCCCGGCACCTCAGATAACAAGCAGAGTGTCCCCAGTGGCGACCAGCGCGCCCTTCTGGGCAAGGATCTGCTTTACAACGCCGTCCGCCGGGGCAAAGACCTCGTTTTCCATCTTCATGGCCTCAATGAGCACCAGAAGCTGCCCGGCCTTCACGCTCTCGCCGGGCTTGACCAGCTCCTTGAGGGGCTTGGAGTCGATGGGATGGGCCAGGGCGTCACGCACCAGCTCGGGCACGGTCTTTTGCTCCAGCTCCACCGCGTTGGGCTCCAGCTCCGCGGCGATCTCCTCCGGCGCCAGCGTTACCGGAAAGGAGGTTTTTCCATAATGCATTGCTTCTGCCATAACAGGTGCTTCCTTTCTGCGGGGGGCACTGCCCCCATGGATTTCCGGCCCCATTATACCTCCGCAGATGCCGTTTTTTCCTCGGCATTTTTCATAAAATTTGGCCCCGGTCAATCGTTCAGTTCCAGCACCACCGGGCAGTGGTCGCTGCCGGTCACATCGCTGAGGATATCCGCATCCCGGATCTTGTCCCTCAGGCGCTCGGAGACGATAAAGTAGTCGATCCGCCACCCGGCGTTGTTCTTCCGGGCGTTGAAGCGGTAGCTCCACCAGGAGTAGGCCCCGGTGCGGTCCGGGTACAGGGCCCGGAACGTATCCACAAAGCCGGCAGCCAGGAGCTCGGTCATCTTGCCCCGCTCCTCGTCCGTGAAGCCCGCGTTGCGGCGGTTGGTCTTGGGATTTTTGATGTCGATCTCCTCATGGGCCACGTTCAGGTCCCCGCAGTAGACCACGGGCTTTTTCTCGTCCAGCTCCAGAAGATAGGCCCGCAGATCGTCCTCCCACTGCATGCGGTAGTCCAGGCGCTTTAGCTGGTCCTGGGAGTTGGGGGTATAGCAGCACACCAGGTAGAACTCCGGGTACTCGGCGGTAATGATGCGTCCCTCGTGGCGGTGGACGTCCGCACCGAAGTCGTAGGTCACGGACAGGGGCTCGGCCTTGGTAAAGACGGCAGTGCCGGAGTAGCCGGCCTTGTCGGCGCTGTTCCAGTAGCGGTGGTAGCCGGGCAGGTCGAAGTCCGCCTGCTCCGGGCGCATTTTCGTCTCCTGCAGGCAGATCACGTCCGCCCCGGAGGCGGCGCAGAAGTCCAGAAAGCCCTTGCCCAGGCAGGCGCGCAGGCCGTTGACGTTCCAGGATACCAGTCTCATAGCAGTTCTCCTTTGGTAACGATCTCGGTCCTTTATTGTAGCCGATTTTCCACGGAAAAACAATGCTCT
>URPA01000049.1 GCA_900549545.1 uncultured Eubacteriales bacterium
GAGATTTTTAAGAGGGGAAGAAAACGAAATCTTCCCCTCTTAAACGCTTCTTTGCAACTTTCTTGGCGTCAAGAAAGTTGAGAGCGTACTTCCTGTTTTTGTCTCACCCCGTGCAAAACAGTCCCCCTATCGTCAAGCCGCTTCACGTCTTGACACTTCCCCCCGAGGGGGAAGCAAGTGATTGCGGTGCAGTTTATGCGATGCGCATCAGTGCGACAACTCCCAATTTATCAGGCAGATAATTCATTTGAATATTTTGACGAAGGACTTGAAAAATAAGCAGTAGCAGCATAAGATTAATAAGGGAGAATCAAAAGACCTGAAAGGCAAAGCCTTTCAGGTCTTTTGTTTACGAAAAATGTCTCCTCTTGCCGTCGGCAGGGGGGATATAGCCAAATTTCATTTCGGGGTTAAGCTCGGCAAGGCGGGCGTGGATAGTGTCCACATCGCTTTCTTCATTGAAGATGAGGTTTGCAAACTCCTTTTCACCGTGGACGAGGATGAGCCGGTAATAAAAATACGCGGGGCTGTCGTCCGGCTGGCACTCGCTTATGCGGGTGAAGGCACGATCAATGTAGTCATAGGGGACATAGTATTTAATGCCCAAGTCACGGTAATACAGGCAGAGCTTGCCGAGGCGGACACGGCCGATAGCTTCAGCGGAATTATAGTCGTCAATATGCGCCTGGTCTTTAATATATTTTTTGTCAACACCCTTGAATCTCAGTCCGAAGAACAATGCTTGCCTCCTTTCTTCCCGAAAAAGTTCATGGTGAACCATTTTTCAGGAAGCTTACTGTTGATCAAAACCGCGGCAATGCCCGCAACAGTGCCGACGATGAGGCCGCCCAGCACGTCAGACGGGAAGTGCACCACCAGATAAATGCGGGATATGCCCATCAAAAACGCGAACACCAGCGCAAGCCAGCTCACGCGCTTATTGCCCAACGCGAAGAGTGGTATCATGCTGGCGAAGGCGGCGGTGGTATGCCCGGAGGGGAAGCTCTTGTCGCTCTCCATGTGCATGCCCATCATCTGCCACAGGGGATAGAAAAAGCCGTTCTCGTCCGTGTATGGCCGGGGCCGCGCGACCCAGACCTTGACAAAGACATTCGTAATTAGCGCGCCGATTATAAGACCGATGAGCATGGCCGTGCCGAAGCGCCGGGTTTTCGGCAGCAGCAGGAGCAGGATGGACAGGGCGATTAGAAACAGCCCGTCATGTCCCAGCAGGGAGATAAATTCCATTATCGGCGTGAAAAACCCGCCGCCGACCTCGTAAAGCTTGTGCACTGCCATGGTCACTGCCTGGTCAAAGCCCGCGAAAACAGTGTTCAGCCACAGCGCTGCCGCTGTCAGTTCCATAGTTTGTACCTCGTTTATAATTTTTTCTAATAATACCATATCAGCCCAGCCAAAGTCTACCTTAATTTGAATATTTCCCCGGAGAGCGCGTAAAATAATGGCAGAAGTAAACGATGAATAATTCGGCACAGCCGATTTGTTCATCGTTTACATATAAAAATGCTTGGAGGATAACTATGAAGCGAATGCTTGTGTCTCTGCTGGCGCTGACAATGGCGCTCATGATGTTCGCGGGGATGTATCCCGCCTATGCCGAGGGCTCAGCGCCGGTTGCTGAAAATCTGGAGCTGAAAACCTACAAAAATGTGTCCGTCGGCGGGAAGCTCTCCGCCTTTGACCCGGACGGCGGCGCGCTGAGCTTTGAGATAAGCACTCAGCCTGTAAAGGGCAAAATTGAGCTTTCGGAGGATGGCAGCTTTGTCTACACCCCGGCGGAGAACAAGAAAGGCCGGGATTATTTTGGCTACCGCGCCACTGACGAGCAGGGGAACAGCTCTCAGGAGGCCACCGTCATCATCAAGATAGAAAAGCAGAAAAAGGCCGTCTTTTACCCGGAGCTGCATGGCACGGCGGATGAATATGCCGCGACAGCCCTAAGCGAGGCGGGGATATTCACCGGGGAGCAGCTTTGCGGCGTGTATAGCTTCGAGGCAGACAGGGAGGTCAGGCGCGGCGAATTTCTCAGCATGTGTATGACCCTCTCGGGCGAGCCGATTGTCTCAAGCGTTATGTCAACCAAATATAATGATGACAGCAGCATCCCCGGCTGGATGAAGCCCTATGTGGCAACGGCGTCGATCATGGGCGTTGAGCCGATGAGCGCGGGCAGCAGCTTTGCGCCCGATGAAGTGATAACGCGGCAGGAGGCGGCGGTAATGCTCAATAGTGTTCTTGGCCTGAGCCCCGTGAGCTATATAAGCCTTGACGAGAGCATGGACGGGGAGCTTGCCCAGGCCTGCGCCAACCTTCAGGCCTGCGGCATATTTGACGGCGCGGCAACAGCAGACACACTCACACGCCGGGAGGCCGCGCATATGCTTGTTAACGCGCTGGATATGACCGAGAAATAATTGCTTGACTTGTGCAGGACAAAATTATACAATAATATCACAGGCACGGTTATTGCCGCGCCTGTTTTTGTTATGGGGGTATAAGTATGCACGAGCTGAGCATTGTTACATATGTCATGAAAGAGGTCGAGAAGGTCGCGCAGGAGAATAATCTGACGCAGATTGAGTCCGTCACGCTTGAATTTGGTGAGGTTTCCGGCATAGTTCCCAGCTATCTGGTGGATTGCTGGAACTGGTACGCCAAAAAGACCCCGCTGATTAGCGGCACAAAGCTGCTGTATGAGACGCTCCCGGCGGTCACCTGGTGCAACGCCTGCAAAAAGACCTATCCAACCCTGCAATACGGCAAAACCTGCCCCTATTGCGGCAGCGGGGAGACCTGGCTCCAGCAGGGAAACGAGATGAACATAAAAGAGATTGTGGCGTGCTAAAACAACTCCCTCCGCGGTGCGGAGGGAGTTTACATTTACATAATTTAGTTTACATAATACAGTCAATGAACTTGAAGCGCAGCTTTTTCAGGGGTTTCAGACCCGTATAGCTTGTTTTTACAAGCTCATCGGTCAAAGCGCGGCAGGCTTTGACATCCTCGCGGCTGACAGTATGGGGGCTGAATGCGGCCTTTTCCGCGCAGCTTTTCACAGCTTCCGGAGCATCAATGCCGTATTTTTGCAGCTTTTCGCACACGTGCCAGAGCTCTATCACGGCGCGGTTATTGTCCTTTCCGCGCTGCTTTGCGCGGGAGCGGGTTAGAATTATGCTCCGCCGCAGCAGAATTGTTATAACAGCGAGGATGATAACAAGCAGCGGGGCAATAACTGCCCATGAAACCCCGACTTCACGCTCCGGCTCCTGAACGGGAACAGGCTCGCCGCTGATTATGCCGCCGGGCCGCCCATTATCCGCGGGCGGGGTAGGCGTCGGCGCCTCTGTGGGCTGAGCCTCCGGCTCATCAATGGCTGCGCTTCCCTCCGGGGGAAGGCTCTCCTCCGGGGCGCTTGTCTCCTGCGGCAGCTCGCCGTCGGGGAGACTCTCAGCAGAGCTTGCAGCGGGTGTTACCTCCACGGGTATCCAGCCCAGACCGTCACGATATACCTCGACCCAGGCGTGGGCGCTCTCGCCGGTAATGTCCGTCCAACGCCCTGCCTCGGCATAGAACAAAAAGCCCTCGGTCACGCGGGCGGGGATGCCCAGCGCGCGGTACATGGCGGCGGCGGAGGTCGCAAAGTGCACACAGTAGCCCCGCTCGGCCTGAGTGAGAAAATACACAGCGCTGTCATCACCCGGAAAAGGCTCAACGTTGAGGTCGTACAACGCGCTGCCGCGCACAAAATCAGCAACAATGGAGATTATATCGGCGCTCTCGGCACTTATGCCGTTCCCGGCGGCAATATCCAGCATGGCCGCGCGGGTGCTGTCTGGCAGGCGGGTGTAATAGTCATGGGCAAAGGCGCGATAATCAGCTTCCGCCTGCGCGATATCCTCGGGCAGGCCGGCACTGGCAGCATCGAGCGTTGAGTACACGGTGTCCTGCCGCTGGCCGCCGCCATAGATGGCTTTAATATCCGAGGGGCTGTCGGAAACAGAGTAATACGGCATGAACTTCGCGTCAGCCGGGATAACGTACCTCAGCTCAAGCTCGTGCTCCGTCCCTCCGGATTTTGCCGCGGCACGGGCGGCAAAATCCAGCGAGGAGCTCTGCTCCGGCTCAATGGCGGCGGACCAGCCGCTGCCGGTGTATTCACCAAAGGAGCTGCCGCGCAGGTAAATATAGCCCTCGCTGTCGCTCTTCGCGCGGAGAAAAACAATATTCTCCGCGCCGGTGGGGGAGCTGTCAAGAGTCATGCCGCCCTCGGAGTTCCATGAGGAATAGGGCTCAACCGGCTCTGGCGTTTCAATTATAGTCCCCGTTGCCTCACCGATGCCGTCGGGGCTTTCAACGACCTCACCCTGAAGGAGCGCCGCAAGCTTATTGACCCGGCGCATCCGGGCCACATCCTCGTCGGTGAAGCTGTAATCCGCGGGGGGCTTTATGAGCAGAATCCCCGCCAGCAGGAGGGCGCAAGGCAGGGCGGACACAAGCACCGCGCGCCAGGCGGCGCTCTGCGCATTGTAGCCGCTGCCGCTGACAAGCACCAGAACCCAGAACAGAATCATCCCCACAATATAAAGCGGCGAAGGCACACCGTTGACGGCAATGCAGCAGAAGAAGAGCGGCAGAGAGCCGAGCATGGACAGGCTTATCCGGGTGCTCTTAGCGGTGAGCGCCGTTATCATGTAGGAGGCAATCAAAAACGCAAAGACGATGAAAAGCATCGTCTGGTGCTCGGTGACGTTTGAATAGGCGTACTGAGCGCCGGGAGCGTAAAAATGCTCATAGTATGCCCCGGCGAGCTTATCCAGCACGTCAACAAGCTCCTCCGACACATCGGGCGCGTAGTAGCGGTAAGCCCCATAGAGAAGCCCGACGGACAGCGGCAGACTGAAAAATATCCCGTGCCGGAAAACCCCGGCAAGCCACACCGAGACGCACAGCGCCGCTATCCACAGCGCTGCGGCAGGGGCGGCGGTGATTTTGAAGCTCTCAGCAAAGAGATAGTTCTGGGAAAAGACGAAGAGCAGCAGCAAAATCAGCGCGAAGGCGCGGTTCATTGCCTTGTTCATCGGCTGCGCACCTCCTCACCGTTTACGATAAAGACGCAGCGGGCCATGGCCTCATCATAGCCGCAGGGCTCACCCAACGGGACGGAGAGCAGAGAGCGCATGGCCTCCATGGCCTCCTGCTCGTTATAGACCTCGTATGCCCTGTCGGCAATGATATAGTGGCTCAGCTCCATTTGCAGCAGCTCGAGAGACAGACGGTAGAGCTTTTCAAGGCCCTCGTCATGGGTCCCGGCAGCGGCGAGGACAAGATAAATGCTGTCGTTTTCGCGCACCAAGGGCTCACGGACAATGACCTTGTCGGTCTTGGAGCTCAGCTTCCAGTGTATGGAGTTGACAGTATCGCCCGGCTGATACTCGCGCAGGTCGTGCTCCTCAGAGTAGCCGCCGCCGTACTTTGGCTTGAGGCGCTGGCGGGCGTTGAGCGCGGAGAATATGGCGCTGTCAAAATCCGCGGCGGGGCGGGGGATGACGGCGGTATCCACAACCGCATCAAGCCTTCGCCGGAGCTTAAAAAGCCCCAGTGCGTCATAGGCTTCATAGCTTAAAACCCGGCAGGAGAGCATCCCGCAAAGCTCCGTGGGCAGGGCAATTTGGCGCGACCCGCCGGCGACGCAGCGAAAGACAAACTGCTTTCTCACCCGCTCTGCGGTGAAGCGGTTAGTCATCTCCAATTTAACGACAACCTTGCTTATGGGCATGATGCCCCGGCCGGAAAAGCGCAGCTCGAGCGAGCCCTCGTCGCCCCGGTAAACCCAGGGCCGGGCGGCGAAATTCAGCCGCAGGCGCAGCATCGCGGGAAGGGAGAGCAGCAAAAGCAGCAGCGGGAGCGCAATCGCCGCTGCTACTATATATGGCCCAAACCAGCCCAGATAGCTCAGGCGGAAAAAGACAATCGCCGCCAGAAGCAGAAGGTATAAAACAAAACCGAATGTGGGCATATGATCACCGAATGTCCGGCTCTTTTACCGAGGCAAACATCTCCGCAAGCGCCGCCTGCTGGGACGCGGCGTCCGGCGCGTCCTGCCCCCAGATGAGCCTGTGGGCGATGCAGTCGCGAAACACAAAGCGCACATCGCGCGGCAGAACATAGTCCCGCCCCTGAATCCACGCGGTGGACTTTGAAAGCGCGGTGAGCGCGAGGGAGGCGCGGGGGCTTGCGCCCTGCAAAACGCGCGGGTCATTGCGCGTGCGGTCGCACAGACGGATGATGTAATCAATCAGCGCGTCCTTTATAAACACCTGCTCCGCTTCGTGGCGCAGGGCGATAAGCTCCGCGCGGTCAACCACCTGCTGCACGGCGGCATTTGTAACGCCGCTCTGCTTGCGGCGGATCATCTCCATCTCATCATCGTGCGAGGGGTAGCCCATCGAGAGGCGCAGCATAAAGCGATCCATCTGCGAATCAGGCAGCATCTGCGTGCCCTTCGCGCCGGTGGGGTTTTGCGTTGCGATGACTATAAACGGCTGGGGCACCTGGCGCGTCACGCCGTCAACCGTGACCTCGCCCTCCTCCATGGCCTGGAGCAGGGCCGACTGCGTGCGGCTGGTGGCGCGGTTAAGCTCATCCGCCAGGAAAAGATTGCACAGCACCGCGCCCTTCTGATAGCTCATAAGGCCGGTGTTCTTGTCATATATCGAATAGCCCGTGATGTCCGAGGGGAGAATGTCCGGCGTGAACTGCACGCGGTTATACTCAAGCCCCAGCGCGCGGGAAATGGCGACGGCGAGGGTCGTCTTGCCCACGCCGGGTATATCCTCCATGAGAATATGCCCGCCGGAGAGGATAGCAAGCAGGGACTTGATAACCGTCTCCTCCTTGCCGACAATGACCTTGCCCACCTCGCGGACTATCTGCTTTGCTCTGCCGATGGAATTAAACGAATCGCTCATAGTAAAACCTACCACAATGTAACTAATTTGTAATTTATTATAGCATGACAAGCCCACATATTCAAGGGGAAGATGATGTTTTTTAAGTATTGTTAAGCAAAACAACGCGTTTTGAGGCAAATTTGCACCGTACTAAGGCTCCACTGCGTAAGGGGAGCTGTCAGCCGTAGGCTGACTGAGGGGTCGTTACCAGTGTTATGAACTGCTTTGCAGCTCATGGTATTGCAAATTTACGACCCTTCAGGCGCTCCGCGCCAGCCTCCCTTACGCAGGGAGGCCTTTGTGTAGCAATGTATATTCAAAGGCTCCACTTTTTTCAATAAGTGGAGCCTTTGCGAATAGCCATTTTTCACTTTCCCTTTATTTTGTTATTCGTCCTCATAATCAGGTTTATCGCTCTTCGCTGCCTCCGCTCTATGAGATACAGCAGCAGCTTTAGCTTTTTGGGCATCTGCTGCACATAAGGGTTCTGGCGGTAGTTTGGAAACTTTGCGGTGTAGTCATCAAGGAGCTTATCCTGCAAATCACAGCCGGAGTCTATAAGATTTACGCGCGTGGTGGAGGTTATAAGCTCGTGATACATTGCCATGTATTCAAGCTGCTTTTCATATTGCTCATACACGCCGTTTGCCTTGTAGCAGTTGATGACCTCATCCACGGCAGTGATGATCTCGGCGTTGCGGCCTATGCCTGCGGAGTTTGTTATTGACCCCGCGCGCATGAGATATTCATACCACACCTTGGGCACATAGCGGATGCGCGCGGCGCGGAGATAGAGCTTCGGAATGGTGCTAAGGTCCTCAAACCACTGCCTGTCCGGGAAGCGGATGTCCGACCCGAAGAGACTGCGGCGGAAGAGCTTGACGCAGGCGTTTGGCGGCTGGAACAGCAGCTCCGGGTACTCGGCGAGGGAAAATTCGCCCTCCCTGTCACAGCCGTGGTTGATTTTTAGAACTTTATCATCCTCAGTCACGCTCACATGGTCAAAAATTAGGATGTCAAAGCTGCCGTCAATGATGGCGAGCAGCTCATCAAGCGCCCCGGCGCTGAGGCGGTCATCACTGTCAAGAAACAGAACATAGTCCCCGGTTGCTGCGTCAAGGCCGGTGTTTCGGGCGTGACCGAGACCGCCGTTTGGCGTGGAGATGAGGCGGATAAGCGCGGGGGATTTCTCCGCGTATTCCCGGGCAATAGCCGGGGATGAGTCCGTTGAGCCGTCGTTGACTATTATAATCTCATAGTCCGCCCCGCCGGGGAGCAGCACCGACTCAATGCAGCGCCGGAGATATTTTTCAACATTATACACGGGGATAATGACGCTAAGTTTCATATTTCAGCACCTCGTTGATAAGGTTATTTATCAATTTTATCATACGCCGCGCCCACCTTCAAGGAAAATAGTTGCAGTTTTGGCTATATTGGGTGTATAATCATGCTGTATAACTTTGACCTTAGTAAGGAGATAGTTATGAGCAGAGAGAATAATCATGTAAAAAATGAAGAAAAGCGCGCCCCCGGTGCGGAAATCTATGACTGGATACAGTGCATCGTAACGGCGCTTATTATCTGCATCGTGGCGTTTTTGTTTGTGGTGCGCGTCATTGACGTGAACGGCACGTCCATGAACCCGACGCTCAACCACGGGGACAAGATGCTGGTGTCAGACCTGTTTTATAAGCCCCACGCCGGGGACATTGTCGTCTTTCACGCGGAAAATTACGACGCGGACAAGGCGCTTGTCAAGCGCGTCATCGCTACCGAGGGCCAGGAGATAAACATCGACTTTGATAACGGCATCGTCTACATTGACGGGGAGCCTATCGAGGAGGATTACATCAAGGAGCTTACGCACAATAAGCTTGATTTCATCGGCCCGCAGACCGTGCCGGAGGGCTGTGTATTCGTCATGGGCGATAACCGCAACGCCTCCACCGACAGCCGCAAGAGCGAGATAGGTATGGTGGACGAGCGGCTGATTTTAGGCAGAGTATACGCGGTGCTCTTCCCGCTTAGTGACCTTGGGTTTGTAAAGTGATGGACAACAACGGCTTTGAAAAACTGAATATTCAGTGGTTCCCCGGGCACATGACCAAGGCCCAGCGCATGATCGAGGAAAATATCTCAATGGTGGACGCGGTGTGCGAGATACTCGACGCGCGGATTCCCCGCTCGAGCCGCAACCCGGATATTGACCGCCTTGCCGCCGGCAAGCCCCGGCTCATCGTCCTCAACCGCTGCGACCTTGCTGACCCCGCGATTACCGCGCGTTGGAGAAAGCAGTTTGAGCGGCTGGGCTATGCCGTGCTGGAGACGGACGCAAAAAGCGGAAAGGGCGTCAATGCCTTTCCCGCCGCTGTGCGCCGCCTGCTGGCGGATAAGCTGAAGGAATATGAGGCCAAGGGCCAGACCGGCAGACCGCTTCGCGTGATGATTCTCGGCATACCGAATGTGGGCAAGTCCACATTTATTAACAAGGTCGCCGGGCGCAAGGCCGCCATCGCCGGGGATAAGCCGGGTGTGACGCGCGGCAAGCAGTGGATAAACATCGCGCAGGGGCTTGATCTGCTGGATACTCCGGGCATACTCTGGCCGAAGTTTGACAGTCAGGAGGTCGGCGAGATGCTGGCCGTCACAAACGCGATAAAGGCGGATGTTCTCGACCGTGAGACGCTGGCGGCAAACTTCATGCTGCGCCTTTCGCGCATGTACCCCGCCGCGCTCGAGCAGCGCTATAAGATTAAGCCGGAGCCTGATATGAACGGCTTTGAAATTCTTGAGCTGGCGGCAAAAAAACGGGGCTTTCTTATTTCTGGCGGCGAGTACGACATTGAGCGCATGGCCGCTGTGCTGCTGTCTGAATATCACGACGGAAAATTGGGCAGACTCAGCCTGGAGGAGCCGGATGACTGAGCTTTGGGAACTTGAAAACGAGATTTATGCCTCCGGCGTCAGCTCCATCTGCGGCGTTGACGAGGCCGGGCGCGGCCCGCTCGCGGGGCCTGTCTGCGCGGCGGCGGTCATGCTGCCGCAGGGGCTTGAGATAGCGGGACTGAACGACTCAAAAAAGCTCACGGAGAAAAAGCGCGAGGCGCTGTTTGATGAGATAAGGGAGAAAGCCATCGCATACGGCATCGCCTTTGCAGCGGTGGAGGAGATCGAGCGGCTGAACATCTTAAACGCCACGTTCCTCGCCATGAACAGGGCGATAGAGAGCCTTGGTGTCACGCCGGAGCTTGCGCTGATTGACGGCAACCGCAACAGCGGCATTGAAATGCCGAGCCGCTTTGTCATAAAAGGGGACGGCTGCTGCGCGGACATTGCGGCGGCATCCATCCTCGCCAAGGTGACGAGGGACAGATACATGCTCCAAATGGCGGAGCAGTACCCCGGCTACGGCTTTGAAAAGCACAAGGGCTATGGCACAAAGCAGCATTATGAGGCCATACGGGCGCTGGGGCCGAGCCCCATCCACCGCATGAGCTTTCTGAAAAAGATGCACTGATGGAGAATATCGACAAGCGCCGCCTCGGGCGCTGGGGCGAGGAGCAGGCGGCGAGGTACCTGCGCCTGAGAGCCTATACGATTCTTGAAATGAATTACGCCTGCCGCCTTGGGGAGATCGACATTATCGCCCGCCGGGGGAGGTACATTGTCTTTGCCGAGGTGAAGCTTCGTAAGGACGCAGCCTTTGCCGAGGCCAAGGAATTTGTCACCCACGCAAAGCAGCGGCGCATAATAGCTACCGCACAGATGTATCTGAGCGAGAAAACTATCGAGCTTCAGCCGCGCTTTGATGTGCTCGAGGTCTATGCGCCCCACGGCATGGATGGCCGCGCAAAGGTCATACATACCGAAAACGCCTTCGACGCGGGGAATATGTAGGATAGCGCAGAAAGGTTTTGCCTTGCACAGTACCCTTGGCTCTCCCCCTGGGAGAGCTGGCGGCGAAGCCGACTGAGAGGGTATATGCAAAGTTTGCATCGGTGAAAAATTCAACCGTGCAAGGCTTATCCTCTCCGTCTTGCCGCTTTGCGTCATGCCACCTTCCCTTTGAGAAAGGGGAGGCGAGGGGTGGTTTGCGTATGTCACTGCGCGCTTTCCAGCACGATGGTCACAAGCTCGGGGCGGTTGAAGAGGCGGGGGACGATGATGGAGTTTCCAAGCCCGCGAGAGACGGCCATGACGTAGCTGCCGCTCGCATAAAGCCCCTTTTCGTACTGCGCGCCCAGCCGGTGCTGCACGTCGAGAAGCCCGCCGACAAACGGCATGCGCACGATGCCGCCGTGGGCATGCCCGCTCAAAATCAGATCCACGGGCAGCGCGGGGTATTGCTGCACCCAGAAATTGCGGTGCCCCAGCATGAGCACAAAGTCCTCCGGGTACTCCTGCCGCAGCTGCGCGATGAACTCATCCGGCTTCGGCATGTCTGCCCTGCCGTTTGGGTCCTCCGCCCCGGCCACGATTATCCGCGCCCTGCCGCGCGAAAGCGGCTCATATTCATTGGAAAGATACCTGACGCCATAGCGCTCCATCATGGCAGTCAGCTCATCAACGCAGCCGCTCGCCCACTCGTGGTTGCCGCAGACAAAATACGCCGGAGCGATGCCCGCGATGCCGCGCAGCAGCTCCTCCACGGCGGGCAGGTCCGCCCCGGTGGTGATAAGGTCCCCCGTCAGGGCGATAAGGTCCGGCTTCTGGGCGATGACGGCCTCGACAAGGCGGCGGTTTTCCGCCCCGAAGCGGGAGCCGTGCAGGTCGGAAATCTGCACGATCCGAAAGCCCGAAAACTCCTCCGGGAGCCTGTCGGAGCTTATCTTGTACTCGGTCAGCTCAAAGTTATATTTGCTGTCCGCCACGCACAGCGCCAGCAAAAGCAGCAGCCCCACAAGCACCCCGGCAAAAATAAGGCCGCGTTTGGTTTTTTGGTTCATAATTTTCCTCCTGTGCTCCGCCAATGATAGCACCATCACCGTGTCAAATGCAAGAAAATTAAGTTTTAGAGAACAATTCGGATTTGGCTTGAATATCTATCTTGTTTGAGATATAATTACAAGGTCTGCTTAATAACAGCACAAACAAAATTGAAGCCCAACGGAGTGGCTTCAATTTTGATAGGAAAAACAGGGGAATAGTATTGGCCTGTTTTGACGTATGAAAGGATGAAAAAACTAATGAGCGCTTCAACTGAGAGAAAAAACCGCATTGCAGCCCGCGAGGCGGGGACTGACAAGAAAACTCTCGCCCTTCAGGAAGAGGCCAGGAAAAAGGCCAAGAGCAAGCTTCGCTGGACGTGGGGCACTGTCGGCGTTATCGTGCTGATAGCCGCGATTCTTTTCCTGAACTCAGGCTTCTTCTTCACACACACCACCGCCGCCACCGTGAACGACCACAGCTACACCCCGGCTGAGATGAGCTATCGCTATGCCGGCGAGTACAATAGCTTTGTCAACCAGTATGGCAGCTATGCCGCCATGTTCGGCCTTGACACCAGCATGGGCATCGCCGGGCTTGACAGCCAGCCCTGCTCCATGATTGAAGACGGCACCTGGAAGGATTACTTCATGCAGGCCGCCGAGCAGCAGCTTATAAGCAACGCCGCCCTGCTTGATTATGCCGCCGAGAACGGCATCACCCTCGATGAGGATGAGATTGCCGAGGTTGACGCGAGCTTTGATGGCCTTGACGCGAGCGCGAAGCTTCAGGGCTTTGGCAGCGCGGACAAGTTCCTCGCCGCCGCTTACGGCTCCGGCGTCAACGCCGCGCTTGTGCGTCAGGCCGCGCTGGACGACGCCCTTGCCAGCAAGGCCTATCAGCAGATGCGCGATTCCAAGGATTACACCGCCGATGAGCTCGAGGAGTATTACCAGAGCCTCAACGGCGAGAGCGATGTTTTTGAGTACGCCTATTACCGCGTCGCCGCTGAGACTGTCGACTCCACCGACGCTGACGGCAACACCACCAGCGCTGTGACCGATGAGACCATGGCCGCCGCGAAGGCCACCGCCGACGCGATTCTCGCCGCCTATGACAGCAATACTGCCCCCGTTGAGGCAGCCGATGAGCCCGAGGCAGCAGACGGCGAAGCCGCCGAGACAGAGGCTCCCGAAGCCGCTGTGGAGGCTCAGGCCGCGGTTGTGCCCATATCCGTTGATGTCACGAATGACTATGTCGCCCGCCTTGACGCGGCAGTCGCCACCGAGGTTGCGGACGCAAGCTCCACCCACCGCAGCAATGTCTCCGGCAGCGGCCTGGGCGACTATAAGGATTGGCTCATGGGCAACCGTACCGCCGGTGACGCTGCCGTTATCGAGGCTGCCGACACCGGATATGATGTGCTGGTCTACATTGACCGCAATGACAACCATTATCCCACCGCCAATGTCCGCCACATCCTTATAAAGGCCGTGGCTGACGCTGACGGTAATTACACGGACGAGGCCAAGGCCGAGGCGCTTACCAAGGCTGAGGATATCCTCACCGAGTGGAAGGCCGGAGAGGCGACTGAGGAGAGCTTCGCCGCTCTTGCCGAGCAGTATTCCGAGGACAGCGGCTCCAACACCAACGGCGGTCTTTATGAAAACGTCGCCCGCGGCCAGATGGTCGAGGAGTTTGACGAGTTCTGCTTTGCCGGCCACCAGAGCGGCGACACCGCCATCGTCTACGGCGATAACGGCTCCTACGCCGGGTACCATGTGATGTACTATGTCGGCGAGGGTGAGCAGTACAGCGATTATATCGCCAGAAATGCCCTGCTCAGCGCTGATATGGAGCAGTGGCTCACCGATATCACCGAGGGCTACGAGGTTGTTCGCGGCTTCGGCAGCCGCTTCGTCGGCAAGTAATGGACGAGCGCACCGCGCGCGCCCGGGCGCTGCTTGGC
>URPA01000050.1 GCA_900549545.1 uncultured Eubacteriales bacterium
CGGAGGGAGAGAATACTACCCCCTCAGTCAGCCTGTTCGGCTGACAGCTCCCCTGACAAGGGGAGCCATAGTACACTGCAAATAGTTAGTCAAATTCCAGTTTGTCGAAGAGATTATGAGCATAACCCTGCACAGAAAGAATACCTGCCGAAAAGAGATTATGATTTCTTTCCGGCAGGTATTTTTACTTCCTTATATGGCTGTCTATTTTGAGACACCCTATTATTATCTTTTAATCCAGTCGATAAACTGACTGACCTTTTCCAATTCTTCAGTGTTCAGCTCCAGCAGCTTTTTCTGAACTGTCAAACGTGGAGAATCAGCGCTGTCCATTGCGTCAAAAAACTCAGCCGGGGTCATTTCAAAGTAAGCAATAATATTAAAAAGCTCCCTGACAGACGGCAGCGCCTTCCCGCTGGTAATCCCGCGAATGTAAGACCCGCTTTTGCCCAAATCCAAGCTCATGCGATGTTCAGAGACATTCTTTTTAATGCGCAGCTCGGTAATGTATTCCCGCAATACAGCCTCGTAGTTTATCTCGTCCATAGTTCACTTCTCATCATTTTTGCTGAACGCGCGCACCATTTGCAAAACCGCCTTTTTCTGCTCTGCGGTCAATGGCCTCCATCCGTCAAACAGCTCCTTTAGCTCCGGCGTAAGCTCAACCATCTCATTTTCCGCGAAAAACTGTGAAAGTGTAATGCCGAGGCCCGCGCAGATAGCCTCGAGTGTAGAAAAAGATGGCGTTGCATTACGGCGAAAGACATTGGCAATAGTTGACTCCGAAAGGCCGCTCGCCTTTGCCAGTTTGTATTCCGTCCAGCCGCGCTCTTTCAGAAGCAGTTTCAATTTTGCGTGAATATCCATAATATCACCACCTTGATGTACTTATTCTACCGTTTCACAAGGTGGTTTTATACAGCGTACTTGTAAGAGAATTGCCATTATGTTAAACTGTAAATGCTTTTCAGAGCTATGACAAGGAGGATATGAACATGATAAAAACAGGGCGAGCGTATTTTGTGGATTTTCCGCGGCGGATGGAGGATTTGATGCTCCCCCACAATATAAACGCAGAGCAGGAATATGAAATTGTAGCCCGGGTGCGGCTCGGGGCAACGGATTTTGCTAACTTCATCAACGACATGGCGGCGGACAGAGCTTTCATCGAGGCGCACTGTGCGCGGTGCTCGGCGGACGATGTGTACAGGTGCATGCTTGTGCAGCAAATCGGCAGGAGCGACGGCGTGCTCATCGTCCCCACTGACCGCTGCTTTGTGAAATTTGCCGCCTGTTATAAGGGTGTATAGTGTATAATCTATCCAAAGGCATTTTTCTCTGAATTTTGTGACCAGACGCGGCAAAATCCGTAATATATTTTCGAGAGCGCTTAAACAAAGGAGGGCGGTTATGGAAGATTCAGCGATTGTTGAACTGTACTGGCAGCGTTCCGACCGTGCCATATCCGAGACGCAGCAAAAATATGGCCGGTATTGCCACTGCATTGCGTACAATATCTGCGCAAATAATGAAGACGCGGAGGAGTGCGTGAATGACACATGGCTCTGCGCGTGGAACTCAATGCCGGACAAGCGCCCGGCCGCCCTCTCTACTTTTCTCGGATACATCACGCGAAACTTTGCTCTTGACCGCTTCAGGGCAAAGCGGAGCCAAAAACGAGGCGGCGGTGAGACGAGCCTTGCGCTTGACGAGCTTGAAGGCTGCGTCCCCGCAGCGGGCAGTGTGGAGCAGCAATATGAAGTCAAAGAGCTTGAGGCCGCCATTGATGCCTTCGTCGGCACGTTGTCCGAAACTGATCGGAGAATATTTCTTGCGAGGTACTGGTTCATGGAGCCTGTCGCTGAAATCTCAAAAAAGCTCGGGTTCGGCCAGAGCAAAGTCAAAATGACGCTTCAACGAACCAGAAACAAACTGAAATTGTTCTTACAAAAGGAGGGCCTATGTTAGAGCCATTTGCTTTACTACGCGCGATGGGAGGCATCCGCGCGGAATATGTCATGGACACCGCGCAGGCACTTGGCAATGTGGAGACCAAGCCTAAAACCGTGCGGTTTAACCGCAGGCTGTTGGGCACTCTGCTCGCCGCGGCTGTGATACTTTCGCTTCTGACAGGTTTCGCCTATGCGTCCGGCCTGTTTGGGCTGCGTGAGATGCGCGTTGAAAACGGGCTTGGGCACGATGAGCCAATTGTAAATACCTCCGGCTTCCAAGGCTCCGCCGAATTTCAGGCCAGTGCCGAATGGGCGCGGCATTTGGAAGAGCTGTACGAAAATGGAGATAATCTGCTCAGCCCAGGCGAGGAATGGAACATTTACACTCAGTACGGTGCACATTCTCCGCAGGCAAGGGCAGACCTGGATAAGCTTCTCAATAAATACTCGCTTACGCTGCCCTCAAATATGGTGTATTTCCGCGGAATCTCCGGACTGTATGAGCTATTAGGCATACAGGGCTTTCTGCCTGAATCGGGCGCAGCAAAGATCTCACCGCTGGGAGGACAGTTCTATCAGGGCGGCTCGTTCATGCTTGTGGATACCGTTGAGACAGGGAGCGGCAAAAATATAAGCATCGACATGTACCGCTATGTCAAGGGCTGCTTCATACGCGGCACCATGCTGAGAGCGGACACGGACCGTATGGAGGAGTGGCAATACAGCACCGCTGACGGTACGGAGATTATAGTCGCTCTGGGGCCAACACAGTCCGCCATTTTCGCCGAATTGAAAAACAGCTTTGTCTATCTCAACATTCGCTCCGGCTCTGATAACGACGATGAGAGCCGCTCCTCCTTCGGCTGTCCAAGCCTGAGCAGATATGAGCTTGAACAGCTGGCCGACTCAATTGATTTCACCGTGCTTGACAGCATAGGCAAAGTGGATAATCGGGAGGATATGAAATGAAAAAAGCGTCACCTTTTCTTGTTTTCTTCTTGCTCCTTGCCATGTTGTTTTCGGGCTGCGGCAGAGAATCCCCCGAAGCCCCCGCGCCAGAGACAGGTAACACAGTGCTTACACTCGCGACAGATAATGTTCAGCGCATTGAGGCAGATGTCGCGAAATTCAACAGCAGCCATTCTGACTGCCACATTGAGATTCTCGACTATTCAAGCGCCGATTACGACCGGTTTGTAACTCAGGTCATGGCCGGAGATGTGCCCGATATTCTCGACCTTGGCTTTCTCCCGACCCGCCAGCTGGCGGAGAAGGGCTTGCTGGAAGACCTCTATCCATTTTTGGACGCGGACCCGGAGCTAAGCCGAAGCGATTTTCTCAAGCCCGTTCTGGACACCTGTACCTATAACGGGAAACTGGCCTGCACGATTTCAAACTTCGAGTATGTTGTCGTCGCCGGCCCATCCGCCATTCTTGGAGAATCCCCGGGCATCACTTTTGATAAATTCAACGCCGTGCTTAATTCCATGCCGGATGGAGTCTCAGTCTTTCACCCATTTATGACCAGAGAAAAGATTCTGCGGGAGAGCCTGTCCATTGACCTTGACAATTATATTGACTGGGAAAGCTTCTCCTGCCACTTTGACAGCCCTGAGTTCATTGAGTATCTTCAATTCATCTCCCTTCTGCCGGAGGCTTTGCCGCAGGATATTACCGAGGTTGATTTCAGCGCTCCGGCGCTATTGCAGCAGACGTCCATCTATTCTTTTGAGCAATACCCTAATCTTATCAATACTCTGGGGACGGAGGATTTCACCTTTATTGGTTTTCCCTGCGCCCACGGTACCGGCAACGCCATACATATCCGTGGCGACCTTGCCATCAGCAGCTCATGCGTGAACAAAGACGCCGCATGGCAATTTGTCAGGACTTATATGACCACGGACTATCAAAACAGTCAGCCTTCTTTCCCCTGCAACAGTCAGTTGTATCATCGCCGCATGGAAGAGGCTGTTGGCAGCGGTATCATAACGCAGGCGCAGGCGGACAAGGTTTGGGAGCTTATCAACAGCACTACTAAAACAGACACACAGAACAGTTCCATTTATAATATGATTTTGCAGCATGTAAGCCCATATTTTGCAGGCGAAAAGAGAGCTGAAGAGGTATCCCGGCAGGTGCAGAGCCGGGTCGGCCTGTTTCTGGCGGAGATGCAATAGCCCGTGTCCAGCCCCCGCGATTTTTCTTGCACATCGCGTGCAAAGCGGTTATAATAACACCGCCAAATTTCTCTCTTGTGAGGTGGCTGCGGCATGCAGCAGGAAAAATCGCGATATTATCTTATCGACGGTATACGGGGCCTTGCCATTGTGAACATGGTGGTTTTCCACACCCTGTATGACGTTTTCATCGTATACGGGCGTGACCCCGGCTGGTACAGTCAGCCCGAGACGCATGTCTGGCAGCAGTTTATCTGCTGGACCTTTATTTTAGTCTCCGGCCTCGTCTGGCCCTATGGCCGGTCAAAGAACCTGCGCCGTGGGCTCATTATTAACGCCCTCGGCCTTGTCATCAGCCTTGCCACACTTATCGCCACGCCCGGCCAGGTGGTCTGGTTCGGGATATTAAACTTCATCGGCTGCGCCATTCTGCTCATGTTCCCGCTTGAAAAGCTTAGCCTCAAGCTCCCTGTCCGCTGGGCGCTGCCGCTCTGCTTTCTGCTGTTTCTGCTTTTCCGGCATGTCGACCAGGGCTATATCGGCATCACCGGCCTGTTCACGCTCCCTCTGCCGCGCGCCATGTACTCTCTGCGCATCCTCGCGCCGCTGGGCTTTCCCGATCCCGGCTTTTTCTCCAGCGACTACTTTCCCATCCTGCCGTGGATGTTCCTCTACCTCTGCGGCTTCCAGCTCAACCGCCTGTTCATGCGGCAGGGTCCGTGGCAGAAGCTCGGGCGTGTGAAGCTCCCCGGGCTGAGCTATCTGGGCACAAAATCCATCTGGGTCTATATGCTCCACCAGCCCATCATAATGCTGGCCTGCCTTTTGATTTTGGGGTAACAACAGCCGCAGTATTTAGGCGCACAAATGCCGCAAGTTTGCACAACCCAAGGCTCCCTTGTGTAAAGGGAGCTGGCACGGCGCAGCCGTGACTGAGGGATTGTAAATGCGCAATTTTTTGAGCACTAATGCTAATCGCAGCACAGGTAACGACCCCTCAGTCAGCCTGTTCGGCTAACAGCTCCCCTTACGCAGGGGAGCCTTGGTGCAGTGCAAACAATTTGCCAACTCCCGATTTGTCAAATTTATCCCATCATTAACCTGCTTCAAGTGTCGATATGTGGTTGGTGAAATCGACAAAGTGTATCCCAAGTAACACTCAAACGGATAAGAGACTTTTGTTTTACGCGACGCAGGTCATATACACATAGCCCACATATATTGCCAGCAGCAGTATTCCCTGCCAGCGGCGGAAGCGCTCACTTATCATGGCGGGAACCACCGCCACGCAGCCCACCAGCAGGCAGGCGGGCAGATCCAGCGAGCCGGACACCGCCGAGATAGGCAGCGCCTTGCCCGATACAAGGGAGCTGACCGGCAGAATGAGCGAGAGGTCAATAATATTCGCGCCCAGAATATTGCCCACCGAGAGGGAGGATTCCTTCTTCACAATGGCGGTGATGGTGGTGATAAGCTCAGGGAGCGAGGTGCCGATGGCGATGACCGTAACGCCGATTATGCGCTCGGAAATGCCGATATAGCGGGCAAGCTCACTGCCGTTATCAACCAGCAGATCAGCGCCGACGATTATGCCCGCCGCGCCGACAACAAAGAGAATGATGTTCTTGATAATCTCCTTGCGCCCGGGCTTCGGCCGCTTCGTCTCCTCCTCGTGCTTTTCGAGCATGGAGCGCTTTGCGGAGCTGATATTTTCCCACAGAAACACGAGGAAAATAACGACCAGCACAATTGAAGCGACAGTCCCCACAGAGCCCTGAACGCCGGAGACGACGACGACCACTGCCGCCGCCAGCATACAGACGGACTTGAGCAGATAATCCCGGCGCTTGATGGCAGCGGGGATGCAGATAAGGGAGATTGCCATTATAAGGCCGATATTCGCCGTCACGCTGCCAACAGCGTTGCCGATGGCCATATCGACCTTGCCTTCCGCCGCCGCCATGACGGAGACGAGCATTTCCGGCATGGTGGTCGCGAGGCTTACGATGGTCGCGCCGACAATAAGCTTCGGCACACCGCTGACCTCGGCAATCCACGAGGCGGCATCCACAAAGAAGTCCCCGCCCTTGATGATGAAAACAATACCCACAAGAAAAAGAATGATAACGGTTGCAAGCTGCATTGTACACCCTCCAAAATTTGCCTGGCAAATAAAAAAGCCAAGCATAACCTAAAGCTATACTTGGTTCATATACACCATGTATAGCAATGCTATACATGAGTCTTGTTAATTAAGGCAAGCCAGGCCAGAGGCCGGGTTTGTTGACTTGCCACGCTTGCGCGCCTACTACTCCCTCATGGATATGGATGGATAGTAACACAGTTTTTCCCGGTTGTCAACCGAAAAGGCCCGATAATCTTCGTCACAATTTTAATTTGTTTTGACAGAATGCGCCGGACAATATATACTCAAGCCATACCAAACAGGAGGTAAAAGAGATGGAAAATCTTCTTAAACATAAGCTTGAAAGCGGGCAGATAGTTTTCGGCAGCTTTAACTGGACTGCCAGCACAATGGTGACGGAATGCTTCGGGCACGCAGGGCTTGACTACGCCATAATCGACGCTGAGCACAGCCCCATTGACACTGAGGGCGCTGTGAACATGGTGCGCGCGGCGAAGGTGCAGGGGCTCACGCCCATCATCCGCGCCAAGGACTGCACCCGCCCCGGCATAATGAAAATGCTCGATTTGGGCGCGGAGGGACTGATCGTTCCGAATCTGCGCAGCGTGGACGAGGTCAAGCGCCTTGTGGACTTCGGCAAGTATCCCCCTGTCGGCCGCCGCGGCTTTGCCCAGGGGCGCCGAGCGGGCTTCGGCTTTGATGAAAACTCAAGAGATATCGACGAATATCTGCGCGCGAGCAATGAGCTGACGCTGCTTCTGCCCATGTGCGAGACAGTGGATATGCTCGAGCATATTGAGGAGGCCGCCGCTGTTGAGGGTGTGGACGGGATATACGTCGGCCCCTTTGACCTGTCGCTCGACATGGGCATCCCCGGCCGCTTTGACAGGCCCGAGTTTATCGACGCGCTCAAGCGCATTGAGGCCGCCTGCCGCGCGGCGAACAAGTTCTCCTTCATCTTCTCCAGCACCCCGGAGGCCGCCGTCCAGCACATAAAGCTCGGCTACCAGGCCCCCACTCTGGGCATTGACGCCGCCATGCTCATTAACGCCTATCAGGACGCGCTCAAAAAAGTAAAAGAAGCATTATAAATATCAAAAACCGCTCACTTATTTAAGTGAGCGGTTTTTTCATTTTTCATCGGTTTTGAACTGGTCATCAGCGTAGGTCCAGCCCCGGTCAACCAGCCAATAGGGCACCTCACTTTTGCTCAGGTCAAAGTCCTCGCCGTTGTTTCCATCGCGAAAGCGCTCCATCTTGAGCTTTGTCTCATAGGCGCGAAGCTCCTTGAGCGTGAACGGCAGGCCCTGTTCCTGAGCGATGGGCAGCAGGACATATTCAACCACCGCGTCCCTAATCTCGAGGCTGCCGGGATAATTGGCCTCAGCCTCCTCGATACGGCGGCGCAGGGCCTCATCACTGTTATAGAGGGCAAAAAACTTCTCAACATTCTCGTTCATAAGCTCACCTCATATCCAATAGGCCACAACATGCGCCGCGATTGCAAGGCAGGACACAAGCGAGAGCCAGCGGTGCCATTCCATGCGTTTCTTGACATCCTTCATCATGTGGCAGGCAGCGACCAGCCATATAAGCAGCGCAAAGCTCAAAGCGCCAAAAACCGGCAGCGCAGCGCCCTTTGCGAGTGCCACGGGAAAAACCAGAATAATGTGCACGATGGCAGCCAAAAACAGCAGGCCGCTTGCAGCCTCATGAATTTTCATGAGCGCCGCATTGAGCTTATGAAGCCCCAGCTTTCGCAGCGGGTATTTCACCGCAAGCAGAATATAGCACACAAGGCAGATATACCCGGTAACAAGTCTCATATAATTCTCCTTTATGCCGCGTGGGTTCTGAGATAGTTCAAAATCTCAGTCAGCGCCTCGGAGTTGAGGGCCTTGCCGTTGGCAGAGGCATACTCAGACATCAGAGCGCCGCTGCTGTCGCGAAGAGCCACGGCGGGGTCGGTAAAGTATGCGCCGGTGTCGATGCAGACCTGCTTTATCCACTCATTCGCCGAAATTGCCATATCGACGGTCAGCCCGTCAATGCTGGGGTAATCAACCGTCACAGAGCTCACTGCGCAGCATATAATGACCGTGTCCGGGCTTGCGGCGTGTATGGAGTTAATAAGGGCACAGTAACCGGTAATGAAGCTGTCCTGCGTCACATTGGCAAGAGAGTCCATGCCAAGGGCGATGACAAGCTTCTGCGGCTTTGTAATCAGCGCCGCGTCCGCCGGGCTTATCTCGGACCCGTCATCCGGGAAAACAATGTTGAAGCTTGAGAGGCTGCCCGCCGGGATGTTGCCGGCAGAGCTTGTCCAGACCTGATTTGTCGCCGTGCCTGCGGTGAGCATGCCATAATCGCGCAGGCCAAGCCATATGCTGTCAGACAGGAAGGTCAGCGAATCGATATAATCCTGCCCGGCGTCGGCGGTTTCGACAAGCTCGTGGAGCGTCCCGTCCCCGGTCAAGGCGGGCAAAGGCTCCGCCTCGCCGCCATCGGTGCCGGTTTTCTCATCGGCAACCTCGCCCAGCATGATATTGCCGCGCTCCTGCTCCCCGTCATACTTTGACGCGGCAGCAAAAATCAGCCCCACCAGAACCGCCACAAGGCACAGGACAATGGAGAAGGCCCATATTATATTTTTAAGTCCGTTCAGCTTGCCGCCCATAGGCGCCTCCAGTTTTATCTGTTGGCAAAGCCATAGGCTTCCCCAACAAATGGGATTACGCTTCATTCGCCGACAGCTGCCGGCGAATGAAGCGAGGCTTTTAACGTATTTTCGTCAAGCGCGAGGAGAAATTCTCCTCGCGCTTAAAGTTTGTCTGAGCTGGTATATTACTCGGCCTCGGCCATAGCCTTGGCTTCCTCAATGACCTTCTGCTGGACGTTGCCGGGGGCTTCCTCATAGCGGATAAACTTGCAGGTGAAGGAGCCGCGGCCCTGAGTCATGGAGCGCAGGTCAATGGTGTAGGAGCTCATCTCGGCCATGGGGACCTCGGCCTCGACCGTCTGCATGCCGTCCTCAGCGTTCATGCCGAGCACGGTGCCACGGCGCTTGGAGCTGATATCGCTCATGATATCGCCGAGGTTTGCATCGGGAATGGTGACCTGAAGCAGGCCGATAGGCTCAAGAATGGTGGGCTTTGCCTTGGGAATACCGTCCTGATAGGCAAGGCGGGCAGCAGTCTGGAAGGCCATATCGTTGGAGTCAACAGGGTGGTAGGAGCCATCATACAGGGTGGCCTTCAGGCCGACCAGCGGGTACCCCGCCAGGACGCCCTTGACAACCGCGTTGCGCAGGCCCTTTTCAACGGAGGGGAAGAAGTTTTTGGGAACGGAGCCGCCAAAGACTTCCTCGGCAAAGATCATGTCGTCCTGCTCGTCCTGCGGCTCGAAGCGGATCCACACATCACCGAACTGGCCGGAACCGCCGGACTGCTTCTTGTGGCGGCCGTGGGCCTCGACCTTGCCCTTTATCTTCTCACGGTAAGCGACGCGGGCGGGCTTGAGCTCGGTCTCAACGCCGAAGCGGCTCTTGAGCTTTGCGCACAGTACGTCGACCTGAATGTCGCCCTCGCCGGAGATGACCATCTGATGGGTCTCGGCGTTGTTGACGAGAGTGAAGGAGATATCCTCCTCGTTGAGTCTTGCAAGACCCGCGGCGACCTTATCGTCCTGACCCTTGGTCTTGGGGGCGATGGCCATGGAGTAGCAGGGCTCGGGCAGCTCGATAGCGGGCAGCTCAACCTCGTTCTTGGGATCGCACACGGTATCGCCGGTCTTCCAGTCCATCTTGCCGACGGCAACTATATCGCCGCAGCAGGCGTCCTTGACCTCGGTGGTCTTCTTGCCGCAGACGGTGTAGAGACGGCCGAGCTTATCGGTGCTGGAGGCGCGGACATCGCGCAGGGACATATCGGCGGTGATCTTGCCGCCCATGACCTTGACAAAGCTGTACTTGCCAAACTGGTCGGAAATGGTCTTGAAAACGAAGCCCAGAGTGGGAGCGGCGGGGTCGATACCCTCAACATCGCAGGGGGCGGGGACATAGTCCACCACAGCCTGAAGGAAGGCCTCGGTGCCGATGTTCGCCATGGCGGAGCTTGCGAGCACGGGGACAACGGTGCGGTCCTTGAGACCGGCCTTGATGCCGGCGGCGATGTCAGCCTCTTCAAGCTCCATCGTCTCAAAGAACTTCTCCATAAGCTCCTCAGTGGCGCCGGCGGCGGTCTCCATCAGAGCCTCGCGCAGCTCAGCGACCTTATCAGCATCAGCCGCGGGCACGGGGACCTTGCTGGTCTTGCCGCCCTTGGTCTGGTAAGCCACATTGTGAACCAGGTCAATAACGCCGGTGCCGTCGCTCATGGGAGCGGTGACGGCGCAGACGACGCTGCCGTACTTTGCCTTGAGCGCGTCAAGCACCGCGTAGTAATCGCCGTGCTCCTCGTCGCACTTGGAGATGCAGAACATAACAGGCTTATTGGCAGCCTTGAGGTACTTCCAGGAGCGCTCTGCGCCGACGGAGATACCGTCCTTCGCGGAGCAGAGGATAACGCCGGTCTCAGCTGCGCGGATGGCGCACAGCGCCTCACCCACGAAGTCAAAGAAGCCCGGGCAGTCAATAACGTTGACCTTGCAGCCGCCGAAGTTCACCGGGGCGACAGAGGACGAGATGGTTATCTGGCGCTTGATTTCCTCGGCGTCATAGTCGCAGACGGTGTTGCCGTCGCTGGTCTTGCCCTGGCGGTCAACGCCGCCGGTGACGAAAAGAAGGCTCTCCGCCAGGCTTGTCTTACCGGTGTTGCCATGCCCCAACAGGCAGATGTTGCGAATGTTTTTGCTTTCCATGTTTTGCTTCCTCTCTGTCAGAATATATAGATGAATAGAAATTTCACACTTGTCATTTATTATACACTATACCCCGCCCCCTTTGCAACAATAATTTTCCTTATAAAAACTCCGGGCCCCTGGAATCTTCACCAAAGGCCCGGAGTATAATCTGTTTTTTCGCTTTACACCTTCATAAA
This sequence comes from uncultured Eubacteriales bacterium, assembly GCA_900549545.1. Taxonomy (GTDB): domain Bacteria; phylum Bacillota; class Clostridia; order Oscillospirales; family Oscillospiraceae; genus Limivicinus. Next base: position 11,315 of record URPA01000050.1, read on the forward strand.
TGCGCTGACCGCCAGCACGGGAAGCACCCACAGCAGCATGAACAGCAGCATGAAGCCAACGCTGATGGTCCCTGCCGAAATGAGCTTTGTCATCACGATAAACACGCCCAAAATGGCGGAGACAAGCGTCAGCAGCAGATTGATCTCCGTCGCAAGATACATGCTGCGGCCGACATTCGCCATGTGGGAATACGCGCCGAGGCCCTCTCTGCAAACGAGAGCGGAAACGCGGCTGTCCTTCCCTGCCTTGGCCTCAGAGATATCAAAGCGCTCAGAGTAGGGCGGAAAATCGTACCCGTCGGTCGCGACATCGAAGCATTCGCGCAGCATTTCCGGCGTGATATTGAAGTCGCGCACGGCAAAAATCGGGTGGCGGCTGCCCCGGACGAGGGAGACAAGCGCCTTTCTAATCTGGGGCTGCCCCTCGTAATTGAGGTTGAATATCCCGCGCAGGACCCCGTCCACCGCCAGCAGCACGTCGGTGCTGCCGAGGAGCCTGTAAGGTATCATAACGTGCATCAGGCGCATAAACTCAATGCCGCCGCAGAGAACGGTCTGCCCGTCGATAACGCCGCGCATACCGCCGCCCGCGAGATACTCAAAGTTTTCAACGGGCTTGAAGCTGCAATTGTTTTTCTCCATGAGCTCGGAGAAGCAATAGGCAATGCCGGAGCCGGAGGCGGCCATCATAGTGCCCGCGTAGGCAATCACCTGCTGCGGCTCGCCGCCGGAAATGCGCACAGTCTCAATGCTGACCGTGCCCTCCGGGAATAAATCCCTGTCTGTAATAATTATGTTCTTGCTCTTGCCCACATCGCACAGGCCCGACCAGCCCGCAATGGCGGCGCCGCTCGGGAAAATGCGCATGGAGCCCACGCAGAAGGGCAGGGCGAAGCAGAGCAGAGCCGTAACAGGTATCGCGGGGCAGAGCACGGCGGTAAACACAAACAGCGCATCGCCGAAGCTCTTTCTGACGGCGCAGATTATAAGCATGCAGAGCACCGCGGCGGCGACGATAAAGAGCGAATAGCGGCGGAAGATATCCTCATCCGGGGGCGCTTCCTCGCTGCGGTGCACAAAGCCCTTGGCGTTGCGCGGCTCTTTCACAAGGGTCATCCCGTCCTGACGCAGGCCGTTCTGCCCGGAGACGGAGTACACAGTCTTCGCGATAGCCGGGACACGCAGGGACTTTCTAAGCCCCCTCGCGCTGAGCAGGGACGCGGCCAGCACCCCGGCGAGGGACATGGACGAGAGCACGCACAGCGGCGTGTGGCTGCTGCCGAAGCCGCCGAGGGCAACGGACAGCGCGTCAATACTCGTCAGCACACAGGCCAGCACCGCGAGGCTGTCCGCCCCGAAGCGGCCCCTTGCCATGTTGACGGCGGCACCCGTGACGATATCGAGGCAGAGCAGCATAATGCTAAGCTGCAAGCCCAGAATGACCGCCGCCTGAGTCGGCAGGGTCTTGAGCATGCCGGTCATCGGCAGGCCCACAGATATGTAAGTCATCACCAGCAGCACGGCGAGACAGATGCGAAAACGCAGGCGCAGCGAGTGGACATGGGCTCCATAATACTTGGAGGCGGTGTCCGCCTTTACCTCCGGGCCAAGCTCGTCATTATCCTCTTCCTGGACAAATGCCGTATCCTCCGAGGGGCTGCCCTTCATGCGCAGCAGGAAGGTGCCTATCTCGCCCTTGAAAAACTCAAAGAAGAGCTGAAGATAGATCACGGCCGCAGCCCTCCCTTCGCCGCCCGGATGCACAGTCCGGCCACGCCTGCGGCCACCACCAGCACCACGGGGGAACAGAGAAAGCTGAGCACCCTCCCCGCCCACCCGGCCGGGAAGGACACAAAGCTGCCGAGCACCGCCAGCACCAGCACCACCGCGAAGACGCCCGCCGTCGCCCCGTCCACCACCGTGCTCTTGCGCAGCTTGAGCACGCTGGACAGGATCAGGGCGCACACGCAGGCCCGCACGCCGTTGAAGGCGTGCACCACCACGGGCTGCTCGGCAAAGTTCTGGAGGAAGGCGGCGATGAGCATGATGATGACCAGGCAGGGGAACACCAGTCCCAGGGTGGCCACCACGCCCCCCGCCGCCCCCTTCCGGCTGTGCCCCACAAAGGTGGCGGTGTTGACGGCGATGATGCCAGGGGTACACTGGCCGATGGCGAAGTAGTCGGAGAGCGCCTCCTCCGTGGCCCAGCCCCGCTTCTCCACCAGCTCCCGTTGGAGGATGGGCAGCATGGCATATCCCCCGCCGAAGGTGCAAACCCCGATTTTGGCAAAGGTCAAAAACAGGTCGGCATAGATGTTCACGTCACTCCAGCCCCTCCAGTTCCGCCCCAT
>URPA01000051.1 GCA_900549545.1 uncultured Eubacteriales bacterium
TCCGCCTGAATGACGCGCAGCGCTACTCGCGCCTTAAAGCGGCGGCGCAGATGAGCCGTGGGCGGCTGTCCCCGGCGGCGGTTGAGGCGCTGTACGGGAAAAAGCCCCGGATGAGCGCCTCGAAGGTTGACAGGTTTTCAAAATGCCGCTTTTCATATTTCATGCAATACGGCCTGAATGCCAGGCCCTATAAGCCCGCGGCCTTTACGCCGCCGGAGATAGGCACCTTTATCCACTATGTGATGGAAAACACCATCCGGCGTGTCAGGGAGCTGGGCGGCTTCAAGCGCGTGGACGACGCGGCGCTTGAGGAGCTCTGCCAGGGCGTTATTGATAAGTACATCCACGAGGAGCTGTTCGACTTCGGAGAAAAGAGCCCACGCTTTGAGTACCTTTTCAAGCGCATCTGCGCTGATGCAAAGCAGATCGTTGCCGCCACTGCCGCGGAGCTGCGCTGCTCGGACTTTGAGCCGCTGGAGCTGGAGCTGAATTTTGCCAAGGCGCGGGATATACCGCCCATAGAGCTCGGCGGCGAGGACGGCACCATCACCCTCACCGGCGTTGCCGACAGGGTGGACGGCTGGGTGCACGACGGCAAGCTCTATCTGCGCGTGGTGGACTATAAAACCGGCAAAACCGAATTTTCCCTGAACGATGTGTACAACGGCATGGGGCTTCAGATGCTGCTGTATCTGTTCACGCTCGAGGAAAACGGCGCGGAGCATTACGGCGCGAGTGAGATTGTCCCCGCCGGGGTGATGTATACCCCCGCCCGCAATGTTTTGGTCAGCATGGACGGCGAGCCCAGCGAAGAGGATGTGCGGCAGGCGAGGGAAAAGGAGCTGCGCCGCAGCGGCCTGGTGCTGGACGATGACACGCTGATGGAGGCCTGGGCAGCGGGTAAGGATAAACGTTATATCCCGGCGAAGTTCTCCTCCAATGGCAGCGTCAAACCGGACTCAGTGGCAAGCCTTGAGCGCATGGGGCGGATCTCCCGGCACATAAAGGACTGCCTTGGCGAGATGGCAAGGCAGATACACGGCGGCAGCATCGAAGCTGACCCATTTTACAGCTCCCAGAAAGAGCTTGAATGCCCCAAATGCGATTTTTACAATGCCTGCTATTTTTCCGACGGTGAGAACGGTGAGCACTACCGGATTCTGCCAAAGCTTAATGACAAGCAGGTGTGGGAAATGCTTGAGGAGGTGAAGGACAATGGCTGAATTTAAGGCTACCGATGCCCAGCGCGCCGCTATTGAGACGCGAAACGGCGCGGTGCTGGTGTCCGCCGGGGCGGGCAGCGGCAAGACAAGGGTGCTGACCCAGCGGCTCATGGGCTATGTCTGCGCTCAGGACGCGCCGGCCGACATTGACAGCTTCCTTGTCATCACCTTTACGCGCGCCGCCGCTGCGGAGCTTCGCAGCAGGATAAGCGAGGCGCTTTCAAAAGCTGCCGCCGCCGGGCCGGATAACCGCCGCCTGCGCAGGCAGATAAACCTCTGCCGCCGGGCGCAGATAGGCACGATACACGGCTTTTGCGCGGCACTGCTGCGGGAAAACTGTCATTTGCTCGGCCTGCCGCCGGACTTCAAGATAATCGACGACAGCCGCGCCCTCTCCATGCGCGCCTCTGCCCTCGAGCGGGTGCTGGAGCGGCGCTATGAAAACATCGCAAACGACCCCGGTTTTGCCCTGCTTGCGGATAGTGTGGGCGCGGGTCGGGATGACCGGAACCTTGAAAGCCTGATAAAAGAGCTTTATGACAAGATGCAGAGCCACGCCCGCCCGGAGCGCTGGGCGCAGGGCGTGGTGGAGCAGCTGCGCGCCCCCGCCGACGACGCGGGAAATACCCCCTGGGGCAGGGAGCTGCTCAACGGCGCGCTGGAGAGCGCGGAATACTGGGCGGCGGAGCTCGAGCGGCTCATGGAGCGGATGCAGGCCGACGAAAAAATCACCGCCGCCTATATGGACAGCTTCAGCCAGACGGCGGAGCAGCTTCGTGAGCTGTGCCGCTGCCTGCGTATCGGCTGGGATAAGACCCGCGCTGCTCTGCCGGTAGAGTTCCCGCGCCTAGGCACACTGAGAAATCCGGAGGATCCGGAGCTCGTGCAGCTGCTGAAGGACCGCCGGGAGGACTGCAAAAAGGATATAAAAAAGCTTGAGAAGGACTTCAGCTCCTCCTCGGCAAAGCAGCTTGAGGACATGGCGCGCACAGCCCCGGCGATGGAGACGCTTCTTGGCCTGACGCTGGAATTTGAGGCGGAGTACACCAAGGCCAAGCGCCGCAACGCGCTGGTTGACTATGCCGACCTTGAGCATCTCAGCGCGCGGCTGCTCACCGATGAGCAGGGCGCGCCCACGGAGCTTGCCCGGCAGGTCTCCCAGCGCTATACCGAGATAATGGTGGACGAGTATCAGGACGTCAGCCGCGTGCAGGAGCTTATTTTCACCGCCATATCCGACGGCGGCAGGAAGCTTTTCATGGTGGGCGATGTGAAGCAGTCTATCTATCGCTTCCGCCTTGCTGACCCCCTGATATTCACCGAAAAGTACGAGAATTACGCCGATTACCGCAGCACAGCTCCCGGAGAGCCGAGGAAAATTCTCCTTCAGGAGAACTTCCGTTCCCGCCGGGAGATACTTGACGGGGCAAACGCCGTGTTCTCTCTGTGCATGTCCAGAGCCCTGGGAGATATCGACTATGGCGAGGACGAAAAGCTCCGCTGTGGGGCGAGCTATGAGGGCAGCGGCCCCGTGCCAGAGCTGCTGCTGACCACTGCGGAAAAAGGGGAGGACAGCCCCAAAGCGGTTTCCGTTGAGGCCGCCCTCACCGCGAAAAAGATGCGGGAGCTGGTTGATTCCGGCGCGCTTATCACGGACGGCGGGAGGCAGCGCCCCCTTGAATACGGCGATATTGCCATTCTGCTGCGCTCGAAGACCAACGCCGCCGTTTTCCGCCGGGAGCTTGCTCTTGCGGGCATACCAACGGAGGCGGGGCAGAACGGCGGCTTTTATACCGCGATGGAGACCTCGGCGCTGATGTCGATGCTGGCGGTTATTGATAATCCCCATCAGGATGTCCCGCTTATCGCGGTGCTGCGCTCTCCGGCCTTTAATTTCAGCCCCGATGAGCTGGGTGCCATCCGTACCGCCGACAAAAAATCCGACCTCTACACCGCCCTGTGCAGGCGCGCGGAGGAGGACGAGCGCTGCCGGAGCTTTCTCGCGACGCTCACCGCCCTGCGCGAGCAGGCGCCGGACACCCCGGTCAGCCGCCTTATCTGGCAGGTCACGGATGAGCTTGACTTGCTGGCTCTGTGCAGCGCCATGAGCGACGGGCAGCTTCGCCGGGCAAGGCTCATGTATCTGTGTGAGCTCGCGGGCAGCTTCGAGAGCGAGGGCTATAAGGGCCTGCACAGCTTTATCCTCTGGTTCAGACGCCTTGCCGAGCGAGGCGAGGAGCCGAATTTGGGCTCCGGCACCGGCGGGGTCAGGATAATGACCATCCACAAGTCAAAGGGCCTTGAATTCCCGGTTGTGTTCCTGTGCGACTATTCCCGCGGCTTCAATAATGCGGATGTTAAAAAGGAAGTGCTTATCCATCCGGAGCTGGGCTGCGGCGCGAAGGTATTTGATGCGGGGCTTGGCGCAAAATACCCGAGCCTTGCCCACAACGCCATCAAAAAACGCCTCAACCGCGAGATGCGCTCTGAGGAGCTGCGCGTGCTGTATGTGGCGCTGACGCGGGCAAAGGAGCGGCTGTATATCACCGCCGCCCTGAAGGACCCGGAGAAGAAGCTGTCGGAGCTTGCCGCAAAGCTGTCTCTGCCCATGCCGGCAAAGCTGCTTTCCAATGTGTCAACACCGTTTGACTGGCTCATTTATGCCCATCTTGCAAGCCCGGATAAGATTGCGTGCAGCATTGTTCCCGCCGCTGAACAGGAGCAGGGCGCGGAGGAGGAGCTTGTCACCGCACCGGCGGACCCCGCCGTGGAGGCGGAGCTCCGGCGGAGGCTGAGCTTTGTCTATCCCCATAGCAGAGCCGAGAGCCTGCCCTCCAAGATAACCGCCACTGAGCTCAAAGGCGAGGCGGAGGAGGACGAGGAGGCCGTCAGCATCGCCCCCAGAGAACGCCGGCCCTTTGCCCTGCCGGACTTTGCCCGCCGGGATAAAAAGCCCAGCGGCGCCGAGCGCGGCACGGCGACTCACCTTGTCTTGCAGTACATGGACTTCTCTCTTGCCACCACCGTTGAGGGTGTCGAGCGGGAGATAGAGCGCCTGCGCGTCCAGCGCTATATCAGCGACAGGGACGCCTCCGCCGTGGACGCGAGGGCGATAGCGGAGCTTTTCGCCTCACCCTTAGGCAAGCGCCTGCTCAGCGCGGAGGAGCTGCACCGGGAGTTCAAGTTCTCGCTGCTGTGCCCGGCGGAGGAGCTCTACCCCGACGCCGAAGGGGAGAGCCTGCTGCTTCAGGGCGTGGTGGACTGCTACATGGCGGAGCCGGACGGCCTTGTCATCGTCGATTACAAGACCGACTATGTCAAAACTGCTCAGCAGCTGAGCGAGCGCGCCGCCTTTTACGCCGGGCAGGTGCGCGCCTATGCCCGCGCCCTTGAGCGCATAGAGGGCAGAAGCGTCAAGGAGTGTGTGCTGTACTTCCTGTCAGCGGGAAAAGCGGTAAGTATAAAGATATAAAAAATGGGTCTGTGAAGCGAAAAAGACTTCACAGACCCGTCTGTTTAATTCAATTTTTGTTGCACTTTGGGTATAATCATAGTAATATAATATCAGGAAAGGGGGCTCGCCGCATGGTATACAGTATTGAGCAGATTCGGGATATTGTTGCTCCAATAGCAAAAAAATATAATCTGAAAGCTGTCTATCTGTTTGGCTCATATGCCAGAGGCGAGGCCACAGAGAGCAGCGATATTGACCTTGTTATTGATACTGACGGAACAGAAATAAAAAGCCTCCTCGCGCTCGCCGCCGTATATTGCGACATGGAGGAAGCTTTTGGAAAACCCGTTGATCTTATAACGCTCAGCTCCCTTGAGCAGGAAATTCAAATGCCCAGCGAGATGAATTTCAGAGGTAATGTTAACAACGAAAGGGTGAACATCTATGCTGCCGCCTGATGTCCAGCGCCTTGAGCATATACGGGATTACTGCTCGGAAATAGAAAAGACCATTTTGAGATATGGCAAAGCTTTTGAAGTTTTTGATAATGACCCGGATTATCAGCGCTCCATATCATTTTGTATCTTGCAGATTGGAGAGCTCAGCGGCAGACTCTCTGATGAGTTCAGGGCTGCCACTGCCGGGAGAATCCAGTGGGGGCCAATAAAGGGGATGCGTAATCTCGTTGCCCACAGCTATGGGAGTGTCAGCCGGGACATTATCTGGGAAACTGCGACAACAGATATCCCTGTTCTCAAAGCCTTCTGCGATGAGCAGCTTCAAAAGTTTATATGAATTTTGCGGGACTGTTTTCACAGTCCCGAGTTTTTATATTATCGGCGCTTTTTTGTTTAGACGCTCGTGCATGGCTATCATCAGCGCGAGATACACCAGCAGGTAAAGCGGCATGAGGCTTATGGCGATATGGTTTGCGATAAGGCCAAAGACCGGCGGGGCGAGGCAGGAGCCGACATAGGCACTGGCCATCTGCACGCCGATAAGCGCCTGTGACCGCTCCGCGCCGAAATGCCCGGGCGTGGAGTGAATGATGCAGGGGTAGATTGGCGCGCAGCCCAGCCCAACGAGGCACAGCCCCGCTAAAGTCAGCGTCTCTCCGCCGGGGATGAGCAGGGCGGCGATACCCGCCGCGATAATGCCCTGGCCGAGACGAATCATCTGCCTGTCATTGAGCTTCATGGTGACAAAGCCGCTGATGCCGCGCCCTGCCGTGATGCCGATGAAAAACAGCCCGGCGTGCCTGGCGGCAACCTCCGCCGTCATGCCCTTATAAAGGTGCAGATAGCTGCCCGCCCAGAGTATGGCGGTCTGTTCCAGCGCACAGTAGCAGAAAAAGCAGATCATGACCTCTTTTGCGCCCGGTATGGCGACGACCTGCCGCAGGGACAAAACTTTCCCGCCTGCGGCGACGCTCTCCTCAGTCCCGGCGGCCTTCTTCCACAGGGGCAGGCTTATGAACAGAAACGCCGTCAGCGCGATCTGGATATAGCCGATGTACCGGTAGCCCGCGCCCCAGCCGCTTCCGGCGGTGAGCGCGCCGCCCATGATGTACGGCCCGATGCTCGCGCCCAGACCCCACATGCAGTGCAGCCAGCTCATGTGCCTGCTCTTGTAGTGCAGCGCCACATAGTTGTTGAGCGCCGCGTCCACGCTCCCCGCGCCAAGGCCGTAGGGGATGGCCCACAGGCACAGCAGCCAGAAGGAGCGCGTCACCGAAAAGCCCAGCAGCGCCGCCGCCGTCATGGCGACGCTTATGGCCGTCACTTTGCCCGCGCCGAGTTTGCGGGTCAGCCTGTCGCTCTGGAGGCTGGAGACAATTGTCCCCGCGGCGATAATCATCGACACTATTCCCGCGTAGGACACCGGAACCCCGAACTGCGGGTACATGGACGGCCACGCGGAGCCCAGCAGCGAATCCGGCAGGCCAAGGCTTATAAAAGCCAGATATATGATAGCCAGAAGCAAATTAACCATTGCAAACCTCGAAAAAGCTGCCCTCCGCAATGCGGAGGGCGGCTGCGGTGGACTTGGAATAGAATTTTATATCTCGGCGAAGAAGCGGTCGGAGGGATCCTCGGTCTTGTCGCGGCCGTTGTTATAATCGTCGGTATACTGCGGGGCGGGGATAAGGAAGGTGTTGTCGCCGGCGACTATGCGCTCGGTGATGACCCACCTGCCGTTCTGCTTTTCCCACTTGTCGATGTCGCGGCAGCGGGCCTCAACAGTGAAGGTGGGCTTGCCGGCCTTGTTTTTGTACTTGCAGGCGGCGTACATATAAGTCTCGCTCGCGGCCCTGGTGCCGTCATCATTGAACTTTATGAGGATATTGGTCATCATATGGTGCGTGGCAACCATCTTGCGGTGCATGTTGAGCATCATGTCGATAAAGCCCTTGCCGGTTCCCTTGTAGGTCGGGCCGTAGTCAACCTTCGCGTCCTCGGCGAAGACGGAATAGCCCAGCTCGTTGTCAATTCTGTCCAGCGCGCGGCAGTAGGTGTAAATCTGGTCGCGTATGGCTTCCTTCTCGATAAGTTTCTCAAGCTCTGTCATGGCAAAGCCTCCTTGTAGTATTTTATAATATATTTATATCACGGCGCGCCCCGCCCGTCAACTAAAATACAGCGGGAGAGGAGATTCCTTGCTTTTTCGGGCAAAATTGCCGGAAAAGCACTTGCAATAATCAAAAGCCTGTGATAGAATACATTTTGCGTCTTGTAACTATGCCTTTTTGGCACAATCAAGACAGCACATGATGAGGAGATATACCAATGAAGGAAGGAATCCATCCCAATTATCAGCAGACCACCATCAGATGCGCCTGCGGCGCCGTCATCGAGACCGGCTCCACCAAGCAGAACATCACCGTTGAGATCTGCTCCAAGTGCCACCCCTTCTACACCGGCAAGCAGAAGCTGGTCGATACCAGCGGCCGTGTTGATAAGTTCAACAAGAAGTACGGCATTAAGTAATGATAGAAAAAAGACCGCCTGACGAGGCGGTCTTTTTTCGTGACTAAAACAAACCGGTACCTCAGAGCAGGTACCGGTTTGTTTTTTACGCGATTTCGGGCAGGGAGGCTTCAATCAGGTTTATCTCCGCCGTGCCGCCCTCAAGAGCCGCGGAGACGGCCTCATAACAGCTCTCGTCGACCGTCACCTCGCGCAGGTCGGGGATGGCCTGCAGACGTATCCAGTCAAGCTCCGCGCCGGTGGAGATAAGCGTCAGGCTGGTGAGGCCGGTGAAGTCCTCCAGATTGGTGGTGGAGCTGAGCTCACAGTTGACAAGGCTGAGGCTCGCAATGGCGCGCTCCCTGTCAAAGGCGTAGAAGAACCGGCCCCGCAGGTCGCAGTCGTATAGCTCCACATGGCTCAGCGCGCCGATGGAGAACACGGGGTCAAGGTCATCCAGCGCGCTGTTGGAGGTGGCAAACTCCGTCAGCTTTATCAGAGATTTAAGCGGAGAGTAATCCAGAATACTCGAACCCACAAGTCTTACGCTGCGCAGCTTAAGGCAGCGCTCAATATCGCCCAGATCGGCAATGGGGCAGCCGTCGGTTGTAAGCTCCCGCAGCTTCGGCAGGCGGCCGATGCCCTCAAGGCTTGAAACGCGGCAGCCGGAGATGTTCAGATACTCGATGTTGCCCGCCGGGAGGCTTGAAAGACTTCTCACAGGCTGATTGACGAGCCACAGCGTCCGCAGCCCCGTGAAATAGGCCAGGTCATCAAGGCTCTCGATGCTGCCCTGTGCGCTTGTCGCGGCCATGGGCAGGTCAAAATACACCTCGTCGCCGATTATGTACAGCTCCCGCAGACCCGCAAGGTCGGAGACAAGCAGCTCACCGCTTGCTATCCCAGAATACTCCCGCGCCGCGGCCTCAAAGACCGGGTCTGTAAACTCAGCAACAGTGCTCATGGGCAGCGGGCGCACCTTCTCAACATGCATCCCGGATATGAGCCGCTGGCTCAGCCCCGTGAAGTGCCCCACAATGGCAAGCGTTATCACCGCCGCCAGCAGGAGCAGCGCCGCGCCGCCGATTATCCAGCGCTTCAGCTTTCTGTTCTTGGGCGGTTTGGGCGGCTTCGGCTCTTTTTTCGCCTTTTCGGGGCGCCTTTCCTTCTTCTCGGGTGCCTGCGGCGCGGGGTCAGGCTTCGCCGGGGCGGGAGTCTTGCTCTCCGCCTGTGCTATCACATCTGCAAAGGGCTCGGAATTGAGCAGCGGCGCGTGGTAGAGCTTATCATAAAAGCTCTCCTCGCTCATGTACTGCTTCATAAGGGCGAAGATGCTGCCAATCTGCATCTCCATGCCGGGGGTCATCTGCGTATCCTCAAGGAAAATGTTGATGGTTTTTATGCGCTTTGTAAGGGCGTAGTGCATCTCCCGGCGGCAGTTATCGGAGCGGATGTAGGAGTTGGAGATAAAGGCCATCACAAGATGCGCGCCGGCAAGATGGCTTGCGATGCACTCGGGCCACTCGCTGCCCACCTCTATGCCCTCATCGTACCAGATGCGGTAGCCTCTGTCGTGCAGGCGGTTTACGACCTCCATCACCGCAGGGCTGTCCGCGTGGGCATAGCTTATGAAAATATAGGGCTTATCTCCCTCATAAGGCTTGAAATATTCCACTATTTCCATCTCCTTCAGTCGGCAGCGGCACGCACCCGCCCGGCGGCATCCTCCACCGCTTTGAGCAGCGCGTCCGCCTCTTCAAGCAGGACTGTGCCCGCTTTTGTAAGGCTCACATCGTGGCTGCTGCGCTCAAAAAGCCTGACCCCCAGCTCCGCTTCCAGCGCGGCGACGGCTCTGGAGGTTGTCGAATGGCTGATGTAGAGCTTGCGGGCGGCGGCGGAGAAGCCGCCGTACCGGGCAACGGCGGAGAAAATCCTAAGCTGCTCCAGCTCCATGCTCAGTAGTTGAAGGCGTTGGGCAGCAGCTCGCTGAGCTTGTAGCTCACATAGCGGCCGTCCGCCTTGGAGCAGAGAATTTCAAGGTCAGTATCACGCGTAAACTCCGAAAGGAACTGCCGGCACGCGCCGCAGGGGGTGGCCCAGTTTGTGCTGTCGGCATAGATGGCAAGGCGGCGGAAGACCCTGTGCCCCTCGCTTATGGCCTTGCAGCAGGCCGTGCGCTCGGCACAAATGGTGCTGCCAAGGGCAGCGTTTTCCACGTTGCAGCCGGTGAAAACCATTCCGTCGTCACATTCCAGTGCCGCGCCGACGGAAAATTTGGAGTAGGGGGCATAGGCGTTCAGGGACGCCTTCTTTGCCATGGTCAAAAGCTCTCTGTCAGTCATTTTTCTCTCATCCTCTCAAAAAATATCTCAAAATATTAAGTAAAAACTTAAGACAGCTCTATTATCCAGTTTTCAAAGCCGTAAAGGGGATTGCCGAGGTTCGCGTCAATGCCTCTTATCACGCCCCGGTGGCTGATAAGCTCCTGCTCCTCAAAGCCGATGACGATGAGCGAGCCCGTGGTGCTGCAAACATACTCGCAGAGGGTCTGGAAGGTGTGGCTGCGGCTCGCGTCGCCCGAGGCGAGGTAGTCGTCGATAAGGGTCTGGAAATTTTCATCCTTGGAGCGGGTGTAATTGATGTTGGTACGGGCGTTGTAATCCTCGTCGTCCTCATCGTCATTGCGGACCTGAAGCAGCTCCGTAAGGTCAAAGTTGTTGCGCAGCCGCACCTCACTGTAATACATATCAAAGTCGCCCTCCTCGAGAGCCTTGATAAAATCGTCCCAGGTGAGCTCCCTGACGTTGACGGTGAGGCCTATGGACTCCATATCCTCGGCAAAGCGCCTTGCCATACCGGCCTTGGCGCTGCTGTCGCTGTTGACGATGAAATCAATCGCGACCTCCTGCGGTGAGCCGGACATAAACTCCAGCTTCCCGTCCTCGTCGTAATCCTGCACACCCGCGCTCTCGAGCGCTCTCTTGCAGGTTTCGAGGTTATATTTAAGATAATCCGCCGTCTGCTTCGGGTAGTCGGCGCAGGTGGGGTACATGGGCAGAGCGCTGGCAACAGCATTGCCGTTTAGCAGCTGCGGCAGATACTCCCGGTCAAAGGCAAACTGCATCGCAACGCGAAACTGCGGGTATCGGCAGAGCACGGACTCCTCGTTGAAGGCTACATAGTGCATGTTGGTCGTGGCGAAGCTGTGCACCTCGTTGGTGCTCGCAAAGCCCAGGTTCGTGGTGCCGGAGGGGTCGTTGAGAATAATGTCAATGTATGAATCCTCAAAGGCGCTGATAATGCTGTCCGCCGTCTGGTATTCCTTTATGTACACCGTGTCAACCGGCAGGTTTTCGTATCCGGGGTAGCCGGAGTAGGCGACGATGGCGCTGCCGTCCTCGTTATATGCGTATGGCCCGCTGCCCATGGGATGCTCGTCCTGATATGTGCCGCTCTTTATGAGGGGGATGTTCAGAAGCTTTATAAACTGCATATCCGCCTTGCCGAGCGTCACGTACACGGTGTTTTCATCGTGGGATACGCCCCAGATGCTGGAAAAGCGCCCGGAAAACCGGTCGGAAACGATGGCGCGCTCAATGGAGTTTCGCACGTCCTTACCTGTCACGGGGCTGCCGTCGTGGAAAACGTGCCCCTCGGCGATGTACAGCTTCCATGACGAGCCGTCCTCAGTCTCCCAGGATTCAATGACATTGGGAATCACCGTAAATGAGTTGTCCAGCTCCACCAGATTTTCATACACAAGGCTGCATATGAGCTGGTTTGCGTGGTTTGTGGCGATGAGGGGGTTGAGGCTGTATTTGCTGTTGCTGTTGAGGGAAAAGACCTCGTCCGCTCCCTCGGCGCGGCTTATCTCCTTGCCGGGGGTGGAGTCCGTAAAGCCCTGAGAATCATCCTTGTCCCGCCCACGACAGCCGCTGACGGAGAGCATCATCGCCAGGCACAGCAGCAGGGCGCTGAGGGTTTTTATGTTTTTCTTCATGTTCGTATCACTCCAGAACAATGACGGCGGCTTGGCTTCCGCGCTGTCCTTTGGTATATCTGTGCGACCAGTATTTTTCATGGCTGCACATTGTGCATTCGTCGGATATGTCTATGTTTTCCTCCGGCAGGCCAAGCTGCATGAGCCGCCGGGCGTTTACGCCGCGCAGGTCGACAAGATACTTCCCGCCCGCCTTGGACTCGATAAGCCCCGCCGTGTCGCCTTTGAGGAACGCTTCCACCGCCTGAGGAACATCCTCCCCGGTTTCAAAGCAGCAGCGGCCAATCGAGGGGCCGATAGCCGCGCGGATATTCTCTGCCCTCGCGCCGAGCGCGCACATTTTTTTGACGGCCTCTCCCAAAATATCTGCCACCGTGGGCCGCCAGCCGCAGTGAACGGCCGCAGCTGTGCCGCTCTCGCCCTCATACAGCAGCACGGGCACACAGTCGGCCACGAAGCACATGATGGGCAGCTGCTTTTCATTTGTGACTATCCCGTCCGCCTCATAGGGCGCGGGACTCATGCAGCGGTGCTTATCCGCCGCTGTGACCAGGCGCACGGTGTTGCCGTGAACCTGCTTTGTTACGGCGCAGCCGTCAATGTCCGCCCCCATCAGGGCGCAGACCCGACGGTAATTTTCCCGGACGGCCTCCGGCTCGTCTCCCCGGTTCGAGCCGAGGTTGAGGGAGCTGAAGCCGCCCGTGCTCACGCCGCCATAGCGCGTGGTAAAGGCGTGCCGCGCGGGTATAAGGGTGGAGCGCATATAGATGAGCCCACCGGAGTTTTCTTCAATAAATGCCATTTTTACTCATTTCTGCCGCAGCATTCCTTGTATTTGAGCCTGCGGCTGCCGTCAGCCTTCATTTTGCCACAGGGGCAGGGGTCATTCCTGCCGGGCTTGGGCGCTTTTTTGATGGGCTGCTTTTTGACCGGCGCACCGCCAACGTTTGCGGCGGCGTTTTTCGCCACGGCCTTGCGCTCGATGGGCTGCTCCCGCCGCACCTGCACGGTGTAGAGTCGGCGGACGGTCTCCTCGCGGATGCCGTGAACCATGGCCTCAAACATGTCAAAGCCCTCCTGCTTGTATGCGTCAATGGGCTTTACAGCGCCGTAGCCGCGCAGGCCGATGCCGCGCTTGAGCTCGCTCATGGCGTCGATATGGTCCATCCAGTATTCATCGACCACACGCAGCATGACGACTCTCTCAAGCTCGCGCATGAGAGGCGCGCCGTTGGGGGCAAGGCCGAAGGCGTTTTCACGGGACTGATACACCTGCTCCGCTATTGCCAGCGCCTTCTCGGTTACGGCTTCCGCGTCCGCGCGCTTGCCAAAATCGGCAATGGACAGCGCGCCCTTTCTCATAAAGAGCTTTTCAAAGGGCTGAAGCGCCTTGTCAAGCTGGGCTTGATCTGCGGCGGGCTCGCCGCCCAGCCCGTCAAGCACCGTGGAGCTGACAAACTCTTTTATCATGTTCTGTATCTGGACGGTGAGGTCCTCTCCGTCCAGCACCTTGCGGCGCTCACCGTAGATGATGCTGCGCTGCTGATTCATCACGTCGTCGTATTCCAGCACGCTCTTACGGGTCTGGAAGTTGCGGCTTTCAACGGTTTTCTGCGCCTGCTCGATAGCGCCGGAGAGCATCTTCGCGTCAAGCGGCGTATCCTCGTCTAATTTCAGCGTCTCCATCATGTTCATGATGCGCTCGGAGCCGAAAAGGCGCATGGTGTCGTCGGTCATCGCCAGGTAGAAGCAGCTCTCGCCGGGATCGCCCTGACGGCCGGCGCGGCCGCGCAGCTGGTTGTCGATGCGGCGGGACTCGTGCCGCTCGGTGCCGAGGATGAACAGGCCGCCCGCC
>URPA01000052.1 GCA_900549545.1 uncultured Eubacteriales bacterium
TCAGCGGGAAACAGAGCGGTATGAGCCTGTTCTGACGAGACTGAGGGATTGTAAAAGTGCGATATTTGAGCAAGGAAGCTACTCGCAACACTGGCAACGACCCCTCAGTCAGCCTGTTCAGCTGACAGCTCCCCTTACGCAGGGGAGCCTTGGTGCAGTGCATACAGTTAGACAACCCACGATTTATCCGATTTCAAAAGCCGGAATTTGTGTTACTCAATCGTAAAACTCTCTGTTTTCAAATCGCAATAGTATCTTCCGCTTTCTGCCTTAAACCGCAAAACACAGTAGTCAGAATCTGTAACGCCACCCTTGTAAAACATTGTGTCGCCTTTGCGCCAAATTATATCTTTGGTCTCCTGGTCGGTCAGCACTTCCATTTTCCCTTTCAACATAACTCCCGTGTACTTAATCAAACCTTTATGATAGGAATAGATGCAGGCGTTTGGATTGTTCATATACTGTTTTACTCTCATTGAAGAAGTGTTTGTTGAAAAATAAAACTGATGTAACCCCTCAATCTTTCTCGGCTTCAGCATCGCCTTTACATTGGGAAATCCTTCTTCGTCCACAGAACAGATAAAAGCAACTTTTTGTTTCCGGATAAATTCCGCTAACTTGTTGTTATCCATAATATCTTCCTCTAACTTTCGCTTTGTCTTACCCCATCATTGCCCCAGCAGGGGCTGGTCGTACTGGAAGAGCACCTGGTTTATCTCAAAAATATCGTAGCGGCGGCTGACGATGAAGAACTCAACGATAACATCAAACTTCTGGCTGTGGGACAGGGCGTAGCCCGCACGCTGCAAAAGGTCGTCCGTCTCCTCAAGGCTCAGCTCAAGCGCGATCGCGAGGGCGAGGATAGTGCGCTTGCCGGGCATATAGCCCTTGCCGGTGCGTATCTTTGAAAAGAGCTTGCGGTCGATATTGGCGCGCTTGTAAACCTCTGCATCGGTCCTGCCCTTGGCGTCGATAAGGCGCAGGAGCGTGGTGTTGAACGGCTCGTCCAGATTGCCGATAAGCTCGTCAAGGCTTTTGGACGCCATCTGCGGCGCGGCGGCACAGGGCAGATTCGGCAGCGGCGCACTTTCGGACAGGTCAAGCTCCTCCGGCATGTTCAGCGCCTTGCGCTCGACACTCAGCAGCCTTCGGCGGCTCTGGTACGCATCGACAAACTTATCGTCAATATAGCTCTCCACCGCGCCCATCAGCTTTTTGCTGACGGCGAAGGCGGCCTTGTCAAACACCGCGAGGTAGACATCCATATCGTGCCCGGTGAGGAAGTCCTTTATGGCATCGGTCGCCGCTTTAAGCGCCTTATCCTTGGGAAAGCCATAAGTCCCGCTGGAGATGAGCGGGAAGGCGATGCTCTCGCAGCCGTTTTCAAGCGCCAGCTCCAGCGACTGCGTGTATGCCGAGCGGAGCAGTTTTTCAGCCTTTCCCGGCTGCAAGCGGCTGTACACCGGGCCGGCGGTGTGGATAATAAACCTTGCGGGCAGCCTGAAGCCCGGAGTTATTACGGCCTCCCCCGTCTTTATGGGCGCAAGCTCCCGGCAGGCGGCCTGAAGCTGCTCCGCCCCGGCGGCCTTGAATATCGCCCCGCAGACCCCGCCGCCCATCTTAAGCTCGGTGTTGGCGGCGTTGACAATGGCGTCAAGCTCCATTTTCGTTATGTCCTGCCGGACTATTGTAAAGGGCATGGCTGTACCTCCCTAGCTTATTTCCTTTTTTATTCAATTTTATATTTCCCTGCGTATTTTGTCAACGCGGGGCAGAAAAAATCCCCGGAGCAACGCTCCGGGGGTAATAGGTTCATTATGCTTCCTCGGTCTCGAACTCCTTGGCGACGGAGACGAGCAGCTCGCGGATATTCAGGTGCTGGGGGCAGGCGCGCTCGCACTGGCCGCACTTGATGCAGTCGCTGGCCTTGCCGCCGTGTTCAGTGTGCGTATTATAATAGAAGTTGGCGTTCCATTCGTGGTAGGCCTGCTTTGCGTTCATGGCGGCAAACAGGTCGGGGATGGAAATTTTCTTGGGGCAGCCGGCCACGCAGTAGCGGCAGGCGGTGCAGGGGATGAACTTCATATCGGCAAAAATCTTCTGCACCTGCTTCACCGCCGCCTGCTCCCGCTCGTTGAGGGGCTTGAAGTCCTGCATGAAGCTGATGTTATCCTGCATCTGCTCAAGCGTGCTCATGCCGGAGAGCACCATCATCATGCCCTCAAAGCCGGCGGCAAAGCGGATGGCATAGCTCGCGGGGCTGCCGCCGAGCTGCTCATAGACCCTGGCGGCCTCCTCGGGGAGCTTGACAAGGTTGCCGCCCTTGACAGGCTCCATAACTATCACGGGCTTGCCGAAGCGGCGGCAGGTCTCATAGACCCTGCGGCTCTGGACGGCGGCATCCTCATAGTCGGCATAGTTAAACTGAATCTGCACGACCTCAACCTGCGGGTACTCGGTCAAAATCTGCTCCAGGACCTCGGGCGTGTCGTGGAAGGAGATGCCGAAGTGGCGGAACTTGCCCTCGGCCTTCAGCTCAAGCGCCGTCTCATAGGCGCGGTTGGCCTTGAAATGCGCAAAGGTGGACTTGGTCTGGCAGTGCATGAGGTAAAAATCAAAATAGTCAACCCCGCAGGCGGCAAGCTGGCTTTCAAAGAAGGGGCGGATGTCCTCCTGCTTTTGAAAATATGTGTCGGTGAGCTTATCTGTGAGTATGTATTTATCGCGCGGGTAGCGGCTGGTGAGGCAGTCTTTGATGGCAAGCTCGCTCTTGCCGTCAAGGTAGCCGTGGGCGGTGTCAAAGTAGTTAAAGCCGCTCTCCAAAAACAGGTCGACCATCTTTTTGACCTGCTCAGTATCCACTTCCTCCCCAAGCATGGGCAGGCGCATGCAGCCAAAGCCAAAGTTCTTTTTGATAAGTTCCATTTCACTTCTCCTTCTTATTATAAATTGAAAAATTCAATCAAAAGACCCTGTTTCCAGCGCCCGTTCATAGAGCGCGATTTTATGGTCCAGCCGGTCAAGCGCCGCGCAGAGCTGATTTTTCTGCTCTGTCAGGTTCTCCCGCTCTGAGCGCAGAATGTCCAGCCGCGCCGCAACCGTCCCCTCCCCCTGAAGGGCGAGGCGCACATATTCGGCAATGGCCTGCACCGAAACGCCCGCGTTTCTCAGGCAGAGCGAGAGCTCCACCCAGCCCAGATCACTCTCCTGATAATCCCTGATTCCGCCCGCAGTGCGGGAAACCGGCGGGATAATGCCGGAGCGTTCATAGTAGCGCAGAGTGTCCTGGCTGACGCCGTATTTTTCGCTGACCTCCTTAATCGTCAAGCCTCCACCGCCTTTCTCCTGCGTATTATAATAGCTGGAGTATACTCCAAGTCAAGGGTAAAATTTATTTATGAATATCACAGTCGAGCGCCGCGCTCTTCGCCGTTATTTCAAGCTCGTTTTCCCAATCAAACAGCATCGAAAAGCGCCATGTGCCGTCATCCAACAGCTCAATTTCATGATAGCCCCATCTGAGCTTTGGGAAGCTCTTGTTCAGCTCACCCATGTCCGCCCGCAGCTCCCGCACGCCCGCAAAGCGCAGGCGGCATTTTCCGCAATAGTCGAGCCCTATCTCGCAGACACTGCGCTGAACATCGTATTTGATATACTCAACATCATAGTCATGCAGGCCTTTGTGTTGGTCGAGGCTTTTCAGAAAAGCAGTTGCTTTTTTGTTTTTTATTGTTGATAAATACGCTTCATAGCAGCGCAGGTTTTCCTGCCACTGCGCAGCCGCCGCCTGGCTTTTCCGGGCATCCCCGGAGTTCATGAGCATCCAAAGCTCTTTGGTAAAATATTTCATGTCTCCTCCAATATATGAGTGACTGCAAATCACCGCCAACGGTAAACAAGCTCCTGCGCGCCAATTTGCAGCAGAACCCGGCGGCGCGAGGGCTTCAGCTCCCCGCGCAGAAGCACGCAGCTGCTGCCGCAGTAAAGCTCAATTATCTCCATTATCGGCTTGCTGCTTACAACGAATTTATCCACAAACTCGCGCAGATAAAGCTTTTCCCCGCGCATATTCAAGTCTGTATCCATGTCGTACACCAGCGCGCGGATATCCGCGTCCATATCCTCAAAGCCGCGAAATATCATCTCACAGCTTGTCACCGCCTTGCCGGGGCGCAGCAGCTCCTCAAAGGCGAGTATGAGCGCATCCTTCTCAATAAAAAGCCCGCTCATCACTTCATCGTGCATCTGATTGAGCTGATTGACCTTATCCAGCGCAAATTTTTCCTCTCTCATAGCGTCCACCTCCCGGCGTTTTTCACTTTCTATTATGATAATCACCCGCTTCAGGGCAAGTCAAGGAAAAATTTCGTATAAGCTTTCACTCAAAATAAAAACACCCGCTTCGCGATGGCGCAAAGCAGGTGTTTTTATTATACGCCTGACGGCAGGTTTGCTTACTCAGGTAAACAGGGCAACAAAAGCGATAGTGCTCAGCTCGCCCCTGAGTTCCTCAAAGAAGTCACCCACGGAGTGGAAATGCTCTTTTCTACTCAGGTAGAAGAAAAGGCAGCCTGCCACAGCGCCAACGAGAAGAACCAGGCAGAGTTTCAGCAGCTTCTTGCATACTTTACACATAAAATTAGCCTCCTAAAAATTTTAAGCGTTATGCTAAGCGTATTATACAACTTTCCCGCGACAATTACAACAAAAATAGTTGAAAACGGGCAAAAATTTCCATCAGCGCGATTTTAGGGTACAAATTTGGGCGTTTTGCGCCCTCGTGTTTTGTCACTTTCGGGAATGTGTAGTACAGAGGAGGGGATGCGCGGCAGCGGTAATTCAATCCTCCCGCAGGGAAACCGCAATTATTCACTATTCATCAGCGAAGCGGCTTCATTATTCATCCTTCATTACAAAAATCCGTTATAAATGAATGATGAATATTGAATAATGAAAAATGAATAATACAAAGCAAAAATCCGCCCCTTATGAGGACGGATTTTTGCTTTGGCGGAGATGGAGAGATTCGAACTCTCGAAGAGCTTTTGACCCTTACACGATTTCCAATCGTGCGCGCTCGACCAACTACGCGACATCTCCATATCTGGTCGGGGAAAAGCTGTTGTTAAATTGTCAGCTTGGATATTATAATGCACACGGGATATAAAGTCAAGTGTTTTTTTTCTTTGAATAATCCCATTCAGACAGCAGATAATAGTGCCAAAAGTAAGCGATTTTTTCAGCGCTTACGCCAAGAAAATGGAGTGTCGCCCATGGAAATGACAAACGAGGAATACAAGGAATATGCCGAAAAGCACGCACCGCGCTCGCCGGTGGGGACAAACTGCCTGGCCGCGTTTTTGATTGGCGGGCTTATCTGCTGCGTTGGGCAGCTCATAAACCAGCTCTACACGATGGCCGGGCTGGACCCGCGGGACGCCGCCACGGCGTGCAGCATCACGCTGGTGTTTATAGGTGTGCTGCTCACGGCGTTGGGGCTCTATGACAACATTGCCAAACGCGCCGGAGCAGGTACGCTGGTTCCGATAACCGGCTTTGCAAACTCCGTGGCTGCCCCGGCGCTGGAGTTTAAGACCGAGGGCTTCATAACCGGCACGGCGGCAAAGATGTTCATCATCGCGGGGCCTGTGATAGTCTACGGCGTGAGCGCCAGCGTGCTTTACGGGCTGATTTTGTGTTTAATAGGAGGGTAAACCAATGGCAAAGAAGAAAAAGACCGAGCGGCAGCCCGCCCCGGTGCTGACCGGACACGATGAGCGTGCCGAGAAGCGCAGCGGTGACCGCCGCAGCCTTGAGCGCGAGTCCGACGCTCCTGACGGCGTCTCCGGCAACTGGAGCTGAATCTGGAGCTGAAAATGGGCGCGCTGCAATTATGCAGCGCGCCTGATACTGTCGAAAAACCTACGCTGCCAAGGAACGACAATAGAGCAGCGGTGGAGGACGAGGGGGGCAAGGCCCGCCCGTGTACAATAACCCGCCGCAGAAAAGACCGTATTTTCGGGCTTTTCGGGCGAAGTAGCGTTTTGAACTAATTCAAAACGCTCGGCGGTTGAAGCGGTCAAAAAAGTCCTACAAGGACTTTTTTGACAAGCTGAGGCGCGCTGCAATTATGCAGCGCGCCTGATACTGTCGCTTTGAAAGCGACCATGACAAAGCCCTCCTGATGTATTATTGAGCCACAATCAATAAAACATCAGGAGGGCATAAATTATGAAAAAGAATCTTACAGAACTGGTATTCATCCTCGACAGGAGCGGCTCTATGGCGGGGCTTGAGAAGGACACCATCGGCGGCTACAACGCCATGCTGGAAAAGCAGCGGGATATCCCCGGCGACTGCGTCATCACCACCGTGCTTTTCGATAACCGCTATGAGCTGCTGCACGACCGCATTGACATCCGCGCCGTCAGGCCCATCACGGAGAAGGAGTATTTCGTCGGCGGCTGCACCGCGCTGCTGGACGCCATCGGCAAAACCATCCACAAAATCGCCGCCGCGCAGAAAAACACCGCCGAGGACTACCGCGCGGAGAAGGTGATGTTCGTCATCATCACCGACGGCGCGGAAAATTCCAGCCGCGAGTATTCGTCCGACCGGGTCAAAGCGATGATTGAGAAGGAAAAGACCCGCTATGGCTGGGAGTTCGTGTTCCTCGGCGCGAATATTGACGCGGTGGAGACCGCCGGGCGCTTCGGCATCGAGGCCGACCGTGCCGTAGACTATGTGCCCGACAGTGAGGGCACACAGCTGAACTTCCAAGCCATGAGCAATGCCGTCGCCAGCTTCCGTCAGTGCGGTGCTGTCCCCGCCGCCTGCCTTGACGAGATACGCGAGGATGCGAAGAAGCGGGGCAAGGGTCTGTTCAGGCGGTGATTACTTTCTCCTCACGACCCCGCAGGCGATTTTCATGCCGGAATTGCCGGAGGGCTGGGTCGTAAAATCGTCCGGGCTGTCGTGAATGATGACCGCGCGGCCGATAATATCGCGCACGGAGAAGCGGTCTGTCAAAAAGACGGAGAGGGCATAGCCCCTGTTCCCGAACAGCGGCGGCAGGTCTCCGGCGTGCTGGGGATGTTCACAGCCGCAGGGGTTGTAATGCCCCATAGCATCTGCGAGATGATCGCTGTCATTGCCCGCGCAGGCCCCGCCCTCGTGGATGTGAAAGCCGAAAACCCGCGCACCACAGGGGCCCTCGGAGCAGGGCAGCCCCCACAGCTCCGCCCGGACTATCACGCCCGCGCGGGTCTGATAAAAGCACACGCTGCCCGATATATCCGGGCAGCCTTCACCGCCCGCGATTTTTGCCGCCGCCTGCGGCCTGCCCCGCAGGACAGAGAGCAGGTCAACGCGGAGATTTGCACATGATGATTTGCTCATATTGACGCTCCTTTCTTGCCATGATATGCCGAGAAAGGAGCGTCTGACAATTCGCCGTGCGCGAGCATCAGACCCTGCGCATCTTTTTATAGAAGAACAGCGCAGAGAACAGGCTCGGAATTCCGAGCCATATCAGCATCGCGCAGACCGTCACGGCCTCAAAGTCTGCAATCGTCAGCGCGCAGGCGATATAGAGCAGCGCGGCGGGCAGGGAAATATAGCCCAATACCCGGTGCGCCACATCCCATGTCGCCTCATCGCGGACTGTCCACGGCAGGCGCAACCCCGTGTGCCGGGTAAACGGCAGCCTCGGCGAGATTATCCCCGCAAAAATCATCACGCAGGCAACCACGGCCATGGCAAACATTTGTTCACCGCGCTGCGAAAACCTGACAATATCCAGCGCCGTCAAAACGGCGAAAATCACGCCCGCGAGCAGGAGCAGAATGTCAAACACGGTGGTAAGCCTCAAAGCTCCCATGCGCAGATTGTCGGTCGTGACGCTCGTGAGCAGAGCCAGATTGCGGTATAAAATCAGCGCCGCCGAGAGAATGAAAAGCCCGGTCAGCACTATTGACACGATCGGGGATTTGACCGCCAGCGCGATAAGCATTGCCAAAAACGAAAGCGCGAGCATCAGCCCCCGTTTCCCGTCTGCCTGACGCAGCAGCTTTTCGCGCTGTATCCTCTCCGAGAGCTGCCGGTTGACGCTCTCCAGCTCCCCGGATAAGTCCCGCGGCTCTGCCTGCGCCTCAATGCCGAGCAGCCGGCTTACCGGGACTTCCAGCAGCGTTGATATTTGAATTAGCATATCCGCGTCAGGCACGGACAGTCCGCTCTCCCATTTAGAGACCGTCTGCCGCACCACATTGAGCCTTACCGCCATCTCCTCCTGACTGAGCTTTTTGGCCTTTCGGAAATGTTTGATGTTTTCGCTTAACATTAGCCTCGCCTCCTGCGGGTTATTATACAGACCAAGCCCGCAGCCGACAAGCAACGGAAATTAACATTTCGCGGAGGGAGGAGGATAATGATATATTGCTGTTGGCGATATGAGCAAAAAATTATTCACTATTCATCAGCGAAGCGGCTTCATTCTTCATTGCAAAAATCCGTTTAAATGAATGATGAATATTGAATAATGAAAAATGAATAATACAAAGCAAAAATCCGCCCTCTTACGAGGACGGATTTTTGCTTTGGTGCTCCAGGGGGGATTCGAACCCCCGACACCCTGCTTAAAAGGCAGGTGCTCTGCCTACTGAGCTACTGGGGCGTATGGCTGGGATGGCGGGACTCGAACCCACTATATCGGAGTCAAAGTCCGGTGTGTTACCATTACACTACATCCCAAGGTTTTGCTCAAAGAGACCGGCACAGCCGGCCTCTTTGATATATATGGGGTGGGATATGGGGCTCGAACCCACGACACCCGGAACCACAATCCGGTGCTCTGCCAACTGAGCTAATCCCACCATATTTAACTTTGGCACGCCAAGAGGGATTCGAACCCCCGACCTACTGCTTAGAAGGCAGTTGCTCTATCCTGCTGAGCTATTGGCGCATATCTGCCGCCCGCCCTGCAAGATGGAGCGGGTGATGGGAATCGAACCCACGTATCCAGCTTGGAAGGCTGGTGTTCTACCATTGAACTACACCCGCATGGGTACTCCCTATTCAGCCAGAAGATAATACCATATGCCGGGCAGGTATGTCAAGAAAAATCTTTATTTTTTGGAGTTGACACCGGCGAAATTTCTTTTATGCCAAAGCCGGCGTTATCGAAGGCGTCATAAAGATTATATACACCTGCTTGTGGCATATTCAGCGGGCAGACTATACGTGCATCCATATCCAAAATCTCATCGATGATTTACAGGCATTCTCCTGATTACATACATGTATCCAGCACTTGGCTGGGCTGCGTGATTCCCTCCTCGTCCAAGCACCAGCGCTCAAATAGGCGAAGGGTTTGCTCATAGCTGGCCATTGTTTTGGGGCGCAGCCTTCTGCTTCGGCAGTAATACATATACTCGTCAATGTAATAGTCTAAGCTGCGGATGGTTTTTGTTTTCTTCATAAAAATGCCCTCGATTCATTGTTTTTTACCCAATAAACCGAGAGCATTTATTACTTTACCAAAAAAGATTTATGGCGTTCAGGCACATTTTTCAGCGCGTGTTTTTGGTGTTGATGGCGTTCACGGAGTGATGCGAAAATCCCCGCAAGAGCAGAGCTTTTGGGCGCTTTATGCCTCACAGAGACTGCTTTCTGCGCAGACTCAGGCAGTCGGCGATCATGGCGATAAACTCGGAATTGGTGGGCTTGCCCTTGATGTTGGACACCGTGTAGCCGAAGAACTTTTGCAGAACCTCGATATCGCCCCTGTCCCACGCGACCTCAATGGCGTGGCGGATGGCGCGCTCAACCCGGGAGGGAGTAGTGCCGAACTTGCGCGCGACCTCGGGATAGAGAACCTTGGTGACGGCGTTTATCATGTCCATATCGTTAATGGTGAGGATGATGGCCTCGCGCAGGTATTGATAGCCCTTTATGTGCGCGGGCACGCCTATCTCGTGGATAATATCGGTGACAACGGCCTCAAGATTTGCGTTGTTGCGGCTCTCCTGCGCGGAGACGCGACAGTCGTAACCCACGGCGGTGATATCCGGCGCGGCATTTTCCGCCAGCAGGCGGATGCGGCTCAGCAGGGCCGCCGTGTCGCAGGGCTTGGGCATAAAGTAGTCCGCGCCCATGGCAGAGCAGTCGCTGACGACCTTGGAGTTGACGAAGCCGGAGAGCACTATCGTATGGCAGCTGTGGCCCGTCTCCGGCAGGCGGCGCAGCAGCTCAAGACCGTCGAGCTTCGGCAAAACGATATCCGTCAGCAATACGTCCGGCCGCAGCTCGCCGACCATGGAAAGCGCTTCGGCTCCGTCCGCCGCCGTGCCTACCACCTCAAGATCGCTCTCCGCGTTAAAAAGCTCGGTTATAAGCTTGCAAAAATCAGTGTTTGCGTCGGCAATGAGTATGCGAATTTTGGTTTCCATAATTATTATCCTCCCGTTTGTGCGATGTATGGAGCAATCCTGTGCTAATTAGAGCAGATACACCGTTAAGCTGCAATAAATTTACCATAGCAGCATCAATTCGGCAACAGAATGATGTCGAATTTCGCGGGTTTCTTGTTGACATAATATATGTAAATTTAACACAATGCAAGAGCTTTCGACACATTTTTGCAAAAAAATTTACGGACGTTTGTCGAATCTTGTCGAAAAGGTCGAATGAGAGGAGATAGTTTACTTAAAATGTTCGCAGAAAGGCGGACGGGGCGCTGGCTTTGGTGCTAATCCCGTGGCTCTCCCTCTGGGAGAGCTGGCGGCGCAGCCGACTGAGAGGGCGCTCTGCGTCAAGCACGAAAGCTGCCACCGCACTAAATCTTGGCTTCCCCTCCATGGGGAAGCAAGAGTGGCGCGGTTGTAATCAAAGCACTTCTGCAACAACTTTACGCCGTATCCTTGCCTCCCTGCGTAAGGGAGGTGGGCAGGTTTAAAGCATCAAAACTGCAACAAAGCGTAGCTGTTGCAGTTTTGAGAGGAAGAGCAAGCGAATGTAGTGTAGTTGTCGCCATGCTTGGCGGAAAAGGAACGGCATGAGCTTGTTCTGACGAGGCGGAGGGTGAGAATAAAAGACCCGAAAATTTTCACAAATTTCTCTCCCTCAGTCAGCTTACGCTGACAGCTCCCTCGTCAGAGGGAGCCTTTGGAAAATTCAAATACCACAAAAATCCCCCGGGCGGAGATTTCAGCCCGGGGGCTATACAACTTAACCCTGTTTTTTCCTGTGCCACTGATAAAGCGGGATGGACACGAGCCACGCTATTGGCAGCAGTGCCAGACCCGCATAGGGGATATAGGGCAGAAACTCCAGCGTTGACAGGCTGGCTCCGCCGGTCGTGCCCAGGAACACGGCAACCATGCACACCAAAAAGATGCCCACATAGCGCCCCTTATCAGGCCCGAAGGCAAAGCATAGAGGGAGCGTGAAGGAGGTGACCAGCAGCGCCGCGCAGCTGAGCTGAAGCACAGAGAGAAGCATCGCCCTGTCAAAGCCGGTAACAACGGTCGTTATTGCCGCAATGACGACCTCTGCCGCCAGCAGGATGAGCGCTATCAGGTATTTCTCGCTGACAAACTGGGCGCGCGAGACGGGCATTGCGTCGCAAAATGCCGACCAGCCGCCCTTCTCATCCATGCTCAGAAATGTTATGAGGAGCATGGAGATAAAAAGCATTGCATAGGGAACGAAAAACACTGCCTGAGAAAGGGCGCAGCCCACAACAAGGAAGGCGGAAACAAGCAGCAGGAAGAATTTGTAATACTTCCAGAGATTATAAAAATCCTTCAAAATAAGGCCCTTCATTTGTCAGCCCTCCTTTGTCATGAATACAAACAGCTCTTCAATGCTCACCGGGCTTTGCTTCATCCCTGTGGGCACGGCCTCGCGGCGGACGATGGAGGAGACCCCATAGGGGCTGCTCTTGCGCCCGATAATGGCGGCGGGATCTATGCTCCCAAGCTCCCCGGCGGCGCAGCGGACGAAGCAGAATTTCTCCAGCAGATCATCCTTTTCCTCGCAGAGCATGAGCCGCCCCTTGTGGATAAAGGCGATGTAGTCGCATATCTTTTCAAGGTCGCTGACGATGTGGGAGGATATAAGTATCGAGTGGTTCTCATCCCGCGTGAAGTCGGAGAAAATGTCCATCACCTCATCGCGCACCAGCGGATCAAGCCCGGAGCTGGGTTCGTCAAGAATCAGCAGGGCGGGGTGGTGCGACAGGGCGGCGGCAATGGAGAGCTTCATCTTCATGCCGCGCGAAAAATCCTTGAAGCATTTGTCAGGCGGCAGGGCGAAGCGCGTCAGGAAGTCATTATAAACCGCGCTGTCCCAGCTTTTAAATATTCCCGCCATGACTCGGCCGATCTGCTTCGCGGTCAGGCCCATGGGAAAGGGCGGCTCATCCATCACGACGCCAATCTGCTCGCGCAGCGCCCTGTTGCCGCGCCCAGCGTCCTGACCGAGGGCCGTTATCGTCCCCGCGTCCTTGTCGATCATGCCGAGAATACACTTGATGGTCGTGCTTTTGCCGGCTCCGTTTTCGCCCACAAGACCCATTATGCAGCCCCGGGGCAGGGTAAGGGACAGCTCAAGGTCAAAATCCTTGTAGCTTTTCTTCAGCCCGTTGATTTCTATTGCGTTTTCCATTACGCTCATTTACAATTCCTCCTGCACAAGGCGCAGCATCTCCTGAAGCTCCTGCCCGCTCACGCCGGCAGCGGCGGCAAGGCGGCAGGCCTGCTCCAAATGCGCCTCAATCTGCCGCAGGTTTTCCTCCCGCAGCAGCTCCGTGTTCTTCCGGGCCACAAAGCAGCCCCGCCCGGCGGTGGTGTAGATAAGCCCGCTCTGCTCCAGCTCGTCATAGGCCCGCTTTGTGGTTATGACGCTGATGCCCAGATCCTTGGCAAGGCTGCGGATGGATGGCAGAAGCTCATCCTCCTCAAGCGCCCCGCTGATGATCTGGCTTTTTATCTGGGCGTAGATCTGCTCATATATGGGCTGCCCGCTCCGGTTGTCGATAAGTATGGTCATATGATCACCTCTGTGCTGTACATGCACAGTATACACAGTATATACAGCGCTGTCAAGGGGGAAGAGAAAAATTTTGCGCCGCAGTCACTTGCTTCCCCTCGGGGGAAGTGTCAAGCCTGCGGGCCAATAGGGGGTGGGGTTGTACTGAGGCTGTATAGGAGCATGGCTCGGAATCAACTTTCTCTTGATGTCAAGAGAAAGTTGCAAAGAGAGACACTTAGGAGGGGA
>URPA01000053.1 GCA_900549545.1 uncultured Eubacteriales bacterium
CTGGTAACAACCCCTCCGGCTTGCGGCTTTGCCGCAACCCACCTCCCCTTACACAGGGGAGGCTAAATGCTTTCTCAACATGGCAGAACCCCCGAAGCTGAGCATAATGCAAAGCTCGGGGGGTCAGTCTATGTCTATCATAATCACATCCACACCCTGGCGTTTGGCGTAGAGGATAGTGTTCATCGTGCCGCCGGGGTGGCCGGTGTAACAGGCTAAGAGCAGGGACGATTTGTCAACCATGTATTCATTGCGCCGCTGCATACAGTCCGGCGTGTAGCTTATTTGCAGGACCGTCACCTTGTCGCAGCTATCGACAAGGCGGTTATAGCGCTGGCGGTGCTTTGCCGCCCAATGCTCCGGCTGGTTGCCGCAGGGGATGGCGGCTTCAAGGCTCACATCCGGGTGGCGCTCCCGCAGTGCGAGGACGGCCTCGGCATAATAAGTGTCACAACCCAGCGCCATGCCGCAGATAAAATGCCGGTATCCCGCCTGATATATGCCCTCAAGCCGTGAGCTTATCTCCTCTTTTAGTGCAAGGCAGCGCCCGTCACGTTCCGAAGCGCCCCAGGGAAGCTGCTGCGGGCGGTGCCCCGTGAAGCAGCAGGTGATTGATCTCTCGTCCATGTTCTCTCCAAATGAAGTATTCATGCTACCATTGTACATTCAAAAGCCGGGATTGACAAGGGGAGAAATCTGTGGTAAATTGTCAATGTCTTCAGGGCGGGGTGCAAGTCCCCACCGGCGGTAATGGCGCTTTGGTTTTGGCGCTTAGTCCGCGAGCTTTGGCATGAATCGGTGAGATTCCGATACCGACAGTAAAGTCTGGATGGAAGAAGATCAGGCGGCAGTGCCGCGCTAATCGTTATTTCAGCGCCCGAAGAATTATCTTCGGGCGCTTTTTTAGCGCTTCCTGCCGATGACCCCCTCCCTCATTCCTGAAAAATTTTGAATTTTTGGAGGAAAAGCAATGAAAAACCAGAAAATCACAGTTCAGTACATGGCAGTTACGGGTATGCTCTGCGCATTAAGCTTCGTCGCGGTGCTGATAGGGCGGATCGTCCCCAATGTGGCGGGCTTCTTGAGCTATGACCCGAAGGATGTCGTCGTTGTCATCGCGGGCTTTATCTATGGCCCGCTCACAAGCCTTATCATCAGCGTCATTGTCTCCTTTATTGAGATGATAACCATCAGCGCCACCGGGCCTTACGGCTTTATTATGAACATCGTCTCCACCTGCTCCTTCGCCATCCCCGCCGCCATCGTCTATAAAAAGCTCCACACCCACAAGGGCGCTGTCGGCGGCCTCGCGCTGGGCGTTGTCGTTATGGCAATCTGCATGGTGCTGTGGAATTATATCGTCACGCCGTATTACATGGGCGTCCCGAGGGAGACTGTCGCCTCGATGCTCGCGACCGTGTTCCTGCCCTTTAATCTTGGCAAGGGCGGCGTGAACATGGGTCTTGCCCTGCTGCTGTATAAGCCCATTGTCGGCGCGCTGCGCAAGGCAAAGCTCCTGCCGCCCTCCACCTCAAACGGGGAGAAGAAGGTCTTTAACGCAAACTTCACCATCACAGCCGTTGCCGTGCTGCTGACCTTCACCCTGCTGCTGCTCGTGATGATGGATGTAATCTGAGCACCTTAATAAGCCGCAGACCGCTGAGAGCGAAGTTAATTAGTTCGGTCGCGTAGATGGTGAAGATATACGCCGAGAGCGCGTATCGCGGCAGAAGCTGCCATACCAGCAGCAGACCCAAGAGCGCGTCGAGTATATTTATCGCCATGCTCCAGACCTGCTGCCCAAGACCCTTGAGGCAGCCGTCAACGGTCATATCTGTGTACATAACGGGAATAAGCGGGGCGAGGACGCGGATGTAGCGTCCCGCCTCGCTGCTTTTATATATGCTCAGCCCCAGCATATCCGAAAACATGAACATGAAAAGCCCCACCGCGCCGGAAAACAGCAGGCTCAGGCGAATGAGCCGTCCGGTCACGCGGCGTATCTCCCGCTGCTCGCCCTGCACCTGCGCGGCGGTCAGCTCCGGGACGATAAGCTCCGCCACCGCGCCCATGATGCACGAGGGGAAGAAGATAACGGGCAGCACCATGCCCTGAATGACCCCGTAGCCCGATAGCGCGCCGTCCGCCGTGTAGCCCGCCGCCTTTAGCCCGCGCGGCACAAGAAGATGCTCAAGGGTGCTGAGCGCACTGCGCGCATAGGCGGAGACTGCCAGCGGCAGGGCGATTTTCAGCATCCTTGAAGTGAGCCGCTGCCCGCCGCCGCGCTCAAAATAGTGGCAGCGGCGGTCATGGTAAAAGGCCAGCAGCATCATAATTAGCGAGGCTATATCCGCCGCGACTCTGCCAATGGTCACGGCGGCGCAGTTTTTCTCAATGTCCCCGGCAGGGGAGCGGCTGAGAAGCAAGGCCACCAGCCCGATGCCCAAAAGCTGCTCAAAAAGATGGATAAGCGTCGGCTTCCAGACCCGGCCGCAGGCGGTGAAATAGCCCGAGAGCGCGGCACAGAGCGAAATGCACGGCATACTGAATGCCGAGACGCGCAGGGACATGACCGTGCGCGCGTCGCCCACGCAGAGAAAGCCCACCGGCTCTGCCATAAACCAGAGGACAGCCCCAGCCGCCGTGCCGAAAAACAGCCCGTAGGCAAGGCAGCGCCCCATGGCGGAGCGTATCCCGGCGGGGTTATCGCCGCCCAGCTCCTCGGATATAAGGCGGGTTGCGGCAAAGCGAATGCCGGAGATGGCAAAGGTCGCGCAGAGATTCGTGACCGACAGCACAAGCTGGTATAGCCCAATGCCAGCCGAACCAATCCGCCCCGCGAGCCACACCTGAAACGCCATGCCGATGCAGCTCATCAGCAGAGACGAGGCCGTGAGCAGGGCGGTGTTGTAGATAAGCCGTTTTCGCTGCATGACCCTCACGCTCCCTTCCTGACTAAGCATATGCGGACAAGGTGAGGAATTTTACAAACAGATATATTGAAAAAGCGTGTGGAAATGTGCTAAAATAACAAAAAATGTCTGCCCTTATTGGGCAGTTTGGAGGCAATACATATGTTAATGACTGATCTTATCGCCATAAAGCGTGACGGGGGAGAGCTTTCCACCGAGCAAATTGATTTCATGATACAGGGCTATACCCGCGGCGAGATCCCGGATTACCAGATGTCCGCCATGTGCATGGCGATTCTCCTGCGCGGCATGACCGACCGGGAGACGCTTGACATGACCATGAGCATGATGCACTCCGGGGAGACGCTTGACCTCAGCCCTATACAGGGCCTCAAGGCGGATAAGCACTCCACCGGCGGCGTCGGCGACAAAACAAGCCTTGCCCTCTGCCCGATGGTGGCGGCCTGCGGGCTGAAGATAGCGAAAATGTCCGGCCGCGGCCTTGGGCACACCGGTGGGACGATTGATAAGCTTGAGAGCATTCCCGGCTTCAATACGGCCATTTCCGAGGAGCGCTTTTTCAAAAATGTCAACGAGATTGGCATTTCCATCATGGGCCAGACCGCTGACCTTGTCCCCGCGGATAAGAAAATCTACGCCCTGCGCGATGTGACGGGGACAGTGCCCTCCATCCCGCTCATCGTCAGCTCCATAATGTCAAAGAAGCTGGCTTCGGGCGCGGATATTATCGTGCTGGACGTCAAGTGCGGCAGCGGCGCTTTTATGAAAACTCTTGACGATGCCAAAAAGCTTGCCGAGGGCCTTACCCGTGTGGGCAGGCTTGCCGGAAAAAAGTGCGCCGCTGTCATCACCGATATGGACCAGCCGCTTGGCAGCACCGTGGGTAATGCTCTGGAGGTGAAGGAGGCTATCGCCGTCCTCAAGGGTGAGGACAAGGGCGAGCTTCTGGAGGAGTGCCTTAGCATCGGCAGCCTCATGCTCTGCGAGGCCGGCATGGCGGAGAGCGTTGAACAGGGGCGGGAGCGCCTGCTTGCCGCGATTGCCGACGGCAGCGCCCTCAACAAGCTTGCGCAGATGGTGAGCGCTCAGGATGGGGACAGCCGCGCCGTGTTTGACCCCTCCATGCTGCCTGATGCGGCGGTAAAGCTCCCTGTCCCGGCGCTCTCGGGCGGCTATGTCCGCCGTATCGAGGCAGAGCGGGTGGGGCTTGTGTCCATGCACCTCGGCGGCGGCAGAGTCACCAAGGAGAGCGAGATCGACCTCTCCGTGGGCGTCGTGCTCAATAAAAAGGTGGGGGACTATGTGCAGGCGGGCGAGAGCCTCGGCACTATCCACGCTTCCGCCATGGAAAAGGCGCAAGAAGCGGCGGAGCTTCTGCGCGGCTGCTATGAGCTGTCGGACGAGCCCGTAACCCGGCCCGACTTCATCAAGGCTATTGTCAGGTGATAAGATGAACGATAATAAAATCCGCGCCGTCGCGCTGGGGGAGCTGCTGGT
This sequence comes from uncultured Eubacteriales bacterium, assembly GCA_900549545.1. Taxonomy (GTDB): domain Bacteria; phylum Bacillota; class Clostridia; order Oscillospirales; family Oscillospiraceae; genus Limivicinus. The sequence continues at coordinate 4,431 of URPA01000053.1, forward strand.
CGATATGGCCGGCGAGAGCGCTGACGCGGCGGGCTATCCCACGCTGAAGGCAAACCCCGGCGGCGCCCCGGCAAACTTCCTCGCCGCGCTCGCGGCTTATGGCATAAGCGCCGGGTTTATCGGCAGAGTCGGGGACGATGCCTTTGGCAAGATACTCCGGCGCACGCTTGAAAACAGCGGCATCGACTGCTCTGCCTTGCAGGTGGATAAGGCCGCGTTTACGACCCTCGCCTTCGTCACCCTCGACGAGAGCGGCGACCGCAGCTTCAGCTTTGCCCGCAAGCCCGGAGCGGATACCCGCCTTGAGCTTGACGATACTGCGAGGGAGCTTATAAAAAACGCGGAGCTTTTCCACTTTGGCTCTCTCTCACTGACGGATGAGCCCGCCCGCAGCGCGACCATTGAGGCGGTGCGCCTCGCGCGCGAGAGCGGCTGTATAATCTCCTGCGACCCGAACCTCCGCCTGCCGCTCTGGGAGAGCGCGGAGAGCGCAAAAAAGTGGATGACATGGGCGGTGGAGCAGGCGGATATCGTCAAAATAAGCGATGAGGAAGCGGAATTTCTCTACGGCCTTTCACCGGAGGATTGCGCCGGGAAGCTGCTCCGTGAAGGCAAAAAAGCGGTATTTGTCACGCTCGGCAAGGATGGCTGCTATTACGCCGCCGGGAGTGAGCGCGGCTATGCCAAGGGTCCTGATGTGCGCCCCGTGGACACCACCGGCGCGGGGGATATCTTTGGCGGCGCGGCAATGAGTATGCTCCTGAAAGGGGAGAGCCCCCGCCGCGCGGCTGAGTTTGCATGCTGTGCCGCAAGCCTCTCTACCGAGAAAAAGGGCGGAATTTCCTCAGTTGTGCCGCTTGACGAGGTTATGCACAAATTGACAGAATAAATTTTTGAAAATAGGGCTTGACAAATTGTTGACCTCACCGGATAGTGCATACACACTATCCGGTGAGGTCAATTTGTTTTGAGGAGGGAAGAGCTCCATATGAAAGACGAGATCGTTGAGCTTCCGGCGTTAATATCAACAAAACAGGGTGAAATCATAGGACGTTACCCTGTTTTGTTAACGAATCTTCACCGCTTCACCGGTCGAAGAAAATGCTCTTGCCGGAGACTGAAAGGGGAATACCCAGCCAGCAGACAGTTTCCGCGTAATTCATCTCACCAGCGGCCTTACCGACGGAGAACATTATTCGGTTATCCACATTTTCTATTGCCGCTGTTTTTACGGCGGATGCCACCGCAATGCCAAGGTCGGTGTACACAAAGGCGCAGTTTCCGCCTGCGGCCTTGCACGCGGCGCAGTCAGCAAAGCCGCAGAAGCCGCAGCGGGAAACACCGCGATATGTCCGCTCGGCTCCGATGAGGACAACGGCCTGAGCCTTGCGCACATTGGAGGCGTCCCTGCTGTACCAGCCGTTTAAGCCAGCCTCACGCGCGCCGATCTCCTCCATCTTCCGGGCAAGCGCCTCTTTTTCATCTCCGGTCAGAACCAGTGTGTGTATTGTGTCCTTGCCTCGGGTCTTGGGCGCGGTCCTTGCTGCAGCGCACATTCCTGCCGCTGCGTTGAGAACAGCCATTTCTTCCATGCTCCTGCTTTCGTACAGCATAATACTCCTCCTTGAAAATTTATATTTATAATCACAATTCCAGCCGCATATACACAAGCTCCTGATACTCACCGCTTATGCGGGAGCGGAAGCCCTTGGGGTTGCGGCCATATTCGACGAAGCCCATTTTTCGGTACAGCTCAAGCGCGCTCTCATTTTCGGCAACGGCGCTCAGCTCAAGCTGGGTGTAGCCCGCTGACCGTGCGCAGTCGATGCAGGCCGCCGTCATCGCCTTGCCTATCCCAAGCCCCCAGAAATCCTTCGCGATGCTTATTCCGAACTCCGCCCGGTGGCGCAGCTTGAATTGGCTGCCAACAGCGTCTATACCGGCAGTGCCGACTATCGCACCATCGACTACGGCGACAATCTGCACCTCGTTTTCACTCTCGGCTTTCGCGCTTAGAAATTTGCTTTCCTGTTCGGTGGTGAAGCGGTTCTCGTCAGGGTAGGAGAGCAGATGATCCGTCTCGGCGTGGGTGAGGTTGAAGTTTTCAAGCACCGCCGTCCCGTCACTCTCTGTCCCGTTTCTCAGGCAGCATTCTCTGCCGTCCTTGAGGGGGATTTGCTTTAAGTATTCCATGGACGCGCCTCGTTTCTTCTGTTTCTTATCTAAAAACGACAATTCATAATAATGAATATTGAATAATGAAAAATGAATAATACAAAAACAAAAATCCGCTCTCTGTTGAGAACGGATTTTTGTTTTGGTCCGAGTGACTAGATTCGAACTAGCGGCCTCTTGAACCCCATTCAAGCGCGCTACCAACTGCGCTACACCCGGATACCACAACGAGGCTGTCCTCATTGCCCGATTATATTAGCACAAGTTGGAGAAGAATGCAAGCCTTTTTTTCGCTTTTTGCAAAAAATGTCGCGCGGGGTGAGGAAAGTGCCGGAAGAGCGCGCAAAGCGGTCAGACAAGGCCGTTGAGGTACTCAATTGTATAGCAGGAATAGAGCGCCGTTGAGACGGCAAGGCAGTTCTCGTCAATATCATAGCGGCAACTATGCTGCGGCTCGACGGTGTTGGGCTTATCGGGGTTTCCGGAGCCAATATAGGCATACGTGCCGGGGACGCGGAGAATGTACTCGGCAAAATCGTCCCCGCCCAGAGCGGGAGCGCGGTTTTTGATGACCTTGTCCTCGCCGAAGAGTGAGATTGCGGTTTTCTGCGCCTCCAAGGTCGCCTCGGGGTCATTTATGAGGGGGGAGGTATTGTCGTTCCAGTCAAGCTCCGCCGTGCCGCCGTATAGCTGGGCGATGGATTTGCAGAGCGTATCAAAGCGCTCCCTTATATCCCTGCGTATCTGCGGGTCAAAGACGCGGATTGTGCCCTCAAGCTCAGCCGAGGGTGCGATGACATTATATGCCGTGCCAGCGCTTATCTTGCCGATGCCGATAAGGACATTGTCCATCGGGCTTGTGCGCCGGGTGATGAGCGCCTGCGCGGCAACAACGATCTGGCTTGCGATATACAGCGCGTCCACGCCCTGCTCGGGCACGGACACGTGCGCGCCAAGACCGGTTATGCGCACCTTGAACATGTCGACGGCGGCGTTGTTCGCTCCCGGAACAAGCGCGAGCGAGCCGACAGGAATATTCGACGCCAGATGCAGACCGAAGCTGCGCTGGGCCTCGTCGATATCGCCCTCGTCAATGATTATCCGCGCGCCGTAGCCGACCTCCTCACCCGGCTGCCAGGTGAAAATGACCTTGCCGGAAAACTTTTCCCGGTTCTCGGCGAGGATGCGCGCCGCGCCGATGAGGGCGGCGTTGTGCGCGTCATGGCCGCAGGCGTGCATCTTGCCGGGGGCGCGGCTCGCGTACGTAGCGCCGCTCTCTTCCATGACGGGCAGCGCGTCAATATCCGCGCGCAGGACGATGCAGCGGGGCCGGCCCTCGCACGCGGCGGTGCCGTATACCTCTGCATACACGCCGGTTCCCGCCACGCGGCGATGCTCGATGCCGAGCTTATCAAGCTCCCGCTCGATGAGCTTCGCCGTCTCGAACTCCTCGCGGGCAAGCTCCGGGTGCATATGCAGCTCACGGCGCAGGGAGATAACATAGTCCTTGTCGGCCAGAACCTGCTCATATATGTTTTTTTCAAGCTCATTCATAGGTCAAAACCTCCGGATATAAACAGGGGAGTTGACCCCCTGTCAGTTAAATGCTGTTACGCGAGCTCACCGGCGGCTGCCTTGAGAGCGTCGACAGAGTCATACTGCCTGGAGTAGAGGGTGAGGGGGGCCATGATGGAGTCGCCAATGGAGACAATGTCATAGCCCTGAGTGCTGACCTCATTTGCGAGGTAGGCCTTGTGCTGGAAGGAGTTGAGGTCGATATCGCCGCTGTTGAGAGCCTCGTTGGGGAGGTTATACGCGTCAAACTCAACCAGTTCAATGTAAATGTTCGCGCCCTCATCGTCCAGAACCTTCTGCACGGCATACCAATAGTCGTTGGAAGCACCGCAGACGCCGATGGTGACAACGGTCTTGCCGTCCTTGGTGGACTCGTAAGCGTCAATCTCCTCAACAAGCTCCGCGTCGCTCTTGGCGGTGTTGGCATAATCAAAGGCGGGGATGAAGGTCTCGTTGAACTTGGCGAGGGTGTACTGGCCGACAAGGTCCGTGTGCAGAGCGTCAATAATGGTCTTGTAGAGCTCGTTGTCCGCGTCCTCGGAGCGGGCGACAACAATGTTTACAAAGGGGTTCTCGCCGCTGCCGCTGGCCTCCTCCTGAGACTCGACTATAAGCCCGTCAACAGAGGGGACAAGACCGGCGGGCACAGCGTAGGTGCCGTTGATGATGGCGCAGGCAAAATCATCAAGTGTTGCGGGCAGGGTGTTGGCCTGAGTGGGGACTATCTCAATATTATAAAGGTAGCGGGTCACGTCCTTGAGCTCCGGGGTCCAGCCGGCGGAGGGGTCAACCTCGATAAGACCGGCGGTTTCAAGCAGCTTTATGGCGCGGCCGCCGTTGGTGGCATCGTCGGGGATGCCTATCTTGAGCGGCTCACCAGCGGCGGGAGCGTCGGCATCGGGGGCCTCGGCGGAATTTCCGCCGCAGCCGGCGAGAAGCGCAACGAGCAGCAGAACACTGATAATGGAAAGAAGCTTCTTTTTCATGATGTTTTCTCCTTTTTTGCTTTAAAATGATTGTGGATTGATGTGGAAGGTTTTATCGGATTTCAGCGTATCTTTTTGCTGAAAAGAGAACGGTTGGTGGTCCTCCGCGCGAGGAAGTTGCCGAGGGTCTGCAAGAGAGAGACGAACACAAGCAACACCACAACGCAGACGTTGACGATGTCCTGATGGTGCAGGTTCTGCCCATAGTTGATGGCAAAGCTGCCGATGCCGCCCGCGCCCACGGCGCCCGCCATAGTGGTAAGCCCGATAAGGCTTATCGCGGTGATGGTGACAACGCGGATGAGGTCGGGCACAGCCTCGTGCAGATAAACGCGGAAGATGATGCCCAGCTTCCCGCTGCCCATTGCGGCGGCGGCCTCAATCTTGCCGGGGCTGACACCCGCGAGCGCTGCCTCGACCTGTCTTGTGAGGAAGGGCACCGCGCCGAACACCAGTGGGAGAATAGCGCCCTTGACGCCGATGGCCGTACCCGTTACGGCGCGGGTGAGGGGGATGAGGAAGATGAGCAGAATGATAAAGGGGATGGAGCGGAAGATATTGGTTACCGTGTCCACAATGCGGTAGACAACAGCGCTCTCGCAGATGCCGCCCTTGCGGGTGACTGTCAGCAGGATGCCAAAGAGCGTTCCGAACACGAGGGTTATCGCCCCGGCAATAAGGAACATCTGCATGGTAGCCTGACAGCTGCTCCAAAACTTATCCGTATAATCCATCACATTGGGCATGATTTTGTTGAGCCATTCAGACATTTCTGATCACCTCCACCTTTACATTGCAGCCGCGCATATATTCAACCGCGGCCTGCCGGGCCTCCTCCGGCCCGACGATCTGAACCACGAGCCCGCCCAGAGCGTTGCCCTGAAGCAGCTCAACACTGCCGAGGATTATATTCACGTTCACGCCAAATTTGCGCGAGACCTCGGATATGACGGCCTCACCCACGCAGTCCTTGTCGTAAACGCATTTTACGAGCATGCCCTCACCGGCGACAACGGTGGAGTTCTCTTCAATGAGAAAATCGATCTTGTCAAGGCCGGAGGAATTGCCCACAAACTTGCGTGTGATGGGCTGAGCGGGGGAGGAGAACACATCATAAACATATCCCTGCTCAACGACCCTGCCCTTTTCCATCACGGCGACCCTGTCGCAAATGGTCTTTACAACGGCCATCTCATGGGTTATCAGCACAACGGTTATTTTGAGCTTGCGGTTTAGGTCCTTTAAAAGCTTGAGGATGGACTCCGTCGCGTCCGGGTCAAGGGCGGAGGTGGCCTCGTCTGAGAGGAGGATGCGGGGGTTATTCGCAAGGGCGCGGGCGATGGCCACGCGCTGCTTCTGCCCGCCGGAGAGCTCCGAGGGGTAGGCGTTGACCTTGTCGCTGAGATCAACAAGCTCCAAAAGCTCCAGAACCCTGACCTTTATCTGCTCCTTGCTCTGACCGGTGTGCATCAGCGGATAGGCGACGTTTTCAAACACCGTGTTCCTGTCAAGCAGATTGAAGTGCTGGAAAATCATGCCGATGCCGCGCCGCAGGGATTTGAGCTGCTTTTCCTTGAGCTTCTGGGGCTGTGCACTGTCGGGGGCAATATAGGTGGCATTGCCGCCGGCTATCTGCACGGTGCCGAAGCCGCTGACGGAAATCTCGCCGCAGTCCGGCATCTCAAGCAGGTTTATGCAGCGCACCAGAGTGGATTTGCCGGCCCCGGAGTAGCCCACGATGCCGAAAATCTCGCCCTCGTCAATGCTCAGGGAGACATCATCAACAGCGTGCAGGCAGCCGTCCTTCCCGGAAAAGGTTTTGGTCAGGTTCTTGATCTCTATCATCTGAAAGTGGCTCCTCTCGTGTGAGAAATAAATTGCGGAGAGCTTTTTCGTTTTTCGCTTGCGCGAAAAACAAAAAAGCCGGAGGATTTGCATCCTCCGGCTGTAAAGCAGGTTCTATCGGCGCAATGCCGAAATCATTGACATTGAGCCACAGGCGAGGACGCGGAAAAATGAGCAGCACCAAGCATGCACATGCACATGGGCATGTACATAGCCATCATCATGTTGGCACTGCGATTAGTCATTAGCGTCTTTGTCCTTTCGGCACAATGAAATCATTCAACGGTATTGGTTATACCGCGCGAAAAAGCGTTTGTCAAGTATTTTGCGGAAAAAAATCAAAATCTGATCTTTGAGCGGTCGATATCCTTGAGGGAAGCCGCGCCGCACATGGTCATGGTGGACTTGAGCTCGCCCACGATCTTGTCCATGTAGACCTTGAAGCCCTCTTCGCCGCCGCCGTAAATCATGGTCAGCAGCGGGCGGCCGATGAGCACGCCGTCAGCGCCCAGAGCTATGGCACGGAACACATCAACACCGGAGCGGATGCCGCCGTCAACAAAAATCTTTATCTGACCCTTCACCGCGTCTGCTATCTCGGGCAGGACCTCCGCCGTGGAGGGGACGCCGCCCTGAACTCTGCCGCCGTGGTTGGAGACGACAATCGCGTCAGCCCCGGCCTCAACGGCCTTCTTCGCACCGGCGACGGTCATAATGCCCTTGATGATGAAGGGCATACCGGCGTAATCAATGATCTCCTTCATCTCGTCAACGGACTTGCTGCCCGCGTTGGGGTTCATGGCCTTGAGGAAGGGCAGGCCCGCGCCGTCAACGTCCATCGCGGCGGCAAAAATGCCCTTGCCCTTGAGGTAGTCAAGCTTCTCGAACACAAACTCCTTGTTCCAGGGCTTGATGGTGGGGATGCCCATGCCGCCGAGCTTGACCATATCGTCAGCGGCGGACTTCATTATATCGGGGTTTACGCCGTCGCCGGTCATGGCGACAAGGCCGTACTCCGCCGCAGCCTTGAGCAGGATGGTGTTGTACTCCTGATCCTTGTAAAGCGGGCCGTAGTGGAGGTCAATAGCGCCGAGGGGAGCGGCAAAAATGGGCGCGGAGAAGGTCTTGCCGAAAAGCTCAAAGCTGATGTCGGGCTCAGCATTGGGGCAGAGGGTGTCCATGTTGACAAAAATCTCCTGCCACTTGTCGTAGTTCCTTGCGGCGGTGGCGCCGGGGTACTTGCAGCCGGGGCCGGGCATGGCGTTGCCGCAGGCGCGGCCGTTGCACACGGGGCAGGCTTTGCAGTACGGGCCGACCTTATCCTTCGCTGCGGCCAGAATCTCGTTGTAGTTCATGATGTTCTCTCCTTATGTAGTGTGATATTACAAGAAAAACACTGCTTAGATTATCTTATAAACGCTCGTCTATGTCAAGCCCCGTCAGGTCAAAATCCGGTATCATCTCGTCAGTGGCGGAATCCGTCTCCTGCCAGTAGCCCGAGCTTATGCCCCGCCGCTGCATGTATGATATGAGCATGGAATTGGTCTCGCTGTCGACGCGCCGAGACAGCTCCGGGTGTTTTTCAAGGCCGGGCATCGGGGTGTACTGGCTCATGAGCGAAAACAGCACGCTTTCCGGCGGAAACTCCTCCGCCACAAAGTCAATGACGTCCATGGCGTTTAGCTCCTGCCCGGGGAGGATGAGGTGCCGGATCAGCACGCCCGAGCGCAGGATGCCCTCATCATCAAGCTCATAGGCCCCGCGCTGGCGGAACATCTCCTTAATGGCCGCAGCGGCTGCCTCCGGATAATCCGGGGCTGCCGAGTATCGCCGGGCGGGCTCCTGTTTATAATACTTATAGTCCGGCATGTAGACCTGCACAAGCCCCTCAAGTCGGCGCAGCGTCTCGACGCTTTCATAGCCGGAGCTGTTCCACACCACGGGGATGCCCAGCTCAAGCCCGTCCAGTGCCTCGGCGATGGCGCGGGAATAGTGGGTGGGCGTCACAAGGTTAATATTGTGCACCCCGGTATCGCGCAGGCGGAGCATCGTGTCCCGAAGCTCGGGCACGGTAAGCTCCCGGCCCTGCCCGCCGC
>URPA01000054.1 GCA_900549545.1 uncultured Eubacteriales bacterium
CCTGCCATGAAAAGCAAAAGGTTTTTGGGGGATTACACTCCGAACCGCGCATTTTAATTTCAAATCGTCACGAAGTGACACAATAATTATTCATTATTCATCAGCGCAGCGGCTTCATTATTCATTACACTGGGGGTTACACTATGGACAATCAAATAAAATCCATCGACCATGACAGCCCCCTGCGGCACAAGGCCAAGGTGGGAGACAGGGTCGTTTCAATAAACGGGAATGTCATCCACGATGTGCTGGACTATAAATTCTTTGCCTATGACAGAAAGCTGGACATTGTTCTTAAGCGCGAGGACGGCAGCGAGTATGAGGTGACGGTGCATAAAAACGAGGGGGGCGAGATCGGCCTCGATTTCGAGAGCTATCTCATGGATAAGCCCCGCTCCTGCGCCAATAACTGCGTTTTCTGCTTCATTGATCAGCTCCCGCCGGGGATGCGGAAAACCATGTATTTTAAGGATGACGACGCAAGGCTCAGCTTCCTGCTGGGAAATTATATCACGCTCACCAATCTCTCAAAGCGGGAGATAGAGCGTATAATCGCCCTGCATATAAGCCCCGTGAATGTCTCGGTGCACACAACAAACCCCGAGCTTCGCATTAAGATGCTCCGTAACCCCAGAGCGGGGGAGAGCATCGAGCTTATGCGCCGCTTCGCGAAGGCCGGAATAGTCATGAACTGCCAGATAGTCTGCTGCCCGGGCCTTAACGACGGGGAGGAGCTTATGCGCACCATGCGCGACCTTGCTGAGATGTACCCCGGCGTTCACAGCGTGTCAATCGTCCCCCTCGGCGTGACGAAGTACCGCGAGGGACTTTATCCGCTCACACCGTATACAAAGGAGCTCGCCAATGATACTATCGACATGGTGACGGCCTTTGGCGATGAGTGCCTCAAGCTCTATGGCACGCGCATCTTCTTCTGCGGGGATGAGCTCTATCTCAAGGCAGAGCGTGAGCTTCCGGACGAGGAGTTTTACGAGGAGTACACCCAGCTTGAAAACGGCGTGGGTATGCTTCGTCTTATGGAGACGGAGTTTCGCTCCGCGCTCCGGCTTGGGGACGCGCCGGACGGCGTGCCCTTCTCGATTGCGACAGGCGCTGCCGCCGCGCCGCTGTTTGAAAAGCTCATAGAGCTGGGGAAGGAAGCTTTCCCCGTGCTTGACGGCAGAGCTTATACGGTTTTGAATGACTTTTTTGGCCGCAGCATAACCGTCACGGGGCTTATAACCGGGCGGGATCTTATAAACCAGCTCAAGGGTAAAGACTTAGGTGAGCGGCTGCTCATATCTCAGAACATGCTCCGCCGGGACGAGATGGATTTTCTCGACGATGTGACCCTTGAGGAGGCCTCCGCCGCGCTCGGCGTGCCCATTTACCCCGTCGAGCAGGACGGCTTTGCCCTGTGGGACGCTATGTGCGGCCTTCTGCCGGAGGTCAGGCTCCCGCGCAAAGGGCAGGACACGGAATATTACAGATATAATTAAGAAAATAAGGAGGGTCGGGCAATGGCAAGACCTCTTGTAGCAATAGTAGGCAGGCCCAATGTGGGCAAATCCATGCTGTTTAACCGCCTCGTGGGGCAGCGCCTTTCCATCGTGGAGGACACCCCCGGCGTCACCCGCGACAGGCTCTATGCCGAGTGCGAGTGGTGCGGCAGAAGGTTTGACATGGTGGACACCGGCGGCATTGAGCCGACCACCGACAGCGAAATTTTGATATTCATGCGCGAGCAGGCTCAGATAGCCATTGACTCGGCAACGGTCATCATCCTCGTCACCGATATCCGCACCGGCGTTACGGCGGCGGATAAGGACGTTGCGAATATGCTGCTGCGCTCGAGAAAGCCGGTGGTGCTCGCGGTCAATAAGGCTGACTCCACCGGGACCACGGACCCTGCGGTGTATGAGTTTTATTCTCTGGGACTTGGTGACCCCATCCCCGTCTCCGCTGTTCACGGGCACGGCACGGGCGATTTGCTCGACGAGTGCTTGAAGCACTTCCCGCCCGCCGAGGGGGACGAGGAAGAGGACGACAGCATCAAGGTCGCCGTAATCGGCAAGCCAAATGTGGGCAAGTCCTCCCTCATTAACCGCATTCTCGGCCAGAAGCGCGTCATTGTCAGCAATGTCGCCGGCACGACGAGAGACGCGGTGGACACGATGTTTGAAAACGAGCAGGGCCGGTACGTCTTTATCGACACCGCCGGCATCCGCCGCAAGTCCAAGGTCGAGGAGCGGGTGGAGAAGTTCTCCGTCATGCGCGCCCAGCTTGCAATCGAGCGGGCGGACGTCTGCCTTATAATGATCGACGCGCGCGACGGTGTTACCGAGCAGGACACCAAGATAGCGGGGCTTGCCCATGAGGCGGGCAAGGCCAGCATCATTGTTGTAAACAAGTGGGACCTGGTGGATAAAGAGACAGGCACGATGGAGCGCATGCGCAGGGACATCATGCGCGATCTGAGCTTCATGAGCTACGCGCCCGTCGTGTTCATCTCCGCCCTCACCGGCCAGCGCACGGACAGGCTCTTCGAGCTTATAAACTTCGTAAACGACCAGAGCAACATGCGCATAACCACCGGTATGCTCAACAATGTTCTGGCCGACGCTCAGGCCAGAGTCCAGCCGCCCACGGACAAGGGCCGCAGGCTCAAGATATACTACATGACCCAGACGGGGATAAAGCCCCCCTGCTTCGTCATCTTCTGCAACTCCCGGGAGCTGTTTCACTTCTCCTACCAGCGCTATATCGAAAACCAGATTCGCGCAGTGTTCGGCCTGGAGGGTACGCCCGTGCGTATCGTGATACGGCAGAAGGGGGATAAGGAATGACGTCGTATATTATTCTGCTGCTTGTTATCGCGCTTTTTTCCTACTGCCTCGGCAGCCTCAGCACCACGGTGCTGGCCTCAAACTTCGTCTTTCGCCGCAACCTCAAAAAGCTTGGCGAGGGGAACGTGGGCCTTTCAAACTTCCGCCGGGTGTACGGCATCTTCGGCTTTGTAAAGCTTTTGCTTGTGGAGCTTGTGAAGGACGCGCTGCCCCTCGTTATCGGCGGGCTTATCATGGGCGCCAAGGAGCACTCGCAGGCGGGCATCGCCTTCGCGGGCTTCTGCATGGTGCTGGGCAGGCTCTATCCCGCGTTTTATGGCTTCAGGGGCAGCCACGCCACCATCGCCCTTATACTGGCCGGCATTGTCGTTGACAGAACCGCCGGTATCACGGCCATTCTGGCGCTGGGCGCCGCGCTGTGGTTTACGCGCTATGTCTCGCTGAGCACGATGATATCCGCGTTCTTCCTTATCGCTGTCGCCCTGCTGGAGGTGGACGACAAGACGGTCATGCTCCTTGTCGTGTTCACGGGGCTTGTTGTGCTCATAAAGCACATCCCGGCCATAAAACGCCTGCGGGAGCGCACGGAGCTGAGGCTCAGCTTTGAAAAGGATATAAGCTATAAATTCGACCAGAAATTTTAAAAGATTTTACCATACCGCGCAAAGCGTCGCTTTGCGCGGTATGGTTTTCTTGCTTTTTGGCGGCTTATAGGTTAAAATCAAGGCAGCTAATTTATTCACAGGTGATTTTATTGAAGGTCAGGGAAAAGAACAATCTGCTTATAGTCGTTGTCGCGGCGCTGCTGGCGATTTCGCTCGGCGTGGGCATACAGCTCGGCTTGCACCTGCGCGACGTGCGCCGGGAGCGGCGGCAGGGTATAGAGCTTATGGACAGGCTCCAGACCTCCGCCCTCGCCGCCGGTGAGGCCGAGCACGGGACGATAAGCACGCTCACCGCGGGCAGGGACAGAGCGTATGAGCATAAAATGGCCCATCTCAGGGAGCTTGAGAAGCTGGATATACTCCTGCTTGTAAACCCGTGGAACTCCATCCCGGAGGGATACGCGCCCACACTGCGCATGGTGGACGAGAGCCACGCCATGGACGAGCGCTGCGCGGACGCGCTGCTGCAAATGGTGGCCGACTGCCGCGCGGCCGGGATGCACCCCTACATATGCTCCGCCTACCGGACGCAGGAATACCAGCAGGGCCTTTTTGACAACAAGGTCCTCCGGGTCATAATAAGCGGTGTTGACCCGGAGGAGGCCCCTGCCGTGGCGGCACAGTCCGTGGCCGTTCCGGGCACGAGCGAGCACCAGCTCGGCCTTGCCGTGGATATAATCGACGAGTATTACACCAATCTCGACCGGGGGCAGGAGGATACGGACACCCAACAGTGGCTCATGGAAAACTGCTGGCGCTATGGCTTTATCCTCCGCTATCCCAACGGCACGACAGAGAAAACCGGCATAATTTATGAGCCGTGGCACTATCGCTATGTGGGCGAATTTGCCGAGGAGATACATAACAGCGGCCTTGTCTTTGAGGATTACATTGCCCAGAGAAGGGGAAGATGAGTGTAACCTCGACTTTCCTATTGTCCCGCCATAAGAAGTGGGGTTAAATTTGCACCAACGAGAGGCCTCCCTGCGTAAGGGAGGCTGGCGCGTAGCGCCTGAAGGGTCGTAAATGCGCAATGTTCTGAGTACTATACCAAATCGCTCAGCGTATAACAATCCCTCAGTCAGCTTCGCTGACAGCTCCCTTTACACAAGGGAGCCATTGAGCACTGCAATTTTCAACACTTGCGCTCCGAAACGCGCATTGTGCGGATTCAGGACGCTATACCCCTGCTTTAAAATCTTAAATTTTGTTAATCCGGCCGCAAATTACCAGATTTTTCCAAAAAGTATACAAAAACTATACAAATGGGATGTATACTAACAGAGGAAAAAAGGAAGGGTGGTAGATTCGCTTGATCCGTGTTTTGATCGTCGAGGACGAGAAACCGATTTCAGACCTGATAAGGCTCAGCCTGAGCAAGGCGGGATACAACTGCGTCTGCGCCTATGACGGGGCAGAGGCGGCCAATATTCTCGAGAGCGAGATGTTTGACCTTGTGCTGCTGGATGTTATGCTGCCCCAGGTATCCGGCTTTGAGCTTTTGGAATACATACAGCCCACCGGCACGCCGGTAATTTTCATCACCGCGAAAAACTCCGTCGATGACAGAGTGAAGGGCCTGCGCATGGGCGCGGAGGACTATATTGTCAAGCCCTTTGAAGTCATGGAGCTGCTCGCAAGGGTGGAAGTGGTGCTTCGGCGCTATCAAAAGACCGAAGATGTGCTCAATGTGGGGGACATCACCATCGATTTGCGCTCTTTGCAGGTCGCACGGCAGGGTGAGGTTATCGAGCTTACCAAGAAGGAATGGGACCTTATGCTGCTCTTCGTGCAAAATCCGGGGGCGGCGCTTTACAGAGAGACGATATATGAGCGGGTCTGGGGCGGGGAATTTCCCATCGGCAGCAGAGTGGTCGATCTGCATATCCAGCGCCTGCGCAAGAAGCTCGGCTGGGAGGACAGGCTGCGCACTGTCAACCGTGTGGGCTACCGGCTGGAATTATAGGAGAGGCTGTAAGTGAAATTCAGGCTGAAGATCACAGTGTGCATGGTGTGGCTGCTGGCGCTCGCCTTCAGTGTGGGCGGAAGCCTGCTGATAACGCTGAATTTTTCCGGAAGCTTTCAGCGGGAAAAGGAGGCGGCGGTCAGCTCATATCGCATGGTGCTCAACACCCTGCGCATTGTGGACGAGGTGAGCCAGAGCCCGGACCATTCAAATCTGGTGGAGGCTCTCGGCCAGCTCGGCGAGCACACCAGCGCGGGGCTGGCTGCGCTGCGCCTTGGCAGTGACAGAACGGCCCTGTATGAGCAGAACCCACGGGGCATAGACCTCAGCCGCAGCACCCTCAGCGAGGACGGCGAGGGCTGCCTGAGCATTGTGCGCGACCCCTGGGGCGGGCGCTATATCCGCATCAGTGCCCCGCTGACGGCGTCTGACTCCGTGCTGCGCCTGGATGAGTGTTATGACATAACCGCCATATACGAGCAGCGGGCCAATCAGCTGAGAACTTACAGGCAGGTTTTTGCCATCATCGTGACAGCGGGCGGCTTTGCCTGCTGGGCTCTGGCCTACTGGCTTACAAGGCCGCTCAGCGCCCTTTCAATGGCGTCCCGCCGCTTCGCTGCCGGGGATTATTCCTACCGCGCCGAGCCCGCCGGACAGGACGAGGTGGGCGTGCTTACGCGGGACTTTAACGCCATGGCGGAAAAAATAGAGCAGAACATAAACGATATCACCGACGCTGCCGCCCGGCAGGAGACCTTTATGGGCAACTTTGCCCATGAGCTTAAAAACCCGATGACCTCCATCATCGGCTACGCGGAGCTTATCCGCGCCCGCCTGCTCACCGAGAGCGAGCAGATGGACGCGGCAAACTATATCTTTTCCGAGGGCAAGCGCCTTGAAAGCTTGTCGCTCAAGCTCCTTGACCTGCTGGTGCTCAAGAAGAATGAGGTTGAGCTTGTGCCTTGCCGCCCGGCGCAGATAGTGGGCAGCATGGTGCAGCATATGGAGCGGGTGTACGCCGAGAAGGGGATAGTCCTCCAGTGCAGCTGCGAGGAGGGCGAGTGCCTTCTGGAGCCGGACCTTGTGCGCTCGCTGCTGGTAAATATTTTGGACAACGCCCGCAAGGCCATGGATAAGGGCGGCAATATCTATGTCGTCTCCCAGATGACGGAGGAGGGCTGCCTTATCCGCGTGCTCGACACCGGGCGCGGCATCCCCGCTGAGGAGCTTGAGCACATAACCGAGGCCTTTTACCGCGTGGATAAGTCCCGTTCAAGGGCACAGGGCGGCGTGGGGCTCGGCCTTGCCCTGTGCAGCGAGATAGTGCGCCTGCACAACGGCGATATGCGCTTTGAAAGCCGCGAGGGCAACGGCACCTGCGTCACCGTGGAGCTCAGGGGAGGGCGCATATGAGCAGAAGAACAGAAAAACCTGCCGGCGGCAGGCTCTGGCCCTTTGGCATGGCGCTGCTGGTGCTGGCGGCGGTGCTTATCGGCATGTTCCTGCCCAGCCTTTTAAGCCGTGTGCAGTCAACCCGGCTTGAGAGTCTCGAGGAAGTCCCGGAGCTGGGCGCAGGTGAGCTGAGCCTTGCGAGCGACGATATTAAAATTGAGCGCCTTGCCATGATTTCGGCGATGAACAACGGCGGCCGGGACGCGCCCATTGAGCAGGTCAGCCTGAACAGCGGCCGGTATATGAGCGCCGAGGACGCCGCCGGGAAGCTTGACGAGGTTTTGAAGCTTATAGACGGCACGGGGCTTAGCATCGGCAGCATTACCAGAAGCAATCTGGACTGGACGCACGCCGTTCTCCTTGTCGGCGAAAACGGCAGCCCCGCGGGCATCGTGATGTGGGAAGTCTTTTACTACAAGAGCGCCGGACCTGTGCACGAGTGGCTCAACTACTGCGTGGACGAGTCCACGGGTATCCTGACCTATGTGACCTATGGCATAAGTGACGAGCGGGCATACGAAACAGTGCCCGCCGATGCGCAGTACTATAATGAGACGCACAATATGCAGGCGCTTGTTGAGAACATGGCGAAAAGCTATAACTTTGCCGAGACAAAGCTTGTGCCGCAGGAGGTGGAGGACGCCACCGCCGTGCGCGACGGCCTGTATTATGTGAGCTTTGTCAAGAATGAACAGCTAATGCTGAATATCCAGCTGAGCTTTGAGGGCGGCAGCTGGACGATAAACAGATAATTTTTTAAAAAAATTTTGAAAGTATACAAAAAGTATACAAAAAATTGGCAGTAATGATACAACCGTGGTGTATGATAAGCCTGCACTGATGAAAAGGAGCAGGAAAGAGGTAAGACTTATGCACATTGAAGATGCTGATTTCGTCCCCGTGAAGGACAGAAAATGGGGCGGAACCTTAATAAGAATATTTATTGGCATTGCCTGCCTTGCGCTTATTGCGGCGCTTGGGCTGAGGATGCTGGGCTGGCAGGATAACAGGCAGCTTGAAGAGCTCGTGCTTGTCAACGCCTGGAACAGCGTGGACTCCACCGGCTATTCCGCTGACCTGACCGATATCGGCAATGACATGAAGGCGGATAAGACCTGCGCGGAGCAGCTCAAAAGCATGATGGATGACTGCGCCTCCGCCGGAAACCAGCCGCTTATCTGCTCGGCATATCGCAGCAGGGAGACTCAGCAGGCGCTGTATGACGATAAGATACAGCGGCTTGTGGACGAGGGCGTCAGCGCCGGGGAGGCGCCGGGACTTGCCGCCACATCCGTCGCTCTGCCGGGCACGAGCGAGCACGAGCTGGGTCTTGCCTTTGATATTGTGGACTATAATTATCAGGTGCTCGACGAGGCCCAGAAGGACACACCCACCGCCCAGTGGCTCACCGAAAACTGCTGGCGCTATGGCTTTATCCTCCGCTATCCCGACGGGAAGCAGGACACCACCGGCATTACATATGAGCCCTGGCATTTCCGCTATGTTGGCCGCGCCGCCGCCGAGCAGATAAGCCAGATGGGTATAACGCTGGAGGAGTACGTCTCCATGTTCTATAACGAGCAGGCGACAATAACCTACGGCGACTAAGAAACAACCAACAAAAAAGCGCTCCCTCGGGAGCGCTTTTTTCATACTCATTTTATCGTACTTATCCACGCGGCGATTTCCTGAACGCAGTCCTCCGCCTGCGGCAGAACGCCTATCCGGTCGGCAAAGCCGTGCAGCGTTCCCTCGTAGATGACGGTTTTGCAGTCCGCGCCGTTGGCGGCCGCCTTTTTCGCGTAGGCGGTATTCTCCGCTGCAAGCATATCATGCTCACCATAGACCAGCAGCGTGGGCGGCAGGCCGTGAAAATCATCCGTCAGCGGGGCGAGGTAAATGCTCTCCGCCGAGATGCTGCCTTGCAGATACACGGCCTCCAGCAGCTCCGGATCGTGCATGTTGGCGACCATATCGACCATGAATTGAATGACGGCCCGCAATACCCTGGCGTGTTTCGGGGCTACGCGGTATTTTGAAAGCTGCGCCCCGTGGTATAGCTCCGTATGCGTCCCCGGAGCGTTGACCACCGGGTAGAGCAGCACCTGACCCTTTATCATCCCGGACTTCTCGTCCCTGTCCCGGAGAGCGGTCGCGGCGGCGAGGGTGCCCCCCCGCGCTGTCGCCCGCAACGAACAGCCGCGAGGGCTCAGCCCCGAAGCGGGAAATGTTATCGTGCGCCCATCTTACAGCCGCACGGCAATCCTCAAGCTGGCAGAGATACGGATGCTCGGGGCAGAGCCGGTAATCCACGCTCAGCACCACACAGCGGGCGGTGGACGCGATGGCCCGGCAGAGCTGGTCAACTACCGAAAGCCTGCCACCGAAAAAGCCGCCGCCGTGAAAATACACCACAATGGGCGCGGGGCCTGCCGTCTCAACGCTGTAAATTCTGCCGCGCAGCTTATAGCCATCAGCGCCGGGAAAGAAAACGGTTTTTGTTTGAACGCCTTTGATATAGCCTCTTTTGCTTTTGCATATGCCGAACATCGTACGATACGGGCGGATAAGCTGCTTTGGGTCAGAGGTTTCGCGCTCCCGGAAGAGAAGCTTCTTGAGCATGAGCATCTGCTTTGCAAAGCCGTAACTCCTCGGGTCAAGCTCCCCGACTATGCCGCCCTCCGGGATTGGCTTTACCGTGACGATGGCACCGTCCAGGGTTTCAGACCGCTTCTTTTGATTCATCCGGCAGATAAGCCGCGCCATTTTATCATTTTTCACGCCGCACCCTCCCGCAGTATTGTTTACTACAAATGTAGCATATTGCGGGAGCTTTTGCAAACCTGTTCATATCACCCCCGTCACAATAAGCAGCACGAACACGCCGGAGGTCACGAGAACGGAAGCTGTCACCGCGCCGAGCGGGAAGCCCCGCGCCGGGGCAACGGTGTCGGTATAGCGGCGGGCGGCGTCCCGTGCCTGACTTAAAAGGGCGGAGCGGCTGAGGCCGGGAGAGGAAAAATAATCGTCCCGCAGGATGAAAACCGCCTCCTTGAAGGCCCTGTCGCCGGGCTTTACGACGATGACATTTCTCACGCAGCCCTTGACCGCAGCGGCCCGGCGGGGGCGGGGACGCAGCCGCAGGGCGATGCGCCCCCAGATTTCGGATATGCCGTCTCTGAGGCTGCCGGTCATGTCCGCTCCTCCACGCGCACCGTCACCACCGTCATGTCGTCCGCCGCGCCGTAGATGCGCTCCGATTCCTTCAAAACCGAGCGGGCAAGGCTCTTCATATCGTCCGTGTCCTTTGAGAGCATGGTCTTGAGCCAGCCGTCCTCCTTGTCGCATATTACCCCGTCCGAGGCTATCACCGCCGTGGAGCCGGGGCGAAGGCGCATGCGCACAATGTCCGGGGCGATGCCCTCGCCCAGCGACAGACCCACGGCCAGCGTCTCACCCTTTATGCGGCGGATGCTTTTGCCGCTTTTGACATATGACGGGGCTGCGCCGTATTTATAAAAGCAGGTCTCGCCACTGAAGAGGTCAACGCACATCAGGTCCACCGTCGCAAAGCCCCATGAATCGCAGCTGCGCAGGAGCATGACGGAGTTTAGAAGCTTCATCGCCACCGCCGGGTCAACCCCGGAGCGGAGGAATTTTTCGAGTATCGCCACCACCTGGGCGCTGTCCCGGGCGGCATCGTCCCCAGTGCCCATGCCGTCGGATAGAATGACGCAGAGAACGCCCGCGTCAGTCTTGAAGTAGGTGCCCTTGTCGCCGCTGACCTTCTCGCCCCGTTTTTTAAGCGCCGCTATGCCCACCGAGACGGCCAGCGGCTCCGCCTCCAGCAGGGTAAGGCGGGAGCTGCTCTCCTCATTTTCCAGCGGCTTGCAGAGGCGCACGCCGACAACCTCGGAGATTTTTTCAAGATAGCGCTCGTCCTTTATAAGCGCGCTGAGCCTGCCGCCCTCGATGACCACGCGGAGTCTGCCGCCGCCGTCGCGGTAAACTGCGGTGTCGGCGTCGATTTCAAGAGAGCGCAGGTAGCGCATGAGCCGTCGCTCGGCCAGAGGGTCGGCCCCATTGACGCTGCCCAGCTCGTCGGCGACCTTGCCGAGCACCTGGGACATGTCGGAATACTGCCCCCAGGCGACGCTCCGGCTCTCCGTCAGCCGTGTGCGCAGCTGCCGCCGGTAGGCAAGGGCCCGCAGCTCGCCGTTCACCGCCGCCACAAAGGCGGGCAGCCCCGTGCAGCGCTCCCGGAAGAAGCCGGGCAGGTCCTCCACGGAGAGTGTACCGTTGACGCGCATGGCCTGGGTGGCGTCATTCATTGCGGAGAGCGTGTCCACATAATCGGCGTTCCAGCACTGGCTTTTGTTCTTGCAGCTTACGCACACCTCGTCCGCCGCGCGGTCAAAGACCTTGGCGATGTTTTCATCGTTGGCGGGCTCCTCAATGCTGCGCCGCACCGTCTCGTAGAGCTCACCGTAGGCCTCGCTGAGATTTTTCACCCGTCGGGCCGCGAAGCGCCGCAGGCCGGATTCGCCGCTGCCGCGCTGGCCGTATTGCAGGATAAGCCCAATATGGCTCAGCCACGAGGCGGGCAGGAGCATGAAGATCACCGAGGCGCAGAAGTTTTCAAAAAGCGCGCTTATGTATATCTCCGTGTTCCACGCACAGACGACAGCCAGCGCTCCGGAGAGAATGAAGGACAGCACGAAAATGAGCCGCCCGTGCTTGCCGAACACCCCGGACAAAAGCCCGGAGAGCGAGTAGGCCATGGTGTAAAACGGCGCGCCCACATGGGTCACGTCCATCGCGAGGCCGAGCACCGTCCCCACAGCGGCGCCGGTGAGCATGCCGCCCTTCATGGCGGAGGTCATCACCATCAGCAGCGCCAGAAAACGCCCGATGGAGACTGTGTTAAATAAAACTACCCTCGAAAACGCCATCAGCGCGCAGGAGACGGTTATCATCACCGATATGCTGTGCTTGAGCTCCGCGCTCTCGGTCGTGCGTGGATAGGAGCACAGCGCGTCCCGGAAGAAATATGCCCCGCCGAAGGCCAGCGCCGTCTCCAAAAACAGCTCCGCCGGCATGGGCACGGTGGTTTCCGGCGCGGAAAAGCTGCCGAGAATCCCTGTGAGCGCCATCACCAGCGCTGCCGCCGAGGGCATGAAATAGGGGCTGCGGTAGATGCTCAGCTCGTGGAACACGAAGGAGATCGTGTATACCAGCACCGCCGCCGCTATGTATCTTATGCCCCAGTCTATCCCACCGCTTATAAGATAACCCAGAGCAGCCCCCGCGAGAGCGAACACTCCTGTCACGCCCGCGCCGGAGCAGGCCACCATCGCCATGCCCAGCGGCGCGCCGTTTTCCAGCACCCGCGAACAGGCCATCACAAAACCCAGCAGCAGATAAAAAACGCAGCGCCCCGCCGCCAAAAAGCGCCCGTCCACCTTTCCCGCGGCCGCTGTGCGCAGCGCCGCCAGTTTCCCTTGTCCTCCCTGTGCCATTTTCATTGCCCCCAAAGTTTACATAAGATAAGAATATTATAGTTATGTAATATCGAGAAGGCTGTCGCAAGCCGCTGTAAAAACCGGGATTATTCAAATGAGAAATGGGGAGAAAATACTTTGCGGGCGCGGCGCGGAAAGTAGTACAGGGCGGGAGAAATTATCTCCAAAAGCCGCCGCTTGTAATGAGGCGGGGTTTGCGGTATAATACGCCTGAATGAGCCAGAAGGAGAAGACAAATGGATCAGACAGGAACTTTATATATTGTGGCAACGCCGATAGGAAACTCGCGGGATATGTCGCCCCGAGGGGTGCAGATTTTGACAGAGGCGGATATTATCGCCGCTGAGGATACGCGCCGCTCTATGGTGCTGCTGGGCAAGCTCGGCATACGCAATAAGCTTGTATCCAACCATAAATTCAACGAGTACGGCAAGGCCAAATATTTCATAAACGAGATGAAAGA
>URPA01000055.1 GCA_900549545.1 uncultured Eubacteriales bacterium
AACTTCAACATGCGCGACCCGGTGCTCTACCGCATCAACCACATGCACCACCACCGCCAGGGGGACAAGTGGTGCATCTACCCCATGTACGACTTCGCCCACCCCATCCAGGACGCGCTGGAGGGTATCACCCACTCCCTCTGCTCCCTGGAGTTTGAGGATCACCGTCCTCTGTACGACTGGGTCATCCAGAACGTGACCCTGCCCAGCAAGCCCCGGCACTTCAAGTCCCGGGCGGGCGCCCAGGACGGCCACGAGGCCATCCGCCCCTCTGATGTCACCCTGGTCCCGGACGAGATCAAGAAGGACCTGACGAGCGAGCAGTACAAGCTGTACAAGCTGATTTGGAGCCGGTTCCTCTCCTGCCAGATGGCAAACGCCGTGTATGACAATGTCTCCGTCGATGTGGATTCGGCGGGCTACACCTTCCACGCGAACTACTCTGAGCTCAAGTTCCCCGGCTACACCGCCGTGTACGAGGAGGCCAAGGACGAGGAGAGCAGCGAGCTTGCAAATCCGCTGCCATCCCTCAGCGAGGGGGAGCGCCTGAAGCTCGAGGCCATGCGCCCCGACCAGCAGTTTACCCAGCCCCCCGCAAGATACACCGAGGCAACCCTTATCCGCGCCATGGAGGAGAAGGGCATTGGCCGCCCCTCCACCTACGCGCCGACTATATCCACCATCACCTCTCACGACTATGTGATAAAAGAGGGCAAGTACCTGCGTCCCACGCCGCTTGGCGAGGTGGTGACAGGGCTTATGAAGGAGCACTTTGCCGACATTGTGGATGTGAAGTTCACAAACCACATGGAGGAGGAGCTTGACGGCATCGAGAGCGGCAATGCCGACTGGCGCTCAGTCCTCGGCGAGTTTTACGAGGATTTTGACGCGGAGCTCAAGCAGGCCGAGACGAAGATGGACGGCGTGAAGATAAAGGTTCCCGATGTGCTCAGCGATGAATACTGCGAGGTCTGCGGCCGGCAGATGGTCGTGAAAAAAGGTAAATTCGGTCATTTTCTGGCCTGCCCCGGCTTCCCGGAGTGCACCTTTACAAAGCCGATAGTGGTTGAAATGCCCGGCAAATGCCCCAAGTGCGGCGGCAAGATACTAAAGCGCACCTCCAAAAAGGGCAGAGTGTTCTACGCCTGCGAGCGCGGCACAGACTGCGGCTTTATCACCTGGAACGTGCCCACCAAGGACTTCTGCCCCGCCTGCGGCAAGACCATGTTCAAGCGCAGCGGCAGGGGAGCTTCCAAGCCCTTCTGCATGAACGAAGCCTGCGCAAACTATGTGCCGGAGGAGCAGCGGGCATATAAGAAAAAGGCCGCCGCAGAGAAAAAGACCGAGGCGGAAAAACCCAAAACCACCAAAACCCGCAAAAAGGCGGAGGGCTGAAAATGGATAAGATAACTGTTCTGGGCGCGGGCCTCGCGGGCAGCGAGTGCGCGTGGCAGCTTGCAAAGCGCGGGCTGCCGGTGCGCCTTGTGGAAATGAAGCCCATAAAGATGACCCCGGCGCACAGCTCCCCATATTTTGCGGAGCTTGTCTGCTCAAACTCCCTGCGCAGTGATGAGCTTACAAACGCGGTGGGCCTTTTGAAGGAAGAGATGCGCCGCATGGGCTCTCTTATCATGGAGAGCGCCGACAAAAACCGCGTCGCCGCGGGCGGCGCGCTGGCTGTGGACAGAGTGGGCTTTGCAAAATACATCACCGATAAGCTCTCCGCGTGTGAAAATGTCGAGCTTGTAAACGCCGAGGCGACGGAGATTCCGGACGGCGAGACCATAATCGCCACCGGCCCGCTCAGCAGCGACGCTATCGCCGATAAAATAGCCGAGCTCTGCCCGGAGAGTGACCTGCATTTTTATGACGCGGTCGCCCCTATCGTGACGCTTGAGAGCGTCGACATGGACAGTGCCTTCTTCGCCTCCCGCTATGATAAGGGGACAGCGGATTATGTAAACTGCCCGATGGAGAAGGACGAGTACCTCAGCTTTGTTAATGAGCTTGTAAACGCCAGAGAGGCGGAGGTGCACGGCTTTGACGACGGCGGCGTTTTCGAGGGCTGCATGCCTGTTGAGGTCATGGCCCGCCGCGGGGTGGACACCCTGCGCTACGGCCCGCTCAAGCCCGTGGGCCTCAAGGACCCGCGCACCGGCAGGGAGAGCTATGCCGTTGTGCAGCTTCGGCGCGATAACGCGGACGGGACGCTCTATAACCTCGTCGGCTTCCAGACGCATCTGACATGGGGCGAGCAGAAGCGCGTGTTTTCGATGATTCCGGCGCTTAAAAATGCGGAGTTTGTGCGCTACGGCGTGATGCACCGCAACACCTATCTCAACAGCCCAAAGCTGCTTGACAGGTACTACCGCCTGCGCTCCCGAGAGAATCTGAGCTTTGCCGGGCAGATGACCGGAGTCGAGGGCTATGTGGAGTCCGCCGCCTCCGGAATGCTTGTCGGCATTGAGACGGCGGCGCGTGTACTCGGCCTGCCCCCGGTGGATTTCCCACAGGAGACGGCTATCGGCGCGCTGGGGCTTTACATATCCGGCGGCAGCGTGGGTGATTTTCAGCCGATGAATATAAACTTCGGCATAATAAGCCCGCTGGGCTACCGCGTCAAGGGCAAGCGAAACAAAAACGCCGAGATTTCAAAGCGTTCACTCGGGATAATAGATGAGCTTCTGAAAAAGGAGATATTTGGCTGTGAAAATAATAATTGACGCCATGGGCGGGGATAATGCCCCTGCCGAAATAGTAAAGGGCGCTGTGCGTGCAAAGCGTGAGCTCGGCGTGGACGTTGTGCTCGTCGGCCAGCAGGAGGCAGTCAAAAACTGCCTGCGCGCCGAGGGCTGCAATGATATTGAGGTCATAAACGCTGAGGAGGTCGTCACCATGGAGGACGACCCCAGCACCGCCATCCGCAGGAAGAAGGATTCTTCCATGGCCGTTGCGCTGGGTTTGCTGCGCGACGGGGCAGGGGACGCGGTCGTCTCCGCCGGCAGCACCGGCGCACTTCTCACCGGGGCAACGCTCATTGTCAAGCGCATCCACGGCATCCGCCGCGCGGCGCTGGCCCCTGTGCTTCCCGCGGGGGAGCATGGCGTCATGCTCATTGACTGCGGGGCGAATGTCGAGTGCACGGCGGAATATCTGCTCCAGTTTGCGTATATGGGCAGCTTCTACGCCAAGAAGCTCATGGGCTGCGAAAATCCCCGTGTCGGCCTTCTCTCTAACGGCACAGAGCCCGGCAAGGGGGGCGAGCTCCAGCATCAGGCCTACGCGCTCATGCAGCAGGCACACGATGAGGGCAGGCTCAACTTCGTGGGCAATGTCGAGGGCACCGGCGTTTTCGCGGGTGAGGCGGATGTTATCGTCACCGACGGCTTTACCGGCAATGTCATGCTCAAGACCACTGAGGGCGTTATAAAGTTCATGATGAAGCAGCTCAAGGGCGTGTTTTATAAAAGCACCGTCAATAAGCTTGCTGCCGCCGTGCTCAAGAAGGACCTTGGCGTGATGAAGCGCTCCATGGACGTAAACGAAGTCGGCGGCACGGCGCTTATCGGCATCAGCAAGCCTGTTATCAAGGCTCATGGCTCTTCAAACGCCGCGAGCATCTTCGCCGCTGTGCGTCAGGCTGTAAACTACGTCAACACCGGCATTATTGATGACATTACCGCGAATATCGAATACATGAAATTGAAGGCTGAATAATAATGCGCCAGCTTGAAGAAAAAATCGGATACACATTTAAAAATAAAGAGCTCCTGCTCACAGCCCTGACCCACAGCTCCTACGCCAACGAGCGGCAGACCGTGTGCTATGAGCGCCTCGAGTTTCTGGGCGACTCTATTCTCGGCGCGGTGACGGCGGATTTTCTCTACCGCCACACGCCGGAGCTGCCCGAGGGAAAAATGACCCGTCTGCGCTCGGAGCTTGTCTGCGAGGGGAGCCTGCACAATATCGCCTCCCGCCTTGAGCTTGGCAGCTATATGCGCCTTGGTAAGGGCGAGGAGCACACCGGCGGCAGGAAGCGCCCGTCCATCATGGCGGACATGGTGGAGGCCATTATCGCCGCGATGTACCTTGACGGCGGCCTTGAGCCCGCGAAAAGCTTTATCTACGCGATGCTGCTCAATGACGCGGAGATAGATGATACCCATGTCAGCGCCGACCACAAGACCGAGCTTCAGGAGCTGGTGCAGCAAAAGAGCGGCAGCAGCATTGTCTATGAGCTTATCGGCGAGTCGGGGCCTGACCACAACAAGACCTTCACCTTCCGCGTGAGCGTAAACGGCGCTCCGGCGGGGGAGGGCAGCGGCAAGACCAAGAAGGAGGCCGAGCAGATGGCCGCCTGCCGCGCGCTTGAGGCGCTGCGCAAATGAGCGCCAGAGAGAGCATTATCCCGGTCTTCGTGCCGCATCTGGGCTGCCCGAATGACTGCGTTTTCTGCAACCAGCGGCGCATCTCCGGCAGCACGGAGCCCGCAACGGCGCAAACCGTGCGCGTGGCTGTCGAGAGCGCGAGGCCTGCCCCGGCGGGCATGAAGCGGCAGCTCGCGTTTTACGGCGGCAGCTTCACGGCTATACCGGTTGAAGAGCAGCTTTCGCTGCTGGACGCGGCGAGGGTGTATCTCGAGCGGGGGGATATTCACTCCCTGCGCCTTTCAACGAGGCCGGACGCCATTGACCTCCCGACGCTCAAAAGGCTGCGGGAATATTCGGTGGAGACTATTGAGCTGGGCGCCCAGTCAATGGACGATGAGGTTCTGCGTCTCTCCGGCCGTGGGCACACGACGGCGGATGTGGAAAACGCATCGCGCCTTATTAAGGCGGAGGGCTTTCGCCTTATTCTTCAGATGATGACCGGCCTTCCCGGGGACAGTGATGAAAAATCCATCGAGACCGCGCGGCGCATCATCGCCCTTGAGCCGGACGGCGTGCGCGTCTACCCCACGGTTATCGTGCGGGATACGGCGCTTTACGACCTGTGGCAGGCGGGGCACTATAAGGAGCACAGCGTGGAGGACGCGGTGCGTGTCTGCGCGAAGCTCCTTCCTATGTTTGCGGCGGCGGGCATCCCCGTAATCCGGCTGGGCCTCAACCCCACGGAGGAGCTAAGCTCCGGCGCGGCGGCGGGCGGCGCGTATCACCCGGCGCTGGGTGAGCTTGTGAAAAGCCGCATCATGCTAAACCGCGCGCTCGGACTGCTTGCGGGCGTCCCGGCGGGCAGCAGCGTCACAATCGCCGTGCACAAAAGCAAGGTCTCCCAGATGGTGGGCCAGCACCGGCAGAATGTGGAGACGCTCAAAAGGGAGCTTTCGCTTAAGGAAGTGAAGGTCTTCCCCACCGACTGCGATATAAACGAGATAACAATACCTGAAATTATATAAGTAGGTAGCTTATGTATTTAAAAGCACTGGAAATCCAAGGCTTCAAGAGCTTTGCGGATAAGACCGTTCTCAGCTTTGAGAAGGATATCACCGCCATCGTGGGGCCGAATGGATCCGGAAAATCGAATATTTCCGACGCGATAATGTGGGTCATGGGCGAGCAGCGCACAAAGACCCTGCGCGGGGCGAAGATGGAGGACGTCATCTTCGGCGGCACCGCCATACGCGGGGCCATGGGCTATGCCCAGGTGACGCTTATCATCGACAACTCCCAGCGCATTATCGACAGCGACAGCAGCGAGATTATGCTCACCCGCCGCTATTACCGCAGCGGCGAGAGCGAGTATTATATTAACCGCGAGCAGGTGCGCCTGAAGGATATAAACTCCCTGCTCATGGACACCGGCCTCGGTCGGGATGGCTACTCCATCATCGGCCAGGGCAAGATTGCGGACATTGTCTCCAACAAGAGCACCGATCGGCGTGAGGTTTTTGAGGAGGCGGCGGGCATCTCCCGCTTTCGCTACCGCAAGGAGGAGGCCGAGCGCAAGCTCCAGAAGACCGAGGAAAACCTCCTGCGCATAAACGACAAGACCGAGGAGCTTGAGCTTCAGGTCGGGCCGCTGAAAAAACAGGCAGAGACTGCCAAGCGCTATCTTGTCCTGCGCGATGAGCTGCGCATAAAGGAAATTTCCGCCTGGATGGCGACGCTCGATAAGCTCCGCTCTCAGGCGGAGGCCATATCCCAAGAGTACGAGCAGGCAAAGCAGGCGCTTGAAACGGCCAGAGCCGAGCTTGAAGCCCTCTATGCCTCCTCCGGCAATATCAGCGAGCGTATGCACCAGAAGGACATCGAGAGCGAGAACGCCCGCGAGCGGCTGAGTGCGCAGGAGAGCGCGCAGGCCGAGTGCGAGGCCAATATCGCGGTGCTGCGGGCAAATGTCAGCTCCGCCGAGGCAAATATGCAGCGGCTTTTGAATGACATCGCCCAGCAGGAGAGCAGGACTGAGGAGATAAAGGCCGGGATAAAGGCCGCAAATGAGCGCGTGGGCGAGCTTGACAATGAGCTCAAGGCCCTTGAGGAAAAGCTCACCGCAAATTCAAACGTCCTCGACGGCTGCCGCATGAAGCTCCAGAACCGCGAGCAGATAGCCAAGGACCTTGGCAGCAAGGCCACCGCCATGGAGGTCGAGGGGCGCAGCCTTGAGGCGCGCATACGTATGCTCCGGGACATGGAAAGGGGCTTTGAGGGCTATTCCGGCGCTGTAAAGGCCGTCATGCGCCGGGCAGAGCGGGGCGAGCTTCAGGGCATACACGGCCCGGCGGCAAACCTTCTGAGAACCAATGAGGATTACGCCCTCGCCATTGAAACGGCGCTTGGCGCTGCGGCGCAGAATATAGTTGTTGACAATCAAAACGCCGGCCGCGCCGCCATCGAGATGCTAAAGCGCACCGACTCCGGCAGGGCGACCTTCCTGCCCATCGACACCATTCGCGGCAGCATCATGAAGGACGCGCCGGTGAACGACCCCGGCTTTGTGGGCATAGCCTGCGAGCTTGCGGATTTTGACGATAAATATAAGGATATTTTTATAAATCTTCTTGGACGCACCGTCGTGGCTGAGACCCTGAGCGACGCTGTGCGCATCTCCAAGGCAAACGGCAACCGCCTGAGAATAGTCACTCTGGACGGTCAGCTCATTAACGCTGGCGGCTCCATGACCGGCGGCAGCGCCGCGAAAAACAGCGGCATCCTCTCAAGGGCAAACGAGCTTAAAAAGCTCGTGAGGCAGTATGAGCGCGTCAAAGAGGACATCAAGACCTGCGCCCAGCGGCTTGAGCGAGCAAATTCCGACCTTGCCGTCGTCAGGTATCAGCTCGACATGGCGCTGGAGGATCAGGCGGAGCTTAAGAGCGAGGCATCCTCCTTTGAGGCGGAAAAGCGCACGACGCTCACTTCCATCAGCCAGCTTGAAGCGCTGCTACAAAGCCTCAGCGGCGACAGCGAGGCCCACAAAAGCGCCGTGGACGCTGCCAAGCGCCAGATAGACAGCTTCAAGAGCCAGCAGGCCCAGAAGGAGCAGCGCCTTGATGAGATAAAGGCCAAATGCGCCGATATCAGGGCGGAGATTGCCCGTATAAGCGACTCTAAGCTTGAGCTTGAGGGCAAGCGCACCCGCGCCGAGAAGGATGCCCAGCGCCGCAACGCAGACCTGCTTGAGCTTGAGCGGCAGGCCGCCCGAATCGAGCAGCGCAAGCTCAGCGCCGACATGGAGGAAAAGCAGATTCTCGATAAGCTCTGGGACAATTATGAGCTGAGCCACAGCGCCGCCATGGAGCTGCGGCAGGATGTTGAAAACATTCAGGCCGCAAATAAGGAGATTAACTCCCTGCGGCACTCCATCGCAGCTCTCGGCACGCCGAACCTCGGCGCGATTGACGAGTACGAGCGAGTGAACACCCGGTACGAGTTCCTGACCGGGCAGAAGGAGGACGTGGAGAAGGCCAAGGCGGAGCTCAAGGACATCATCGACCAGATAACCGCCGAGATGAAGGCCATCTTCGTTGAGCGCTTCAATGAGATCGACTGCTGCTTCCGCCAGACATTTCTTGAGCTTTTCGGCGGCGGCAAGGCGGAGCTGAGGCTTGAGGACGAGAGCAATGTGCTCGAGTGCGGCATAGAGATAAAGGTTCAGCCGCCGGGCAAGGCGCTTTCAACGATTAGCCTGCTCTCCGGCGGCGAGATGGCATTTGTGGCCATCGCGCTGTATTTCGCGATTTTGAAGGTGCGGCCCACGCCGTTTTGCGTTATGGACGAGATCGAGGCCGCTCTCGACGAGGCCAACGTCAGCCGATATGCCGAATATATGCGCCGCATGGCCGATAAAACCCAGTTTCTGGTCATCACCCACCGCCGGGGCACCATGGAACAGGCGGACATGCTTTACGGCGTGACGATGCAGGAAAAGGGCGTCTCCACGGTGGTGGAGCTTGACCTTGAAGCGGCACAGAAAACAATAGAGGAGTAATGGGATAAATCAGATTACTCGATTGAAAATGGCGTGCCGCTCGCCGCTAAAGCAGCAACCGCGGCACATGCCGAAAATCTCCATCCAGCCGCATAGGAGGTTTTCATTCTCTTTAGCATTGTAGTTATGCGGCAGAATGGAGATTTATATGGGATTTTTTGACAAGATTTTCTCCGGTCTGACCAAGACCAGAACCAATATGGAGGAGCTGGAGGAGCTTTTCCAGGGCTACGCGCCGGATGATGAGGATTTTTATGACGAGCTTGAAGAGCTGCTGGTTTTGTCCGATGTGGGCGCGGTGAACGCGCAGGCGGTGGTCAAGGCCATGCGCAAGCTCACCTGGGAGCGGCGCTTTCGCAAGGGCTATGAGGCCCGCGAGGGGCTTATCGAGATTCTGACAAAGATGCTCAACGTGGGCGATACCGGGCTTAAGCTCGACACCAAGCCCGCGGTCATCCTCATGGTGGGGGTAAACGGCGTCGGCAAGACTACCACCATCGGAAAACTCGCAAAGCAGCTTTCCGAGCAGGGGAAGAAGGTCCTACTCTGCGCGGGGGACACCTTCCGCGCGGCGGCTGCCGAGCAGCTCGGCATCTGGGCCGAGCGCAGCGGGGCGGAGATCGTGCGCCACGAGGAGGGGAGCGACCCCGGTGCCGTGGTGTATGACGGTATATGCGCCGCCAAGGCAAGAGGCAGCGATGTTATAATTATCGACACCGCAGGCCGCCTGCACAATAAGCAGAATCTGATGAACGAGCTTAACAAGATAAGCCGCATCATCACGCGCGAGCTGCCCGAGGCCGACGTTGAGACGCTCATGGTGCTTGACGCCACCACCGGCCAGAACGGGCTTATTCAGGCAAAGCAGTTTTTGGAGACGTCGGGCCTTACCGGCATTGTCCTCACGAAGCTTGACGGCACGGCCAAGGGCGGCATAGTCTTTGCCATCGCCAATGAGCTGAAGCTCCCGGTGAAGTACGTCGGCGTTGGCGAAGGCGTGGATGATCTCATCCCCTTTGTAGCCGAGGACTTCGTCAAGGCGCTTTTTAAGTAATTTGGAGGTTGATTCAATGGCAATAACAAGCAAGCAGCGCGCCCAGCTGCGCGGCATAGCCGCCGGGGAGGACACCATTTTTCAGGTGGGCAAGGGCGGCATAAACGACAGCCTTATCCAGTCTGTCTCCGACGCGCTCAAGGCGCGGGAGCTTATAAAGGGCAGAGTTCTGGAAAATTCCCTGCTCACAGCGCGTGAGGCCTGTGACGCACTGGCCGAGGCCTGCGGCGCGGAGCAGGTGCAGGTCATCGGCAGCAAATTTGTGCTGTATAAAAAGAACGAGAAAGAGCCTAAAATAGTTCTTGTAAAGGACAGAAAAAGATGAAAATTGCCCTGTACGGCGGCAGCTTCAACCCGCCGCACCTCGGCCATCAGGAGGCGGCCAGAACCGCCGCCGAGGAACTGAAACCGGATATGCTGCTCATCATGCCGGATAATATTCCCCCGCATAAGGACATGGCTGAGGGCAGCCCAGACGCGCGGCAGCGCATGGAGCTGTGCGAGCTTGCCTTTGGGGATATCCCCGGCGCCGTTGTGTCGGACATGGAAATTTCGCGCGAGGGGCGCAGCTACACCGCCGACACCATCTCCCGCCTGCGGGAGCAGTACCCCGATGATGAGCTCGTCCTCATAGTTGGCACCGATATGCTCACAAGCTTTGAGCAGTGGTACAGGTTTGAGTATCTGCTTCAAAACTGCACCCTCGCCGCGCTATCCAGAGCTGAGGACGACGGGGACGAGATTCGCGCGAAGGCTCGGTATCTTGAAGAGGCTTACCACGCCCGCGTCCAGATTCTGCACCATGTGCCGGTGGAGGTATCCTCCACGGAGATACGTGAGGGGCTGCGCCTGCGCCGGGGCCGCGACGTGCTGGATGATAAGGTCTATTCCTGCATCATCAAAAACGCTTACTACGAGGCCCTGCCGGAGCTTAGTTGGCTGCGGGAGAAGGCATACGCCTATCTTGCGCCCAAGCGCGTGGCGCACGTGGCCGGCTGCGAGAGCGAGGCGGTGCTGCTTGCCAAGCACTGGGGCGAGGACGAGGAGGCCGCCGCGACAGCGGGGATACTTCATGATGTGACTAAAAAGTTAAGTTACGATGAGCAGTTGATATTGTGCGAAAAATATGGTATTATCTGCGATAAAGCGGAGCTTTCAGCGCCGAAGCTGCTGCACGCGAAGACGGGCGCCGCCCTTGCGCGGGCAGAGTTTGGCGTGTCGGAGGCGATATACGAGGCTATCCGCTGGCATACTACCGGCAAGAAGGACATGACCCTGCTTGAAAAGATAATCTACCTTGCCGATTATATCGAGCCCAACCGCGATTTTGAAGGGCTTGACAAGCTCAGAGAGCTTGCTTACAGCGATATTGACGGGGCGATGGCTCTCGGGCTTGAAATGAGCCTTGAGGACATCCGCTCCCGGGGCGATGAGCCCTATAAGGACACTGTTGAGGCGTATGAATGGTACGCCGGAAGGAGATAACCATGCTGACACCTGTTGAAATTGCCTCTATCGCCGCAAAAGCGCTGGACGACAAAAAGGCCCGGGACATCAAAGTCCTCAAGACCGCGGAGCACACTGTTCTGGCGGACTATTTTGTCATCTGCAACGGCACCTCCTCCAGCCACATCAAAGCGCTGGTTGACGAGGTGGACAAGCAGCTCTCCCTCGCGGGTGAGCCGCCTGTGCGCCGTGAGGGTATGCGCTCAGATATCTGGGTGCTGATGGACTTTGGCTGCGTCATCGTCCATGTATTCACCGACGAGGCAAGAAAATTTTATAATCTTGAGCGCCTTTGGAGCGATGCGGAGGAGGTCCCCCTCTCAGCCCTTCTGCGCCCCTGATTACAGGGGCATACAGACACCGCCTGAAAAGCCCGGAGGGTTTCTCAGGCGAAGAGGGTTTGCGGTTGCCTTTTTAAGCCGTAAAATGAAGAAAGGGACCTGATTAACATGAAATATGATTTTTCCGCGATAGAGAAAAAATGGCAGCAGCGCTGGGAGGAGACCAAGCCCTACGCCGCCGTCACCGGCAGCGACAAGCCCAAATTCTACGGGCTTATTGAGTTCCCGTACCCCTCCGGGCAGGGCTTGCACGTCGGCCATCCCCGCCCCTTTACGGCGCTTGATATCGTCACGCGCAAAAAGCGCATGGAGGGCTACAATGTGCTTTTCCCCATCGGGTTTGACGCTTTCGGCCTGCCCACGGAGAACTACGCCATAAAAAACCACATCCACCCCGCCATTGTCACCAAGAACAATATCGTCAACTTCACAAACCAGCTCAAAATGCTGGGTTACGGCTTTGACTGGGACAGGGTTGTCGACACAACCGACCCCAAGTATTACAAATGGACGCAGTGGATCTTCCTCCAGATGTTCAAGAAGGGCCTTGCATATAAGGCGACAATGCCCGTCAACTGGTGCACAAGCTGCAAGTGCGTGCTGGCAAACGAAGAGGTCGTTGACGGCGTGTGCGAGCGCTGCGGGAGCGAGGTTATCCGCAAGGAGAAGAGCCAGTGGATGCTCGCCATCACCAAGTACGCCCAGCGCCTCATCGACGATCTGGACGATCTGGATTACATCGAGCGCGTCAAGATCCAGCAGAAGAACTGGATCGGCCGCTCCACCGGCGCGGAGCTCACCTTCAAGACCAATACCGAGGACGATATAACCGTCTACACCACCCGCCCGGACACTCTCTTCGGCGTGACATATATGGTCATCTCACCCGAGCACCCGCTGCTTGAAAAGTGGAAGCCCCTCATCAAGAACGTCGATGAGGTCGAGAAATACCAGGACGCCGCTGCCCACAAGTCCGACTTTGAGCGCGGTGAGCTCAATAAGGACAAGACCGGCGTAAGGCTCGAGGGAATTGAGGTCACAAACCCCGCCACCGGAAAGACTGTTCCGATGTTTGTCTCTGACTACGTGCTCATGG
The DNA here is from genome assembly GCA_900549545.1 of uncultured Eubacteriales bacterium. Taxonomy (GTDB): domain Bacteria; phylum Bacillota; class Clostridia; order Oscillospirales; family Oscillospiraceae; genus Limivicinus. The sequence goes on from URPA01000055.1 coordinate 12,422, forward strand.
GCTACGGTACCGGCATTGTCATGGGCGTTCCCGGCCACGACCAGCGCGACTGGGAGTTTGCGACCAAGTTCGGCCTGCCCATTATCGAGGTCGTCTCCGGCGGCGATATCACAAAAGAGGCCTTTGTCGCCAAGGACGACAGCGCCATCATGGTAAACTCCGGCTTCCTCAACGGCATGACCGTCAAGGAGGCCATCCCCGCCATGAAAAAGCACGTTGTCGAGGCAGGATACGGCGTCGAGAAGGTCAATTATAAGCTGCGCGACTGGGTTTTCTCCCGCCAGCGCTACTGGGGCGAGCCTATCCCTCTTGTCCACTGCGACAAGTGCGGCTGGGTCCCCCTGCCCGAGAGCGAGCTGCCGCTCGTCCTGCCGCAGGTCGATTCCTATGAGCTGACCGACGACGGCGAGTCCCCGCTGTCCAAGATGACCGACTGGGTCAACACCACCTGCCCCTGCTGCGGCGGCCCCGCCAAGCGCGAGACTGACA
>URPA01000056.1 GCA_900549545.1 uncultured Eubacteriales bacterium
CCGAAACGCGCCTGCGGGCGCAGCCAAAGGGAGAGCCAAGAGAGTGGCGCGGATTTTACACAAGAGCGCAGATTTCCAAGCACCTATTGCCTCGCCTGCCGCAGCAGGAGAGGTGGCTTGACGCGAAGCGGCAAGACGGAGAGGTATTCCCTTGTGCGGTGAAGATTTGCATAAGTTGAGAGTTTCTCGCTTTGCGCGGGTTATCCTCTCAGTCGGCTTCGCCGCCAGCTCCCCTTTTGCGAAAGAGGAGCCCTTGGGCGGTGCAACTCTGCGGCATTGCTGATCTGCGGTGTTTAGGAAATTTCGCTAAAATTGTGAGAAAAAAGTCAAGCTTCGTTAAAAGAAATGCAAAAAACCGGGAAATTGCCGAAATTTAATTTGTGAACAAGCAATTAACGGCTTTGTTAGAAACTTATCTTGAGAAAAACGCATTTTTCTGCATAATGCTTGTAGACATTTTGCGACTGGTTGTGATACAATTTATGACGAATGAAATCCCCTGTATTATATTTTCGAGGTGAAGCTAATGTCCCATACTTTCAAAGGCGGAGTGCACCCCAATTATAATAAGGCACCGGAGATCCCGGTGAGCGTGATTACTCCGCCTGCACAGGTCGTTATCCCTATGGCTCAGCATATAGGAGCGCCCTGCAAACCCCTGGTCAGCGTGGGCGACTATGTGACGATGGGCCAGAAAATCGGTGAGAACCCCGCGCCTGTCTCCGCCCCGGTGCATGCTTCTGTCTCCGGCAAGGTCGTGGCCATTGAGCCGCGCCCCCATCCGCTGGGCGACATGATCATGGCCGTGGTCATCGAGAATGACTATCAGGACACCCCCTGCACTGATCTTGCCCCTCTGACCGAGGAGCAGCTCAAGGACCCTGAGGCCATTCTGGAGCGTATGCGCGAAGCCGGCGTTGTCGGCATGGGCGGCGCCATGTTCCCCACCGCGTTCAAGATCCGCGGCGGTATCGGCAAGGTCGATACCCTCATCATCAACGGCGCCGAGTGCGAGCCTTATCTTAACGGCGACCATCTCACCATGCTCAACTTCCCCGAGCAGCTGCTCAAGGGCATTGAGCTTGTGCGCATCGCAAGCCACGTCGACAAGGCCTACTACGGCATCGAGAAGAACAAGCAGGACGCTATCGACCTGCTCAACTCCCTTGACCCCGCCAAGTACGGCATCGAGATCGTACCCGAAGAGGTCAAGTACCCCCAGGGCGGTGAGAAGCTCCAGATAAAGGCTGTCACCGGCCGTGAGGTCAAGCCCGGCCAGCTGCCCGCCGGAGTCGGCTGCAACGTCGTCAGCACCCGCACGGCTTACGCTATCTATCAGGCCTGCTATGAGGGCAAGCCCGTTATCGAGCGTATCGTCACCGTCGCCGGCAGCGCGATGAAGGCCCCTGTCAACGCGCTCACCCGCGTGGGCACTCCCTTTGGCTACCTCGCCGAGCAGTGCGGCGGCTTTGTCAAGACCCCGCGCAAGATAGTCCTCGGCGGACCGATGATGGGCATTTGCGCCACCAGCTTTGACGCGCCCACCGTAAAGGGCACCGCCGGCGTCCTCTTCTTCACCGAGAAGGAGGACAAGACAGTTGAGAATCCTCACTGCCTGCGCTGCGGCAAGTGCATCAGCGTCTGCCCGATGAACCTCGAGCCTGTGTTCATGTATATGTATTACAGCAAGCACGATTTCGCGGGCATGGAGAAGTTCCACATCACCGAGTGCATCGAGTGCGGCAGCTGCTCTTACAACTGCCCGGCCAGAATGCCGCTGACCCATGCGTTCAAAACCGCAAAGCTCATGTTCCAGGCCAAGGCCGCCGCAGAGAAGGCCAAGGCTGAGGCGGCTGCCGCGGCAAAGGAGGCTAAACAGTGAAAGAAAATAACGAAAGAATAGTTCTTGATGTTGCCTATCAGCCGCAGGAGAGAACCAATACTGACACCCGCAGCATCATGCTCGATGTCATTATCGCTCTGCTGCCCGCCGTGGCTGTGGCTGTGTGGCAGTTCGGCATCTATCCTCTGGCGGTCATCGTTGTTTCCATGGTTTCCGCCGCGTTCTTTGAGTGGGCTTACCGCAAGCTTATGAAGAAGGACAACACCGTGGGCGACCTTTCCGCCTGCGTCACCGGTATCCTGCTGGCACTGACCCTGCCCCCGGATGCGCCCCTGTACCTGCCCGTCATCGGCTCGCTGTTCGCGATAGTCGTTGTAAAGCAGCTCTACGGCGGCATCGGCAAGAACTTCCTTAACCCCGCGCTTGCGGGCCGTGCCTTCCTGCTGGCGTCCTACGCCGGCATCATGGGCCGCTACACCGTCGTCCCCAAGGCGCTGAGCGGTGTTATCGATGCGACCACCATGGCCACCCCGCTTGCCACCATGTATGACACCGGCGCAATGCCCGCCTACTATGGCTTCAAGAGCCTGTTTCTGGGCACCATCCCCGGCAGCATCGGTGAGATAAGCGCTCTGGCTCTGCTCATCGGCGGCATCTACCTGCTCATCCGCAAGGTCATCTCCTGGCGCATCCCCGTGTCCTTTATCGGCACTGTCGCCCTGCTGACCCTTATCTTCGGCAAAGAGGGCTTCAGCAATGGCGAGTGGATGCTCTATAACATACTTTCCGGCGGCCTCATGCTCGGCGCTATCTTCATGGCTACCGACTACTCCACCAGCCCTGTCACTACCGGCGGCCAGCTGCTCTTCGGCTTTGGCTGCGGCGCGATCACCGTGCTGATAAGATACTTCGGCGGCTTCCCCGAGGGCGTTTCCTACGCTATACTCATCATGAACCTCTGTGCATGGGCTATCGACAAGGCCTTCCACCGCCGTCAATTCGGTGTTTCCAAGGAAGACGTGGCCGCTGCAAAGGCGGCTGCCAAAGCAGCAAAGAAAGCGGCAAAGGAGGCGGCGCAATGAAAAAAATACTCAAGCTGACTCTTATCCTGTTCCTCGTCTCCGCCATCGTCGCGGGCATCCTCGGCGTTGTCAACCTCGTTACATATGAGAGAATTGAGGAGCAGCAGCGCATCAAGACCGAGAAGGCCTATGCCGCGGTTCTCGCGTCCGAGGGCTATGAGGACGTTTCCTTTGATAAGGAGGCCTTCCCCACTGTTGATGTCATCGCCAAAGCCACCGGCGGCGAGGGTTACGTTGTGACCACCACCTTCTCCGGCGCTCAGGGCAGCATCACCATGGCTGTCGGCGTTGATAACGATTATAAGTGCACCGGCATCTCCATCATCAAGCACGCTGAGACCTCCGGCCTCGGCGCAAATGCCGCAAGCGCCGCTCAGGTTGGCGTTGACTTCCGCGCCCAGTTCGTGGGTCAGGATGAAAACGTCGCCATCCAGAAGGCGGGCGGCGATATCGAGGCGCTCACCGGCGCTACCATTACCTCCCGTTCTATTGCCAATGCCACCGGCAACGCTATCAGAGCGGTTGAGTCTTTGGGTTAAGGAGGATAGGCTGAATGAATATCAAAAAACAGTTCAAAGAGGGCCTGATTACCAATAACCCCGTTCTTGTCCAGCTCATCGGTATGTGCGCGACCATGGCCATCACCACCACGCTCTTCAACGGCGTCGGCATGGGCCTGTCCGTGCTTATCATACTGACCTGCTGCAACGTTGCGGTCTCGGCCATCCGTAAGATCATCCCCGGCGAGATTCGTCTTGCCATCTTCGTTGTCATCATCGCGGGCTTCGTCACCATCGTTGACCTGCTGCTCAAGGCCTTTATCCCCGCACTGAGCGACGCTCTGGGCGTGTTCATCCCTCTGATAGTCGTTAACTGCATCATTATCGGCCGTGCTGAGGCCTTCTGCCAGAAGAACACCATCGGCGCTTCCTTCTTCGACGGTATCTTCCAGGGCCTGGGCTACACCTGCGTGCTGATTATCATGTGCGTTGTGCGTGAGTTCCTCGGCAGCGGCCGCTTCGGCGGCGGCCTTATCGACATCACCAACGGCTTCCGCTTCACTATGGACGGCACCGGCGCCGGCATCCAGATCTTCCCGTCTGAGTTTGGCGCTTCCATCCTGACTCTGCCCTTCGGCGGCTTCCTCACTCTGGGCACGCTTATTGCCGTCATGCAGTACGCGCTCAAGAAGTCCGCAAAGAAAAAGGAGCTTGCGCAGAAGGCTGCTGAAGAAAAGGAGGGTGAAGAATAATGCTTACCAATATCATTTCCATCTCTCTGGGAGCGATCTTGATAAATAACTTTATCTTCTCCCAGTTCCTGGGCATCTGCCCCTTCCTCGGCTGCTCCAGCAAGACCGACACCGCCGCCGGCATGGGCCTGGCTGTCGTGTTCGTCATGGGCCTGGCCTCCGCTATCTGCTGGGTCATCAACACCTACATTCTCATCCCGCTGAACCTGGCCTTCCTCCAGACCCTGGCTTTCATCCTGGTCATCGCCTCTCTGGTGCAGTTCGTTGAGATGTTCCTTAAAAAGAGCGTTCCCTCCCTGTACTCCGCACTGGGCATCTACCTGCCGCTTATCACCACCAACTGCGCGGTGCTGGGCGTTGTGCTGCTCAACGTGCAGAACAACTACAACTTCATCGAGTCCGTGGTATACGGCATCACCGGCGGCCTGGGCTTCATGCTCGCCATCGTGCTGTTCTCCACCGTCCGTGAGCGTATCCAGTTCTCCGAGTACCCCGAGTGCTTCGAGGGCTTCCCCATCTGCCTTGTTTCCGCCGCTCTGCTGGCTCTGGCCTTCATGGGCTTCAGCGGTATGCAGATATTCGCATAAGGAGGGTATGAGATTATGAATTCTATTCTTCTTGCAATAGCTGTCCTCGGCGGCATGGGCGCGCTGTTCGGCCTGATTCTGGCCGTGGCCGCCAAGGTTTTCTATGTTGAGGTCGACCCCAAGCAGGAGGCCGTCCGTGAGTGCCTGGCCGGCGCAAACTGCGGCGGCTGCGGCTACCCCGGCTGTGACGGTTACGCCGCCGCTGTCGCCAAGGGCGAAGCGCCCACCAACCGCTGCGTTGCCGGCGGTGCTGAGGCCGCCGCGAAGATCGCCGAGATTATGGGCGTCTCCGCCGGTGCGGCTGAAAAGATGGTGGCATTTGTGCCCTGCTCCGGCACTGAGGGTCACGCCGAGATGCGCTTTAACTACAACGGTCCTGTTGACTGCCGCGCCGCCATGCTCTTTGGCGGAAAGAGCAACAAGACCTGCACCTTCGCCTGCATCGGGCTTGGCAACTGCACCAGAGTGTGCCAGTTCGACGCGATCCACATTGTTGACGGCGTTGCCAAGGTTGACCGCTCCAAGTGCGTCGGCTGCGGCGCCTGCGCCGAGGCCTGCCCGAAGAGCATCATCAAGCTCATTCCCGAGAGCCAGAAGATCATGCCCGCGTGCAGCAACAAGGACAAGGGCGCGAAGGTCATGAAGATGTGCGATTACGGCTGCATCGGCTGCATGAAGTGCCAGCGCGAGTGCCCGGCCGACGCTATCACCGTTGTGGATAATCTTGCCGTGGTCGATCCCTCCAAGTGCGTCCAGTGCGGTCACTGCGCCGACATCTGCCCCCGCCACATCATTAACTACTTCGGCAAATAAGCAAAGCATGATAAAAAAGCACCTGAGCAAACGCTCAGGTGCTTTTTGCGCGGTTGGGGAGCATGAAGTTCATATGGCGATAAGACCTATTTCCGGGCTCCACTTTAGTAGTCGGGGGACGAACCAATAATTGTTTCCTTTAATTAATTCGTTTCTGAATGTCGTGAATCATCTTTACAAGGCTCGGCTCAGAGGGGGTGAATGGGGTGCAATTCAAGCAACCACCGCGCTAAACTTGCTTCCCCCTCCGGGGGAAGTGTCAAGACGCAAAGCGGCTTGACGATAGGGGGAACAAAGGTTGATCGCACAAAATTCAATCACGCCTCAAAATATATCTCTGCCTTGGAGAAGAGGGCGGCTTTGCCGCGCAGGACGGTGCGCTCACCGTTATAGGTGCAATACAGCACGCCGCCGCGCCGTGAGGCCTGATAGGCGGTAAGCTCGGTCTTTCCCAGAGCCTTTGCCCAGAGGGGGATGACATGGCAGTGCCCTCTGCCGCAGACAGGGTCTTCGACTACATTGCATTTAGGCGCGAAGCTGCGGGTCACGCAGTCATAATTTCCGCCATGGGCGGTGATATGGAAGCAGACACCGTCGAGCGCGCGGATAACTTCAAGATTCGGAACGACGGCTCTTACCTGCGCCTCGTTCTCGAGCACACAGACCATGTCCGCACCCATGTATGCCTTGAGCGGCTTTACGCCGATGGCGCGACAGATTTCATCCGTGACCGGCACTGGGCTGAGCTCAAAGGACGGGAAGTCCATGACCAGCAGCTCACCCTCACGCTTGACGGTCAAAGTTCCGCTGAGCGTTGAAAACTCCACCTTGCTGAGGTCAGGCTCAATGAACGTCATTATCACAAAGGCGGTTGCAAGGGTTGCGTGGCCGCAGAGCTCTACCTCGCCGCCGGGAGTGAACCAGCGCAGATGATAGCCCTCGCCCTCGCGGACGGTGAAGGCCGTCTCAGATAGGTTGTTTTCAATGGCAATTTTCTGCATTGTCTCCTCCGGCAGCCATCGCTCCATAACACAGACCGCCGCGGGATTGCCCGCAAAGACCTTGCCGGTAAAAGCGTCAACAACGTATTGATTAAGCTTCATTTGTGTCACTCCTTATTTTTGTTGCTTTCATTGTAAACCCATGTTACAATACATACAATATCAAAATTGTATGGAAAACAATCTGGGGGGATCAAAATGCCCGTCAACTCATTTGACAGCTATCCGCTGACCTGGAAGCCGGATAAGGAGAGCCTCAAGCCGCCGTATTACAAGTCCCTCGCGGAGGATTTGGAGCGCAAAATCCGCAGCGGGCAGCTCTCGGCGGGAACAAAGCTGCCGCCCCAGCGGGAGATTGCGGATTATCTGGACTTGAATTACACCACGATAACCAGAGTGTACGAGCAGTGCAAGAAAAAAGGACTCATCTACGGCACAACGGGGAAGGGAACCTTTGTTGCCCCACATTCGGCGGAGAACATAACCATTACCCCGGCGGAGATTTCGGGCATGTGCATCGAGATGGGGGCGTTAAACGGCTTTGGCGAATACACGGAGCTTGTTGAGCAGGCGACGCAGGCGGTGATACAAAAGGGCTATCTGCGAAGCCTGTATGAATACTCATGGCCCGCCGGGCACCCGCACCAGCTTGCCGCGGCGGTGCGCTGGCTGGGGCAGCTCGGCGTCCACACCGACTGCGGGCACACGGCCATCTTCGCCGGGGCACAGAACGCTTTGACTGTGGCGCTTATGGCGCTTTTTTCACCGGGGGACAGGATTGCCACTGACGAGTATACCTACTCAAATTTCATAGAGCTGGCGCGGATGCTGCATCTTATGCTCATCCCCGTCAAGGGTGACGAAAACGGCATGCTGCCGCAGGAACTCCAAAAGCAGTGCACGGCAAAGAGACTGAAGGGCATTTACCTGATACCCACCTGTGCAAATCCCACCACAATCACCATGCCAACACAGCGCCGGCGGGAGCTTGCGGAGGTGATACGGCAAAACGGCCTCATCCTGATTGAGGACGACATTGCCACGTGGCTGCGAGCCTCGGAAGGGGAGCCGCTGCCGTCGATGTTTGACCTTCTGGACGGGGAGAGCGTATATATCTGCGGCATGACGAAGAGTCTGTGCCCGGGCCTGCGCATAGCGTACATGGCCTTTGGGGAGCGGCACAGGGAAAAGCTGCTGCACGGGCTTGTGAATGTGAACATCAAAGCCTCATCCCTTGACGCGGAGATTATAACCGAGCTCATCTTAAACGGCGACGCTTATAGGATTGCCGCGAAAAAGCGGGCGTGGGCAGAGAAGAACTGCCGCCTGTTTGAGAAAATTTTCGGCACAGGCAGCGGCGGTATAAGCTACTACAAATGGCTGCCGATACATATAAATAAGCCCTGGCAGCTTGTGGAGAAGGAGCTTATGGAGCGGGGGATAAGGGTGTATCACTCGCGGCGCTTCACCGTGGCCGCCGACAGGGAGGAGAGCTGGCTGCGCGTCTCGCTCTGCTCCGCCGGGACCGGAAAGAAGCTTGAGCAGGGGCTGAACGTGCTGAAAAATTATCTCTGTGAGAGCGAGGGCTGAGCCGCCTCGGATTCGGACAAGTGTCCGCCAGAGACGGATAAAACGGCTGCTTGTCCGCGAAGGTGTGGTGCGTGACAAAAGCCTTATTACACTACGGAGACTGTGTATAAACAAAATTTGCAATTCGACACCACGGATTTTGTAAAATGCACCAAAAACATGGAAAACAAACAATTTCAATGTGTTTGTCTTGCATAATTCCACCGCTTGTGTTAAAATACGAACATAATACAAGCTGGGAAGATTGTATTCGTTTCCAAGATTCAGCATTTCCGTAAGGGGGGACACACATGGAAAATAAAGCCAAGATTATCACGGTCGCAGGTAAGGGAGGGGTTGGCAAGACCTCCATTTCCGCCTCAATTGTCAGGCTTCTGGTTGAGAAGTATCCCGACAAGAAGATTCTGGCTATCGACGCGGACCCCGCCGTTGGCCTGTCCGTTGCTCTTGGCGTGGATGTAAAGCTGACGCTGGACGATATACGCATGAGTATAGTCGACAGCGTTGAAAACGGCGAGACAAGAGAGGCCCTGGAGCTGCTCAGCGAGGCGCGCTTCAAAATCTTTGACGCGCTGGTTGAGATGCCCGGTTTCGCGTTTCTTGCCATTGGCCGTCCGGAGAGCTCCGGTTGCTACTGCAAGGTCAATTCCTACCTCAAGGAGGTCATCGGTGTTCTGTCGAACAGCTTTGACTATGTCGTTATCGACGGTGAGGCCGGGATTGAACAGATCCAGCGCCGCGTTATGGAGAAGGTCACCCATCTGCTGCTCATAACCGATCAGAGCAAGAAGGGCGGACAGGTGATCTCCACGATCAAGAATGTCGCCGATGAGCTTATCTCCTATGATAAGATCGGTGCCATAGTCAACAGAGTGACAAATCCCGAGCTTGCCGATATGATGCGCACGCCCGGAGTTGACATTCTGGCATTTATCCCCGCAGACAGCACTTTTGCCGCAAACGACATCAAGGGCAAGAGCGTTATGGAGCTGTCTGAGGATTCCGCTATGCTCAAGGGAGTGAAGGAAGCACTCCAAAAAATAGAAATACTTTAAAAGAAGAGGTGTAACATTTGAAAGATCTTAAGCATTTGATCTACTTTGAAAGCCTGCTTGAGAACGCCGACAATGAGCTCGTGAAAAAGGCACAGGACGAGGGCGGTATCGCTCTTGGCTATACCTGCTTCCACATCCCCGAGGTTTTGCTCAATGTTGACAACTGCTTCTCTGTCAGGCTTCGCGCCCCCAACACAGGCTCCATCGATATCGCAACCTACTACATGTCCAACTACACCTGCGAGTTCGCGAGAGCACTGCTGGAGCGCGCCATTGAAGGCGGTTACGAGTTCCTCGACGCTTTGATAGGCGTTGACGCTTGCTCGATGATGAACCGCTCCATGGAGCATTTTGACATTCTGAAGGTCAACACCAAACCCAACTTCTTTGTCACCCACTGCGACATGCCTTACAAAATCACAGACTACACTCTGGATTCCTATGTAAAGCAGATGCGCCTGAGAGTGCTTGACAGGCTCACCGAGGTGTTCGGCGTAGATACTTCCGACGCCGCCATCCGCAAGGCCGTTGAGCAGCACAATGAGGTCTGCCGCATCATCTCCGAGATCCGCGAGATGCGCAAGGCTGATAACCCCGTTATCACCGGTTACGAGTTCCATATCCTCAACCTCGTCTCCTACACCTGCCCCAAGGCTCTTATCCTGCCCTACCTGCAGGAGACTCTTGAGGAGCTCAAGAAGAGAAAGCCCGATAAGGTCAGCCCCTATCGTGCCCGCGTTGCCATCGTCGGCTCCGAAATCGACGATCCCAACCTCACCAAACTCATTGAGAGCTGCGGCGCTCTGGTCGTTTCTGACCGTTACTGCTTCGGCTCCACTCCCGGCCGCGAGGTCATTGAGCTCAAGGACGATGAGGACGCGCTTACTCAGATTTGCCTGCACTACATGGAGGTTTCCGAGTGCGCCCGTTACATAGCTGACGAGAAGGTTCTCCAGCGCCGTGAGACCGCTGACAGACTTGCCAAGGAGTTCAAGGCCGAGGGTATCATCTACGAGCAGATGAAGTACTGCGACTACTGGGGCTTCGAGCGCGCTCTGGTCAGCCATGTCATGCACGACGAGTACGGCTGGCCCGTCCTGTCCATCGACAGACTGTACAATAACGGTAACTCCGGTCAGCTGCGCACCCGTGTTCAGGCCTTCGTTGAATCTCTCGAGATCAAACGCATCCACAAAGAGGAGGGCAAACAGTAATGGCTAAAAATAAAGTTCAGTATCCCAATCCCAAGTTCTTCCGCTGCAAGGATGAGATGAACTGGAAGGCCCAGGCCGAAAACCTCAAGGAAGTCGGCGGAATTTTCTGGGATATGCTCAAAGAGACCGACTGGAAAAAGTTCGGTCAGGATAGAATAAACGACGCGAAGGACGACCTCCGCCGCGTCAAGGAAGAGTACAGAGATTTCATGGCTCTGGATGCTGCCGGCAAGAAGGACCGCATCGTTAACGGTGAAAAGAGCCTGGGCCGCCTCTACCGCAAGGGCGCCATGGCCACCGTCCGCCGTGAGTGGCGCGGCATCAAGGACACCGCATACGACTTCTATGAGTGGGCCCGTATGTGGGGCATGCTGCTGATGACCTTCTCCAAGGACCTCGTCCCGGCACTTAACAACCTCTTCTGGTATCGCTGGATGGTTTCCTACTTCTGCTGCCACTCCTTCATGGATAAGAACATCATGGGTATGCGCGGCTCCAACCTGCGCATGAGCCACCTGCTCACCTATGATATATTCCGCTATGTCGCTGAGAACCTCGTTCTCAACGCCAAGGCCGATAAGAAGAACGGCAACAGCACCGAGCTCAACAAGATGACCGTCCTGTTCGACGAGATGACCATGGGCCAGATCATGGCCGGCTTCCCCACGCTGTACGGCTTCCCCCATCAGCTGCTGGCGATGTTCCTCGTCTCCGAGCTTGACCAGCTCACCTGCGTGCCCTACATAGACGCTGTTGAGAGCTATGGTCTGCCCTCCGATACCTGCCCCGTGCCCTCTTCCGAGTGCGGCGCGCTGGTTCTGGACGCTCTGCCCCACATGGGCACCTGCTTCCTCTCCTCCTCCATGCCCTGCGACGGTTCTACAATGGCTTCCTCCTACTATTCCCGCCGCTTCCCCGATACCCCCGTGTTCCACCTCTGCTTCCCCGTCCGCTATCTGGATGAGGAGACCGTGCAGTGCGGCGCGGACGATATCAAGGCCTGCATAAAGTTTGTTGAGGACATCACCGGCGCTAAGTGGGATTGGGACGCTTACTTCACCCAGATCAAGCGCTTCAATAAGGAGACCGATTACGAGCTCGAGAAGTGGGAGATCAACAAGACCGCTTACCCGCAGCTGCTTGGACCGAGCTATGAGCTGTTCCGCAAGTGGAACTACGAGATGGACGGCGGCGCTGATCCTCGTGTCCTCAAGACCGCTGCGAAGGTCAGCAAGATCCTGCTCAAGGCCTACGAGAACAAGGAAGAGCCCTGGCCCGGCAAGATGAAGTACCGCGCTATCGTCTGGTCCTGCCCTGCTCACTACTATGCCAACTTCTCCAACTGGCTTGCCAACTGCTGGGGCGTCAATGTCCTGGTTGAGATGGAGTCCCTTAACTTCACCAAGCACCTCGAGACCGAGGATAAGGAAGAGGCCATGCGTGACCTCGCCCGCCTGTATGAGCGTATGGTTATGCGCCGTCACACCAACGGCGGTTACCAGAACGTTGTCGACGAGCTGTGGAAGCAGTGCGAAGACTGGAACGCCAAGCTCATCATCATGTACCAGAACGTCGCCTGCAAGAACATGGCTACCGTTCAGGGTATTCTGGATGATCAGGGCCGTCAGCGCGGCTACGACCTCATCTGGGTCGAGCATGACCTGATGGATCCTCGTACCGTCTCCCGCCGCACCATGCGCGACAAGGTCAACGAGTACATGCGCACCGTCATGAAGGCGGAGCCTGTTGACCCGTCCCTCCTCGAGTTTGAGGACGAAGTCTGCATGTAAAACGTCTGAA
>URPA01000057.1 GCA_900549545.1 uncultured Eubacteriales bacterium
CCTTGCCTCGTCTTGGAAAAAATTTGCTCTGTTAAAACTGCTTCGCACCCGTCGGCGAGATAATTTTGATTGATTTTTTCTTTTTGGGACGCAGACGGGCTGACGCCCGTCAAGATGAAAAGAGGAAAAAGCGGCTAAATTAGCCGCCGACGGGCGGCATGGGTTCGACTCCCGTCTGCTTAACATCCATATAAAAAGAAATGACCCTTGACCATCGCGCTATCATCTGCAACAGTCAAGGGTCATTTCTCTGAATTCTTAGTATCTAACATCCTGGTTACCTCTCTTTCTTAGTCTCGCTGCCGCTGTCACACACTCAGCGGCTCATCTATCTGTACATCGGGTATCACCCTTTCTGTGGTTATAATATAGCATTCTGGCGGCTTTTTTGCAATTCGCAAAATATACGAATCCAAAACGTCGAAATAGTGCGTTTCGCAGAAAATGGTGTTACATAGTTGACAATCTTTTCGCTCTCTTATATACTTAAAGCGTTGTGCGGGATTCGGCCCGCTGCGCCGGACTTCATTTGGGTATTTCATATTGGAGGTTGTTTTTATGGCTATGGAGGACATTTACGAGATTCAAAAGCTCTTATACACTTACTGCTGGCTCATTGACTCCGGCGATTTTGACGGCGTTTGCGAGCTTTTGAAGGACGCGGACATCTCCTATGGCGGCAAGCTCACTTACAGCCGCGACCCCGAGGGCTACATGGGCTCCATCCGCCCTGTCAAGCGCTATAAGGACGGGACGCCCAAGACTGCGCACATGTGCATTGATCCCATTATTGAGGTGGCGGAGGATGGGCTGACGGCCTCGGCCAAGTCCTACACGGTCGTCGTTCAGGGCATAACCCGCAAGTTCAAGCCCCAGATAATCTGGATAGACCGGAAGTTTGACACCTTTGTAAAAGAGGACGGCAAGTGGAAATTCCGCACCCGTAACTTTGTCACCCGCGCCGAGGGTGATATCTCCTTCCACCTTGACCCCACAATGTTTGGAAAATAAAAGCGGGCGTTGCCCTCCCTAATAAGCATAAAAAAGCCTTGAGAGCTTTGCTCTCAAGGCTTTTTTATATTAGTTTAGACCAGTTCGATAACTGCGGTCTCGGCAGCGTCGCCTCTGCGGACGCCGACGCGGGTGATGCGGGTGTAGCCGCCGTTGCGGTCGGCATACTTGGGAGCGATCTCATCAAAGACCTTCTTTGCCACATCCTCGCGGGTGATGAAGGCCAGAGCCTGACGGTAAGCCGCCAGATCCTTTGCCTTACCGAGAGTTATCATTTTCTCGGCCATGGGAGCAATCTCCTTGGCGCGGGTCACGGTAGTCTCCATGCGACCCTTGTCCAGGAAATCGGTCACCTGCTGGCGGAGCATAGCCATACGCTGGGCAGTAGTCTTGCCGAGCTTTCTTGTTCCGGGCATAATTGCATTTCCTCCTTATTGAGAGCTTACTGATTATCCTCGTCCGCCAGGGACAGCCCCATCATAGTGAGCTTATGCTCAACTTCTTCGAGGGACTTGCGGCCGAGGTTGCGAACCTTGATCATCTCATCCTGAGTTTTGCTAACCAGATCTTCAACTGTGTTGATGTTTGCGCGCTTGAGGCAGTTGAAGCTCCTGACGGACAGGTCAAGCTCTTCGATGGTCATCTTGAGCATGGTGTCCGGCTCTTTTTCGACCTTCTCAACAACCGTGGAGTTGCTGCCGATGGTATCGGACAGGTCAGTAAAGAGCGTAAAGTGATCGCAGAGTATCTTCGCTCCCAGGGAGAGTGCATCGCGGGCGGTCATGGTCTTATCCGTCCAAACCTCGATGGTCAGCTTGTCAAAGTCCGTCTGGTTGCCCACACGGGTGTTCTCGACAGTGTAGTTGACCTTGAGGACGGGGGTGTAAATAGAATCGACCGGGATGGTGCCGATAGGCGTCTGGGGATTCTTGTTCTTGTCGGCGGACACATAGCCGCGGCCGTGGTCAAGGACAAGCTCCATGTTCAGCGCTCCGTCAGCGCCCAGAGTGGCGATAGGCTGCTCGGGGTTGAGAATCTCAACCTCAGCGTCGGGCCTGATGTCACCGGCGGTGACAACGCCCTCGCCCGCCGCGTCAATGTAGACGGTCTTGGGGCCGTCGCTGTGGAGGCGGGCAATAATGCTCTTGACATTGAGCACTATTTCGGTCACATCTTCTTTAACACCGGGGATGGTGGAAAACTCATGCTGCACACCGGCGATTTTGATGCTGGTGCATGCTGTTCCGGGAAGAGACGACAGGAGAACCCTGCGCAGAGAGTTACCAAGTGTTGTGCCATAGCCGCGCTCCAGAGGCTCGACAATGTATTTGCCGTATGAGCTGTCTGAAGGTGTTTCGATGCACGAGATGCGCGGCTTTTTAATTTCGATCATATAGTTATATAACCCTCCTTTTAAGTGTTGCGCTTCGCGTTAGCGCAGTGCGGTGATTCAGCTTACCAATTTGAGGGTGTCTTTATTACTTGGAGTACAACTCGACGATGAGGTGCTCCTCGATGGGCAGGTCGATATCATCCCTTGCAGGAACAGCGACAACCTTACCGGTCAGGCTGTTTGCATCGTACTCGAGCCACTTCGGGGCGGGACGGAAAGCGTTTGCCTCGATGTTGGCCTTGATCTTCTCGATGCCGCGGCTGCTCTCCTTGAGGGAGATGACCATGCCGGGCTTGACCTGGTAGCTGGGGATGTTGACCTTGCGGCCATTGACGGTGATGTGGCCGTGGCTGACCATCTGGCGAGCCTCGGCACGGCTCATCGCGAAGCCCAGGCGGTAGACAACATTGTCCAGCCTGCACTCGAGGATAGCGAGCAGGTTCTCACCGGACTGGCCGGGACGGCGCTCGGCCATCTCAAAATAACCACGGAACTGGCTCTCCAGAACGCCGTAGAAACGCTTTGCCTTCTGCTTCTCACGCAGCTGCTGACCGTACTCAGAGGTCTTGCTGCGGCCCTGACCATGCTGGCCGGGGGCAAAGGCTCTGCCGTTCATGGCGCACTTGTCGGTATAGCAGCGGTCGCCCTTCAGAAAGAGCTTCTGGCCCTCTCTGCGGCACTGACGGCATACTGCTTCAGTATATCTTGCCATATTCGTTCTCCTCCTTCAATTAGACACGACGACGCTTGGGAGGACGGCAGCCATTGTGAGGAATGGGGGTGACATCCTTGATCATCGTTACTTCCAGACCGGCGGTCTGCAGGGCGCGGATAGCAGCCTCACGGCCGGAACCGGGTCCCTTGACAAACACTTCAACAGTCTTCAGGCCATGCTCCATTGCTGCCTTGGCAGCAGTCTCAGCGGCGGTCTGAGCGGCGAAGGGGGTGGACTTTTTGCTGCCACGGAAGCCAAGACCGCCGGCAGATGCCCAGGAAATGGCATTGCCCTGAGTGTCGGTGATGGTGACCATGGTGTTGTTAAAGGAGGAGCTGATATGAACCTGACCCTTTTCAATGTTCTTACGCTCTCTCCTGCGAGTTCTGACTTTCTTCTTAGCGTTAGCAGCCATTATTCATATCCCTCCCTTACTTTTTCTTGTTTGCGATGGTGCGCTTCGGGCCCTTGCGGGTACGAGCGTTGGTCTTGCTGCGCTGGCCGCGCACGGGCAGGCCGCGGCGATGGCGCAGGCCGCGATAGCAGCCGATCTCAGTCAGGCGCTTGATGTCAAGCGCGGTCTGACGGCGCAGGTCGCCTTCGACGATGAAGTTGTGGTCAATGCACTCACGGAGCTTGGCCTCTTCCTCGTCGGTCAGGTCTTTAACTCTGGTATCGGGGTTGATACCGGTCATTGCAAGGATCTTGGTTGCGCTGGTTCTGCCGATACCGTAGACATAGGTAAGACCGATTTCGATCCTCTTGTCTTTGGGCAGGTCAACGCCGGCTATACGTGCCATATTATGCTTTCATCCTTTCGGTAAAATTTCCGCACTTGCGGTACAGGGGCTTATTCCCGCCGGAGGGAGTCCCTGTTCCATGCGGGATGTTTGCGCCTTCGGCGCTTTATTCAGACAGGCTTTCGCCCTGTCTCACGGCTTTAGTGCTGCGATAGTAAACGAGCTGAGCGTTTACTGATTAACCCTGGCGCTGCTTGTGCTTGGGGTTCTCGCAGATGACCATGACTTTACCCTTGCGCTTGATGATCTTGCACTTCTCGCACATGGGCTTCACGGAAGGTCTTACTTTCATTTGTTGTACCTCCTACTTGCTTCTCCAGGTTATTCTGCCGCGGGTGACGTCATAGGGAGACATCTGCACCGTGACCTTGTCGCCGGGAAGTATCCTGATAAAGTTCATCCGGAGCTTGCCGGAAATATGCGCCAGTATGATATGACCATTGCCTATATCCACCTGGAACATGGTGTTGGGCAGGGATTCGACCACCGTGCCCTCGAGTTCGATTACATCGTCTTTTGCCAAAGTAAATTTCCTCCAAAGTCGGTTGTGACGATTGCTCGTCAAATATCCTCTGCCATTGTGAGTATCTCAGGCTCGCCGTCGGTAATGAGAATTGTGTTCTCATAGTGGGCGGAGAGTGAACCGTCAGCGGTCACTACCGTCCAGCCGTTATCCAGCGTCCTGACCTCATAGCCGCCTATGTTGACCATAGGCTCCACCGCTATTGTCATGCCGCGCACCAGCCTCGGGTCGGGCCTGCGGCCCATCCCGTGCTCGTGGCGCTCGACCCTGAAGTTCGGCACCTCAGGCGCCTCGTGCATCTGGCGGCCCACACCGTGACCCACATACTCGCGCACGACAGAGTACCCGTGGCTCTCCACATAGTCCTGAATCGCGCCGCTTATATCGGAGATACGGTAGCCCTCCTTGGCAAATTTAAGCCCTTCAAAGAAGCTCTGCCGGGTCACATCAATGAGCCGCTGAGCCTCATCGCTTATCTTGCCGCAGGGAATGGTCATCGCGCAGTCGCCGACGAAGCCGCCGAGCGTGGCTCCCACATCGAGGGAGACAATGTCCCCCTCCCGGACTATTTTCCTGCCGGGGATGCCGTGGATGACTTCCTCATTCACGGACAGGCAGGGGCTGGCGGGGAAGCCGCCATAGCCGAGGAAGGTGGGGTGACCGCCGGATTTGACAATAAAGTCATGCACCAGCTTGTCAATATGCCTGGTGGATACACCGGCAGTCACGGCCTGCCGCCCGATGCTTCGGGCGGCCGCCGTGAGCTTTCCGGCTTTGCGCATAAAGTCAATATCTCTTGGGGATTTAATGTGAATCGCTTCTGACATTTTATATACCCAGAGCTTTCCTTATGACGGCTGTGGTTGCCTCAATACTGGGCTGGTTTTCGACCGTCTTGAGCTTGCCGAGCTTCTCATAGAAGCCCTTGAGCGGCTCGGTCTCCTTGTGATAGGTGTCGAGCCTTGCCTTGACGGTTTCGGGAGCGTCGTCCTTGCGGATGGTCAGCTCCCCGCCGCAGAAGTCGCACACGCCCTCGGTCTTGGGGGGATTGGAGACAATGTGGAAGGTCTGGCTGCAATCCTTGCAGGTGCGGCGGCCGGACATACGCTCGATGATGACCTGGTCCTCTATCTCAATGGACAGGGCACAGTCCACCGCGACGCCCATCTCCTCCATAGCCTGAGCCTGGGGGATGGTGCGGGGAACACCGTCGAGGATGTAGCCGTTAGCGCAGTCGTCCTGAGCAAGGCGCTCCTTGATGATGCCGATGATGACATCGTCGGGAACGAGCCTGCCGGAGTCCACATACTCTTTGGCCTTGAGACCAACGGGGGTGCCGTTTTTCATAGCGGCGCGCAAAATGTTGCCTGTGGAAATCGTAGGGATGTTGAGCAGCTTGCTCAGAATCTCCGCCTGAGTACCTTTACCGGCGCCCGGAGCGCCGAGAAGTATAAGCCTCATATCGAACTCCTTAATCAATCAAGGAAACCCTTGTAGTTGCGCATGAGCATCTGCGCCTCGAGGGCACGGACAGTCTCAAGAGCAACGCCGACAACAATTATGATAGAGGTACCGCCCAGGGACACACCTGTGAGGGCAGCGCTCTGGCTGAAGTGAGCGACGAGGATAGGCACAACAGCGATGATGCCAAGGTAGATGGCGCCGAACAGAGTGATCTTGTTGAGGACCTTCTGTATAAACTCGCTGGTGGGCTTGCCCGGACGGAAGCCGGGGATATAGCCGCCGTTCTTCTTCAGGTTGTTTGCCACTTCCACGGGGTTAAACTGGATGGTGGAGTAGAAGTAGGCAAAGAAGAGTATCAGCAGGAAGTAGATAATAGCGTAGGCGATGGAGGTGCTGTCAAACAGCCTGAGGAACCAGTTGTCTGAGCTTGCACCGGTGAACGCCGCGATAGTTGCCGGCAGACCGGCGATGGACTGGGCAAAGATTATCGGCATAACACCGGACATGTTCACCTTCATGGGCAGGTGAGTGCTCTGGCCGCCATACATCTTGCGGCCGACAACGCGCTTGGCGTACTGGACGGGGATCCTGCGCTCGGCATCGTTGACAAAGACAATGAGAACGATGATCGCGAGGGCGCCCAGGAACATCAGCAGCGCGACCCACCAGTCAAGCTGGCCTCTGGCTATATTGGTGATGCTGGTCATGATGGTGGTCGGCAGACGGGAGATGATGCTGGCAAACAGGATAATGGATATACCGTTGCCGATACCAAACTCCGTTATCTGCTCGCCGAGCCACATGATAAGGGCGGAGCCGGAGGTAAAGGTGAGGATAATCACGATTGCCTTCAGGACACTGCCCTGAGCGGACACATCAAGCAGGCCGTTCTTGGCCATGATGGTGTAGTAACCAAAGCCCATGAGCAGGCCGATGGCCACGGTGGAGTAACGGGTGATGGCGGTGATCTTCTTCTTGCCTTCCTCGCCCTCTTCCTTCTGCAGGCGCTCGAGTGCGGGGATAGCGATGCACAGGAGCTGGATGATGATGGAAGCGTTAATGTAGGGCTGGATGGACAGCGCGAAAATAGTCGCGCTGGAGAAGGCGCCACCGGACATTACGTTGAACAGGCCGAGAATTGTGTTCTCGAGCTGCGTGAAATATGCCTGAAGGGCCGGGACATTGACGTAAGGCACGGGAATGGCGTTGCCGAGACGGTAAAGCAGGACGATGAGCAAGGTGAAGAGTATCTTTTTGCGTATCTCTTCTATCCTCCACGCATTGCGCAGTGTCTGGAGCACTTATACCACCTCTGCCTTTCCGCCAGCCGCCTCGATCTTCTCTTTTGCGGACTCGGAGAAGGCAGCGGCCTTGACAGTCAACTTCTTGGAGATTTCGCCATTACCAAGAATTTTCACGCCGTATCTGCACTTGGAGAGGATGCCAGCGTCAAGCAGAGCCTGAGCGTCAACAACCGCGCCGTCCTCGAACTTGTCAAGAACTGCGATGTTCACGGCCTCGAGGGGCTTTGCAAAGATGTTGTTGAAGCCTCTCTTGGGGATGCGGCGAGCCAGAGGCATCTGGCCGCCTTCAAAACCGATGCGGACACCGCCGCCGCTGCGTGCCTTCTGACCCTTGTGGCCGCGGCCGGCAGTCTTGCCATTGCCGGTGGCATGGCCTCTGCCCTTGCGCTTGTCAACATGGGTGGAGCCGGCGACGGGAGAAAGTTCATGAATATACATTCTCTTTGCCCTCCTTATTCTTCGGTAACCTTGAGCAGATAGCCGATCTTGGCAATCTTGCCGCGGGTCTGGGGATTGTCGGGCTGTACGGTCTCGTTGCCGATCTTGTGCAGACCGAGGGACTGAGCAGTGGCAATGTGGCTGTCCAGTCTGCCGTTGAGGCTCTTTACGAGCTTAATTCTAAGATTTGCCATGTTACGCCCTCCTTAACCCTGAACTTCTTCAGGAGTCTTGCCTCTGACGGCTGCAACCTGAGCTGCATCGCGCAGGGACTTGAGGCCCTCCATAGTAGCGGCGACAACATTCGCGGGGTTGTTGGTGCGCAGGCACTTGGTACGAATGTCGCGGATGCCGGCAGCCTCAACAACTGCACGGACAGCACCGCCGGCGATAACGCCGGTGCCTTCGGGGGCGGGCTTGAGCAGGACGCGGCCTGCGCCAAACTCACCGATGACCTCGTGAGGAATGGTGGTGCCGCTGAGGGTGACCTTGCAGATGTTCTTCTTCGCGTCCTCCAGGCCCTTGCGGATAGCCTCGGAGACTTCGTTGGCCTTGCCCATGCCGAAGCCGACGCGGCCCTTGCCGTCACCGACAACGCACAGAGCGGAGAACTTGGCAACACGGCCGCCCTTGACGGTCTTGCTGACGCGGTTGAGGGAAACTACCTTCTCAATGAACTCAGACGGAGCGTCCTCCTTGCGGCGGTCTCTTCTGTCGTTATTATAAGCCATATCAGTTTCTCCCTCCTTAGAACTTCAGGCCGCCCTCACGGGCGCCCTCTGCCAGAGCCTTAACACGGCCGTGGTAAATGTAGCCGCCGCGGTCGAAAACGACATCCTCGATGCCCTTCTGCAGAGCGCGCTCTGCAACAGCGGCACCGACCTTCTTGGCAGCCTCGCAGTTGCCGCCGTTACCCTCGAAGCCCTTCTCAACGGAAGAGGCGGAAACCAGGGTGTTGCCGGCAACATCGTCAATAATCTGAGCGTAAATGTTGTTCTCGCTGCGGAAAACACACAGGCGGGGTCTCTCGGCGGTGCCGGAGATCTTGCCGCGCACTCTGCTGTGGCGCTTGATGCGCTGCGCTCTTGTATCAGGTCTTTTAATCATTCAGCACACCTTCCTTTACTTAGCGCCGGTCTTGCCTTCTTTGCGGCGGATAACTTCGTAGTCATACTTGATGCCCTTGCCCTTGTAGGGTTCGGGAGGTCTCTTACCACGAACTTCTGCTGCAAACTGGCCAACCTTCTGCTTGTCGATACCTTTGATGACAATGTGGTTCGCATCGGGAACATCGATCTGGATGTCCTCAGTCTCGGGGACAATGATCTGGTGGGAGAAGCCGAGGTTCATGACCAGATTCTTGCCTTCCTTGGCTGCACGGTAACCAACACCGTTGATCTCGAGCTTCTTCTCGAAGCCGTGAGTCACGCCGACAACCATGTTGTCGATGAGGGTGCGGGTCAGGCCGTGGAGGGAACGATTCTCTTTGGTATCGTCGGGACGGGTGACATGAATAACGCCCGCATCTACGGTGACGGTCATCTGAGGAGCGAGAGCGCGCTCAAGAGTGCCCTTGGGGCCCTTGACGGTGATGTGGTTGTGCTCGCCCAGCTTGACTTCAACGCCAGCGGGGATAGTGATGGGTGCTCTACCAATTCTTGACATTCTTCAGCCCTCCTTACCATACAAACGCAAGGACTTCGCCGCCAACATGCTCTTTGCGAGCCTGCTTATCGGTCATGATGCCCTTGGAAGTGGAAATGATGGCAATGCCAAGGCCCTTGAGAACACGAGGCAGCTCGTCAGCACCGGCGTAAACGCGGAGACCGGGCTTGCTGACGCGGCGAAGACCCTGAATGGCCTTCTCCTTGCCGGGGAGATACTTGAGCGTAATGCGAATAACGCCCTGGGTGCCGTCGTCGATAACCTGGTAGTTCTTGATGTAGCCCTCGTTGAGAAGAATCTCAGCAATGGCTTTCTTCATCTTGGACGCGGGGACGTCGACGGTTTCATGCTTAGCGGTTCCGGCGTTGCGGACACGGGTAAGCATATCTGCAATGGGGTCAGTGATCTGCATAGTGGTTTATCCTCCTGATTTTAGAGTTACCGGCGGCAAAGCCTGCCGGTTCAGGCGGCGAGGTTCCATGCCAATACATGATTGGCCATGGCCTTTCGCCATCCTTTTATTCACAGGCGGGAGGGATCAGCTCCCGCCGATGAAACATTGTTTGTGCGCACTTATCGCGCGAAATTAGAAGCTTGCTTTCCTTACACCCGGAATTTGACCCTTGTAGGCTAATTCACGGAAGCAGATACGGCAAATGCCGTAGTTGCGCAGGTAAGCGTGGGGACGGCCGCAGATTTTGCAGCGGTTGTACTTGCGGGTGGAGTACTTCGCGGGAGCCTGCTGCTTGAGTATCATAGATTTCTTTGCCATAATTTACTCCTCCTTAACCCACAAAGGGCGCGCCCATGAGCTTGAGCAGCTCGCGAGCCTCTTCGTCAGTCTGAGCGGTGGTGGTGATAGCAATGTTCATACCGCGCAGCTTCTCGATCTTGTCGTACTCGATCTCGGGGAAGATGATCTGTTCCTTCAGGCCAAGGCTGTAATTGCCGCGGCCGTCGAAAGCGTCTGCGGAGATGCCGCGGAAGTCGCGGACACGGGGCAGAGCAACATTGAACAGACGGTCAAGGAACTCCCACATGCGATCCTGACGCAGAGTGACCTTCACGCCGACCTTCATGCCCTCACGGAGCTTGAAGTTAGCGACGGACTTCTTTGCCACGGTAGCAACAGCGTGCTGACCGGTGATCGCGGAGATGTCCTTAATAACAGCGTCCAGAGCCTTGGCGTTATCCTTGCAGTCGCCGCAGCCGACAGAGACAACGATCTTGTCGATCTTGGGGATCTGCATGGTGGACTTGTACTGGAACTTCTCCATCAGAGCAGGAGCAACTTCCTCAAGATATTTTTTCTTCATTCTTGTCATAGTCAGTTATCTCCTTTCTCAGATTTCTGCGCCGCACTTCTTGCAGACGCGGACCTTTTTGCCGTCCACGATCTTGTGGGCGACGCGGGTACCCTTGCCGCACTTGGGGCAGACAAGCTGAACCTTGCAGGCGTAGATGGGGGTCTCAAGCTTGATGATGCCGCCCTCCTGGCCCTGCTTCATAGCGCGCTGGTGCTTGGTCGCAACGTTGACACCCTCGACGACAACCTTGCCGCCCTTGGGGTCTGCGCTGAGGACCTTGCCCTGCTTGCCCTTGTCCTTACCGGACAGGACAACGACTTTATCGTCTTTTCTAATGTTCATTCTTGTACCCTCCATTAAATCACTTCGGGAGCCAGGGACAGGATCTTCATGTATTCCTTGTCACGCAGCTCACGGGCGACGGGTCCAAAGATACGAGTACCGCGGGGGTTCTTATCACCGGTGTTGATAAGAACGGCAGCGTTCTCGTCGAAGCGGACATAGGTGCCGTCGGCGCGGCGGACGGGCTTGACAGTGCGGACGATAACTGCCTTGACAACATCGCCCTTCTTGACAGAGCCGCCGGGTGCCGCCTTGCGGACGGAGCAAACTACGACATCGCCTATGCTGGCGTACTTGCGGCCGGAACCGCCGAGCACGCGGATGCATTTGAGTTCCTTGGCGCCGGTATTGTCGGCGACCTTCAGATAAGATTCCTGCTGTATCATTACGGCGCCTCCTTACTTAGCCTTTTCTACGATTTCGACCACGCGCCATCTCTTGTCCTTGGACAGAGGGCGGGTCTCCATCACGCGGACGATATCGCCGACGCCGCACTCGTTGTTCTCATCGTGGGCCTTCAGGCGGTAAGTCCTGCCTATGATCTTCTTATAAACCTTGTGGGCAACGCGGTCCTCAACAATGACGACCACAGTCTTGTCCATCTTGTCGGATACGACCTTGCCTACGCGGGTCTTACGGGAAGTAGTTCTTTCGTCAATCATTATTCCTTACCTCCTCAATTCTGCTTCTCGCGCAGTACGGTCTTGACGCGAGCGATGTCACGGCGGACAGCGGAGATCTTGGTGGGGTTGTCAAGATGATTGGTGGCATGCTGCATACGGAGCATGAACAGATCCTTCTTGAGGTCGACGAGCTTACCTTCGAGCTCGCTGACGGACATGGAGCGTATTTCGTTTGCCTTCATCTTATTCACCACCGTTCTCAGACTCAGCGCCCTTAGTGACTATCTTGGTCTTAATGGGCAGCTTGTGGCTGGCAAGGCGGAGAGCCTCGCGGGCGACATCCTCAGGAACGCCTGCGATCTCAAACATGACCCTGCCGGGTTTGACGACTGCGACCCAGTACTCGGGAGCGCCCTTACCGGAACCCATACGGGTCTCGGCAGGCTTCGCGGTAACGGGCTTGTCGGGGAAAATCTTGATCCAGACCTGACCGCCACGCTTGGTGTAACGGGTCA
>URPA01000058.1 GCA_900549545.1 uncultured Eubacteriales bacterium
ACCACCCTAATTGAAACGAGTAAAGGGGAGTGCCCCTTTACAATCTCCCGTGCAATACGGAAAGATTATGCGCTGAGTTGAATGTGTTGATAGGTTAAAGTATACAACTTCCAATTTATCGAACAGATGGATGCCCCGCTTTTGTTACTGTTTGTCCCGCTCTAATAGCAGATTCGTGATACAGACGATCACAGCATAAAGTATGCCGGCGATTGGCCAGACTATCCATGTGCTTTCCCAGGCCTTCGTCCAGAAGCTCCAGCCGAGGAATATTGCGGTAGCCAGCAGCCAATACACCGTGTTGATGCCCTCCTTGAGCCGCTGCGTGCGCTTATCCACAGGAGTGTAATCTCCCTCCTTGAGGAGCTTTTGCATGCTCGCCCAGCGGACGCCCGCCAAAATGAAGAACACAACGCCTATACCGGCGATAAGCATTGTCAGGCACAGCAGAATAACCATGAGGTACTCATTTTCCATAAACGAACCTACGAACAGTGGAATAGGGGAGAGTATACACAGGCAGGTGCCGAGAATGTTAGAAAGCGTGTAACGCCCGCGGAAGGCTCTCTGCCGCTCGCGAACCATGCCGTCCACACCGTATTCGGTCTCAAAAGGCTCGTTTTCTATGAACTCGTATGTGACGTTGCGGCTTCCACACAAAATGAAAATAGTCACCGCTATTGCAACAATAACGAGCATCAGCACAAGCCCTATCCCACCGGCGAGGTTTTCGGAGATTGCAAGCGCGCCATATTCACTCATCGCGCTTAGCAGGATAAGGGGAATAACAGCAATGATGCAGAGAAAAGTCGCCAGCGCGATATGCTTTGACGCTGCCACGCGCCAAGCCATGTATTCATTAGCCAGCGCGAGGCTCACTCGGCTGACGGGGGCTGGACTGTCATCGGCTAACTCCTCATCCTCAAGCTCTTCTTTTAATAGATAGTCGGTCGTAACGCCGAAGAGCTTGCTGAGCGTCAGGAGCTTTTCAATATCCGGTATGCTCTGCGCGCTCTCCCATTTGGACACCGCCTGCCGTGATACCTGCATCTTTTCGGCAAGCTCCTCCTGTGACCAGCCGTTCTGTTTTCTGAGCTTTATTATTTTGTCAGCTAAAATCATGTTGCTTCCTCCGCTTTCAGATTTCGTGAACAAAATACCACATTCTCAGGTGGCAGGCAACCAATCGTCGGCTTGAAATGTGTCAACCAGCGGTTGCGGGGCATGCTTTGGACTTAAAATGCTGCGCTGAATAATCAGAAAACGAAAAACTCCGGCCTGATGTTAAGAGGCCGGAGTTTTTGCGGGTTGTAAGGTGAAAGTAATCTATCTGTCCGCGGTCCAGTTGTCCGCGATGCAATTCCAGAACTGCCTTGCTTCACGCGACTGTTTTTTGTTCTTTTTGCGCATCATTGAAAAATTCCAGGTATAATCGTCCTCGCCAAGGCGCAGGATTGCAAGCTGGGGGAGGACGCTTTTTGGAAAGCTCTCCTGAAAAACATAGTCCGGCATAAAAGCAAACCCAACCTGGGGATTTGCAAGAATGTCCGCGATGCGGGAATAGAGATGGCTCATGACTATCTGCTGCGCGGGGCGCACACCATAGCTTTCCGTCTGCTGCCGCTCAACATCGTGCAGAATATATTCCGGCGCCATAACATAACACCGCTGCGCGCTCAGCGCGGCGGGCTGGACCCTGTGCGGGTGCTCCAGGCTTGCCTCCGCGCCCTCAGCAAGGGGATTGAGCCGGTTGCAGACAATTACAACCCGCTCGGTGCGCAGGGGGAGCACATCGCATTCATTATCTCCGTCAAGGGTCGTGTGGCCAAAGCCTATATCCAATTCGCCCTGAATGACACGGTTGCGCACGGTGGAGGTCGTCCCCTCCCAGATGGAAAAGCTTGTATGCGGGTAGGCGGCCGTGAAAACCGGCAAAACGGTCTGCGTCACATTCTGGCTCTTTTGCAGCGGCACGCCTATATGCAGGGGCATTCTGTCTCCCGCCGTGATGGCGGCTATCTCCGCGCGCATTTCCAGAGCCTTCGACTGCGCGTCTTTCAAATAATCATAATATATCTGCCCGGCAGGTGTAAGACGGAGCGGAGTATACTTTCTGTCAACGAGCTTTGCGCCGAGCTCGGCTTCCAATTGATTGAGATACTGGGTCAGCGACGGCTGAGATATCATCAGCTGCTCCGCTGCGCGGGTAATGTTCAAAGCGTCGGCTATCGCAAGGAAATAATAGCGCCTGCGTGATTCGATCATGGCCTTATCACCTCAGTTATTCAATATACATAAATTGTCAATTACTGTCAATCACAACCAAATTAACAAATTAATAAATATAATCACAAATTTCAGGCACTTTCTATAATTTTTTGCCATTTGTATAAAATCAATAATTCTTTTGTTAAAGCATTTGCAATTTCACGGAAATCATAAGTAAAAGGCTATGGTAAGCCAAAAAAATGTATTTCCACTTATGGCTGCTTTGCGCTAAGCTTGAAGCGTAAACAAAGGCTTCCGAAAGGCAGAAGCAGAATTATATGAAAAGAGGTAAAAAATCATGGCAAAAAAGAAAATGACAGTTCTGGATTTCAAGAAGTACAAAGAGGAAGGGCGCAAGTTTGCATACTGCACCGCCTATGACTACACCATGGCCTCTATCGTTAATGACAGCGACGTTGAGGTCATTCTGGTGGGCGACTCTCTGGCTATGACCATGCTGGGCCGCAGCACCACCGTCGGCGTGACTCTGGATGACATGATTCACCACATCAAGCCCGTTGTCCTCGGCGCTCCCGACACCTTCATCGCCGGCGACATGCCTTTCGGCTCCTATCAGGAGAGCCCCGAGCAGGCCATCCGCAGCGCCTGCCGCATACTCATGGAGACCAACTGCGACTGCGTTAAGCTCGAGGGCGGCGCGAACATGGCTCCCACCATCAAGCGCATGGTCGATGTCGGCATCCCCGTTATGGGCCACATCGGCATGACCCCCCAGAGCGCCTCAAGCTTTGGCGGCTTCAAGGTTCAGGGCGGCACTCCCGAGGGCGCGCTGAAGCTCATTGAGGACGCAAAGGCTCTGGAGGCAGCAGGCGTGTTCTCCATCGTTATCGAGTGCGTTCCCAGCGTGGTTGCCAAGGCTGTGACTGAGTCTGTCAGCGTTCCCGTTCTCGGCATAGGCGCCGGCCCTGATGTCGACTGCCAGGTGCTTGTTACCCACGACCTGCTGGATATGTACGGCGACTTCAAGCCCAAGTTCGTCAAGCATTTTGCCCACATCCGCGAGGAGATGGTCAAGGGTCTGAATCTCTTCCATGAGGAGACTCTCTCCGGCGAATTTCCCACTCCCGAGTACAGCTTCAACAAGGCTGTTGACATTCCCAAGCTCTACTGAGCGCATGATTTTCGCTAAAAAAGAGGTAATGGTAAAATGCAAGTACCGATATTGAAAACTCTTAGAAAAATCCCCGGCGGCGTTATGATTATCCCTCTTCTTATTGGAGCAGCAATGAACTCGTTCTGCCCGCAGGTTCTTGAAATAGGCGGTTTTTCAACTGCCATGTTCAAAACCGGCATCAATGCCTTTGTTGCACTGTTCTTTGTCTGCTCCGGCTCACAGATAAAGATCAAAGAAGCGGCACTTCCTTTGGCGAAAGGCACTGTGCTTTTGATTAGCAAATTTGCAGTTGGCGCGATTCTCGGGCTTTTGATAAGTAAAATTTGGGGCATGGCAGGTGTGCTGAGCATTACTCCGCTTGCGGTCGTCTCAGCGGCAACCAACTCCAGCGGCACTTTGTATGTGGCTCTTGCCCAAGAATACGGAGATAATAGCGATGTGGCGGCTATCGGCCCTCTCTGTCTAAACGACTCTCCGTTCCTGACAATGCTGTTCTTTGGCGCAGCAGGATTGGCGGACATTCCGTTGCTGTCCCTTCTTGCGGCAATTCTTCCGCTTTTGCTGGGAATGCTTATTGGCAATCTGGATTCAGACTTCCGCAAGCTCCTCGAACCGGGAACCGCAATAATCACACCCTTTGTTGCTTTCGCGCTGGGCGCAAATCTGCGCCTGCAGGCAATTCTTTCGGCTGGCGTCGGCGGTATCATCCTCGGCCTTATGACAGTGCTGTTCACCGGTATTGGCGGATACTATGCAATCGCTGTCTGTAATCATGGTAAGCCTAAAGCGGTGGGTGCTGCAATAGGCTCGTGTGCCGGAATTTGCTCCGCAACTCCTATGTATATTGCGCAGATTGATCCCTCTCTTGTGCCATATGTGGAAGCATCTACGGCAAGCTGTACTGCGGCAACGATTATCACGGCTATCCTTTGCCCTGTTCTTGTTGCGTTCTTGTCTCGCGTTGATAAAAAGCGTGAACAGAAGCGTCTGAACCAAACTGTTGAGGCTTGAGTTGATAAGGAGAAAGCGAAAATTTGTAGGAGGGAAACAATCCCTCCTACAAATTTTATACTTGAGTATTTTTGTTAAATCGGCTATTGTAGGAATGAACAATTTAAGCCCGGCGGCTTTGACGTTTCTACGAACATTATAGGCAATTATCTATGAGAGCTTGAAAAGAAGTATTTCCTTTATTTTTCAAAAAGGTTTATTATAATAACAGCTAAAGCAGACGGGAATCGAACCCATGCCGGTTTTAACAGGCAAATTTCCCCCAATACTTCGTTAAGTGGCTTGGCAATATCAACGGATATTACCTGCGCCGCTTGCCTCGTCTTGAGAAAAATTTGCTCTGCTAAAACTGCTTTGCACCCGTCGCGAGATAATTTTGATTGATTTTTTCTTTTTGAGTTGCAGATGGGCTGTCGCCCATCAAAACGAAAAGAGGAAAAAGCGGCTGAATTAGCCGTCGACGGGCGGTATGGGTTCGACTCCCGCCTGCTTAACCGGATTTACGTATAAGGTGGTATAACTTATGGAATTCAAATCTGACATTGAAATTGCCCAGGAGGCAAAGCCCCTGCAAATTAACAAAATCGCGGCAGAGCTTGGCATCCCCGAGGATGCGGTAGAGAACTACGGCCGCTTTAAGGCCAAGATAGACCCCCGCGCTCTGAAGGACATGCCCGAAAAGGCAAAGCTCATTCTTGTCACTGCCATTACCCCCACCCCGGCGGGCGAGGGCAAAACCACCACCAGCGTTGGGCTTACGGATGGACTGAGAAAAATCGGCAAGAATGCCGTTGTCGCCCTGCGTGAGCCGAGCCTTGGCCCGGTGTTCGGCGTCAAGGGCGGCGCTGCCGGCGGCGGCTATGCTCAGGTTATTCCCATGGAGGATATAAACCTCCATTTTACCGGCGACTTCCATGCCATTGGCGCTGCCAACAACCTTCTTGCCGCAATGCTGGATAACCACATTCAGCAGGGCAACGCCCTCGGCATTGATGTAAAGCAGATTACCTGGAAGCGGGCCGTTGACATGAACGACCGCCAGCTGCGGCATATCATAAACGGCCTTGGCGGCAAGGCGCAGGGCGTCCCCAGAGAGGATGGATTTGAAATCACTGTGGCAAGTGAGATCATGGCGGTTCTCTGCCTCGCTTCTGATATTATGGACCTGAAGGCCCGCCTTGCGCGAATGATCGTCGCTTACACCTATGACGGAAAGCCCGTCACCGCCCACGATCTCAAGGCCGAGGGCGCTATGGCCGCCCTGCTCAAGGACGCCATCAAGCCCAATCTGGTTCAGACGCTGGAGGGAACGCCCGCCTTTATACATGGCGGCCCCTTTGCAAACATCGCCCACGGCTGCAATTCCGTCAGCGCGACCCGCACCGCCATGAAGCTTGCCGATTATGTTGTGACCGAGGCCGGCTTTGCCGCTGACCTTGGCGCTGAAAAGTTTGTTGACATCAAGTGCCGCATGGCAGGGCTTCAGCCCTCAGCGGTTGTCATCGTCGCCACAGTGCGCGCGCTCAAATACCACGGCGGTGTGCCCAAGGCGGAGCTTAACAACGAAAATCTTGAGGCCCTTGAAAAGGGTATGCCGAACCTTTTGCAGCATGTGTCCAATGTGAAGAATGTCTATGGGCTTCCGTGTGTGGTTGCAATCAACGCCTTCCCCACGGATACCGACGCGGAGCTTGCGCTGGTTAAGGCCAAGTGCCAGGAGCTGGGCGTGAATGTGGCGCTCAGTGAGGTCTGGGCCAAGGGCGGCGAGGGCGGCAAGGCGCTGGCCGAGGAGGTCGTCCGCCTTTGCGAGCAGCCCAACAGCTTCTCCTTTACCTATCCTCTGGACTGCTCCATTGAGGAAAAGCTGGAGCTTATCTGCAAGCGCGTGTATCACGCCGACGGTGTGGAGCTGACAGCAAACGCCAAAAAGCAGGCGCAGCAGCTTACGGAGCTGGGCTTTGCGGGGCTGCCTATCTGCATGGCAAAGACCCAGTACAGCTTCTCTGACGACGCGGCGCTGCTGGGCGCGCCCACGGGCTTTACCGTCACGGTTCGCAACCTGAAAGTATCCGCCGGCGCAGGCTTTATTGTCGCGCTGACAGGTGATATAATGACAATGCCCGGCCTGCCGAAGGTCCCCTCCGCGGAAAAAATAGATGTGGACGAAAACGGCAGAATCACCGGCCTGTTCTGAAAAACCATCTCCATATTGCTTTTCCGGCGGCGCCTGCCTCCGGAGAGGCAGATAAAAGGGAGGCACAGATATGAACGAAAAACTCAATGAGAAAAGCTGCGCGGAGTTTTCAAAGCTGCTGTCATCCAAGGCCCCCGTTCCCGGGGGCGGCGGTGCTGCGGCTCTCGTCGGAGCGCTGGGAATATCCCTCGGCGAGATGGCGGCTAATCTCACTATCGGTAAGAAGAAATACGCTGAATTTGAGACTGAGCTGAACGAGGCCGTTTCGGAATGTGACGCTCTGCGGCTTGAGCTGCTTGAATATATCGAGCTTGACGCCGCCGCGTTTGAGCCCCTGTCCAAGGCCTACTCGCTGCCGAAGGACGCGCCGGATCACGACCAGATTATGCGTGAGGCCACCATACGGGCGGCAGACTCGCCGTATCAGATGGTGAAGCTCTGCTGCCGGTGCGTCTCGATGCTTGAGCGTCTGGAGGCCATTACGAGCACACTGCTTATTTCCGATGTCGCCTGCGGAGCAGCCCTTTCCGGGGCCGCCCTTGAGGCTGCGGCCTTGAATGTGTTTGTCAACACAAGGCTGCTGCGGGGCGATCCCGAGGCGGACGCAATGGAAAGCGACACGAAAGCGCGCCTTGAGCAATACAGGCCTCTTGCAGAGCAGATAGCGCGGCGCATCGAGAGCAAGCTGCTGGAGGGCTGAGACTATGGCTGAGATATTAAAGGGCGCGCCGGTGGCTGCCGCGATAACGGAGCATTTGAAGGCCCGAGTTGAAAAGCTGAAAGCAAAAAACATCATTCCCACGCTTGCTATCCTGCGTGTCGGTGAGCGGCCTGACGACGTGGCTTATGAGCGCGGGGCGCTCAAGCGCTGCGAGCAGGCCGGTATTCGCACAATGCAATTCCTGCTGCCCGCCGACTGTGAGCAGGCTGAGCTGATGAAAGCGATAGGGGAGATAAACCGCAACGACGCTATCCACGGCTGCCTGATGTTCCGGCCCCTCCCCAAGCACCTGGACGAGCATGCCGCCTGTGAGGCGCTGCGCCCGGAGAAGGATGTGGACAGCATGACCGCTGCAAGCCTGAACACGGTTTTTACCGGGCACGGCTGCGGCTTTCCGCCCTGCACGGCGCAGTCATGTATGGAAATTCTTGACTATTACGGCATTGACCCCGCCGGGAAAAATGTGGCGGTG
Source organism: uncultured Eubacteriales bacterium (assembly GCA_900549545.1). Classification (GTDB taxonomy): domain Bacteria; phylum Bacillota; class Clostridia; order Oscillospirales; family Oscillospiraceae; genus Limivicinus. The sequence goes on from URPA01000058.1 coordinate 7,802, forward strand.
ATAGGCAGGAGTCTTGTGATAGGAAAGCCTGTTTCCATGCTGCTTCAGGCGCGCAATGCAACCGTCACCATGTGCCACACAAAGACTCAGGATATGCCCGGCGTATGCAGCAGGGCGGATATCCTCATTGCCGCTGCGGGGAAGGCCGGCGTTGTTGACGCAAGCTATACCAACCCCGGGCAGGTCGTCATTGATGTGGGGATTAACCCCGCTCTTGACGGAGGCGTCTGTGGTGATGTACAATTCGACGAGGTATCCAAGGCCGTCCGGGCCATAACACCTGTCCCGGCAGGAGTTGGCAGCGTCACGACTGCCGTCCTTGCAAAGCATGTCGTCGAGGCCGCAGAGAAGGTGGCAGGATGAAAGCGATAAAGGCATTCGTCTCTGCGATTCTTGCAGGCATGAGCGTGGGCTTCGGCGGAATCGCTTTCCTGTCTGTGGATAACAAAATTGTCGGTGCGGCGCTGTTCACCATCGGGCTTTTTGTTATCTGCACCTTTGGCCTGAACCTGTTCACCGGGAAGGTTTGTTATATCTTTGAAAACGACCGGATATACGGCCTCATGCTCCCGGTCATCTGGGCCGGAAACCTTGTGGGGACGGGGATAACCGCTCTGCTTGTGAGCCTGACGCGGAACGCGGGGGTTGCGGAAAAAGCCATGGCGCTGTGTCAGGTAAAGCTTGGCGACAGCCTGCTGAGCCTTTTTGTGCTGGGCGTGCTGTGCAATATCTTCATCTATATCGCGGTGGAGGGCTTCAAAAATAACCCCCATGAGCTTGGAAAATACCTGTCGCTGTTTTTCGGGGTGATGGTGTTTATCCTCTCCGGGACTGAGCACTGCATAGCCGATATGTTTTATTTCTGGATGGCCGGAGCATGGAGCGGCAGAGCAATATTGTGCATCCTCACCATCACACTTGGCAATGCGGTGGGCGGTGTGATCTTCCCCTTGCTAAGGGCCTTTATAAAAAAATAAGTTATCAGAGTAGGGTAAGCGCGTCAAGTGCTGCGGGATGGGAAGTTGCCCGCAGACGAAGCAGAAGTGCGCGGTGCTTGCCCGCATCCGCTGCCACAAGAGAGCAAAATGCTCCTTTCGTGGCAATGCTGCGAAAGGAGCATTTTTATTATGAAAAAAATCAGTACAAAAGTCATTACTACACTGGGTGTGCTCATAGCAATTGAGGTCGTTTTGTCCCGCTTTTTGAGCATAAACGCGTGGAATATCAAGATAGGCTTCAATTTTGTCCCCATTGCCGTCGCCGCCATTCTGTACGGGCCCATCGCGGCGGCAGCTGTCGCTGGCCTGGGCGATTTTATCGGCGCGATTTTGTTTCCCATCGGGCCGTATTTCCCCGCCTTTACCCTGACTGCGGTTTTGACCGGTGTTGTGCTGGGCGTGTTCTTGCATAAGCAGCAGAAGGCATGGAACATTCTGGGCGCTGTTGCAATCAACCAGTTCATTCTCGGCCTGCTGCTCAACACGCTTTGGATATCAGTTCTGTATGATTCCCCGTATTGGCCGCTGTTTGCCACCCGCATTATTCAGGCGCTGGTGCTCACCCCGGTGCAGTTCGTGGTTATCGGGATGCTCGTCAAGGCCCTGCCCCATCTGGGAAAGAAGGCTGTCGCATGACATTTGAGCAGGCGATAGCATATATTGAAGATTTTACCTGGAGCAAGTCCAGACTCGGGCTTGAGCGTGTGCGCGCCCTGCTTCACGCAATGGATGACCCGCAGAAGCGGCTGAAATTCATCCATGTGGCCGGGAGCAACGGCAAGGGCAGCACTTGCGCCATGCTGGATTCTATTCTGCGCTGCGCCGGATATAAGACGGGGCTCTACACCTCCCCGTATATTCAGGAATTTTGCGAGCGTATCCGCGTCAATGGGGAGAACATACCCGGTGATGCCCTTGCCCGAATCACGCAGCAGGTCAGGGAAATTGCTGATAGCATGGCAGACCACCCCAGCCAGTTTGAGCTTGTAACGGCTATCGCAATGCAGTTTTTTGCCGAGCAGAGCTGCGATATCGTTGTGCTTGAGGTCGGCATGGGCGGAGCGCTTGACAGCACCAATGTGATTGACAGCCCCGAGGCCGCGGTAATAACCAATATCGGCCTTGAGCATACAGAGTATCTGGGCAACACGCTGGAGGAGATAGCCTCGGCCAAGGGCGGCATCATCAAGCCCGGCTGCACCGCCGTGTGCTATGAGTGCGCCCCGGAGGTAATGCGCACGCTGAAAAAGATATGCGGTGAGCAGGGGGTTAAGTATCTTATCTCCGCCGCGTCAGACGCTCAGGGAATCAGCGCCGGGCTTGCGGGCCAGCGCTTCAGCCGTAAGGGCGTTTTGTATGAGCTGCCGCTGCTGGGCGCGCACCAGATACGCAACGCCGCCGTGGCGCTTGAAACGGTGGACGCGCTGAGGGCACGCGGCTGGGAAATACCGGAAGCCGCCGTCCATGACGGCCTGCGCAATGTTAAATGGCCTGCCCGGTTTGAAATTCTCAGCCGTGAGCCACTGTTTATTTTGGACGGAGGGCATAATCCCCAGTGCGCTCAGGCGCTGGTGCAGAACATAATCGACTATCTGCCGGGGCATAAGATAACTTTTCTGATGGGCGTCCTGAAGGACAAGGATTACGGGCAAATGCTTGACCTTATCGAGCCCTTTGCCGCGAAAATAGTCTGCCTTACGCCGGATAATCCCCGCGCCCTATCCGGGGATGAGCTTGCGCGGCTCGCCGGGGAGCGGGGAATCCCCGCTATGAGCTGCCCGAGCATAGAGGAGGGTATTTTGCATGCCCTCCAGAGCAATGAACCAGTAATTGCGTTTGGCTCCCTTTATTTGGCCGGGCAGATTCGCACGGAGTTTTCAGGCTGCTTAAAAAAACAACAGCGCAGGCAGGTGCTGAAGAGAAGAGACGCGATTCCGGCCCAAATCAGGCAGGAAAAATCCGCGGCCATCTGTGAGCATATCCGCGAAAGTGAGCTTTACCTCAGGGCAAAAACCATTATGATTTATAAGGCGTTTCGCAGCGAGGCGAAGCTTGCCGCACTGGAAAATTTTGCCCGCCTTGATGGCAAAGTGCTCCTGTATCCCTATTGCATAGAAAACTGCCGGATGCTGGCGCTGCGCCCCAATCAGCCTGATGCCTGGGAAAAGGATTCTTATGGAATCTGCGTTCCAATTCCCGAACAGTCCGAAAGTATTCCGCCGGAGGAAATTGACCTTGTCATCTGCCCCTGCGCGGCGTTTGACAGCGCCGGGCACCGCCTCGGGATGGGGAAGGGCTATTATGACCGCTTTCTGCCGCGCTGCGTTAACGCGGAGATTGCGCTTGCGGCTTTTTCCGAGCAGCGGTTGGAGCTTGTTTGCACAGACCCCCACGATGTGATCATCAAGAATATTTTTACTGAAGAATAGCGCGCGGCCGGATAAAATTTGACCGCAAAATGGACAATTTACATTTCTAAAACAAAAAGCTGCCCCGCAGTTTTAAACTGCGGGGCAGCTTTTAAATCAATGCTATTCTTTATTCTTTATCAGAACTATCCTCATCATCGTCAGCGCTGGAGATGAACATTTCCTCGGTGGTTTGCTGTGCCAGCTTCAGCCTCTCGGTGATTTCAACCAGAGCTTTGGTCGTGGCGTCAAGCACATCCATTGTGGTTACCATACGCCCTGCAAGGTGATAATACATAGCCTTATAATCCGGCATACATAACCCTCCAAAAAATTTTTTTAAAATCAAAATATATTTAATTTATACCACACAAATGGCGGAAAATCAAGAATTTGCCGTAATGATATATTGCTGACGAAATATGAAATAATCCTTGCGGATTATGAAATATTTTGCCATTTGGCAAAATGTGAAATAAAATTCGTTCCTTAATATGCGAAGCATAGTTCACATTTGCGCAGCAAATATTTCATAGCGCAGCTATTTCACTCGTTCCGAAGGAACGAATTT
>URPA01000059.1 GCA_900549545.1 uncultured Eubacteriales bacterium
CTGGCGGTCTATCTCTTGTTTTCGGTTGCTTGCTTCCTTACCGTACATGAGCATTGGAACCAGGGTTGTCCTGCCCGTAGCCCTCCAGGAGATTGATGCCGCCCCACACGCACAGGCCGCCGCCCAGGGCGACCACAAGGGTCTGCAAAACGTCGATTGCGCTGTTAAAAAACTCCATAAATTTACCTCCATAATTTCAAAAATATTGTTGTTTGATTGCCGCCTTATTCCTCGGCGGTGTCGGTTTCGCCGGTTTCTTCTTCCAGGTCGATTTCGTAGAAGTCAAAGACTTCTTCCTGCGTCACCACCTGCCGCTGCCTGCGGCGCATGGCGGCAAGATACCTGTCCACGTCAAAAGCGTTCTTCTTGTCGGCGTCGGAGAGGTATTTGTACTGCGGATGCCGGGTGATGTCGTATTTCTCACTGAAAAAGGGACGCACACCCCGCACCTGCAAAATACACTTTCCGCCGTCCATCACGGCGATTTCGTCCTGTGACATCAGCTCCTTTCCCAATTTTTGATAATTCAGTCCGTGGGAGGTCTGGCTGCCCCGGTTCTCCGACGTGTTGTAGCTGTCAATCGTTTCCCGGCCCAGTGCGTCGGAAATTTCCTTGGCGTTCTTTCCCCGCCCACTCAAAAATAAAGTACAGTCGCAGTTGTCGCTGATGATGTCGGCGGCGTCCTTGTAGATGCTTTTCAACTGCGATTGACTTTGCAAAATAATAGAAGCCGAGATTTCCCGGCTTCGGATGGTGGCGATCAGCTTGTCAAAGTTGGGTATCTGCCCGATGTTGGCGAACTCGTCCAAAATCAGCCGCACATGGACGGGAAGCCTCCCGCCGTACACATCATCGGCCCGGTCGCACAGCAGATTGATAAGCTGGCTTTGCAGCATCGCCAGAATGAAATTAAAGGTCGTATCCGTGTCGCTCATAATCAGGAACAGCGCCGTTTTGCGGTCGCCCAGGGTGTCCAGCTCCATTTCGTCGGTTTCCATCAGCTCACGGACTTCCCGGATGTCAAAGGGCGCTAACCTTGCCCCGCAGGAGATCAAGATCGAGGAACGAGTTTTGCCAGCGGAAAGCAGAAATTTTTGATACTGCCGGACGGCAAAATGCTCCGGCTCCTTTTCCGCAAGCCGGGCGAACATTTCATCCACGGGACTTTGAAATTCGGCGTCGTCCTCCCTTGCCTCGGAAGCGTTAATCATTTCAAGCAGGGTGGTGAAATTCTTTTCGTCCTCCGGGGCCTCGTACCAGATGTAGCCGATCAGGGCGGTGTAAAAAAGCCGTTCGGACTTCACCCAAAAATCCTCCGTGGATTTTTCCCCGTCGCCCTTGGTGTTGGCAATGATGGTGTTTACCAGCTTCAAGATGTCCTTTTCACTGTGCAGGTAGGCAAATGGGTTATACCGCATGGATTTGGAAAAATTGATGGTATTCAGCACTTTTATCCGATAGCCGCCCCGCCTCAAAAGCTGGCCCACCTCGATCAAGAGGCTGCCTTTCGGGTCAGTGATGCAATAGCTGCTGTGCATCTGCATGAGGTTGGGCTTGACAAAAAATCTCGTTTTGCCGCTGCCGGAACCGCCGATCACCAGCACATTTTTGTTCCGGGCCGTCTTGGGGTCTTTGGGCCTGCCGTTCATCGTCAGCCGTTCGGTCTGCGTGAGCAGGATGTTATTTTCAAATACGGGGTCGATATACGGGGCTATATCCTTTGGCCCACCCCATCTTGCCGAACCGTACTCCATGCCGTGGCGGTATTTCTTGGCGTTCTTGCCTTTCAGGTACACCGCCAGCCGCACCAGCACCGCGCCCGCTATGCCGATACACAGGTCAAAGGGGTGGAAGCTGGGCAGGCCGTTGGCAAATACCGCCGCCAGGCTGTCCATGAAGTGCAGCATCTTTTGGGTCAGGTCGGCCCCCGCCGCCAGCCGGTAAGCCTCGCCCAGCTTGCCGAACAGCCACACGAACAACAGATAGGGCAGGTTGGTGATTATCAGCTTTTTCAGGTCAGGCTTCACCGCTCCATCCCCCTTTCCCTGATCTTCTCCTTGGCCCTCTGGACGTTCCGGCCCGCCGCTTCCCGCAGGACGGACAGCGCCTTGCGGATGGAGGGCTTGGCCTCCCGCGACAGCTTCTTGGCGGTGAACTCCTTGAAAGCCTGTTCCAGATTGTCTGCGTCCCGGCTCTTGAAAATGACGATGTAGTGGGGCGGCTGGGTGGTCTTGTCCTTTCGCAAGGTGAAGTCCACACCGTATTTCTTGGCGCAGGGCTTGAAAGCGGCGATGTTGGCGTCGGTGATCTCAATGTTGGACAGCGCCGCCCCATGCTGCTTCAACTGCTTCAAACTCTGTTGGCCGTGGTGGAGCTTGGGGCCGTGCTTCCGGGCCTCCAAATACTTTTTCAAGGCCATTTGCAGCACTTGGGCCGTCAGCTTCCCGGTTTTCATGGATAACGCGATGGTCTTTTGAGTGACTTCCTCCTGCAAGTGTCATACCTCCTTTGCCAGAAGTCGGGGATAAAAACTAAGGCGGTACTACCAGCCGCCGCAGGTAAATCCGCATCAGATACGCACCCGCAGACCGTTCAGGTCGTCGGCCCGGATGCCCACCAGATACCAGTCGGCGGCGTACTCAATCCGGGTGGGCTTCCAGCGGCCTCCCACCATCACGTCGAAGCACTGTCCACAGTGCAAGCCGCCATAGTAGTCGGCCAGGTCAAAGCGGATGTCGTAGCGGTCTGTCCGCTCGTCGAAGATCAATGCTCCCTGTTTCATATTCGGGGCCTCCTTTCTCGTCGTCGCAAAGTCCGTTAAGCTCCGTTTCCGCCTTGCGGCGAAAACTGCGCCCACTCCCTTGCTCCTCCTCTCCCACCAAAATCATTCGATTTTGGTGGGTTCCCATTTACCCTCCGCCATATCGTGGGCGACGAGGGCGGTATAGTAGCTTCCCATTGTGCTGGGGGCGTTGAACAGCACCGCCAGCAGGTATTTCTTGATGTTGCGGATTTTCGTGGTGTTCTGCCGCATACAGTCCATGACGAACTCAATATGCCCGCTGTTTAGTTTCAGCAGCTTGGCCTTTACCAGCTCGGCGGGGTAGTCGTCACCGGCCACCCGGATTGTCTTGCGGGCCGTGCAGACGGTTTCCACCAACAGCTCCACGATGCCGTCCAATTCCTCCGGGTCGATCTGCGAGTAGCGCAGGAGGTGGTCGTACTCGATATTCTCCTTGATGATGTCCCGATAAATCTCAACGGCGCTCTGCGTGGCCGCTTCCGTTCCGTTCCTTTCCGGCGGCGAAGCCGCAACAGCCCCAGCCGTCCCAGCGGGAGGGGGTGAAAGGGAGGGAAAGGAATGGGTAATTGATCGGTCGGTAATAGATTGGTCTTTAGTTACTCTATCTTTATTTAATTGCGTTGGATTTTCCGACGGCGGTTTTTCCGTTGTCGGGTTTTCCGACGACGGTTTATCCAACGACGGCGGCAAAGAAACAGGCTGTTCGTGGATGATGTACTCGTTGCTGCTGAACTTGCCGCCCTCGTCCGTGGTCTGGTGGCGCTCGATATACCCGGCCCGCTCCAATTCATTGACAGCGGAACGAATAGCGTCCTTGCTCTCCCGGTTGATGTAGCACAGGCCGGACAGGGTATAGTCCCAATCTTCCGGGAGTGACAAAATCTGCGACAGCAGGCCCTTGGCTTTCAGGGACAGGGACTTGTCCCGCAGGTGGTAGTTGGACATGACCGTGTAGCCCTTGTTCCTCTCCACGCGGAATACTGGCATGGCTTTCCGCTCCTTTCGGTATCTGGACATGAAAAAACGCCGCAGACTTTTTTCAAAATCTGCGGCGTTCGCCGGGGCGCAGAAACGGGCGGTGTCTTGCTGACATCGCCCGCTTTCTGTGCTGTTGTTCACTTGTTTGCGCCGCCCCGTTTTCCGCTGCCCTTAAAAAACATTGATTTTACTGGGTTTTCTCATGTTTTCTTATGGCAACGCCCTTAAAGGGCGGCTTTTGTAATGAATAATGAATGATGAATAGTGAAAAATGAATAATTGTGGTGTCACTTCGTGACGGTTTAACACGCCAAGCGCCGGTAGGCACTTGGCGTGTTGCGTTTTATTCGCCCTTGAGCGTAACGGTCATGCGGACCGGGTTATGGTCGGAGTTTTCAAAGCCGAGGTCGATGCTCTCAATGTTGTTAAGCTCCACATTCGGGGAGATGATGAAGCCATCAATGACATAGTGCTGCGTGTGCTCCACATCGCTGGGGTCATAGGGCTGGTTGAGCAGGCGGCAGGTGGGCACGCGGGTGTCATACACGAAGCTCCAGCCCTCCGGCAGCAGGGAATTATCCAGCACACCGGGCGTCCACAGCTCGGGATTGATAATGGGATAGGTGTTAAGGCTTCCGGGGAAGGTCTGATTAAAATCGCCACCGGCGATAACATAGTTGCCCTTTTCATACTCGGCGGAGATAAACTCCTTGAGCTGGTTGGTCTGGGCAATTTTGCCCTCACCGTCGTCATAGGCCTCAAGGTGGAGGTTTACAAGCACAAGCTGCTTGTCGCTGCCCTCAATGGGCAGATAGCTCACCAGCAGGCAGCGCTTGAGGTTGGCTGTGCTGACAGGCCATGAGAAGGGGCAGGGCAGGGCAACGCGCTCGGCGCTGTCAATGGCGTAGTCCGTGGTGGTGAAGATGCCGCTGTTTATCCTGCCCATGGGCGGCATGGGGAAGGGCACAAAGGGGCAGGAGTAGTTTAGCGCGTGGACGGAGTTTGCCCCGGCGAGATACTCGGCCTCGTTTATGCCGTAGGTGCGGGCGGAGTTTACATCCACCTCCTGAAGCATAATAAGGTCGGCGGGGTCAGAGGCGATGTAGTCCTTTATCCCGGCGAGGTATTTCTCAACGGTTGCCCGGTCGGCGGATTTGACATCTTTGCCGCCGTCCATAAAGAAATCCGAGCCCTCGCCAAGCCCGGCATAGCCGATGTTCCAGCTGAGCACCTCAAGCGGCTCTTCGGCGTCAATCGCCTCGCCGCCTGTGCCGGAGATCTCAAGCGCCTCCACCGGGGCGGGCTTATACTCCGAGATGCTCAGCCACGCGATAAGCGCCGCGGCGAGGATAACTATAACCAGCAGCACCCAGAGAACTATTTTAATTACCTTTTTCATGGATATACTTCCTTATATGTATTTGTTTTATGGAATGTATTTTAGCACATATGCCGTTGACCTTCAAGCCTTGTTGATGATATAATATCTCCAGTCGGCTTGAGCCGCTAAACCACAACACAAAAAGAGAGGCACTAAAAATGAGCTATGATATAATCAGACAGCAGGACAAAGAGGTATACGATTCCATGATGCTGGAGCTTCAGCGCCAGCGCGACCATATCGAGCTTATTGCCTCGGAAAACTTTGTAAGTCCCGCCGTCATGCAGGCCATGGGCAGCCATCTGACCAATAAATACGCCGAGGGCTACCCCGGCGCGCGGTATTACGGCGGCTGCCAGTATGTGGACGAGGTAGAGACCCTTGCCATCGAGCGGGCGAAAAAGCTCTTCGGCGCGGAGCACGCCAATGTCCAGCCGCACTCCGGCTCCCAGGCCAACACCGCCGTGTATCTGGCGCTGCTCCGCCCGGGGGATACTATTCTCGGCATGGACCTGAGCCATGGCGGGCACCTGACCCACGGGTCAAAGGCCTCCATCTCCGGCAAGTATTTTAATGCCTGCTTCTATGGCGTTGACCCGGAGACGGAGCGCATAGACTATGACAAGGTTTTGGAGCGCGCGGAGGAGTGCAGGCCCAAGATAATCATCGCCGGGGCGAGCGCCTATCCCAGATTTATTGACTTCAAGCGTATGAGAGAGATCGCCGACGAGGTCGGCGCGTACCTTATGGTTGACATGGCGCATATCGCGGGCCTTGTCGCCGCCGGCGTTCACCCGAGCCCCGTGCCCTATGCCCATATCGTCACCACCACCACGCACAAGACCCTGCGCGGCCCGCGCGGCGCGCTCATCCTCTGCAAGGAGGAGCTCAAAAAGAAAATCGACAGCGCCGTCTTCCCCGGCACACAGGGCGGCCCGCTGATGCACATTATCGCCGCCAAGGCCATCTGCTTCAAGGAGGCGATGGGGGAGGACTTCAAGGCCTACCAGCAGCAGGTTGTGAAAAACGCCGCTGCCCTCGCCAAGGGCCTGACCGACGCGGGCCTGCGCCTTGTCTCCGGCGGAACGGACAACCACCTGATGCTCTGCGACGTGATGAGCAAGGGCAGAACCGGCATGGAGGTGCAGGAGCTGCTTGACAGCGCCAACATCACCGCCAACAAGAACACCATCCCCTTTGACACCCAATCCGTCAAGCTCACAAGCGGAATGCGCTTCGGCTCTCCTGCCGCCACGACGCGCGGCATGAAGGAGCAGGAAATGACCGAGGTTGCCGGCATGATTGCCGATATCGTCGAGCGCGGGGAGGAAGCCGTCCCCGCAGCAAAGGAGAAGACCATCGCCCTGTGCAACAGGTTTCCGCTCTACCCTGAAATGTGATAATTTTATAAAGGGGCTGCTGCAAAATGTATGAGTTTTGCAGCAGCCCCTTTTTATAATCTCCGCACCGACATTTATGGCCCATTGAGTCTATTCGATAAACCTGAAGTTGGCGGTTACGTCTCCCGTCTTTTGCCAATTTCCTTGGCTCCCTTGTGTAAAGGGAGCTGGCACGGCGTAGCCGTGACTGAGGGATTGTAAACGTGTGATATTTGAGCAATGAAGCTACTCGCAACACTGGCAACGACCCCTCAGTCAGCCTGTTCGGCTGACAGCTCCCCTTACGCAGTGGAGCCTTTGGATTACGCAAATTTAGGAGAAAGCGCTAAACTTGCACCGCACTAACCTTGCTTCCCCCTTTGGGGGAAGTGGCGAGCTTGCGAGCCGATAGGGGGCGGTTTACTTAGAGAGCCCCCCTCAGTCTTGCCGCTATGCAGCAAGACAGCTCCCCCGTAGGGGCGCCAAGATGGTGCGATGCAAAGACCTACAACTCCCGATTTGTCGAGCAGTGCGCAAAACATTCGGCAGCAGCATATACGCCAAAACACCCCTTTCCGCAAAGCGGAAAGGGGTGTTGGTGCATAGCTTAGATTTTTCTGTCTCTCACCTGAGAGTCATAGTGCTTGTTCAGGAAGGGGCGAATCACATAGTAGATGAGCTTGTTCTCGCCGTTGAACATATACAGCGCGAAGGTGGCGACAAAGGCGATGAGGCCGATAACCGTCACCTTACCCAGCACCTTGAAAAGAACCTTGAGAAATTTCTTCATATCATTCTCCTCCTGCCATTAGTATGCCTGCGAATCGTCAAACTCGACGATGGTGGGATCAAGCGGAGTCTCATTGAGGACGACGGACATGTACTTGTTCACACAGTTTCTCATATCCTGACGGGAGACGGTACGGGCATCCTCAAGGTCATGCTCGATGAAGATGAAGTGGAAGCCCAGATCCCTCGCCTGCTCCTCAAGCAGCGCGTGGACACCCAGCATACCCTTGCAGGCGATGTTGTCGTTGCAGAGGACCATGTCGCAGTTGAAGTTCTTGGCCCACTCCCAGACGGCGTTGACATTGTCCCAGCCGCCGACTGCGTGGTGGCGCATAACGGCCTTCTCGGAGAAGATCGCCAGATCCTTTATGGCCTGCTCGGGATCGTCGGTGCTGATCATGTTGTGGCCCATGGTGGAGTCCATATTCAGCACGATATTGATGCCCCAGCAGTTCTGAATCCAGGTGGGGAAGTCGGTATAATACACGGCTGAGGGTCCCCACAGGAAGGCGCGGTGGCGGGTCTTGCCCTTGAAAGGCTCATACCGCTCCTCATAAGCCTTGCGCATGATCTTGATGACCTTGCGGTCGACCTTGGTGAAGTAATGCTCCTGACCGTTGACGGAAGCCCATGAATAAAGCCTGTACAGAGTCTCGGCAATGCCGACGAGCGCGGAGTAGGGAGTCTTGAAGTAATCCCACTTCTCAAGCTCGATGGTGTTCTGCTCGTTCATCTCCTTGGCATACTTGAAGAGCTCATCCCAGTCATAGGTCACGCCGTACTGCTCCTCGATAAAGGCGATGGCCTTTTTAAGCTCAGCAGTGGAGTAGGGATGCGCGCCCGGCTCATTGTGGATCATGGCCATGGTGACGGGCTGATCAGGCACTTTCAGGCGGCGGCGCTGGAACATAGAGGTCGCTTCGGAGGCGTTGCAGGGCATATTGGTGGTGAGAAAGCCTCTTCCAAAAATGGGGAAGGCATCGTCAATAGCGACGCCGGTCTCAGCCGCGCAGCGGGAGCAGACATCGGCGGGCAGACCGTAGGCCTCGGCCACATCGATGTAATAAGGCTCGATATGCTGGTCAATATCGCAGATGATGAACTCGGGCAGGGTCTGGAGCGGGATGGGGATAAGGTCCTTGAAGCCCTTCATAAACAGCGGGGGCAGAACCTCGTCCATGGGGACGAGCTTATCGCTCAGCGGGCCGCCGCCAAAGCGCTCATCGTTATTGAGAACGAGAGCTATCTTCTTGGTAAGGCTCTGGACGATGGCGTGCATATGCAGGTGGGCGATGCGCAGCTCGTAGCCGCGATAGCCCTCAAACAGACGGTCGATGAAGCAGAAGGTGCCCAGATAAGAGCCCATCCAGCGGTACTCCCAGAAACCCTTGAGGCAGGCGACGGGGGCAGAGCCGACCATAAGCGCCATAGAGCCGAGGTTTTTGAGCCACTGGCCATAATCAAACAGGGTGTCCTTCACGCCGCGCCACTCGCGGTATTTGGCGATGCCGGTCTTGTCGTAATAACGGCTGCGCTGGCCGCCGACGCCGTTCTCGGCCTGCCAAATGGGGTCGAAGCGTTCGAGCTTCTTGTCGATGGAAGCAATGAGCTTGTCAGTCAATTTCATTACACTTTACCCCCCTGAATGTTCTTGATCTCCAGAGACTCAATAAAGGCCTGGAAACGGGTGCGGAGCTGACCGGCCGCGCCGAGGGCGTATTCCTTCTCGATGGTGCAGCAGGGGATGTTCAGCTCGTTTACGAATATGTAGGACGCGAGAACCTTTTCATAGCTCCAGAACTCACAGAACTTCATGTTCTCATAGATAACGCCGTCCGCCTTGTACTCCTTGACAAGGCGCTCGGTCTCGTGGTGGCGCTGGTCGATCTTCATGCCGTCCATGAAGCGGGCGCACTGGTTCCAGTGCAGATAGTGGCGGCATATCGCGTCAAACGCGGTCTCATTGGGCTTGATCTCTATCTCTTCCCTGCTGGGGAGGCTTCCGAAGCAGTAGCGGTCTGCAACGACCATCGCGCCGCAGGTCTCGATGAGCTTTGTAAACTCGGGATCGTCGATCTCGGAGCCGACAAGGGCAACTCTCGCGCGGAAGGGGAACTTCTCCTCCGGCTCGCGGGTCTTGAGCTCCTCCAGTGTCTCTCTCAGGTAGGGCAGGATAAGATAGTGGGGGCAGACCTGACTTACCAGCTGGATCACATGAAACTCATAGCCGGTGATGGGGGGATTGTCGAGCTTGCGGAAGTCACCTATCTCGGTGATAATGCGGCAGAGCTCATTGTGCTGCTCGACCGCCTCGCGCATGGCCTCCTCGGAGACATCCACGCCGAGCTTATCGCGCAGCGGCTCAACGACCTTGAGCATAAGCTGAGCCTTATAGTAGTCAAGGCCTATGCGGTCGCCCTGAATGGGGGGATCGATCTGAGTGACAAAGAACTTGTCGTTCTTGACGATACCGTCAACCAGGAAGAAGTGCTCCTCCATACGCTCCATAGCGGCGCAGCTCTCCGCGCCGAACAGAGCCTCCAGATAGTTGTATCCGCCTTCGATGCCGCGCTCAAGAATGGAGCGGACATAGGGGCAGACGCGGTTGGTCATGTAGTAGTTCGCCACATCCGTAGAACTGCAGCGGGGCGCGCGCAGACGGCTGGAGAAGCAGCCGGGCAGGTTAAGCAGAACCTCGGGGATATAGTAGCAGTTATACCCCAACGCGTGCTTGCCTTCCGCCACAGCCTTGTCGACCAGCTCATTCTGGGCGTCCTGAAGCAGATTCTCGAAATAGATCAGATGCTTTAGATCTTTCAAGCAATACACCTCTTTACAAATCATTTTGCGCCCTGATGCAAACCAGCAGGGCATATACCGGGAATTTACTCGATAAAATATTATCACACATGAGGCGAACATTCAACAGTCATTTTGTTCAATAGTGTCAAAAAGGACCGGATATTTTCAAGTTTATTTACTGCACACTGCAATGAAAAAACAGTTTGGGAGCAGTTTATACTTTTTTTACACAACTGCCTATTGCACCTTTCCGAAAAAAATGTTAATCTGTACACGAGGATGCTCAGGTAAACGATGTTTACTTAACAGGGTATCTGCTGCAAAAATACAAAAGGAGTGTGGTCTATTTGGTAAAGATCATCATGGGGCTCAAGGGCTCCGGCAAGACCAAGCGCCTGGTGGACATGGTCCGCGACGCTGTTAATCAGGAAACCGGCGATGTTGTGTGCATCGAGAAGGAGCGCAAGCTCACTTTTGATATCCCGTATCAGGCCCGCCTTATCGAGGCCGGGACTTATGACGTTGGCAGTTATGAATTTCTCAAGGGTCTTATTTGCGGCGTCCACGCCGGAAATTATGACATTACCCACTTCTTTATTGATAATTTCTACAAACTCGTGAATGACACCTCTCCCGAAGAGCTCAGCGCTTTCATCGCATGGCTTTCCAAGTTCGCGGAGGATGAGAAGATAGATTTTGTTATCAGCATCTCCGCTGATGTCTCCACCGCCCCTGAGGATGTTAAAAAGTATCTGATCTAAATATAAAAACGGCCCGTGTATTTTACACGGGCTGGTTTTTTATTCAATTTCCTTATACATGGCGGGGGCGGAGGCCTTGTTGGCGTTCTCGTTTATCTCCGTGACCTCCACCTTCAGGCTGCGGGTGCCGAAGGCGACCTCTATGATATCGCCCACCTTCACCTGATAGCTTGCCTTTACCTGCCTGCCGTTAACGCTCACGCGCTCCTTGTCGCAGGCCTCGTTTGCAATGGTGCGCCGCTTTATCAGGCGGGACACCTTTAAGTATTTGTCAAGTCTCATGGCGTCAGAACAGGCTCGCACCGCTCTGTTTCCCGCCAAAGGCGGAAAACTGCCGCTATGCTCCCCCGTTCTTCCTTTCAAAATTGAAGCCAATGGCTTCAATTTTGTGTGGTCGCCTGCGGGCGAGATGGGGAAGCGGATGGAACGGTAGTCTGCTCTTTTCCTTTCTGAAATATTTGTTGTCTTGTAAAAACAGGCTCGCACCGCTCTGTTTCCCGCCAAAGGCGGAAAACTGCCGCTATGCTC
>URPA01000060.1 GCA_900549545.1 uncultured Eubacteriales bacterium
CAGTGGAGCCTTTGGATTGCGCAAATTTAGGTGAAAGCGCTGAATTTGCACCGCACCTACTTGCTTCCCCCATTGGGGGAAGTGGCGCGCAGCGCCGATAGGGGGCGGTTTACTTAGAGAGTCCCCTCTTCAGTCTTGGCGCTTCGCAGCAAGACAGCTCCCCCGTAGGGGGCGCCAAGATGCTGCGGCGCAGAGGTTTACAACTTCCAGTTTATCGCGTTGATTATAGTATAAGGTGCTGTCGTATCAATCACGCTATGCGGAAGCGGCTGAAGTATTATCCAGCGAGATTTCGTTCAAAAGATAGCGGGAACTTTTTCTTTATTTTTTCTCTATTTTAGGTTATAATTCCTTAGACTGTGTTTAGCAAAAGGAGGATTCTAATATGAAGCAGTATTTTGAGATAGTTGATGTTATGGCGCGGGAGATTCTCGATTCCCGCGGCAATCCCACCGTTGAGGTGGAGGTGACGCTGGATAACGGCATCATCGGCAGAGCGGCTGTGCCCTCCGGCGCGTCCACCGGCATGTACGAGGCCTGCGAGCTGCGCGACGGGGACATGTCCCGTTATAACGGCAAGGGCGTTATGCTCGCGGTTGAGAACGTGAACAGAGAGCTTGCCGAGGCGCTGGTGGGGTTCAATGTGCTTGACCAGACCTCCATTGACAAGATGCTCATCGAGATTGACGGGACGCCCAACAAGACCCGCCTTGGTGCGAATGCCATTCTGGGCGTGTCTCTCGCCTGCGCGAAGGCGGCGGCTGAGGCCGTTGGCACCGGGCTTTATAACTATATCGGCGGCGTTAACGCCAAGACCCTGCCCGTGCCGATGATGAACGTCCTCAACGGCGGCGCGCACGCCACCGGCTCCAATGTGGACATTCAGGAGTTTATGATTATGCCCGTTGGCGCGGAGAATTTCCGCGAGGCGCTGCGTATGTGCGCGGAGGTTTTCCATGCGCTGAAGAAGGTCGTCCCCGCCTCCGGCGTGGGTGATGAGGGCGGATATGCCCCCAACCTTGACAGCGACGAGGACGCGCTCAAGGCACTGGTCGCGGCGATGGAGAAGGCGGGCTACACTCCCGGCGAGGACTTTATGATAGCCATTGACGGCGCAGTGAGCGATTGGTACGACGAGAGCGACAGGTGCTACCACCTGCCCAAGCGCGGCACGGTCATGACCAGCGAGCAGATGGTCGATATGTGGGAGGATTTTGTCAACAAGTACCCCATTATTTCCATTGAGGACGGCATGGGCGAGAACGACTGGGAGGGCTGGCAGCTCATGACCAGGCGCCTTGGCAGCCGCATACAGATAGTGGGCGACGATCTGTTTGTCACCAACACCGAGCGCATAAAGAAGGGCATCGAGCTCAAGGCCGCAAACTCCGTGCTCATTAAGCTCAACCAGATAGGCACCCTGACCGAGACGCTGGACGCCATTCAGATGGCCCACCGCGCGGGCTGGACGGCGGTCGTCTCCCACCGCTCCGGCGAGACGGAGGACACCACCATTGCCGATATATCCGTCGCGGTCAATGCAGGGCAGATAAAGACCGGCGCGCCCTCCAGAACTGACCGCGTGGCAAAGTATAACCAGCTGCTGCGCATCGAGGAGGAGCTTTTTGACGCGGCGCAGTATCCCGGCAGAGAGGCGTTCTTCTCCATCAAATAAAAATTGGCATAGATGTATAAAACCTCCGTTTGCAGGAAAGAATAGGCACAGAACCTAAGCAATCACCTATTACAGCAAACGGAGGTTTATTCTATGAACAGCAACAGTTCCGGCAGGAAGCTGGAAGGATTTTTCAACGGAAAGGGCTTCTACATAGTCCTTTTCCTGTGCGCCGCGGTTATCGGCGTTTCCGCCTGGGTCATGGCGGCAGGGAACGAGACTATGGCAGACGAGAAAAACGTGAGCTCCGTACGCATGGAGAACAGGCGGGTGGAGACCATTATCGTCCCCTCCGCGGAGACGGAGCCCGTTCTTCAGGAGCAGGGCGAGGAGACGGCCCCCAGCGTCAGCGACGAGGGCCTTAACCAGACGGAGGGCTCCGCCGCTATTGACGAGGACGCGAGCAAGGTCTGGCGCGAGGGAGACACCATGGAGGTGGCCGCGCCACTCTATACCTGGCCCGTCACGGGTGAGGTCAGCCGCAGCCACGATTTGAGCAGGCTGAGCTATGACAACACCATGAAGGACTGGCGCACCCACAACGGCATTGACATTCTCGCCCCGATCGGCACGGCGGTCATCGCCGCCCACGCGGGCTCGGTTGAGAGCGTCGAGAACGATGAGCTTATGGGCACGGTCATCACCGTCAGCCACGGCGACGGGGGCCGCACCGTATACGCAAACCTTGACCCGGCGGTATCTGTCGCCGTGGGCGACTGGGTTGAGCCCGGCACGCCCATCGGCACAGTCGGCAGCAGCGCCATCTGCGAGGTGAGCCAGGAGGAGCATTTGCACTTTGCCATCACAGTAGACGGCGCGGGCGTGAATCCGCTCAATTATCTGCCAGCGTAATAAAGCAAGAATCTCCACGCCAATGGTGTGGAGATTCTTGCTTTACAATATCCGGATAAGCCCAAGAAGCAGCAGATGGGCGGGGTAAAAGATGTAGAAAAACCATTTGGAAAAGGCCTGGCCACGCTGGGCGCGCTGGCCGTTATAGAGGCACACGATACATAGACCCGAGAAGGCGATGCCAAGCATACCCGCGAGAGCGTTGACGATGTTTTTGCCCATCGGCAGGGCGGCGGAAAGGCCCATGAACTGGTACAGACCGAAAAACAGCGCGGAGATGACAAAGCTGAGCTTTAAGCGCTGCTTATCGCCCCTTGCCCAGACGAAAAGCACCGTGAACATCGGCGCTAAAACGCCCCAGTCGGAAAACATGGACAGGAGCGTGAGCCCCGCCACGGCGGAGATTTTCAGCACCGGACCTTTGAGCTTTTCAAGCGCAAGGATTATAAAAAAGCACAGCAGCAGCGTGAAGAGCATGTTAAAGCCCGTAAAGCGCAGAGCGCTCCCGCGAGAGAACGCGAGGTCATACGGCAGCTGCGATATAAGGGCAAAGAGCGCAAGGCGCAGGGCGTAGCGCTTTTTGGAGCGGGTATAGCCATAGCCCTCAACAAGAAAATAGCACATGGTGATGGCGGTAAAGTAGCCGATGTTAATAAAAATCAGCCACAGAACGCTGCCAACGGGCAGAAAAATGCTGCCGATGTGGTTTAGGAGCATGGTGAACATGGCTATGTATTTTATCGCGTCCCGGTTGAGGGAGAGATGTGCACTGCCCATGGCGGCCTCCTTTGAGAATGATGTTCATTCCTGCGGAATGAATGATATATCTTCGATATGATATATTTGCTGCGCAAATGTGAGGAATAATCATCATATTTTGCCATAGCGATATATCATAAGTCGCGGCGCAAATTGCGCCGCGACAGTTTCGTTTATTTATACAGCACGAGGGCGATGGCCTCGAGCGTTTCATCGCGCCGGTTGATGAGGCTGTGCCCCTCGCCGTCGTCCACAAAGGTGACATCACCGGGGCGGACGGTGACAACGGTGCCGTTGTCGTTATATTCACCCTCGCCCTTGAGGATGTAATACACCTCGCCATCGCCATTGTGGATATGCCAGCCAACCTCGCAGTCCTTATCCAGATACAGGTGGCTGAAAACGCGGCCCTTGCCGTAAAGCTCATCCGAGCCCTCGCGGATATTGTGCAGCTTCGCCTGACCCTGACCATTGAACATCTGCTTGACTACAAGGCTTCTCTCGTTTTCGCGTCTTACCATGGCTTTTTACCTCACATTCCAAGCTCTTCGTCTATCAATATGACCTGCGTCGTCATGCCCATCATGGGGCCCCAGTGGACAAGCAGGGCGTTGCAGATGCGCGAGGGCATACGGCAGTCATGGCACTTGCCGTCGATGCGGCAGGGGTTGTTGTTATCAAAGCGGAGGTTATTCTGCGTCGCGGCAACATTGCGCGCGCGGTCAAGGGCAGAGTGAAAATCGGGGCAGATCTTATTCGTGCCCGCCACGATAAAGAGACGCTTATCGCCGAAAACTTGCGCGGCGAGGCGGTTGCCGCGGCCGTCAATGTTCAGAATCTCACCCGTTGCGGCGATGGCGTTGGCGCTGCTGATGTACACCGGGGCGGCGTTTGCCTTTTCAAGAGTCTCCGCGCCGGGGACCTTCCAGTGCCAGTACACGGTGTTGTTCTCGCCCAGCTTTTCATAAAGGCCGAGCTGGTCGGCGGTCTTGCTGCCGCCTATGCCGACTTCGGTGTTCTTTATCTCGGAGCAGAGATAGTCCGCGGCCTCAGCACCGGTGGCAAAATGCTTCACGGTGAAGCCGCGCAGCTCAAGATTTTTTATCGTTGATTCAATATTCATAGCGCACCTCCTGCTTTTTTGATATTTTACCAAAAACAGGAGGCCATTGCAAGGGCTTATAGATCCAGCGCCTGGGCAACTTCTTTGGCTGAGAGGGCGAGCTCTTTTGCAAATTCCGCGTCGGGGGAGGACACGGCGATGCGTATGGCGGAGACGTCGGCCCGGGGCGCGATGCGCAGCTTGTAATTTCGCCCGACAAGCTGTATGCCGTCGGCATAGTCCGCGCCCATGTCCAGAACCAGCTCTGACAGCGCGCCCATAAGCTCCGCGCGGCTGCGGCAGGAGCAGAGCTGCTCGGCATCGGCCTGCTGCTCGGGCTTTGCGTCATCACCGGCCCGAGCGGGAGAGAACTGGGAGGGCAGGTCGATTTTGAGCCTGCCCTCCAGCGCGTCAACGCAGCATTTATAGTAGGACAGGGGGCTGCCCACGTCGCACCAGTAGCCCTCCATCGGCAGGCCGACAAGCGGCGCGTCCTCCCGCAGCAGCAGGGGAAACAAATCCTTGGCAAAGTCAAAGCGCTGCCCGCACGGAACCTTTTCCATAGCCCTGGGAGAGAGAATGTATATCCCGGTGTTGACAAGGTCGGTGACGACCCGGCCCCAGGCGGGCTTTTCTATAAAGGCGCGGATCCTGTCCTCAGCATCGGTGACGGCAAGGCCGTAGCTCAAGGGCTCCGGGTGGCGGTAGAGCGCCAGGGTCACTGCGGCGCGGCGCTGTTTATGGGCCCGCATCAGCGCTTTGAGGTCAAAATCACAGGCCGCGTCCCCGCTGATGACAAGAAAATCCTCATCGCCGTAAAAATCCGCGCAGTTTTTGACGCCGCCCGCGGTGCCGAGCGGCTCCTGCTCGATCCGGTACTGGAGCTTTACGCCGAGGCGGCTGCCATCACCGAAGCAGTCGATGATATCCTGGGCGCGGTATTTGACCGCCGCGCAGATATCCGTAAAGCCGTTTTCCCTGAGCAGCAGGATGATATGCTCCATCAGGGGTCTGCCCAGCATCGGCACAAGGGGCTTTGGCAGCTCACCGGTCACGGCTTTAAGGCGCGTGCCCTCGCCGCCCGCCATTATCACAGCTTTCATGCTTTCACCTCAAAGTTTAACATGCTTCTATTATCTGCCTGAAAAGCTAAATTATTTGTTGTAATACGGGGGGAGTTTTGGTATAATGAAATATCAAAAATGGGGTATTTTGGATTTTCAGCAGGAGGTACTTGGCAATGAAGCTGAATAAGAACATTAAAAGACTGGTGGAGCCGGGAGTGCGGCTGCATCTGTTCTTCCTTGTGCTTTTTGCCGTGGCCACGCTTGTGTTCAGGCAGTATTATCTTGCCGCCGCCGAGGGGCTTATTATTCTGCTGCTTGTAATCTACACGCTAATCGTCCGCAGCCAGAACGAGAAGCGGCTCGCGGCGTATATAGAGTCCGTCACCTACGACACGGAAAACGCGAAAAACAACACCCTGATGAATTTCCCGCTGCCGATAGCGGTTTTCCGGCTGGACGATTCGCGCATCATCTGGGGCAATGAGATGTTTTTTGACCTGTGCACCGCCAAGGCCGCGCGGCTTGACGCGCACATAACGGACGTGGTGCCTGATTTTTCGGGCAAGTGGCTCATGGAGGGCAAGGATCTCTACCCCGGGCTTATCGAGATAAACGGGAAAAAGTTCCGCCTGCACGGAAACCTTATCCGCTCAAGGGACGCGGATAAGGACAGCGCCTTTATGGGCATAACCTATTGGGTCGATGTTACAGAATATGAGGATATCCGCATCGAATATGAAAGCTCCCGCCCGATTCCGGCCATAATCGCCTTTGACAATCTCGATGAGCTTATGCGCAACCAGCCCGACAAGGTCAAAAACGATATCCGCGAGGCTGTGGAGGACAGACTCCAGCAGTGGAGCGATAATTACAAGGGCTTCTTCCGCCGCTATGACAGGGACAGGTACATTGCCCTGTTTGAAAAGCGCGCGGTGGATGCCATGAAGCAGGATAAGTTTTCCGTCATAAAGGATATGCACCAGGTCGTAAGCCCCACGGGGATCGAGGCGTCAATAAGCATCGGCCTTGGCGAGGACGGAGAGACGCTGACGGAGGGGCTCCAGTTTGCGGACATGGCCATTGAGCTTGCCCTTTCAAGAGGCGGCGACCAGGCGGTCATCAAAAACAAGCTGAGCTTTGAGTTTATCGGCGGCAGGGGCTTTGAGGTCGAAAAGCGCACCAAGGTCCGCTCCCGCGTTATGGCGAACACTCTCACTGAGCTTGTGCGCGATTCGTCCAGGATAATGGTCATGGGGCACAAGTTTGCAGACCTTGACTGCGTGGGCGCAGCCGTCGGAATATGCTGCCTCGCGAGAAAGTGCGGGGTGAAATACTCCATCGTCATTGACGCGAACCGCGGCTCGGCAAACTCGCTCGTGGAGCGTATGCGCCGGGAGCCGGAATATAAGGACGCATTCATTACCCCGCAGGAGGCGCTGCTCCGGGCTGACGGGCGCACGCTGCTTGTCGTTGTGGACACGAGCCGCCCCGAGCAGGTTGAGGACGCGGATCTGCTTGCCGCCTGCAACCGTGTTGCGGTCGTTGACCACCACCGCGTTGCGGCGACGTATATACAAAACGCGGCCCTGGGCTTTATCGAGCCCTACGCATCATCCGCCAGTGAGCTTGTGGCGGAGGTTTTGCAGGAGGTCGCGGAGCAGACAGACCTTATGCGCTGCGAGGCGGAGGCGATGCTCAGCGGCATAGTGCTCGACACCAAGAGCTTCGCTTTGCGCACGGGTGAGCGCACCTTTGACGCGGCGGCGTTCCTGCGCCGGGCCGGAGCGGACACCACAGAGGTCAAAAAGCTCTTTCAGATGGATATGGACGCGACAGTCGCCAGATACAAGGTGCTTCAGGCGGCCGAGCTTTACAGAAAGGTCGCTATCGCGGCACCGAAGGAGCCGCAGACAAGAGTTGTGGCGGCCCAGGCGGCGGACGAGCTTTTGAACATCGCCGGGGTGGAGGCATCTGTCGTGGTCGCGCCAGACGGTAAGGGCGGCTCTTTTGCCTCGGCCCGCTCCATCGGGGAGCTGAATGTGCAGATAATAATGGAAAAGCTGGGCGGCGGCGGCAATTGCAGCGCCGCGGCAGCTCAGTTTGCCGGCGTCGCGCCGGAAGAGGCGGTCAAAAAGGTTTATGCCGCCATAGATGAATATTTAGGATAAAGGCAGCTTGTTGGCAAAGGCAGAGCCTTTGCCAACAAAAAAGTCTTTCACTTCTTTCGCGCATTTTTGCCCGGCGTGGGAGGGCAAAAATACACTCTCTCCGTGCAAAGTGTTTTTCCCGAGGTACAGAAGGTGAATTGCCCCGCAGGGGCAAGAGAGGCCACCCTGGGGTGCGCCCCCGGGAAAAACTTTTTTAACTTTATTCGCCGACTGCGGTCGGCGAACTCTGCGAGGCTTCGTCCATAATTAACCCCGGCGCGGATTATCCGCGCCGGGGTTAGGTTTCGGTTTTGTTTTTGCTATGTATTAAATCAGGCATCTGCCTTGTCGGCCTCATTCTCGGCCTTCTCGTTAAGCAGTATGCAATGATCCTCACCTGTGCAGGTCTTCTGATACGGGCATTTGTCGCAAAGAGCGTTCATGATGGTTCTCCTCTCAAAATTAAAATTGAATCGGTAGGGCGCTGTCGCGGCACCATCTGCTTTGCAGACTCCCTATCTCTTTTTGTGATTATAATATAGCACTTTGATAATTATATGTCAATATCTTTTTACACAAAAATTATAGCAAATCGCACTTTATTTGTCAATAATTTGGTGCTTTTGACAAAAAATTGTTATTGTCTAAATGTTTTTCCTCTACCGTGTAAAACCGCGTTAACCTTGCTTCCCCCTCTGGGGGAAGTGTCAAGACGCGAAGCGGATTGACGATAGGGGGCTGGTTCGCGCCGGTGTTGGATAGCAGAATCTACAAGCCCCCTCACTCTTGCCGCTGCGCAGCAAGAGGGCTCCCCCACAGGGGGGCGCCAAGGGAATGCCACAAAAAAGCCCCGCAATGCGGGGCTTTAAGTCTCACTGAGCTCGCTGCCCGCCGGCAGCGAATAAATATAATAGGTTTTCAAAAGGCTTTGCCTTTGCCGACAGGCGTTCAGCTCTCGTGCTTGCCGTGCTTTTTCTCCCAGTGGCGGCGCTGGCGGACGCGGATGGCCTCCTCGGCCCCGTCCCTGAGCTTGGGGATGACATCATCCTCAAGCTTATCCTTGCCAAGCTTGAGATAGCGCACGACGTTGACGATTATCATAATAACCGGCAGCACCGCGAACAGCAGCGCGAGGAACAGGCACAGGCCGTACCAGTCCTCAATACAGCGCGCGGCATTCTCCCAATAGGGGTAGGCAACGCCCAGCGTCTGCATTGAGCGCGAGCCAAACTGCCCGATGAGCTTTATCATTCGCTCAAAGCCGTAGCGGTTTGAATTTTCGAGTATCTCTCCGTGGCCGATGGGGAACTTCTCGTCGGCAAGGCTCTTGGCGTACCCGTCCACCGGCTCGGCCATCACGAACTCATAGCAGCTCGCCCCGGCGTCGGCAACGGTCTGGACATCACCCTCCGCGCCCGCGTCCGCGGACTGGAGGCCGGAAAACGCCTCGTAGGACATATAGAGCCCCATACCGGCGGTGTAGGCCTTTTTGCTCGCAAAGTCCTGCTCCCGCTCGATGACGCCCGCGACGACAAAGGGCTGGCCGTTGATGGTCATCTCCATGCCGTCAAGCTCCGTGCCGCCGAAGAGCAGCCACGCGAGCTCCTCGTCGAGCAGGACGCGGTCCTTCATCAGGTCGTTTTCGCCAAAGTAGCTGCCGCTCAGAAGCCTAATCGGGTGAAAGTCAAAGAATTTTCCGCCCACGGCGATGACCGCCGCCTCGCCCTTGCCAAGACCGGAGGCGACATTCACCCGCCCCGTGGTGCTCCAGGCGTCTGCAAAGAGCGTGTCCACGTTCTGGTCCTCAATGGCGGCCTCCTCAAGCTTCTTCACGCTCTCCGTGCGGAAGGTGTAAATCTGCTCAAGGCTTATCTTCTCGTCCACGGGGATATAACAGGAAACCTGGCTGAACTTGAGCTCGTTTTCGCCCCGCCAGCGCTCCGCCATCTGCTGGGAGGCAAGCTTGCCGCCCAGAATGTGCGCCGTAAGGCCGAAAGCAATGGCCAGCAGCGCGAATATCGCGCAGACTATGACAAGGCTTTTTTTCTTAATCGGGTGTTTTTTCATATCAGGAATCGGCCATCCTCACCTGCTCGCCGCTGTTGACGGGAGCGTTGCTGGTGGTTATGACATAGTCGCCGTATTCGAGCGCGCCCGTCACGGCGGAGTTGCTGTCATCGGCTGCGAGGACCTCAACGTCCACGCGCCGGGCAATGTAGCGGTTGCCGAGCGGTGAGCTCTTGGCCTCGATAACCAGCACAAAGCTGCCGTTGGAGTCGCTTCTTATGGAGGAGTTCGGGACAATCGTCTCATAGCCCGCGCTCTTGGAGCCGACGGAGACCGTAAGCTCCCCGCCCGCGGTAACATCGCCCTCAAGGTCGAAGGTGAGCAGCTTGTTGTTCTGGGGGTTCTTGGGGTCGGTGGCGATGGTGGTCAGGGTCGCGGTTATCTCCCTGCCCCAGTAGTAGTTGCTTATCGTGGCGCTGTCGCCGGGCTTGAGCCGCCGCGCCTGCTCATTGGTGACGGAGAAGGACAGGGTATAGCCCATGTCGGGCACCTCAATGGTGCAGAGGATATCGTCCTTCATTTTGGTGTCTCCCGCCGTGCACTCGACGGACTGCACCGTGCCAGAGACATTGGCGGTTATCTCATTCTCCTCGCCGCCGCTGAGCTCGCGTATCTTCTTCTGCTGCTTGGCTATCTGCGCGCCGATGTCGGACAGGTCAATATATGAAAGCTGCTGGTTCTTGTTGTCCTCCTGCTTTTGCTTGTCAAGCGCGTACTGGAGCTCAAAAAGCGCATCCTCGGCGGCCTTGCGCGCTGCCACAGCCTCCTGATAGGCGGTGCCCGCAGCCCCGGCAGCGTTGGAGAGCTTGTCAAGTCTCTCCTGGCAGCGGTTCACATCGGCCTGATACGCCTCCATCTGTGCGCCAGTCTGGCTGATAATTGTGGCAAGCGCAGCGTTCGCGTCGGCAAGCTCCTTTCGCGCGTCGGTAATTTCCTGGCTCTCTCCGGTAGTCGCCGGCGTTGCGGCGGGGTCTGCGGTAGCGTCAGGGTCGGCGGATGCATCCGGCGAAGGAGTGGCGGAGGGCGAAGAATTCAGAAGCTCGTCAAGCCTTGCCTGCGCCGCATCTATTCTGGCCTGAGCGTCCTGTTTTTGCTGCTCGGCGTATTTGGAAAACTCATCATAGCGATTCTGCGCGTTGGCAAGATCAGCCTTCGCCTGCTCGAGGTCGGCGGGGTTTACTCCGCCGTTGTTGGTCATGTTGTCAAGGGCTGCCTGCTCGGCAGCTTTGGCCTGCTCGAGAGCCTCCTTTGCCTGCTCTATCTTGCGCTCCTCGGTGGTGTAGTCATAGGTGGGCACATTCAGCGCCGCGCGCTGATAGCTCACCTGAAGCTGCCGCAGGGATTCCTGTGCCGCCTCAAGCTCCTCGCTGTCGCCTGCGCCCAGGACAAAAAGCACGTCCCCACGATGACTCCTGCCGTCAAAGACGTGAACCACAACTTCGCCGCATCCTTTTCCATGCTCGTCACTTCGTCCACGCCGGTCTGCTCCATTGTCGCCTCTATCAGGTTGGGATCGGATGTGCCCGTGTGGGCGACATCCGCCTGCGCCTGCAGGTTCGTGTACATCGTGTCACGCACATGGATGAGCTGTTGAACTTCCTCGAACCTGTCCGATATCTGTGAAGCTTCAGCTTCGTACAGGTCATGGGTGTACGACCCGATGCAATTCGGGATGTAGGACAGAAAGTCCAGAAAACACCAGTTGTTCCGGCTCCCCGCCATACCCGTGTCCGCAGGCGGATACC
>URPA01000061.1 GCA_900549545.1 uncultured Eubacteriales bacterium
GCCGAAGTTTTGGCAGATAGTGTTGCACTTGCTTGACAATCCGCCCTGTCAGCCGCAGGCTGACTGAGGGATTGTCCTCCGCAATACGATTCGCTTAACTGCTCAAAATATCGCTCATTTACGACCCCTCAGGCGCTTCGCGCCAGCTCCCCTTACGCAGGGGGCGCCTTTGGAGAGTGCAAATCTGCGGTGATGCGCTCTGAAATACATCTGATTGCATAGCCTTACGCAGCGAGGCTTTTTTGTTGCCTCTTACGGTATTTTATATTTTTTATTATAACTTGCGCCCGGCATTTTGGCAAGAATTATAGAACTGACCTGTCAGGGAATCCGGCGGGCGGCAGTGCGCGCCGACATTCACCCGCCATCATCCCGTCCTGTGGGATAGATGATACTCCATGGCGGCGGTTTATTAGCGCGAAGAAAGGAAGAAATGGAAACATTGTAAATTTTGAATAAAAATGCCGCAACCCCCTTGGCAAAATTTTTTCCGGCGGTATAATGGTCTTAAAAGAATCTTAAAGGTTTTGAAGGATGTGTAGCTATGGTAAACATTATCGTTTTTGCTGTTCTGGCGCTGATTGCCGCCGTCTTGCTCTGCGCCCTGTGCAGTATCAAGGCGTGGGTCGGGTTATTTATTTTTCTGGGGCTGTTTGTCCTGTTCCAGTTTTTGTACCTTCTGGTGTTCTATGCCGCCTCCCTCACGGTGGACCGCTCCAAGCCCCTGCCAAAGCAAAACAAGCTCTGCCGCGCGGGTGTTGCCAATGTCATCGGCATGATGTGTGCCTACGCCGGGGTGCGCCCTCATTTTTCGGGGCTGGAGCTGCTGCCAACGGACAGGCGCTTTGTCCTCGTATGCAACCACCGCTCTATTTTTGACCCGCTCATCATCATGGACAAGCTGAGAAAATACAACATTTCCTTTGTCTCCAAGCCCTCAAACCTCAAGATTCCCTTTGCCGGGCGCATCGCCTATGGCGCGGGCTTTCTCGCTATCGACAGGGAAAATGACCGCAACGCCCTGAAAACCATTCTCACCGCGGCGGACTATATAAAGCGGGACATATGCTCCATGGGCGTCTACCCCGAGGGCAGCCGCTCCAAGACCGATGAGATGCTCCCCTTCCACGCGGGCAGCTTCAAGATAGCCCAGCGGGCAAACGCTCCCCTCGTCATCACGGTCATCTACGGCTCGGAGAAGATAAAGAAAAACCTCCTGCACCGCAGGACTGATGTGTACCTTGATGTTCTGGAAGTTCTGCCGAGTGAAAAGGTGAAGGCCATGAGCACGGCGGAGCTGTCGGAATACAGCCGGGCGCTGATTCAGGCGCGGCTTGACGAGCGCGCGGGGAGTGAACAGCATGGATAAAATTGCCCTTGTAACAGGCGCCTCGCGTGGGATAGGCGCGGCCATTGCGCGCGCCCTCTCCAATGAGGGGTACGACCTATGCCTCAACTATCTGACGAATAAGGACCTTGCGGAAAATCTGGCCGAGGAGCTGCGCGGCCCCGGCTGCCGTGTAATCTCGCACAGGGCCGATGTTGCGTATTATGACCAGGTGCAGGCGATGTTCCGGCGCATTGAGCGGGAGCTCGGCCCGGTGTCCCTGCTTGTCAATAACGCGGGCATTTCCCTCCACGCGCAGATTCAGGACACGCTCCCCTGCCAGTGGCAGCGGATAATGGCGGTGAACGCCGGGGGCTGCTATAACTGCATAAGCGCCGCCCTGCCTGCCATGCTCGAGGCACACGAGGGCTGCATAATCAATCTCAGCTCCATCTGGGGCAGCCGCGCCGCCTCCTGCGAATCGGCCTACGCCGCCTCGAAGCACGCGGTGGAGGGTCTGAGCCGCTCTCTCGCCGCCGAGCTTGCGCCGAGCCATATCAGGGTCAACTGCATTGCCCCCGGCGTTATCGAGACAGATATGCTCACCATGCTTGAGGAGGAGACCATCGAGGAGGTCCGCCTTGAGATGCCGCTCGAGCGCTTTGGCCGCACTGATGACGCGGCGCAGGCGGCGGTGTACCTCGCCAAGGCCGAATATGTCACTGGAACTGTGCTGACCGTGGACGGTGGATTTACGCTGTAATCCTTTTGGCTGCTTAACCCGTGGGTTTGGCTGCCTCTTTTTAGTTGTATAAAATCTTCGCTATTGTGGGACAATACACTCAGCGGCCCGCATATACTGTATCGGGCGGCACTTTTAAGCGGACGCAGGATTTCAGGCGCGTCTGTTTATTACGGAGTGTGAATGATCCATGGTCAAACGAGGAGATATATATTATGCCGACCTCAGCCCGGTAGTCGGCAGCGAGCAGGGCGGCATGCGCCCCGTGCTGATAGTCCAGAACGACACCGGCAACCGGCACAGCCCCACGGTGATTGCCGCCGCAATAACCAGCCAGACGGGCAAAGCCCGGCTGCCCACCCACATTGAGCTGACAGGGCAGAGCGTTGGCCTTAACAGGGACAGCGTCATTCTGCTTGAGCAGATACGCACCATTGATAAATCCCGCCTGCGTGAGCGTATGGGGCGGCTTGATGACGGCACCATGACCGCCGTGGACAATGCCCTTGCTGTGAGCTTCGGGCTGAATTAGTTGAGTAAAAACTGAATTTTTTCCCCGTCGCATCATATTATTTAATGATAATATGATGTGGCGGGTTTTGTTATGGAGTGTGGAAAATACATAATAACTGACGGCAAGCGCGGCGTGGGTACGCTCAGGGCATGGCAGGACGGGCTTTATACGCTTCTGGAGGCGTCAGCCGAGCCGCAGGAGGGTTTAACGCGCCTGTATGTCTCCGGCGGCGGCAAAAGCACATGTATCGGGCTGATGGTGCCGGAGGGCGGCCTTCTGAAGCTGCGGCGCAGGCTCAGTAAGCTTGATATGCGGAAGCTGCCGCACATTGAAACAGTCAGCACCTGCCCTCCGGAGAAGGCGGCGAGAGCTGAGCCTCCTGCCCCGGAAAAAAAGCCGGAAGAGCAGCCCGCCGCGCCTGCGGAAGTCTGGCGGCCCATGCCCGACGGCAGCCTTGTGCTGACAACAGCAGAGGGAAGATTCCTCGCCCTGCCCGCGAAGCTCCGCCGTAAGCCGCCGGGAGTCAGGCTTTATGTGATAAATGACCAAGAATATTTGCTGTTCCACTTTTAGCAAACGAGGAACAAACTGTCGGCGGCGTCTTGCGGACAATTTGCGCCCTGATTTTGTCAGTTTTTCTTGCAATACACAAAGTATGGCTGCAAAAAACTTCCTTCATCAGAACCCAAATTCTCTCGCAATTCGCTCTTGACAATTTATTCCTCGTTTGCTATTGAGAATTTTAAAAAAACCTGTTATAATTTATTCATAACAAAGCATCCCGAAAGGAGCGACAGATATGATAATCACAATCGGCAGAGAGCACGGCAGCAATGGGCACGATGTGGCCCGCGAGCTGGAAAAGACCCTTGGCTACACCTGCTACGATAAAGAGATAGTGGACCACGCATCGGAAAATTCCAGCTTCAGCAAGGAGATTTTCCATTCCTACGACGAAAAGCGCGTCTCCCCGTACATAGTCCCCCTGCCCCACTACATGGGCATGAGCGAGGGCTTCCGCCTGAATATGCAGGTGGCCTCCGCCCAGTTTGACGCTATCCGCGCCCTCGCTGACAAGGGCAACTGCATCTTCGTTGGCCGCTGTGCCGACTATATTCTGCGCAACCGCAAGGATCTTCTGCGCGTGTTCATCATGGCGGATGAGGATTTCCGTGTAGAAACGCTGATGAAGCGCAAGGGCATCACCGCCGAGCAGGCAAAGAAGCTGCTCAAAGAGGTGGACAAGGACCGCTCCAGCTACTACCGCTATTACACCGACCAGATTTGGGGCGAAGCGGGCAACTATGACCTGTGCATCAACAGCGCACAGCTCGGCGTGCAGGGCGTGGCCGCGGTTATTAAAGCATACCTTGAGCAGATGGAGAAAAACGCAAAATAATTCCTCCGTCTGAAAGGCGGTACTTCGATGAAAAGACAAGCAATTGATCCCCGGGCGAGGGAGTTCTCCGCCCGGGGTCTTTTCACAGCAACCTTTGCAATTCCCTTTGTGTTGGTGCTTATAGTTTACATAATTTGTGGTATTGCACCCTTTGGGGACAAGCTTCTGCTGTTTAGCGACTCCTATACACAATACTCATATTTCTGGGGCCATTTCCGGCAGGTGCTTCTTGGCCGGAGCGACGCTTTTTATAACATGGGCATGGTGCTCGGCGGAAATCAAATCGGCATTTTCGCCTATTATGCGGCAAGCCCTCTTAATCTGCTGTTTCTGCTCTTTCCGGCGCAGGATTTGGCAATTGCCATGCACATAATTGTCCTGCTGAAAATTTCTTTTTGCGGGCTGACCATGGCCATATTTTTCCGGCATACAGGCAACCTTGACCGGCGCTGCCTGCTGCTGAGCACAGCTTATGCCCTGTGCGCTTATGTCTGCGCCTATTTCTGGTGCATTATGTGGATGGACGGAGTTATTCTCCTGCCGTTAATCGCTTTAGGATTACATAATATAGTTAACAATAAAAAGCCCTGGCTGTATATTCTCTCCCTCGGCGCGGCAATTATAAGCAACTATTACATAGGCTTCATGCTGTGCATTTTCTCAGTGCTGTATTGGGTCTATGCCATGTTTGTTGGGCGCGGCGGGCCAAGGCCCGGAAAGTCCATCGGCGTGTTCTGCCTTTCGTCGCTTGCGGCGGGCGGGCTGTCCGCTTGCCTGCTCCTGCCGACAATTTTTCAGATGTCCGGCGGCAAGCGGGTTGGCTTTATGGGGCTTTTCAAGTGGTACACCTATTCTACCGGGCTTCGGCTGCTGGAAATTGTCTGCCCCTCCCGCGCGGCAGAGCATGATTCGCTTATAAAATACGCGCTGCTGGCTATACTGCTGATTGCTCTCTGCGCGGCGCTGTCGCTGCTGCTTATTCTGCGCTCGAAGAAGCTCAGCGCGCGCTTCAAGCTCTGCGCGGCGGCGGTGTTTATGGGGCTTGTCCTCGCCTACGGGGCCATATTTGAGCCGCAGGACCCGTTTTTGCAGAAGCTGCTTATCGGTAATGTGAGCTTTGATGAAATGCGCGACGGGCTGCCGCTCATATACAGCGGCCTTTTGACGCTGGTGCTTGCCATGCTGTATTTTACCGACAGGACCATTCCCGGGCGTGAGCGGGCCGCTTCCGGGGTTTTTCTGCTGTTTTTGCTGTGCTGCATGGGCTTTTATGTGCCGAACATGGTCTGGCACGGGCTTACGGAGAACAACTGCTTTAATTTCAGATATTCCTTTGTTTTTTCCTTCGTACTCATCTGCTGCGCCCGCAGGGCAATGGACAACTGCCGAGGCTTCAGGCTGTCGCGCTGGCTTCCCGGGGCAATCTTTGTGCTGATTATCGCGGCCCTCGCCGCCACGGCAAACCGCGCGCCGCTGGCGGGCGCTTTTGAGTATCTGCTGATAATCTGCCTGCTCGGCGTAGTCGGTTTTCTGCTGTACAATGGTGCCCTCGACGCTGCCGCCTCCCGCCCATTGGCAGCGGGCATATTAGCGGCCCTTGCCCTTTTGACAAGCGCCGGTCCTCTGTGCAGGAACATAAAAGCCTTTTCGGCGCACGATTCGTTTCTTTCCATGTCGGCCTACCGTGAGGACACGGAGCGAACCATGGACGCAGCGGAACTAATAAAAGCCCAGAGTGAGGAACTTTATCGCGGCAACCTCGGCGGTTCGCTGAACAGCCCGTTTTTGGCAGACTTAGGCGGGCTTAGCCATTTCAGCTCAGCAGAGCAAGTCCACGTTACCGATTTTCTCGGCTCAATGGGCGCCGCAAGCACCGACGCGCTGGCGTCATGCCTCACGTCCCGCAGCAGAGTGCTCGACTCGTTCTTCGCCATCCGCTATCTGACGGAGTCGGTCGGCGGCCCGAGCGAGGGCTATATCGCCCTTGAAAACAGGCTTTTGGAAAATCCCTTCGCCCTGCCGATTGCCTTCTCGGCTGACAGTAGCGTTATCGACGGTGAGCTCTCCTCCGCCATTCCTTTTGAAAACCTGAACAGCGCTTATAAAACCGCCATGCCCGGCGTGGGTGCTGATATTTTCAATCCCCTTCTCCCTGACGCGGAACCGGGGATAAGCGGTCTTATCCCCTTGCCAAACGGCGGGTACACGCAAGCCGGAAGTGGGGCGGCGTTTATCCGCTATGAGCTGACTGTCAATTCCGCTGACCCGCTGTACCTGTATCTGACGGACGGGCGAATGAACAGCGCTCAGGTGTATCTTAACGGGGAGTATATCGCCTCCCGCAGTTCGCCATTTGACTGGGCCCCGCTGTATCTTGGAAGCTTTGAGCCGGGAAGCCATGTCACTGTTGAGCTTCGCCCGGAATCTGAGGGGGAAAGCAGCTACAACATGGCAGGGCAGGCCCTGTTCTTTACCGAGAGCGGCGGCGCGCTCGCGCAGTACAAAGCCGAGGCAGAGCGCCTCCCATGCAAAACCGTCAGCCGCGCTGACTCCCGCATGACGACCACAGCAACCGTCGGCGAAAACAGCTGCCTGCTGTATACCATTCCGTATGACCGGGGATGGAGCGCGACTGTTGACGGAGCTCCCGCCCAGACACGCGCCGCCTTTGGCGTGCTTTTGGCTGTGGACGCGGAGCCGGGCGAGCACACGGTTGAGCTGTGCTACACTCCGCCGGGGCTGTATGCCGGCATCGGCATAAGCCTGTTCACGGCGGCGGCAATTATAGCGGCGGCCCTATTATGCCGCAGGAAAAGATAACAATAATCCGCCCCCGGCGAAGCCGGGAGCGGATTATTCATTGCTTACTTTTTATTCTTCTCGTACAGCGTCCACAGGCCCTTGAGCAGCAGGTCGTTATCCAAAACGATCTCCCGCTTGCAGTGGGGAACTATTGCTCTGGCAATGCCGCCGGTGGCGACGACCTTGCACGCGTAGCCAAGCTCCGCCTCCATGCGCTCTATCATGCCGTCAATCATGGCCGCCGTCCCGTACACCGCGCCGGAGCGCATGGAGTTGACAGTGTCGGTGGCTATGGCCTTTTTGGGCGCTTCAATAGATATGGTGGGCAAGAGGCTGGTTCCGGAGGCCAGCGCCGCATAGGACAGGTTGACCCCGGGGATTATCGCCCCGCCAATATAGCAGTTGTTCTTGTCGATGACCACCATGGTAGTTGCGGTGCCCATGTCGAGGACGATGACCGGCGCGCCGTAGCAGCTCATCGCCGCGACGCTGCCGACGATAAGGTCCCCTGCGACGGTGCCGGGGTCGTCCACGCGCAGATTGAGCCCGGTTTTCATTCCGGGGCCGACTATCATCGGGCGAAGCCCCGTGATACCGTGCACCGCTCTGGACACGGCCTCTGTCACCGGCGGAACAACGGAGGAGATTATCGCCCCTTCAAAGCCGCGCGGCTGCACGCCGTAAAACTCCAGAACCTGCTTGAGCTTTATGGCGTACTCGGCCTCCGTCTCACCGGCGAGGGTCGTGATGCGCACGATATTGCATATCTCGCCCTTCTCGATGCAGCCAATGACTATATTGGTGTTCCCCACATCTATTGCAAGAATCATTCCTGTTTTCTTCCTTTCCCGTAACGGATAATGCTGGTGATACCCGAGGACAAAATGACATTCACGGCGACCTCAACGAGGAAGTTGATGCCGGTCAGGCCGATAATCGCGTAGTACACGACAGACTGGCCGCCCGCCCAGGCCTCAAGCGTGGAGATGTAAAAGGCGAACATGCCAAGGATGAAGATGCCCGTGTTAACTATGGGGCAGACGAGGCCTGCAACGAGCACGCCCACGCGGGTATTGCGCTTTGCGATAAGCGTGTAGACACCGCCCGCGGCCCAGCCGGCAAGCACGCCCTTGCCCACGCAGATAAGTATACAGGCAATGGCATTTTCGCCAAAGAGGAGCATGGTCGCGCCGCCATCCCAGCCAAAAATGCCGCAGAGCAGCACAACAACGCCAAAAACTCCGCCCAGAATCGCACCCGCGCTTGGGCCGTACAAGGCAGCGCCAATGATGATGGGCGCGAGTGCCAAGGTGATGTTGAACGGGCCGAAGCGCACGAAGTTTGAAAGGACGGAGAGCACAACGATGATCGCGATGAAGATGGACAAGCCTGTCATTCTGCTCAGCTTGCCCTGGGAATTTGCGTTTTTCATATTAAATTACCTCCTGCTGTCGCTCCATTCATGATGGATGCGGCGCAAGATTCATTATACCCAAACCCTGCCGCTTGTCAACAGAAAATTGCAAAAAATTCACGCTGCCCGGTAAAGCGATTTTTTCGGGCAGCGCTAAATTATGTAAACTGTTTCTCGTGATTCAAAAGGTCGATTTTATGCTCCATACCAGCGGAAAAGCCTGTGAAGCTGCCGTCCGCGCCGATGACTCTGTGGCAGGGGATCATGATAAGCAGCGGATTTTTGCCCACCGCCCCGCCGACGGCACGGGCGGAGGCGCAGCCAACCGCCGCGGCAATCTGGCCGTATGAGCGCGTCTCGCCAAACGGGATTTTGCACAGCTCCTGCCAGACCCGCTGCTGAAACTCCGTGCCTTTGGGGCCAAGAGGCGGCAGAGCGGCGCTCTGCCCTTTGAAATACCCGTCCAACCAAAGGGCTGCCTCACGAAGGACGCTCTCCTTCTCCGCGCCGGGCTCGGTCTTGTCATCCGGGGCAGCAAAGCTCAAAGAGCTTACAGCTCCATCCTGAGCCGTGATTTTCAGTCTGCCAATGGGTGAGTCGTAAATCATATTCATAGTGTACCATTTTCTGGCGTCAAAGGCAAAGCCTTTACCGCCAATGTATTTAGTTTGCTATCGCGTGGTGGGAACCGGGGCTGGTCAGATCCAGCGGGCGGAAGGTATAGCCGTTTTTAAGACCCCAGATTATCACCTTTTCAACCGCAGCCACGCTGTAATCCTTAATATCGTGCTGGAGGACGATGGAGGTCTTGTGCTGGGAGCAGCCGTCGATGATATTTTGGTAGACGGTGTTGGTATCCGTCGTCTCCCCTGCGTCGCCGCTGGAGACGTTCCAGTCAAAATACTTGTAGCCCATATCCGTCACCGCCTGGGCGAGGCGGCTCATGATGCCGGGGTTAAAGCTGCTGACCGTGTTGGAGCTGCCGCCCGGGAAGCGGCAAAGCTCAGTATATTCCCCGGTCTGGTTATAAATCATCTCCTGCGCGGTGTAGAAATCCGAGAAAAACGCATCTTCGCTGGAATAGATGTCGTAGTAGTTGTGGCTCGCGGTGTGCACGCCTATGCTGTGCCCCTCGCTGAAGGCGCGGCCGATCGCGTCCTCATTGTCGGGGTCACGGCAGGTGACAAAAAAGGTGACTTTTACGTTATATTCGGCCAGAACATCCAGTAGCTGGTCCGTATAAGGGCCGGGGCCGTCGTCAAAGGTCAGGTAAATCGTGCGCTCATCGGGGGTTATCGTCTCGGGAAGCGCCGTCGCCAACACAGTAACATGGCGGGAAACGCTCAGGCTGTCCCCCACCGCGTTTGTGAGCACGTAATTCACATCATACTCCCCGGGCTTGTAGGCGCAGACGCCGCCATCAATCGTGACGCTGCCGGAGTAGTCATTGCCCTGCGCATCCACCGCGCTGACGCCGGGGTCTGCAAAGGCGGGGCCTGCGTAGACCTGCATCTGCTCATCGCCCAGCAGCGCCAGCGTGGGGCAGCCGGTGGAGTAAATATCCGCCCGCTCAACGCTCGTGCTCTCGCCCTCAGAGTTTGCAACGGTGTAGACTATCTTATCGCCCTCAACGCGGCGCTCCACTTTATCGGTAATATCCCCGTCAACAGCGTCGGTTGCGGTGTAACCCTCCTCCTGATAGCCCTCCATCCATGTGGGCTTGTAATTTTCATCATGCTTCAGTTCAATGCGCGGGCCGGAGTTTTCAACAATTACCCTGCGGGTGACGGAATAATCCTTGAGCATATAGCGCACGGAATATTTGACCTCATACTCGCCGGGAGTGGAGGTGTCCACCTCGCCGCTGGACATGACCCGCAGGTGCTTTTCTCCTTCGCCAAAGATGCGCCCCGCTGTCACGGCGTAGACTCCGGGGTCCTTAAACTCCGTTCCGCACTCAACGGTTATCTCCTCCGCATCCGTCATGTAAAAGCGCACGTGCCGCCCGTCAACAACGGCGGACACTGCTCCCGCAAGGACAGCATACGCCGCCAGAATTATCAGTATAAGCCTGCCTGTCCTGCCTAACCGGAATTTTCTCTTCTCTCCGCTCTTGTCCATCGTCCTGTTAACTCCAAACTATTTGAAAAAAATTATGTAAATCAAATTTCGACCTTATTATACACTAAGATTTAACAGGGTGGAAGTCCTTTTCCGATGATTTAATAGTTTTTAAGTTTTTCTGTTATATCTTTGTCTTTTGTTGCGATAATTATTTATATGTGATAAGATATAGTGTAAAAATTTTATCTCTGCGGCAGCCAGCCGCAGGAAAGGAACAAACATGAAAAACACAGAAAAAACCATGGACAAAATCGTTGCCCTGTGCAAAAACCGCGGCTTCATCTTCGCCGGCTCCGAGATCTACGGCGGCCTCGCGAACACCTGGGACTACGGCCCGCTCGGCGTGGAGCTTAAAAACAACATCAAGCGCGCCTGGTGGAAGAAATTCGTGCAGGAGAATCCCTACAATGTCGGCCTTGACGCCGCCATCCTCATGAACCCCCAGACCTGGGTCGCTTCCGGCCATCTCAGTGGCTTTTCCGACCCGCTGATGGACTGCCGCGAGTGCCATGAGCGCTTCCGTGCGGACAAGCTCATTGAGGACTGGTGTGCCCAGAACAGCTTTGAGCTGCCCAAGCCTATTGACGCTTTTTCTCAGGCGGAGATGAAGGCCTTTGTTGAGGAGCACAATATTCCCTGCCCCACCTGCGGAAAGCACAATTTTACAGATATCCGCCAGTTTAACCTGATGTTCAAGACCTTCCAGGGCGTGACCGAGGACGCGAAGAACACCGTCTACCTTCGCCCGGAGACCGCTCAGGGTATCTTCACAAACTTTGTCAACGTCCAGCGCACCACCCGGCGCAAGCTGCCCTTCGGCATCGGCCAGATAGGCAAGAGCTTCCGCAACGAGATCACCCCGGGCAACTTCATCTTCCGCGTGCGCGAGTTTGAGCAGATGGAGCTTGAGTTTTTCTGCGAGCCGGGCACCGATCTTGAGTGGTTCGACTACTGGCGCAGCTTCTGCCACGAGTGGCTGAAGAATCTGAACA
>URPA01000062.1 GCA_900549545.1 uncultured Eubacteriales bacterium
AATCTGCGCTTCACCAATATCAACTGGACCTTCTTCATCGCCGCCGGTGCGCTGACCGTGGTCTGCCTGATCGTGTATATCGCCGTCAAGAAACGGTATTGGTTCTGGTAATTATAACTGTGCGTAATAAAACCTCCCGCTCATTCGAGTGGGAGGTTTTGTGTTATAACAAGGGCTGTTTCAACCAACCTATATGCCATAACGTGCTCTCAATTCCTGCAAGGCGCTGCGGGCATCCTGTGTCTGTCCGGCTTCCACCTGCTGTTCGGCAGCATCCAGTTTGGCGTAAGCGTCCAGAAGCTGCATCTTTTCTTCATAGGCTTCCATACTCATAATGACCATATCGCCATAGCCATTTTTGGTGATATAGACAGGTTCTTTGGATTCACTGCACATCTGGGAGACAGCGGCAGTGTTTTTGAGGTCGCGGATCGGAATAATACGCGGCATGATATCAGCTCCTCTCTGTGGCTTTATTATACCATAATAATACCACACCTGCAAGAGCAGTTTGTACTTGACAATTAAAATACAATGTGATATGATTTTGATATCAGAAAGAAACTTCCGAACCCTGTAAAGGAGGGACATTTTATGGAAGAGAAGATCTTACAGACCAAGAAGAACGGCATGACCATGCTTCTGCTGACCCTGCTGGGTTATGTGGCTGCGGTTGTGGTGGGCGGCATCGGTTTTGTAATGCTGTATACTACCTTCCTGGGGTTTATCCCGCTGGCGATCGCTGTCATCTATGCCATCATCGGTATTTTCCTGTTCGCGGGCCTGAAAGTCCTCAAGCCCGAGGAAGCGCTGGTGCTGACCCTGTTCGGTGATTACATCGGCACCCTGAAGGGGGAGGGCTTCTACTATGTCAATCCCTTCTGCTCCGGCGTCAATCCCGCAGCCCAGACTAAGCTGAACCAGAGCGGCGATGTGGACGGCGGTAAGGCGGAGAAGAAGGCGGAGGCCCAGGCCGCCGGCAAGAAGATCTCCTTGAAAATCATGACCCTGAACAACAACCGGCAGAAGATCAACGACTGCCTGGGCAACCCGGTGGAGATCGGCATTGCGGTGATCTGGCGGGTGACCGACACCGCCAAGGCCGTGTTCAATGTAGACAACTACAAAGAGTACCTGTCCCTGCAGTGCGACAGCGCCCTGCGCAACGTGGTGCGCATCTACCCCTACGATGTGGCCCCCAACGTGGACACCACCGGCGACGGTGTGGCCGACGAGGGCAGCCTGCGCGGCTCCTCGGAAGTGGTGGCAAAGCGCATCCAGGGCGAGATCCAGAAGAACGTCACCGCCGCCGGGATCGAGATCATCGAAGCCCGCATCACTTATCTGGCCTACGCCCCCGAGATCGCTGCGGTCATGCTGCAGCGTCAGCAGGCAAGCGCCATCATTGATGCCCGTAAGATGATCGTGGACGGTGCCGTGGGCATGGTGGAGATGGCGCTTGAGCGCCTGAACGAGAACAAGGTTGTGGAGCTTGACGAGGAGCGCAAGGCGGCAATGGTGTCCAATCTTCTGGTGGTGCTCTGCGGCAGCAAGGACGCGCAGCCGATTGTCAACTCCGGAAGCCTGTACTGAGCCGTGCCTGATAACGCGAAGAAGCAGATACCTCTGCGCCTGTCCCCGAAGCTGTATGCCGCCATTGCCGCCTGGGCGGAGGACGACTTCCGCTCTGTCAACGGGCAGATCGAGTACCTGCTGACGGAGTGCGTCAAGCAGAGGAAGAAAAACGGTAAGTACGTCTCAGACACCATTGACGAACCATTTGAAATAGACATTTAAGGAGACACTATGCTGAAAATAGAGCATTTAACCAAGACCTACGGCGAGAAAAAAGCCGTGGATGACCTGAGCCTGCACATTGCGCCGGGGGAGATTTACGGCTTCATCGGCCACAACGGCGCGGGCAAAACCACCACGCTCAAGGCCTGCGCGGGCATCCTGCCCTTTGATGCGGGGACGATACTGGTGGACGGGCTGGATGTGACCGCAAAGCCCATCGAGTGCAAGCGCCGCATTGCTTATATCCCGGATAACCCCGACCTTTACGAGTTCATGTCCGGCATAAAATATCTCAACTTCATCGGGGATATCTTCGGCGTGGATGCGGGAGCGCGCTCAGAGCGCATCAAAAAATACGCGGACATCTTCGGTCTGACGGGCGACCTCGCCCAGCCCATCTCCGCCTACTCCCACGGCATGAAGCAGAAGCTGGCGATAATCTCCGCGTGGATACATGAGCCAAAGCTCATAATCATGGATGAGCCCTTCGTGGGGCTTGACCCGAAGGCCGCCTTCTCTCTCAAGGAGATGATGCACGAGCTGTGCGCCAAGGGCGGGGCCATTTTCTTCTCCACCCACGTGCTGGATGTGGCGGAAAAGCTCTGCGACAAGGTGGCCATCATAAAAGAGGGCAAGCTCATTGCCAACGGCGATATGGCGCAGGTCAAGGGCGATTCGTCCCTTGAATCGGTGTTTCTGGAACTGGAGGGCGGCAATGCTTAAAGCCCTGTTTCGCGTGCGCCTTGCCGCACTGGGGGCGACGTTTACCGGCGCATCCCGCAGCAAAACGGCGCAGAGCAAGCCAAAGCTCATCGGCTTTGCGCTGCTGATGCTCTTCTGCCTCGCCTGCTTTCTGTTTCTGTTCTGGCAGATGTTT
The DNA here is from genome assembly GCA_900549545.1 of uncultured Eubacteriales bacterium. Classification (GTDB taxonomy): domain Bacteria; phylum Bacillota; class Clostridia; order Oscillospirales; family Oscillospiraceae; genus Limivicinus. The sequence goes on from URPA01000062.1 coordinate 2,675, forward strand.
GTGAACATCGCCGGGCCCTTCCGGCAGATGGGCCTGGGCTGGCTGTATTTTTCCATGGCGGCGCTGATGGGCTTTGCCCTGATGTTCATCGGCAGCGTCTTTACCGCGAAGGCGCAGCTATACGAGGCCAAGGACAATGACCTGCTGCTGAGTCTGCCAATAAAGCCCGCGTATGTGCTTTTAAGCCGGATGTTCATGCTGTGGGTGCTGTCCCTTGTCATGGAGCTGCTTGTCGCGATTCCCGCGCTGGTCGCGTGGCAGGGCTCCGGCGGCTTCGGCGGAGCGGAGCTTGCGTGGTTCATTGTTATTTTCATTTTGCTGCTGCCGTTTCTGGCGCTGGCGGTATCGGCGCTCTTCGGCTGGATTTTGAGCCTTGTCAGCACGCGCATCGGCGGCAACAAGAGCCTTATCACCGTGGCTCTGAGTCTGATTTTTCTGGTTGCATACATGTACTTTGCCGCCAACATGGAAACGCTCCTCTCCGAGCTTGCCATGAACCCGGGCGGCGCGGCTCGGGCGCTGGGCGCTGTGGCGGTTTTGAAGTGGATAGGCGACGCCTGCGCCGCAGGCTCTCTCGCGGCTGGGCTGAAGGTCGCGGCGGTGATAATCGTGTGCTTTGGCGCGGTGTACTTCGTCCTCGCCAAGAGCTTTGTCCGCACGGCGACAGACCGGCGCGGCGGCGGGAAGCGAAAAGCCGCCGTTCTCAACGCAAAGGCCCGCTCCACAGACAGCGCTCTCTTTTCCCGGGAGCTTTCGCGCCTGCTCTCAAGCCCCGGCTATCTTCTCAACTGCGGGCTGGGCGCTTTCCTCGCCCCAATCGGCGCGGTGGTGCTGCTGATAAAGGGCGGAGAGCTGCTGGCCATGCCCGGCTTTGAGGGTTATCCTGACCTCTTCGCGCTGCTGTTTCTGGCGGCGCTGTGCATGATGTCATCAATGTGCATTGTCTCCGCGCCCTCGGTGTCCCTTGAGGGCAAAAGCCTGTGGGTTGCCCGCAGCCTGCCGGTTTCCACAAGGGCGGTGCTCTCGGCGAAGCTCCGCCTGCACTATGTGGTGAGTCTGCCCTCAATACTCATTGCGGCGGTGCTGATCTGCGTGCTGATCAAGCCGCGGGGGCTTATGCTGCTATATTACTTTGCCCTGCCGGGGCTGACGAGCGTGTTCCTCGGCCTGCTGGGGCTGACGGCCAATCTCCGCCACCCGAAGCTGGACTATGTAAACGAAACCCAGGCCGTCAAGAGCAGCGTTGCGGTGATGATTACGATGTTCACGGGCATGGGGCTTGTCACTGTTTTGAGCGTGGGCTATCTGTTTCTGGCCGAGAGCCTGAGCTTCGAGCTTTACGGCGGCCTTATCCTGCTGCTGTTGGCGGCCGGCTGCCTGCTCCTGCGGCGGTATATTATGACCAAAGGTGTTAAGCTGTTCGAGCAATTACAGGCATAAAAAAAGAAAGCCCGGTCGGGCTTTCTTTTTTTAATAATTTCAATGCTCCAATTTCTTGCCGTGTTCGGCGAGCATCTTGTCCTTGAGGTCCATGAGCTTCTGGGAGAGGTCCACATAGTGCTGATGCGGGAAGTCAAAGCGCTTGACGGACTGCCACAGGGTGCTGACCTGATAGGCGCAGTAGCGCTTGACGTCAATGAGCGAGGGTACATCGTACACAAGCTCGCCATTTTTGAAGATGGGCACCTGCAGCTCCTTGGCGCGGTAGCTTATAAACTCCTTGCGCTTCCAGCGGGCGGTGGGGTCGCACAGCTCGACAGGCTTTGAATCGTCCAGCACCTCGTCGTGCATGCAGATATAATCGGCCACGGCCATATCCGTCTCCTTATCGTACAGGCGGTAGACCTTCTTGAAGCCGGGGTTTGTTATCTTGCCGAGATTCTCGCTGACCTTTATCTTGGGAATAATCGCGCCGTTTTCATCCTCCACGGCGCAGAGCTTGTACACCCCGCCGAACACCGGGGAGCTCTTGGAGGTGATGAGCCGCTCGCCCACGCCGAAGGAGTCGATTTTCGCGCCCTGACGGAAAAGCTCGCTTATGAGCCGCTCGTCAAGGGAGTTGGAGACGGTGATGGTGCACTCGGTCCAGCCAGCCTCGTCGAGCATGACGCGGGCCTTCTGGGTGAGATAGGCCATGTCCCCGGAGTCAAGCCGGATGCCGCATTTTTTGATGCCCAGGGGCTTGAGCACGTCATTAAACGCGCGGATGGCGTTGGGGATGCCGGATTTTAGGGTGTTGAAGGTGTCCACCAGCAGCACGGCGTTGGTGGGATAGGTTTTGCAGTAGGCCACAAAGGCGTCATACTCCGAGTCAAACATCTGCACCCAGGAGTGCGCCATTGTGCCCAGGGCGGGGACGCCGTAAAGCTCGTCGGACACGGTGCAGGCCGTCCCGGCGCAGCCGCCGATAAACGCCGCTCTCGCCCCGGTTACGGCGCCGGCGATGCCCTGCGCGCGCCTTGAACCGAATTCCATCACCGCGCGCCCCTCGGCGGCGCGGCAGATGCGGTTTGCCTTGGTGGCGATAAGGCTCTGGTGGTTAAACTCCAGCAGCATATAGGTCTCTAAAAGCTGGGCCTGAATGGCGGGCGCGCGGACGGTGATGACCGGCTCCCCGGGGAAGATAGGCGTCCCCTCCGGGATGGCCCAGATATCGCCGGTGAACTTGAAGTTCCTGAGATAGTCCAGAAACTGCTCATTGAATATGCCGCGGCCCCGGAGGTAGTCAATATCCTCCTCGGAAAAATGGAGCTGCTGAACATAGTCGATTATCTGCTCAAGCCCGGCGGCAATGGCAAAACCGCCCCCGTCGGGAACCTCTCTGAAAAACACATCAAAGTAGGTTATTCTGTCCTGCATGCCGTTTTCAAAATAACCGTTGCCCATGGTAAGCTCATAAAAGTCGCACAGCATGGTCAGGTTAATGCCGTTTGCGTAATTCATTCCGTCGCCTCCGCATATTTTTTCACAGTCACGCGGAAGCAGCATGAAGCTCCGCGCTTTTACACTATTATATATTCTTACCCCGAATAAGGCAAGAAATTTGTACATAATGTTAAAAAATTATCGCCAAATGTATTTGACATAGTTGACTTTGACGGGCGGATGGTATATTTTAGATATGAATACAACTGGGAGTTTATATAGATATGAAGAAATCATTTTTTGTCGCCGGCAGGACTGAGCTCGCCGGCAATCACACCGACCACCAACGCGGCAGAACTCTCTCCACTGCCGTTGATATGGGTATCAGCGCCCAGGCCGAGGCTAACGGCACCGGCCTTATCCGCGTGCACTCGCGGGGCTTTGGCAGCTTTGAGGTGAACACCCGGCAGCTCACCGTGAGGACGCAGGAGTTTGGCCAGTCGATAGGCATGGCGCGCGGCGTCGCGGCGGCCTTTGAGGAGCTGGGGCTCAATATCGGCGGCTTTGACGCGGAGATCACCAGCAACCTGCCCGCAGGGGCGGGGCTTGGCTCCTCGGCTGCCTTTTCCGTCCTCATGGGGGACATTCTCAACGGGCTTTTTAACGGCGGTGAGCTTGAGGCCGTTGTTATCGCCCGCGCCGGGCAGAAGGCCGAGAATCAGTTCTTCGGCAAGCCCACGGGCCTGAGCGGCCAGCTTGGCTGCGCCATGGGCGGCACGATATACGCGGATTTCAAGGTCGGGCAGGTCGAGCGCATCGAGCAGGATTTTGCCTCCATGGGGCTGACGCTCTGCCTCACCAATACCGGCGGCAGCCACGCCGGGCTTGAGACCTCCTATGCCCGCATCCCGGCGGACATGGTCTATATCGCAAACCTCTTTGACAAGGGTGTGCTGGGTGATGTGGACCCGGCGGAGTTTCGCGGCAAGGGCTGGGAGGTGTCGAACCGTCCCGTGCGCCGCGCGCGGCACTTTTTCGATGAAAACGAGCGCGTCCCCCTGATGCGGGACGCTTTGAAGGCCGGGGACGGGGCGGAGTATATGCGCCTTATGAACCTCTGCGGGCGCTCCTCGGAGCGGCTTCTCAATAACGTCATCACCAGCGCCACCGGGGACACAAAGCTGGAGCAGGGGCTTGAAAAGAGCGCGTCTCTGCTTGACGGGCGCGGCGCGTGGCGCGTGCAGGGCGGCGGCTTTGCCGGCTGCGTGCAGGCGCTCATGCCCACAGGCTTCTACCCGGAGTATAAGCGCGAGATGGAAAAAACCTTTGGCGACGGCGCCTGCATGGAAGTGCGCATGAAATAATCAGACAACTGTGATATAAACCAAGACAGACTCCGTTTGGAGTCTGTCTTGGTTTATATCGGGACATTTTAATTAATATTCAGCGCGGCACAAAGTCTCTCCAAAACTCCACCGCAAAAATCCCGCCGCAGAGCAAATTTTTTGTTGACATGGGCCTATGTTTGGGGTATACTTACACAGTAATTTAATTGATGTGTTTGTGTTTTGAAATGTTCGCTGGTGCAAGGGGTTAATAGCCCCCTAAAGGCATCGGAGAATATTTTTTTGCTTTATGAGCACAAACGATGAACAAATCGCTTTCGACAATTTGTCCATCGTTTGCAAATTCGCGAGAAAGGAACACATCGATTATGACAAAATACATTTTTGTGACCGGCGGAGTGGTCTCCGGCCTGGGAAAGGGAATAACCGCGGCCTCCCTCGGGCGGCTGCTCAAATGCCGGGGGCTGAAGGTCGCCGCGCAGAAGCTCGACCCCTACATCAATGTTGACCCCGGAACCATGAGTCCCTATCAACACGGGGAGGTCTACGTCACCGAGGACGGGGCCGAGGCCGACCTTGACCTTGGCCACTATGAGCGCTTTATCGACGAGGATTTGAACAAGTATTCAAACCTCACCACCGGCAAGGTTTATTGGAACGTGCTCAACAAGGAGCGCCGGGGCGAGTATCTGGGGCAGACCGTGCAGGTCATCCCGCACATCACGCAGGAGATAAAGGATTTTATTTACAGCGTGGGCCGAAAGACCGGGGCAGACGTTGTCATCACCGAGATAGGCGGCACGACCGGCGACATTGAGAGCCAGCCCTTTATTGAGGCCGCGCGGCAGGTGAGCCTTGAGCAGGGCGCGGGCAACAGCCTGTTTATCCACGTGACGCTCGTGCCCTTCCTCAGCGGGAGCGACGAGCACAAGACCAAGCCCACCCAGCACTCCGTCAAGGAGCTTCAGGGCATGGGCGTGTCGCCGAACATCATTGTGCTGCGCTGTGACGAGCCGCTCGAGCCGGAAATTTTCCGCAAAATCGCGATGTTCTGCAACGTAAAGCCCGACTGCGTAATCGAAAACCGCACGCTGCCCATTTTGTACGAGGCGCCGCTGATGCTTGAGGAGGAGGATTTCTCCCTCATCGTCTGCCGGGAGCTGGGGCTTTGGACCAAGGCCCCGGAGCTTACGGAGTGGAAGGAAATGGTGCAGCGGATAAAGACGCTCGACAAGGCCGTCACCATCGGCCTGGTCGGAAAGTATGTGCAGCTGCATGACGCCTACCTCTCCGTTGCGGAGGCCCTGCGGCACGCGGGCTATGCCTGCGGCGCGCGGGTGGACATCCGCTGGATAGACAGCGAGGGCATAACCGACGACAACGCCGCCGAAAAGCTCTCCGGCTGCGCGGGGCTCATCGTCCCCGGCGGCTTCGGCGACAGGGGCATTGAGGGCATGATATCCACCGCGCGGTACGCACGTGAGCACGATGTGCCCTACCTCGGTATCTGCCTTGGGATGCAGGTGGCAGTGATAGAATTTGCCCGCCATGTCTGCATGCTCGAGGGCGCAAGCTCCGGCGAGTTTGACCCGCTCTCGGCGCACAAGGTGATTGATTTTCTGCCCGACCAGAGCGAAGAGGTGGACAAGGGCGCGACGCTGCGCCTCGGCTCCTACCCCTGCCGCGTCGCCGGGGGCAGCCGTATGCGCGAGTGCTACGGCGAGGATATAATCCACGAGCGGCACAGGCACCGCTATGAATTTAACAACGACTACCGCGAGACGATAAGCGCAGCGGGCATGACCCTCTGCGGCACCTCGCCCGACGGGCATATAGTCGAGGCTGTTGAGCTCTCGGACAGACGCTTTTTCATTGGCGTCCAGTTCCACCCGGAGTTCAAGAGCCGCCCGAATAAACCGCACCCTCTATTCACTGGACTTGTAAACGCTTCTTTGAAAGGAGAAGGAAAATGAGAGACTACGCGAAGGAATATGAAGGCCGGGTGGCTTTCATCCGCTCCCTGGTGGAGAGCAGCCACGCTGCCGGAATCGTCTTTGGAAACTCCGGCGGCAAGGACAGCGCCCTTGTGGGCATCCTGTGCAAGGCCGCGTGTGACAACACCGTCGGCATAATCATGCCCTGCGCCTCCAAGCGCAACTTTGGGCTGGACGCTGACGACGGAAGAGCCCTTGCCGAGCAGTACGGCATTGAGACGCGCAGCATCGACCTGACGCCTGTTCGTCAGGCGGAGATGGACGCGCTCAGTGGGATAACCACGCTCAATGACGCCGTCATCACGAACATTGCCCCCCGCCTGCGCATGACCACGCTCTACGCCGTGGCAGCCAGCGAAAACCGCCTTGTGGCGGGCACCGGCAACCGCAGCGAGGCGTACATGGGCTACTTCACCAAGTGGGGCGACGGGGCGCATGACTTTAACCCCATTTCCGATTTGACGGCGACGGAGATTTTCGAGTTTCTCGAATACCTCCAGGCCCCGCGCTGTATCATAGACAAGGCGCCCTCCGCCGGGCTCTTCGACGGGCAGACCGACGAGCAGGAGATGGGCGTGACCTACAAGGCGATAGACGAATTTTTGCTTAAAGGAACGGCAAACGAGGCGGACATGGCGGTGATGCGCCGCTATCATGAGCGCAGCGAGCACAAGCGCCGCCCCATTGCCAAGTATAAAGAGATATGAGCGGACACGAGTTTTACATTAACCCCCTCTGCACGCGCTACGCGGGCGAGGAAATGAAGCGGATATTTTCCGACGATAACAAGTTCTCCACCTGGCGGCGGCTGTGGCTTGCGCTGGCGGAGAGCGAGAAGGAGCTCGGCATCGAGATAAGCGACGAGCAGCTTGACGAGATGCGCCAAAACCTCACAAACATCGACTATGAGGCCGCCGCGAGGCACGAGAGCCGCGTGCGCCACGATGTGATGGCCCATGTGCTGACCTTCGGCGAGTGCTGCCCCAAGGCGCGGCCGATAATCCACCTGGGCGCGACCTCCTGCTACGTGGGCGATAACACCGACGTTATCCACATGCGCGACGGGCTTTTGCAGGTGCGCAGGATGCTCATAAACGCCATCGCGGCGCTCAGCGACTTTGCGGAGAAGAACAAGGCCCTGCCGACGCTTGCCTACACCCATTTTCAGGCCGCCCAGCCCACCACCGTGGGTAAGCGCGCGTGTCTGTGGATAAACGACCTGCTCTTTGACCTTGAGCGGCTGGATTTTGAGCTTAAAAACCTCAAGCTTCTCGGCTGCAAGGGCACGACCGGCACCGCCGCAAGCTTTTTGGAGCTCTTCGAGGGCGACGGGGAGAAGGCGGAGCTGCTTGAAAAGAAGATCGCCGAAAAGCTGGGCTTTGAGCAGTGTCAGGCCGTCAGCGGCCAGACCTACACCCGCAAGGCGGATTTCGCCGTGATGCAGGTGCTCAGCGGCATTGCCCAGAGCGCTAGCAAGTTCGCCGGAGACATCCGCCTGCTCAGCCACCTCAAGGAGGTGGACGAGCCGTTTGAGTCCGGGCAGATTGGCTCCTCCGCCATGGCCTATAAGCGCAACCCCATGCGCTCGGAGCGCATTGCCTCCCTCTCGCGCTATGTGATATGCGATTTGCAGAACGCCGCAGTCACCGCCGCGTCCCAGTGGCTTGAGCGCACGCTTGACGACTCCGCCAACCGGCGCATCGCCATTCCCGAGGCCTTCCTCGCGACCGACGGCATTTTGAACCTGTATATAAACGTCGCGCGCGGTATGCGGGTCTATCCCGCGGTGATGGAGGCGCACCTCAAGGCGGAAATGCCCTTCATGGCCACCGAGAACATCCTCATGTACTGCGTCAAGCACAAAAACGGCGACCGCCAGACCCTGCACGAGGCGATACGGCAGCACTCCGTCGCCGCCGCCGAGCAGGTGAAGCTCTACGGGCGGGAAAATGACCTGCTCGAGCGCATCATGGGCGATGAGCGCTTCGGCCTCAGCCCGGAGGAGTTAAATTCGCTGCTCGACCCCACCGCCTTCACCGGCATGGCGGAGCACCAGTGCGAGCGCTTCCTCAATGAGCACGTGCGCCCGATACTCGAGCAAAACTCCGGCTGCCTCGGTGCGGGCGGGCAAGTGAATGTTTAAGTAACCGGCATAAGCTGTCAAAAAATAATATAGATTAATGGCGGG
>URPA01000063.1 GCA_900549545.1 uncultured Eubacteriales bacterium
CGCTTGCCGATTTCCGCATGGGTTAGATGTTCAAAGAAGTACAGGAAGATGATTTCCTGCTCTGCTTCCGGCAAAGAGGATAGGGCGGCGGCAAGGTCTGGATTGCTCAACATAACGTTCTGACCGCAGACCGTGAACGGGTATTCCTCGCTTGACGGTGGCTTCGCAAAATATTCATCTGTGGCGGCAAACGGCATGAATTTTTCTTCGGACAGGTATTCAAGGGAGATTTCCCGCTTCCACTTTGAATACAGCTTGCGGGCTGCGTCAATGGACGCATGGCGAATAACAATCCTGCAAAAAGCATTATGCGTGTGTTGGATATGCTCTTGATATTCTTCAAATTCGGTCATGGAAAATCCCCCTTTCTGAATAATGTGAGGGGCGGCAGCACTCCTTGCTGTCGCCCCTTGATTGCCTACCAGCAAAGGCGGGCGGGGCTGTCAACGGTGGGCGAAGCCCATTTACTTGCCGTTGACTGGCTCGGCTGGTTTTGCTATCTGTTAAGCATATTTCTTTTGGAACAATGTAATCGACAAAATATAAGACAGAGCAAAAATAGCGATTGTACTTACAAATCCGATTACCATGCTCAAATCAAAATTATCTACGATAAAGCCTATAATTGCATTGTTTGTCATTTTTGACCAAATTCCTAAAACAACCAACAGTATAATCATAATGAACATTACTGCGAACCCAGCATTGACGCCCATCCAGTAGTTAGACGGAAGAATAAATGCAAGAAACAGTAAAACAACACAAAACGAAGCAACCGCTATAAACAGATAAAATCCAAATCGGTATGTCGGAAAGCAAAAGTATGAAATCGTATTTACAATCAATGACACGCAAAGTCCGATAATGGCTGCAATTCCAGCAAAGGCATATCGGCTGCTTACAATCTGCTTTTTTGAAACAGGCAATGCGACAGCATATTTTCCCCATTTCCATTGTTCATCAGAATTTGCCAAAGTAATCAGCATAGAAGCTACTTCCAACGGCACCAACAGGAAACTGATGTAGATTGCGCCAGCACCCTCCAGAATTATCATCAATGCCGTTATAATAGCAAAATCCATAATGAGCCGGGTTAATCCGTATTTTTTCTTAACTGTCAAGAAGTCCTTTGTCATTAGACCTTTCATTGTATTTCCCCCTTTATATAAAACAACATAATTTCTTCAATCGTTGCCGGGCTTACGATAGCATTTGGATATTGTTTTGCTGCTTTTGTCCTATTATTGACTAATACCTTAAATTGATAATCTTCTTTGCGATACGCAATGACTTCTGATTTATTTATCGTGTCAAATACAGCGGCACCACAACTTATAATTCCGTAATTGTCAATCAGAGTATCCTTATCTTGCGTGAAAATCAGCTTGCCTTTGTGGATAAAAGTAATATAATCCGCCACTTTTTCTAAATCACTGGTAATGTGAGAGGATACCAATACGGAATGGCTTTCGTCCTGCACAAAATCAATGAGCATATCCAAAACGTCATCTCGGATAATCGGGTCAAGGCCGCTTGTTGCTTCGTCTAAAATCAACAATTCTGCATTGTGGGAAAGAGCAACAGCAAAGGCCAGTTTCACTTTCATACCCTTTGAAAAGTCTTTAATCTTTTTGTCTTTCGGAAGTTCAAACTTTTCAAGAAACTGATGATAAAGCTGCCATTCCCACGCAGAGTATATACCGGACATAAATTTCCCGATTTCCTCTGGTGTGAATATATCCGGGAAGTGATTTTCGTCAAAAACAACTCCTAACTTATCTTTGATTTCAATTTCATCTGTGCTGTGGTCTTTTCCAAAAATGCGGATTGTTCCGCTGCTCTTTTGTATTTCATTTAGAATACAGTTAATTGTTGTTGACTTTCCGGCTCCGTTTTCTCCGATAAGCCCCATGATAACTCCACGGGGTAAAGAAAAACTGATTTTATCAAGGACAAAATCGCCATAGTCTTTGGACAACTCCCTAATCTCCAAAATATTCTCACTCATGCCTTAGTCCTCCTGATATAAAAGTGTTAGCAAGCCTATCAGCTTATCCAAAGATATGCCACTTGTACGGGCAATTTCGATTGCTTCCGAAAACCGTTCTTCTATCTTTTTTTGCTGTTCTTCCAGATAAAAGTCTTGATTTTGCGCTGATACATAACAACCTTTTCCGGCTATCGTTTCAATAAAGCCGTCCTCTTGAAGTGTGGTATATGCTTTCTGAACTGTTAAAATGCTGATATGCAATGATTTTGCTAATGACCTTACAGACGGAATTGCTTCGCCCGCCTTTAACTCGCCGCTCATTATCGCTGCTTTAATTTGTGACGCTATCTGTTCGTATAAAGGTCGGCTTGCCTTGTTGCTTACAACTATTTCCAAATTCTCACCGCCATTCTGTTTTTAGGTGTTATGCTGATACAAATACAGTATAGAACACAATAAAGCAGTTGTCAAGAGAGAATACAGAAAAAGCAGAGCAAGCGATTGTGCTTGTCCTGCTTTTTCTGTATTATAAAATTCGGAATAGCGGTCGGTCTGCCTATCAAATTCTTGTTTGTTACTTTACCGCACATGAGCATTTACACAAGGGAGCCATCGGATGATGCAAATTTTGAGCGAAAAGCACAAGATAACCGCTGCACCTTACTTGCTCCCCCCAATGGGGGAAGTGGCGAGCGGCGCGAGCCGATAGGGGGGATGGTCTGCGCTTGAGTTTGTGTACAACCCCCTTCAGGCTTGCCGCTTTGCGACAAGCCAGCTCATCTCCGCGCTAAGAGCCGCCTTACGGCGGTTGCGCTCCGAAACGCGCCTGCGGGCGCAGCCCCCAAGGGGGCGCCAAGATTAGATTTTGCTCGTCCGGCACAAAAAGCACATGGCAAATTCTTCTGAAAAATTTTTCAAAAAACTCTTGACAAATGGGCAGCGATGTATTATTGTACTAATTGCTTAATACAACGACACAAGGAGGCGCCAAATGGATTGGAATATCAGGAGCGACCAGCCGATATATTCCCAGCTGGTCGCGCAGATGAAGCTGGGCATAGTTTCCGGCGCGTATAAACCCGGGGAACGGCTGATTTCGGTCAGGGATATGGCGGCTGAGGCGGGGGTAAACCCCAACACCATGCAGCGGGCCTTACAAGAGCTTGAGCGGGAGGGCGTGGTCTACACCATGCGCACCGCCGGGAGATTTGTGACGGAGGACGGAACCATGATAGAAGTAATGAAGAAAAAGCTGGCTTCGGAGCAGATAGACAGCTTCCTCGGGGCAATGGAGAAGCTGGGCTACGCGCCGGAGGAGACAATCGGCCTTATCAGGCAGAGAGGACAGGAGGAGAAACATGCCGATACTTGAATGTAAAGCACTGAGCAAGTGCTACGGCAAAACACAGGCGCTGGAGAGCGTCAACATGACAATCGAGCCGGGCCGCGTTGTTGGCCTGCTGGGGCCCAACGGCAGCGGCAAAACCACGCTGATAAAGCTTGCAAACGGCCTGCTCACACCCACATCGGGCGAGATACTCATTGACGGGGCGGCCCCCAACAGGGACACCAAGCGCCTTGTCTCATACCTGCCGGATAAGCAATATCTGCCCGAATGGATGAACGCCCGGCAGCTTATGGACTTTTTCGGCGATTTCTATGAGGATTTTGACCGCAAAAAGGCTGAGGATATGCTGGGCAGGCTCGGCATTGACCCCGCACAGCGCATCAAGCAGATGTCAAAGGGCACCAAGGAAAAGGCGCAGCTCATCATGGTCATGAGCCGCGCGGCCAAGCTCTATCTTCTGGATGAGCCCATCGGCGGCGTGGACCCGGCCACCCGGGACTACATCCTCTCCACCATCATCGGCAACTACAACCCCGAGGCTGCGGTTATAATCTCCACGCACCTTATCTCCGATGTGGAGCCGGTGCTGGACGAGGTGGTGTTCATAAACGGCGGGCGTGTGACGCTCCAGTCCTCGGTGGACGATATCCGTGAGCAGCACGGCATGAGCGTTGACGCATATTTCAGGGAGGTATTCAGATGTTAGGAAAGCTTTTCAAGCATGAGCTGTGGGCCATGTCCCGCATCATGCTGCCGGTGACGGCGGTGCTGGTTGTGCTGGCCGGGCTGAGCAACGTGTCCGTCAGATATATAGACCTTGTGCAGAGCGATTTTCTGACCTTTGTTCTGGGGCTGTTTCTGGTGCTGTTTTTCCTCGGCATGGTGGCGGCGGCCGTGGTTCTTGTCGTGGTCATCGTCAGCCGCTTTTACAATAACCTTATAAAGGACGAGGGCTATCTCATGTTCACTCTCCCGGTGAGCACCCATGAGCTGGTCTGGTCAAAGCTGCTGGCATCCCTGGTGTGGACGATTGTGAGCGCCATTATCATGTTCGCCCTTATCTGGGTGACGGCGCTGCACGCCATCAATGTGGCATCCTCTGCCGTGCAGGTGAGCTTTGACCTGGAGCTGGGCGGTCTGCTGCGCTGTCTCAGCGAGGAGTTCAACATCACCGGCGGCTATCTCGCGCTGATGATTGTTGAGGGTTTGTTCGCGGCGGTCATCGGGACATTTGCAAGCTACCTGCTGTTTTACGCCGCAATGTCCATCGGGCAGAGCTTCGCAAATCACAAGGTGCTCATGTCGGTGGTGTTCTTCCTGCTGATAAGCTTTGTCGCGCAGCTTGTGACACCCTTTGTCTACATGGGCATAGGGGAGATGTACTCCAATGTCAACGTGGACTATACAAACTTCAGGGCGATTTTCCAGCAGGCCATGCTGGCCTCAATAGCTGTTGAGCTTGTGTATGCCGCGATACTCTATTTCATCACGAACTTCTTCCTGAAAAAGAAGCTCAACTTAGCGTAAAGAAAACGAAAAAACGCCTGCCCTATTTTGGGCAGGCGTTTCTGTCTGAAGGCAAAGGCAAAGCCTTTGCCTTCAAAAGGGGATTCACTCCGAACCGCGCATTTTTGCCCGCCTCCGGCGGGCAAAAATACACTCTCTCCGTGCAAAGAGTTTTTCCCGAGGTACACGCCCCCGGGAAAAACTTATCTAACTTTATTCGCCGCCTGCGGGCGGCGAACTCTGCGAGGCTTCATCTGCGGTAAACAACGCTTGTTTCAACGAATGAGGCTGACTACCGCCGGTTGTAGCCCGAGCCGATAACGGAATTGAGCCCATAGTAGCGGGCAAAGTCCTCATTCGGCCAGCCCTCCGGATAGTCCGCCAGATCCATGTTATAACGGACCGGGCAGTAGTCGGTGGTGGAGAGAAGGACGACCAGCGAGATATCCGTCTCACCGTTATCAAGGGCCGTCTGTATCGCCGCCTCCCGCTCGCGGGAGAGCTTGTATGTAATCATAATGTCGGCGGCGCCGAGCGTGAACTCCACGACAAACAGCACAGCCATGGCCGCACACAGAAGCTGGGCGGGCAGGCGCTTGCCCATGCTGGCCAGCGCGTCGAGCAGAATAAGGCTTGCGAGCACAAGAAATATCACCGTAAAGCAGAAGTGCCGCCCCTCAAAATACAGCGCGAAAACAAAGGCCGCCAGCGAGCCGATGCCAGCCAGCGCCAGCACAATGGAGAGCGCGAGCTTTTTCCTGTCCACCTTAAGCACTATGCCAAGGCAGAGGAGCACCGCGAAAATCACAAGCAGAGGCAGAATATATGTCTTGACGGCAACAGCGATATCATACAGATTATGCCCCAGGCGGGAGATGCTCAGCGGTGCGCCGCGCCCGCTGGTGGCTCCGGCGCTCATGAGAAACGCAAAGCCCAGAACCGAGAGCACAAGCCCCGCTATAAGCTGCCATGGCAGGCGCTTGTCGCGCAGGAGAATCATGGCGCTCAGGCACAGGGCGGCAAAAATGGCGGCGATGGAGCCGTTTTCCGAGTATGCCCCGGCGAAGAACGCGAGCAGCACAAGCAGAACATCTACAACAATCGAGCGCCGCCGCTCTTTCTGCATAAACGCGGCGATATACGGCCACAGAAACAGCAAAAACAGGCTCATGCCCCATGAATAGTTTATCGCGCCATCGAGCCAGAGAAAGATTTCGCCAAAGAACGGCGTGAAGCACCAGACCATGAACGCGCCGAGCGTGAGCAACAGCGCGCGGTGTTCTTTTTCAAGGCAGCGGGCGAAAAGCGCCGTCAGCAGCACGGCGTTGAGGGCGTTGAACAGGTTAAAGACAGGCTTTGGAAGCATCAGCAGGGCCTGCACGATGCTGTGCGCGACAACGCGCCCGTTGACGGTCTCCCTGTGCGCCGCCATGGAGGGAATTATCTGACTGAAGCTCTCCATGCGGCTGCCGTCGGCAAAGCTGAAGCAGTAGCCAAAATCGTCCCCGAGCAGGGGCGTGAGCGAGGAGAAGATAAATATGACGGCAAACACGAGGCCGAATATCAGCCAGACAAGGCGGCTGCCGCCGCGTAGGGTGCTTTTCATGCCGCACCTCCAAAATCAGTGATATAAGACAGAAAAATGGTCATCTGTCAAAGCCCACGCCGGTCACAGAGTCAAGCCCGTAATATTTGGCGAGGCTGTAATTGGGCCAATTTGCCGGGTCAGCGTCGAGGTCTTTCAGCTTGTCATAGGCAACGCTGTACTTTGTGGAGGGGAGATAGACCTCAAGCTCAACATCGGTCTCCCCGCTGTCAAGCGCCGCCTGTATCGCCGCCTCCCGCTCGCGGGACGCCTTGTACCCCGCCGCCACATCCACGGCGGCAAGGCCAGAATCAAAGACAAAGAGCACAGCCATAGCGCCGCATAGAAGCTGCGCGGGCAGGAGCTTTTTCTTATCCGACAGAGCATCCAACAGGATAAGGCAGGCCAGCACCGTGAACACCACGGTAAAGCAGAAGTGCCGCCCTGTAAAGTACGCAGCGAATACAAAGGCCGCCAGCGAGCCGATGCCAGCCAGCAACAGCACCGCGGATAGGACGAGCCGCTTTTTGTCTGCCTTGAACGCAAGGCAGAGGGTAAAGCACAGCGCATAAACAATGTAAAGCGGCAGCAGCTCTTCCCGGGTTTCGGTTAAAATGTCCCGGAGGTTTTTGACGATGAGGCTCAAGTCAAAGCCCGCAGAGCGCCCCTGCGTGGCACCGGCGCTCATGAGGAATGCAAAGCCCAGAACCGAGAGCACAAGCCCCGCGATAAGCTGCCAGGACAGGCGCTTATCCCGCCGGAGAATTAACGCGCTCAGGCACAGGGCGATGAATATCGCGGCGATGGAGCCGTTTTCCGAGTAGGCCCCGGCGATAAAGGCCAGCGGCAGCAGCAGGATATCCCGCACTGTTGACCTGCGGCGCTCCCGGCCCAGATACGTGGCCATGTACTGCCACAGAAACAGCAGGAACACGGACATGCCCCAGGAGTAGTTTATCGCCCCGTCCAGCCA
Source organism: uncultured Eubacteriales bacterium (assembly GCA_900549545.1). GTDB lineage: Bacteria > Bacillota > Clostridia > Oscillospirales > Oscillospiraceae > Limivicinus. The sequence continues at coordinate 7,403 of URPA01000063.1, forward strand.
CAGAAACACCTGGCCGAAGGCGGGAGTGAAGCACCAGAGCAGCATTGCGCCCACAGTCAGCAGCAGCGCGCGGTGATTTTTCCCGAGGCAGCGGCCGATAAGCGCAAGCAGCAGCACGGCATTGAGAGCGTTGAGCACATTGAACACAGGCTTTGGCAGCATCAGCACCGCCTGCACTATGCCATGGGCAAAGACGCGCCCGTTTGTCACATTCCTGTGCACCGCCATGGAGGGGATTATCTGCCACAGGCTTGTTATGCGGCTGTTATCCGCCCAGCTGAAGCAGTACGAGAAATCATCGGCCACCATGGGCGTCAGAAATGAGAAAAACAATACTATTATAAATACAAGGGCGAACAGCAGCCGCAAGGGGACTCTGCCGCCGGGAGCTGTCTTTTTCGTATGCAAGCACCTCCAGAAAAGATAAAAAAATATTATCACAACAGTGGTGCAAAAGCAAGAAAAACGGACGGCGGGGCAAAAACACTGCGAAACCGGGTCATTTTCGCCAAAAATCGCCAAAATAAACTTCGTTACAAATTTACAAAAATAAAGCAAAAATTTTTTGCAAAACAACGAAATTTCTCTTGACACGGGGCGCTGATGCTGGTATATTAATTAAGCGCCTGTGCGCAGGTATGGGCGTTTTATGCGATGAAGCGGGAGATTGCTCACGCAAGTGAGGTAACTTTCGTGGAGTATGTCCGGCACCGGATAGTTTTTCGGTGCGCAATCGGGCGGCTGGGGCATCCGGTACACGCGTATATCGCGGGACTGGGGGTAGACCGGCTTTTTGAGCCGGTTTGTTTTTCGGGCCCGGCCTGATACGCACGGTTGTGTGTACAGGAAAATGCCTCATCCGTACGCATTAAAAAAGGCGGTCCCAATGCCGCCGAAAATCGTACGAAAAAAGGAGAAAACACATGGCAAGCACAAACAAGAACATGATCCGCATCCGTCTCAAGGCTTACGATCACCAGCTTATCGACAAGGCGGCAGAGACCATCGTTGAGGCGGCCAAGCGCACTGACGCTAAGGTTTCCGGCCCCATCCCCCTGCCCACCAAGACTGAGATCGTCACCATCCTGCGCGCTGTTCATAAGTATAAGGACAGCCGTGAGCAGTTTGAGCGCCGCACTCACAAGCGCCTGATCGACATCATGAGCCCCACCCAGAAGACTGTTGAAGCTCTGATGAACCTTGAAGTCCCCGCAGGTGTTGAGATAGAGATTAAACTCTGATCCCGGCACAAAAGCATCAACAACCCAAAGTCCGCAGCTTGCGAGTGCGGACGGGTTAAGTTGCCAGCCTCTGGGCGCGGCTCGCCGCGGACTAAGCGAGGCAACCAATAACCGATAGGAGGAAATAGAATGAAGAAAGCCATCATTGGCAAGAAGGTCGGCATGACGCAGATCTTCGACGAGGCGGGAAAGGTCATTCCCGTCACCGTCATCGAGGCAGGCCCCTGCGTGGTCACCGCTAAGATGACAGAGGAAAAGGAAGGCTACAATGCCGTCCAGTTCGGCTATGAAGAAGTAGCCGCGAAGAAGCTCTCCCAGCCTGAGCAGGGTCACCTGAAAAAGGCCGGCGTGGGCATGGTCAAGCACCTCAAGGAGTTCCGCCTCGAGGACAGCGGCAAGCTGGAAGTCGGCGACACCGTCAAGGCAGACATCTTTGCCGAGGGCGATAAGGTCGACGTTACCGGCATCAGCAAGGGCAAAGGCTACGCCGGCACCGTAAAGCGTTACGGTCAGTCCCGCGGCCGTATGACCCACGGCGGCGGCCCTGTTCACCGTCACGCCGGTTCCATGGGCTCCAGCACTGATCCTTCCCGTATTCTTCCGGGCAAGAAGCAGGCCGGCCACATGGGCGTTGATCAGGTCACTGTCCAGAATCTTGACATCGTCAAGGTCGATGCAGAGCTCAATCTGCTCGCTATCCGCGGCGCCGTCCCCGGCCCCAAGGGCAGCATCGTTTATATCAAGGATACCGTCAAGGCTCAGCCCATCAAGAAGGGCGAGGCTGCCGGCATCAGCCACAACCCGCAGAAGGCCTCTGCCCGTGTCAACCCGCAGAAGGCTTCCGCACGTACAAAGTAAGGAAAGGAGAGCAGCATAAATGCCTAAAGCTAATCTGTACAATATGGCAGGCGAGAAGATCGGCGAGATCGAGCTCTCCGAGGCCATCTTCGGCATCGAGCCGAACAAGAGTGTCCTGCATGATTCCGTCAAGAATCACCTGGCCAACTGCCGTCAGGGCACCCAGAGCGCACTCACCAAGGGTGAGGTTTCCTACACCACCAGAAAGCCCTGGCGTCAGAAGGGCACTGGCCGCGCCCGCGCCGGTTATGCCGGCTCCCCCGTGTGGTACCACGGCGGCGTAGCCTTCGCTCCCAAGCCCAGAGATTACAGCTACACCCTCAATAAGAAGGTCAAGCGCATCGCCCTCAAGTCCGCTCTCTCCGCCAAGGCCGCAGAGAACGAGATCCTTGTTGTTGACGGTCTGAAGGTCGAAGAGATCAAGACCAAGGCCTTCAAGGCCTTCCTCAGCAAGATGGGCGTCGAGGGCAAGGCCCTTGTGGTCACTGAGAACGTTGATGAGATGGTCATCAAGTCCGCCCGCAACATCGAGGGTGTGAACACCACCATCGCCACCATCCTCAGCCCCTACATGATCCTCACCAACGGTAAGCTGGTCGTGGACAAGTCCGCTCTGGAAAAGATCGAGGAGGTGTACGCCTGATGAAAACCGCATACGATATCATCATTCGCCCCATCATCACCGAGCAGTCCATGGAGGACCTGGACATCAAGAAGTACGCTTTTGAAGTCGCCAAGGACGCAAACAAGGTGGAAATCAAGAAGGCCATCGAGGAGATCTTCGACGTGACCGTTATCAAGGTCACCACCCTTAATGTCATGGGTAAGGCAAAGCGCACCGGCGCGTATCCCATGGGCAAGACTGCCTCCTGGAAGAAAGCCGTCGTAAAGCTCAGCGCCGACTCCAAGAACATTGAGCTTTTTGAAGGTATGGTCTAAGGGAGGAATAAAGTATGTCTATTAAAACTTATCGCCCGACTACTCCTGCAAGGAGACAGATGACCGTCTCCGGCTTTGACGGCGTTGAGAAGCATGTCAAGCCTGAGAAGTCTCTGGTAGAGGTTCTCAAGAAGAACGCCGGCCGCAATAACTACGGCCGCATCACCGTCCGCCATCAGGGCGGCGGCAACCGTCAGAAGTACCGCGTTATCGACTTCAAGCGCAACAAGACCGATATGACCGCAAAGGTCCTCCGCCTTGAGTATGACCCCAACCGCAGCGCGTTCATCGCCCTGTGCGAGTATGAGGACGGCGAGCGCCGTTACATCCTCGCCCCTGTGGGTCTGGCCGCCGGTGACACCGTCGTGTCCTCCGCCGCTGCCGATATCAAGCCCGGCAACGCCCTGCCTCTGGCCAACATCCCCGTGGGTACCGTTATCCACAACATCGAGCTCTACCCCGGCAAGGGCG
>URPA01000064.1 GCA_900549545.1 uncultured Eubacteriales bacterium
GGATACCCTCTCAGTCTCGCTTACGCTCGCCAGCTCTCCCAGAGGGAGAGCCAAGTCATTGCCGCGACAACTTCCGATTTATCGACCTGATTTTATCACACCCGCCGGTATGACACAAGCTGTAAATCTGCAATCGTCATCTTCCCTTTTTCATTAATTTGTGCTAAAATACCGCGTATTCAATCTACGATTTAGCAGGTGCATGCTATGAACAGAGAAAACGCCGCCCGGCTGAGCGTCATCGGCTCGATGCTGATTTATGGCACTATCGGCGTCTTTGTGCGCTATATCCCCATGCCCTCCGCAGTCATCGCCATGGCCCGGGGGCTTATCGGCGCGCCCTTTCTGCTGCTGGTGCTTTTTATAAAGCGCTCCCGCCCGGATATGGCGGGCATAAAGCGCAATCTCTCCCTGCTGCTTGTGCTGGGCGCGCTGCTGGGTACAAACTGGGTGCTGCTCTTTGAATCCTATCGGTACACGAGCGTGGCCGCCGCCACCTTGTGCTATTATTTAGCGCCGATTCTGCTTGTCGCCGCCTCCCCGTTTTTGTTTAAGGAGCGTCTGAGTGCGCGCAAGGTTCTCTGCGTTTTAGCGGCGCTTGTGGGTATGGTGCTCGTCTCCGGCGTGCTTGGCGGCGGCGCTCCCGGCTCTGAGCCTGTGAAGGGCATGGCGCTTGCCGTCGGTGCGGCGGCGATGTATGCCTGCATCGTCGTCCTCAACAAAAAGCTCAGCGGCATCTCCGCCTATGACAGGACGATAAGCCAGCTTGCGGTGTCCTCTGTGGTGATGCTGGTGTATAATCTTTTCAGCGGCAGCCTGAGCGCCCTTTCGCTGGACGGCCTCGGGTGGATAATGCTGCTCGTTGTCGGCATTGTGCACACAGGCCTTGCGTATTTTCTGTATTTCGGCTCAATGGAGGCGCTGAGCGCGCAGACGCTCGCCATCTTGAGCTATATCGACCCTGTGACGGCGGTGCTGCTCTCGGCGCTGCTGCTCAAAGAGCCGCTAGGTGTCGGCGGCGTCATCGGCGCGGTGCTTATTCTCGGCTCTGCCGTGATAAGCGAGCTGCCCCTGAAAAACAAGGAGGAACAAAAATGACCGTATTCAGACAAATGCGCCGTGCGCGCCAGCAGCTTGATGAAAACAGCGCAGTTGCCCTGCTTGAAGCGGGCAGCAGCGGCGTCCTCGCCCTTTATGGTGACGAGGGATATCCCTACACACTGCCGATAAGCTATGTTTACGCTGACGGCTACATATATTTTCACTCTGCCCTCACCGGGCACAAGATTGACGCTATAAACCGCTGCGACAAGGCGAGCTTCTGCGTTGTGGCGCAGGATAATGTCCTGCCGGAGAAATACACCACGGCTTATAAAAGCGTCATCGCCTTCGGGCGCATCCGCATTATGAGTGAGGAGGAAAAGCTCCCTGCGGTCTTGAAGCTTGCGGAAAAATATAATCCCGGCCATCTTGCCGAGAGCCGCGCCGAGGCTGAGAAGGGCATAAAGGCCATGCACATGCTGGAGCTTAAAATTGAGCATTTGACCGGCAAGCAGGGCAAAGAGCTTTTGAATTGACTTTTTCGTCCGGACATGGTATTATTTATGAACGCTATGGAGGGTTACCGAAGCGGTCATAACGGGGCGGTCTTGAAAACCGTTAGGGCAGTGATGTCCACAGGGGTTCGAATCCCTTACCCTCCGCCATAAAAGGACGGCTATTTTGATAGAATAGCCGTCCTTTTACTTTTGCCTTGAAAGCCTTTGATTTCGAAGGGTTCGCGTGTTTCATAGACAATACGAAAGCCGCTGGATAAGGTATAATAAATTGCGCAAATTTAGAAAGCAAAAAAGAGAGACATAGTTTGCAGACTCTGGTAGAATGAAGTCACCACACACCATTCTGAAAGGAGAAAGCAAACTATGTCCGAGAAGATTGTACAGCTAAATGAGGAAGTAATCAAGGGGCAACTGAAAGAATTGGTTCGCGGCAGTGTGGAGGAAACCCTGAATGAACTGCTGGAAAAGGAGGCGGAGTCGCTGACGCAGGCCGCCCGCTATGAGCGCAGCGAGGCCCGTCAGGGCTACCGCAGCGGTCACTACGACAGGAACCTTACCACGACCTCCGGTGACGTTACGCTCCACGTCCCCCGGCTCAAGGGCGTGTCCTTCGAGACGGCCATCATCGAGCGGTATCGCCGCCGGGAAAGCAGCGTGGAGGAGGCCCTCATTGAGATGTACCTGGCGGGTGTCTCCGTGCGCCGGGTGGAGGACATCACGGAGGCACTGTGGGGCAGCAAGATCTCGCCCACCACCATCAGCGAGCTGAACAAGAAAGCCTACGTCCACATCGAGGATTGGCGGAATCGTCCCTTGCAGGGCGGGCGGTATCCGTATGTCTATGTGGACGGCATCTACCTACGCCGCAACTGGGGCGGAGAGTACGAAAATGTTGCTGTTTTGGTGGCGATCGCAGTGAACGAGGACGGGTTCCGTGAGGTTTTGGGTGCCGCCGAAGGCATGAAAGAGGACAAGGCCAGCTGGGTCAGTTTCTTCCAATGGCTTCGTGGACGCGGCTTGGATGGCGTAAAGCTCATCGTCGGCGACAAGTGCATGGGGATGCTGGAGGCCGTGGGCGAGGTGTTCCCAGACGCCAAACACCAGCGCTGCACGGTGCATTTCTACCGCAACGTTTTCTCTGTTGTGCCAAAATCCAAGGTAAAAATTGTAGCGAAAATGCTCAAGGCGATCCACGCGCAGGAGAGCAAAAAGGCGTCCCGCGAGAAGGCAAAGGCCGTGGTTTCTGAGCTGCGCGCCATGAAACTGAAGGAGGCCGCCAAGAAGGTCGAGGACGGCATCGAGGAGACGCTGACCTACTGCGATTTTCCCAGCGAGCATTGGACGCGCATCCGTACCAACAATGTGATCGAACGGCTGAACCGGGAGATCCGCCGCAGAACCCGCGTGGTGGGGACGTTCCCTGATGGCAACTCCGCCCTGATGCTGGTTTGCGCCCGGCTCCGCCATGTGGCGGGCACCCAGTGGGGCAACAAGAAATACATGAATATGAAGCACTTGGAGGCGGCTCTGGACGACGTCTCTATTGCCGGCTGACTTCACTCAGCCGGAGCCTGCAAATAAATTTGCGCATAAATCTTGACGGGACCCTCCATTCAGGCGCGGGCACTCGAACTGTTCCGCGCTCATACGAAGGAACTTGAAGAAAAATATTGGCGTTAAAAAACCAGCGTGGCTAAAAAAGTCACGCTGGTTTTTTGCGTACACGCCGCCGGAATTCCGGTTCTTTTCATCAGTCCAGCAGGCCGTATTCGGCCTTGAGCTGCAATATGCGCAGGACGCTCTCGTCGATGCGCACCTCGCTTATCTCCCCGGCGCGAACCGCGTTCAGGACGCCGTCGAAGGACGCGGCGTAATCATACGGCATGAGGATTATATCCGCCCCGGCCTTGACCGCGAGCACGGCGCTTTCGGCGGGGCTGTAATTCTTGGTTATCGCGCCCATGGCGAGCGAGTCGGTGATTATCACGCCGTCATAGCCAAGCTCCCCGCGCAGTCTCTGTGTAAGCAGCTCGTATGACAGCGAAGCGGGCAGCCCGTCATCCGTGACCTGCGGCAGAGTGATGTGCGCCGCCATCAGCATGTCCGTCCTATCGAGCACAGACTCAAATGGGATAAGCTCGCAGTCCAGTATCTCCGCCCAGCTTTTGCCGAGCGAGACATAGCCGTTGTGCGAGTCGCCGGTCGTGTCGCCGTGGCCGGGAAAATGCTTGACGCATGTCATTATGCCCGCGCTGTGTAGCCCGTCCACCGCCGCCCCGGCCATTACGGCAACCTGCTCCGGGTCACTGCCGAAGGCGCGGCTGCCGATTATGATGTTGTCGGGGTTGGAATTCGTATCCGCCACCGGTGCGAAGTCGAGGTTGAAGCCGTACTCGCGCAGATATTCCCCGATGGACGCGTACATATTGCGCACGGCGTCCTCGCCCGCGGCGGCCTCGGCCTGCGCCCCGTCATATCTAGGCACATCGAAGGCTGCGGAACCGGCGACGCGGGACACCGCTCCGCCCTCTTCGTCGGTCGCAATGAACGGCGCGCAGTCGGATTCATCTCTCAGCGCCGAGATAAACGCGTTGAGCTGGTCGGGATCCTGAATGTTTTTTCCGAACAGGACGAAGCCCCCCGCCGGGCGCAGACTGAGCTGTGCCGCCATATCCCCGTTCAGCGCCGGCACGCCGTACTGCGACGCGTCGTGAACCTGCGCAGGCGTCAGCCCGGTGTCCAGCGATTCGGGGCGGATGATGAACAGCTGGCCGACCTTCTGTTCAAGCGTCATGCTGTCAAGCAGCGTTTGTGCGGGATCAGCCGCCGTATCTCCGCCGGAGACGTCCGGCGTGTCGCTCGGCGCGATTATTATCTCGGCGCTGCCCGGACTCGGCTCGGTCGTGGGTACAGGCACAGGGTCAGCTGTACCGCAGGCCACGAGGAGCAGCAGCGCTAGCGCGGCAATGAATGCAGAGAGTTTTTTCAAGGCTATGCCTCCAGAATGCAAGAATGGACAGTTTATATTATAAGCCAATATTCCCCCGCTGTCAAGCGCCGCGCGGGCGGTGTAGCATATGCCTCACAGTTGAATCACTTCTCCACCTTGGGCATTTACAATGACCACTTTGAGTAGCTCCGTATAAATAGCCCGCTTCATATCCTGCACATCTTTATCAGCAAGGTTCTCTTTATAAGCATCACACAGGTTCCCGTTATCACTCTCCCGCATAAAGCGATTTATAGCTTTTATCAAATCTTTACTGATTTGCCGGATGTCATCATCTTGTAGAGCGAATTGACCACGCTTTTTTGAAAAATGTGCTGTACTCTTATTGATAAAGGTTCTCAGTGTGTCGTCCATCTCAACGCTTAAATCCTTTTCTACCGACAGAAAGTCTCTGTAAATCAAATCATCAGGGTACCTGGCTTTTTTGTATTGGAAAAGAAATCGCATAATGTTCGAATGTGCACGCGCCTGCTCTCCAGGAAAATATTGTGCAGCATTTTATTACTATTTGAGTCGTACAGCGTGACATACAGGAACGTCGCAAACTCGGCGAATACCTGTCCCAATTCATTGTCCAGTTCTTCAAGATATTCTGCCATATTAGCCCTCCTGCAGACTAAGGTAGCAAAAAAGCTTCCGGTTGCCATTCTACCATTATTCAGGGCTACTGTAAATACAGAGCATTATGCTAGGTTTGAAACCGCAACACTATATGTAACAGACTATGTGGCAAATGGGAGCTTCGCATCACTACGCGAGAATGTAAAAACATACAAAGAAGAGAACTATGCGCTCATGGTCAAGACGCAGGATTTTTCGAATGATTTCACCCGTGGGCTGACATACACCGACCAAAAAGGATTTGATTATCTACAAAAATCCAGACTGTATGGTGGCGAGCTCATGCTCAGCAACATAGGAGCATCTATCGGAAAAGCATTTATTATTCCGACAATGAATATTCGTATGACCCTTGCTCCTAATGCGATTGTTGTCAAATGCTTAGATGCTACGAAAAAGCCAAGGCACAGCTTGAGCAACTCCGCACCACAAAGGCTGAACGGGAAGCCCAGGCAGAAGCCATCGGAGCGTTTATGTTTGAGGTGCAGGAATTGGATGCCCTCACCGAGTTTGACGAAAAGCTCTGGCTCACCATTATCGACACGATAACCGTCCACGCCGACGGACGGATGACCTTCAAATTCCAGGGCGGTACAGAAATCGAGGCGTGAGTCCCAACAAAAATGAAAAGACCGCAGGTTTCAACGCCTGCGGTTTATTGCTGTCCCCACGGGTAGAGTAATGCACCCCCTAAAGCCGTGGTTGCACCCCCCTAAAATCAAAAATGCACCCCCTCCAAACCGTAATTGCACCCCCTTAACGGGTTTCTATCAAAATTAGAGTCATTTGCCAGCGTCAAAACAACACCATCGGTCAATCGGCCGCCGCAAGCGGCGTCAGATCGACCGATGGTGTTGTTTTTCCTTTTCCAAATCGAACCCGCTTCGCTGATGAAAAATGAATAATTGCGGTGTCCCTGCGGACAGCACAAAAAAGCCCCCTTATGTAGTAACTTCATTTTCCTACATAAGGGGGTATTGTCTGCTGTCCGTTTTTTCTGGAACAGCACATTTTCTCTTTGTTATCTCTCATTGAGCAGTTCGCTGCCTTCCTGCACGACGCTTCATCGCCAAGCTTCCTCACGCCGCAAGTTTATCGCTCAGCAGCCTTGCGCTCAAGTCGTCCACCACATGCTCTATGCGGCCCGGCCCAAAGGGGCTTTGCAGGCCCCCGGCCTCAACGGTGTCGATAAGCCCGGGATACTCTCTGTCAAGGATTTCAATGTATTTCTCCAGTCCCGCGCCCTTGTCCGCCTGCTCGAGTTCATACACCTGCATGGCAATGTCGTTTGAGACGGGGTAGGAAATGACATAAAAGGGCATCTCAAAAAAGTGGCTTATATCCGACCAGCTCATGGCGTAATAGCCCTCGTTCACGCCGTCATAATAGCCGTACTCCTTCGCAAGCTCGAGCGACAGCTCATTTAGCATCTCGGTCGAAAGCTCCTCCGGGTCGCAGGAATACACCCTGCTCTCAAACTCCGCAAACGATGCCTGCTGGACATATAAATCCAGCGTGTCGAGCATTTTCAGGCGCCTGATATTATCCAGCGTCTCCTCGTCCATGGCGCTGTCAAAATAGCCCAGCAGGAGATACTCCATCCCCTGCGAGAAGCACTCGGACACGTCGATAGTCTCGGAGGCGTTATAGTTGACATAGGCGTCCACATAGTGCCCGAACTCGTGGGAGAGGCTGAGTATATCCTCCACATCCCCCTCGGGGTTTAAAAACAGGAAGGGCGCTTCATAGTCGTTGAGATAGCTCTGGAAGCTCATGGAGGCCTTCGTGCTGCTCAGGCGCACATCGTAAAAGCCGTGGTCATACATAAAATCAAAGGCCTCTTCAATGCCGCCGCCCACCTGCCTCGCAGCCTGCTCCAGAACGCCGATAAGCTGCTTCTCGCTGACAAGGTCATAGCTGATGGAAGAATACGGGTCGCTCTCCATGACCGCGCGGTAGAGCGGCACCATGTATTCCTTTATATCCGCGACATAGCCCGCCGCCTCTTCGGGGGTATAGTCCCGCTCAAAGTAGTAGTCATACTGCATCTGCTCATAGCTGTCATAGCCCAGCTCCCGCGCCATCTGGGAGCGCACCTTCACAAGCTCGATGTAGATGCGCGCAAATTCCCCGTTATACTTCTCATAATACTGCATGAGCGCGTCGATATACTCATCGTCGTACTTGTCGGCAACATAGTCGTAATAATCCATCTCGCCGTCGGGAGTGTCAATGGTGGGTGAGGCGTTGAGCGCGCGGTACTCGCCCAGGAGCGCCGCCTCCTGCTGCATCAGCGCGACGATATCCTCCCGGTATACGCTCTCGGAATCGTCGGCATAATCCTCGGTAAATCCGGCCCAGAAATACTCCTCTTCCAGCTCCTGCGCCTTGTCGGAGGCCGCCGCCGCGTACAAAAGTTCCTCCATGAGCTGCTGCACACGGGGATAATTATCCTCGGTCCAGGCAAGCTCCTCAGCATAAAAGCTGTCGGTCACGTCCTGCCGGGCGCGGATATAGGCGACGGTGTACATCGTGTCATAGTTATAATACTTCTCGTAGCACTCATCAAGGGCGGCCTCGACCGTCTCCAGATCTCCGCCGTCAGCCATTATCTGCTCCGCCGCCATGACCTTATTCTCAAGCGCGGCGATATACGGGCGGCTGTACTCTATATTTTCAAAGCGCAGCGGCTCTGCCGAAACCTGCTCAATAAAGCTGTCGTGCAGGCTCCTGTCCGAGCCTGAATGGCGGCCCATGACAAAGCCGATGCCCAGCATAATCACCGCCACCAGAAGCGCGAGGCCGATGACTTTTCCGGTAATTCTGCGGCTGCTCTGCTTCTCCATCCAGTCCATCCCTATCCCTCCACAGGCTTTTTTATCATAATAACACATTTATTTGCGCATGGGAAGCGGCAGGAGCTTCCAAAACAGCTCAATTGTTTTTTAACTAACCAAGAAAAGCACCTCCGGCACTTGAAATTACGGTTCAAATCAAATATAATCGAATTATCAATACAAATGAAATGGCCTGTGGAGGTTATTATGAACGAAATCTATGTCACCGGGCACCGCAACCCGGATACCGACTCCATTGTTGCCGCGATGGCCTATGCCAATCTGAGAAACGCCCTGGGTGACAGGGAATACAAGGCCGTGCGCATCGGCTCTGTAAACGATGAGACAATGCGCATGCTCGAGCATTTTGGCTTTGAGCCGCCCAAGTATGTCAAGAATATGCGCAATCAGGTCTGCGACCTGGATTTTGATCGCCCGCCGGAGCTCAACCGCTCCGTCACTATGGACCTTGCCTGGCGCACCATGCGCGACGGGAAGATCGCCACCATGCCCATTTTGAATGACGACGGCACGCTTTACGGCATGCTCTCCGCCGGGGATATCGCCGCCTTCGATATGCAGACGATATATTTCAGCCGTATTGACGAGCTGCCGGTTTTTAACCTTCTGAGCGTGCTCGAGGGTCAGCTTGTCAATGAGTATGGCAGCCTTGTGAACACCGTCTCCGGCGATGTGTTTGTGGCTCTGCCCCAGTCCTATGAGGACCCTGCGATGCTCAAGCCAGAGAGCATCGTCATCTGTGGCAGCCAGCCGGAGCTTATTGACCGGGCGCTGGCCGCGAGGGTCAACTGCCTTATCATCTGCCAGGCGGAGATCGACCCCCGCTGGGCCGAGGGCTCCGAGGGCACCTGCATCATCTCCTCCCCGCTGGACGCCCGCCGTGTCGCCCGCCTCATCTATCAGGCGATACCGGTCATGCGCGTGTGCGAGACAAAGGATATAGTCTCCTTCCACCTGAGCGATTATGTGGACGATGTGCGCGAGGTGCTGTTGAAGAGCCGTTACCGCAGCTACCCGGTGCTCGATGAGGAGGAGCATGTTGTGGGCACCATCTCCCGCTTCCACCTGCTGCGCCCGCGCCGCAAGCGCGTTGTGCTGGTGGACCATAACGAGGCCGCCCAGTCCGTCTCTGGGCTTGACCAGGTGGAGATTCTTGCCATTATCGACCACCACCGCCTTGCCGATATCCAGACCGGCCAGCCCATTGTCGTGCGCAATGAGCCTGTGGGCAGCACCAACACCATCATCACCTCCATGTATCAGGAGCACGGCGTCATGCCCTCCCCCAAGATGGCCGGGCTTATGGCGGCGGCTATCCTGTCTGACACGGTCATGTTCAAATCCCCCACCTGCACAAAGAAGGATATCGCCATGGCCGAGCGCCTTGCCCGCATAGCGCGCATCTCGCTGGACGATCTGGGCAAGGAGCTCTTCTCCGCCTCCGGTGTTGACGACAAGAGCGCGGAGGAGCTGTTCAACACTGACTATAAGCAGTTTCACATTGCCGAGCAGAATATCGGCGTGAGCCAGATAACCTGCGTCGATTCCTCCCACCTTATCGACAGGAAGGACGAATTCATGTCCGTCATGACCAAGCTCAAAGAAAAGAACGAGTATGATATGATCATCCTCATGATAACCGACGTGCTGCTTGAAGGCTCGCACCTGCTCTATGTCGGCAATGACGATATTATTCAGCAGGCCTTCTCCGTCAAGCCCAAGGACAACCATGTGTTTTTGAAGAAGGTCATGTCCCGCAAAAAGCAGATAATCCCCATGCTGACGGCATTGTGGGGATAAAAAAGAATTTCACGCCCGCGAAGCCATTGCTTCGCGGGCGCGGTTTATCGTGCAAAAAAGCTGCCCTCTTAGGCAGCTTTTTTGTATTAGAGTGAAAAAGTCGTTCACTTCTTCACCCTTCACTCTTCACTATTACTTACTCTTTTATCGTCCCGTCGGGATTAAACAGGGGCAGCGGAGCAAGGCAGATGATATCATGCCTCTCGGCAGCCGCGCCCTCAGCGAGAACCGCCATGCGCCCGGCGATGATGCCGCCGGCCTCGGTCACAAGCTCCTCCATCGCGCGCAGGGATTCGCCGGTGGAGATAACATCGTCAATGATGAGCATGCGTTTGCCGCGGATAAGCTCGGCATCGGCGGTGTCGATAACAAGGCGCTGCACGGCCATGGTGGTGATGGACTTGACATTGACCTCAAAGGTGCCGGTCATGTAGGCCTTTGCGCCCTTGCGGGCCAGAAAATACTTGTTCGCGCCGCTCTGCCGCGCCATCTCATACAGCAACGGAATGGCCTTTGCCTCGGGGGCGATGATGTAATCATATTCGGGGGCACGCTTGAGCAGCTCGCTTGCGCAGTGAACGGTCAGCTCCACATCGCCGAACATGACAAAAGCGCCGATGTACAGGTCATCCGCGACCTTGCACAGGGGCAGCTCACGCTTTAAGCCGGCAATGTCCATTTCGTAAGTCATTTCTATTCCTCCTGAGAGTTCATTTTTTCCGTGGAAATTCCACGGCATTCAACGAATAGCATTTTATATCAAATCTCCCCGTAAATCAAGAGCCAAGCGCCGTAAAAGCGAATAATTGGCAAAATAAAGCAAAAAGCCTCGCAGAGTTCGCCGCTCGGAAGCGGCGAATAAAGTTAAAATAAGTTTTTCCCGGGGGCCTGTACCTCGGGAAAAACACTTTGCACGGAGAGAGTGTATTTTTGCC
>URPA01000065.1 GCA_900549545.1 uncultured Eubacteriales bacterium
GTGGTCCGCATCCTCCAGTTCGGCGCTTTCGTGGAGCTGGCCCCCGGCAAGGACGCCATGTGCCACATCAAGGACCTTGAGTTCAAGCGCACTGAGAAGGTCGAGGATGTGCTCAACGTCGGCGACAAGACCTGGGTCAAGTTCACTGGTATTGACGAGCGCGGCCGCTGGAATATCTCCCGCAAGGAAGCTCTGAAAGAGCGCGGCGAAGCGTAAGAAAAAAGGCTGCGGCAAAACTTGTGTTTTGCCGCAGCTTTTTTCAGTGAAATTCGTTCCTGCGGAACGAATGATATATCTTCGATATGATATATTTGCTGCGCAAATATGATGAATAAAATAAAAAAAGAGACGCATAAGGCCCCCTGCTGGTAAGACAGTAAAACTCAAATTTCGTGGAACAGGCATGATCTCGGTCATGCCTGTTCCGCTTTTAGCAGCTCATCCACGGGAATATAGCCCACAAGGTCGTACTCGATATGTACCTTCTGTCTGCGTTTGCCGCTGGACTTGTCGGGTGCTTCTACATAGACTGCCTTGACAAGTTCTCTGAGGGCATAGGGCGTCAGCTCCGTGAGGGTGCTGTTCCTCTTTACCCGCTGAACAAACTGCTCTATATTCTCTGCCTGTTGTTCCTGTTCATGGATTTGCTGTTGCAGACCCTTGACCTCGGCTTTGAGGTCTTTCTGTTCCTCGGTGTAGTTCCTGCTCATCATGGCGAATCGTTCATCGTCCAGCCGACCTGCGACATTGTCCTCGTAAATGCGGATGAAAAGACGGTCAAGCTCGCTAATTCGCTTCTCAGCCTGTGCCAGCCGCTTTTGATACAGCCGTAGCGATTCTTCGCTCTGTATACGGAGCTTTTGCTCCATTTCCGAACGGAAATATGCCTCATAGCGAGTGACTACCGATATGACCTCCTGAATGTGCTTCCAAACGATCTGTTCCAGCACAACGGCACGGATATAATGTCCGCTGCACTTGTCCTTGTTGGCACGATGGGTGGAGCAGATGAAGAAGTCCTGCCGCTTTTCAAAATAGCTGGTGGTGGAGTAGTAGAGCTTCTGCTTGCAGTCATTGCAGAACACCAGACCGGAGAACATATTGCTCTTTCCCGTCGCTGTTCTGCGGTGCCGCTGCTGCCGAATCTCCTGTATCTTATCAAAGACTTCCAGAGAGATGATCGCCGGGTGGGTGTTATAGAAAATCTTGCGATTCTCCATTGGATTTTCCCGCTGCTTCTTATCCCAGATGGAGTTGGTGTAGGTCTTGAAATTGACCGTGCAGCCTGTGTACTCCATGTATTCGAGAATGTAAGCAACGGTGCTTTCGTGCCAGCGATACTCGTTCTCCGGGGTCTGATGCGGTGTTTTTCTGCCCTCCCGCTGTTTGTAGGCGGTGGGGTTCAGCACCTTTTCCTTTTCCAGCAGGGCTGCGATCTGGCTCGGCCCTTTTCCCTCCATGCAGAGTGCGAAGATCCGCTTCACAATCTGCGCCGCTTCCTCGTCAATCACCCATTTCTTAGGATCGTCAGAGTCACGCTTGTAGCCGTAGGGAACGTTGGTAGTCAAGCGTTCTCCACGTTCTCCCTTTGCCTTGTTGACGGCGCGGATTTTGCGGCTGGTATCCTTGGCAAAAAACTCGTTAAACCAGTTCTTGATGCCTGCCATGTCGTTGTCGGTGCTGTTGGGGTCAATAGTGTCGAAGTGGTCATTGATGGCAATATATCGCACGCCGTACTGAGGAAATGTGTAGTTGATATAAAGCCCTGTCAGCGAGGAATTACGACCGAGTCTTGAAAGGTCTTTCGTAATCACCACTTCCACATGACCGGCTTCAATTTCCGCAAGCATCTTCTGAAAGCCGGGGCGGTTGGAAAAATCCACGCCGCTGTACCCATCATCAATAAAGAACGTCGGGTTCGGAAAGTGCTGAGATTTTGCATACTCCATTAACATGATCTGCTGATGCTGGATGGAGTTCGACGGGTCATCTTTGCCGTCCTTTTCTTTGGTGTCCTCCACGGACAGTCTGCAATAAAGCGCTGTGATTTTGTCGGTTGCCCTTAACATATTGTTGTCCTCCTTCGGTGGGGCAACTGTCTGAACAGGATTGGATTTTTGGTTTATATCAAGAGAAACGTCGTTACTCATCGGCGTCCTCCGTGATACTACTTTTATCATCGGCAGCGTTCTGCTCCATAATGCGTCTGAGCTTCTTGTCGAGGGTTTCCGTTCCCTCATAGCTGCCAGTTACGGTGTATTCCGTGCCGCCGTGTTCCTCCACGATTTTGACATCGGGCAGCCAAAAGGCGGACGGATTCTTCACCACGATGTTGCCCTTTTCATCGAAAGAAAACTCCCTCTTGGGGGCATCGTCGGGGCGCGGCTTGACCTTGGCATACGGGTCAGGATTGGAGAAATGAAACGAGCGGATTTCACCATCCTCCTCGCCGTTATCAAAATCATCATCGGCAAAAATCTCGTCCAGTTCCTCGTCGGTCAGCTCAATGATCTCATTGTCATTTTCTTTTGGATTCACTTCGTCAAGCCTCCTTCGCTTCGATTCATTTCATTCAAAATTATAGTCGGAGTAGCAAAACGGACGAACGCCGTCAATGGTTAAGATGAACGGCTGCGCCGCCATTGACAGCGCCCGTCCGTTTCGCTTTTTGGCAGACAAGGCGGCAGTTGCCGCCGATTTCCATTTGGAAAATGACGCTTGCTATCATGGGAAACGGAGAATAGCAAGCACAGCAAGTGTAGCTACACTTGCGAAAACCGGCGTGGTACGACCGAGATTTCCTTGCAGAATAGCAAGCAAATCCGGTGAGTACCCACACCGGAGCTTACCATTCTGGCAAGCAATGCACAGCGGTACCCACTCGTGCGTTTTGCAAAATTTCAGCCTTGCTGACCTTTTGCAAAATCTTGTTGGGAAACATCCCAAACCCTTTAACGATTTCTAAGAAATTGGCTACGCACTGGTAGTGCTGAACACTTATTACTTCCCTTTCATAAGCGCATACAAAAAACCAACAATACTGTTTTTCCGTGGTCTATATCTGCGAGGATATTTATAGTAGGTCTTTTTAACCTTGCCGCCGTAACCATTGCTAACCCATCGTTCTTTTTTACTGATATATTTTCTTTTTCTCATGGAAGACCTCATACATTATACAGCTCTAAGTCATCAAGCGTGACTTTCTATGTAACGAATAACTTTATTGACATACTCGCTGCATTCTGGTGTACCAGCATACCAAATATTTGCTTGTCCAAAGCCAATTCCGTCTTGCCTTGCTCGTGGAACAACAAATGTTCTTTGATCTTCCGGCAGTAAAAATCCATCTTTTCTATCTGCTTGGATGTTGAAAAATCTACCATTGTAAAATGGTCTGCGCCTAAATACAGTTGCATTTTTATACCAACCGACAATTACTGTTTGGCCGTTTTCAGGCTTGGCACAGAAGACAACCAAAACATCATCAAGATATGTCTTTCCCTTTGCGAAAGGATCAATTCTTTCAATATGTAAAGAGTTGTATGTGTTAGTTGCGATACCTTCTTCGTAGCCAATACGATACTTAGTTTCTACAAATCCCCTGTATTGTCCATCGGCACATTCTTCAAAATTATGCTTTTCATAAGCATCGTGCATTTTTGCAACATAGGCTCCGCCGTTTTTCGGAGCAACCCTGTCAAGACGCGTGTTGTAGTACGGCAAGTACGAAATATTGCAAAACAAAATGCGTATCACAATTTAGCCCTCCTTCTGTATTCTTTCCCGTACATATTCCTCAGTTAATTCGATATACCCCCAACCATTTCTGACTATGCCAGCCCATTCAAGAATGGCAACCAAAGCAAATGTTGGGTCAAAACAACTTTCCCCCGTAGTTTTTCCAAAATAGTTCTTCATAATTGCTCCGGCAACTGTTGTTTCTTCACACCCTGGATCGCCAAGTCTTCTCCGTCCATATCCCTTTTTTGCCTTGCCGCCCTGTGATTCCAACAATTCAGTAATAACATCAAAAACTGAGTATTCATAATCTAAAATTTCATCGCAGGAGAACTTTTCCTCATCCACGATGCGAAGAACATACTCTTTCCCCTTGTATGTGCGGACAGTGGCTAAGCCGTTACAACTTATCAGTTTTGCTTTAACAATATCGGATGCTTTGCTACTTTGAGGATCTATTTTCCATGTGCTTGTATCAATATCTTCAACAGAATAAGGTTGTACATTATCCACCAGATTCATTGCAACAAGCAAATCATTTAGTTTCTTTTTCGCGGCAGGGTATGATATCCCTTGCTCCGTTTGTAGTGATTTAAGATTTCCTTGATTCTTCAAAAAAGATAATAGAAAAGAGATTTGCTCATCTGAAAGCTTATCAAAGACACTAACTTCAAAATCTTTCTTGATTTCCAAGCCGCAACTGCCACATTGTAATGTGGAAATATGAAGCTCTCCACCGCAAGACGGGCAAGAGGAAATAAAATTATACATACGGACACCTCCACTTAAAATTATAATCAACTATCGCAAAATTGTCAATAGTTAGTATTGAATTATATTATTCTAATTTAGGGAAGAGAGATTGTCTTGTAACTGTTCTTAAGTTTTTCAGACCAAAATCATTTGTTGCGTATTTGGTAAAGTTATCCACCCCGGAGCGAAACAATTTCGCCAAATCGTTTTTCTCGAATCTGTGAAATAAATATGCCGAAAAGTAAGTATTGTAACGCTTCTAAATTCTTTCGCGCCGATGGGGTAAGGCGGATATACCCGCATTTGTACTAAGCTATACAGAGCAGAAAACAAGCGTTTTTCGACCCTTAAACGCATAAAAACAGGCGGCATCCAACCGAAGTTGAATGTCGCCTGTTTTGTCCAATCCTGTCTGACAGATGCCGATTTCGTACTTTTCTCAAATTACTGTCTTATCGGCACACGGCAAAGCGTCTCTTTTTTATATCAGGAACAGCAATATAACTATTCCCAAGCCCACGAGGAAAACGAGCGCTATCAGCAGGGCGGCTTTGAGCGCGCCCAAGACTGCCCAGCGCTGCTCCTCATGGCTCAGCTCCACCGGCTCAGAGCTTTCCTGCGGCTGGGGAGCGGGAGGCATGCGCCGACGCATGGGGCGCGGGAACAGCAGCGGCTGGCGCGAGACATTGCTCATGTCGGCGACGGTGCGCCCGTCATCGTCAGGATACTGGCGTTTCTTCATGGCGCTCACTTATCAAACAGGTGGCAGACCACATAGTGCCCCGGCTCGACCTCGACCTGCTTGGGAGTTTCCGCCTTGCAGCGGTCCGTGCAGTAGGGGCAGCGGGTGTGGAACTTGCAGCCGGAGGGGGGATTTGCCGGGGAGGGGATAGAGCCTTCGAGAACAATGCGGTTCATCTTCGCCGTCGGGTCAGGCACGGGGATAGCGGAAAACAGGGCCTTTGTGTAGGGGTGCAGGGGATTGCGGAAGATATCCTCCGTCTCGCCGTACTCCACAAGGCTGCCGAGGTACATGACGCCGACCGTGTCGGAAATATGCTCCACAACGCTCAAATCGTGGGAGATGAAGAGATAGGTCAGGGCGTATTTCTCCTGCAAATCCTTCAAAAGGTTTATAATCTGCGCCTGAATGGACACGTCGAGCGCGCTGACCGGCTCATCGCAGACGACAAACTCGGGATTGAGCGCGAGGGCGCGGGCTATGCAGATGCGCTGGCGCTGGCCGCCGGAGAACTCATGCGGGTAGCGGTCCTTGTGGAAGGGCTGAAGGCCGCAGTTGTCCATGACCTGGTCGATGTAATCCTCATACTCGGCCTTGGACACAAGCCCGTGCTCCTTCACCGCCTCGCCGATTATCTCACCCACGGGCAGGCGCGGGGAGAGCGAGGAGAAGGGGTCCTGAAAGATTATCTGCATTTTTGTGCGCAGGGCGCGCAGCTCTTTGTTGGAGAGGTCATAGACCTCCTGCCCGTTAAAGAGCACCTGCCCGCCGGTTTTCTCACCGGCAAGGCGGAGAATCGTGCGCCCGGTGGTGGTCTTGCCGCAGCCGGATTCGCCCACGAGGCCCATAGTTGCGCCGCGGCGCAGGTTGAAGGTGACGCCGTCCACAGCCTTTACGTAGCCCACGGTGCGGCTGGTGAGGCCGCCCTTGATGGGGAAGTATTTCTTCAGGGCGTTGACCTGAAGAATGTACTGAGGGTCAGGCGTTACGGGGGTGAAGTGGGGGTCGTTTCCCAGAACGGTGTTATACTTTGCCATCAGCCCTCGCCTCCTTCCGTTTTGTCATAGTACCGGTAGCAGGACACCTTGTGCGTCTCTGAGAGGCTAATCTCCGTCGGATATTCGCCTTTGCAGCGCTCGCACTGCATCTCGCAGCGGTCCTTGAAATAACAGTAATCCGGCATGTTTACAGGGTTTGGCACCTTGCCGGGGATAGAATACAGCTTATCAAGCTTCTTGCCCACGGAGGGCTTGGAGGCCATCAGGCCGATGGTGTAGGGGTGGGCTGGGTTTGCGAAAATCTCCTGCACCGTGCCGCGCTCAACTATGCGCCCGGCGTACATGACGACAACGAAATCCGCCATCTCCGCGATGACGCCGAGGTCATGCGTGATGAAAATGATGGAGGAGTTTATCTTGTCCTTGAGCTGGCGCAGCAGGTCAAGAATCTGCGCCTGAATGGTCACGTCCAGCGCCGTGGTCGGCTCATCCGCGATGATGACACGCGGGCTGCACCCAAGCGCCATGGCTATCATGACGCGCTGACGCATACCGCCGGAGAGCTCATGCGGGAACATCCTGTAAACGCCCTCAGCGTTGGCGATGCCGACCATCTCCAAAAGGCTGATGGTGCGAGCCTTGATGTCGTCCTTGCTCATGCCGGTCTCGTCGTGCAGCTCAATGACCTCGTTTATCTGCTCGCCGATGCGGAAGACAGGGTTCAGGGCGGTCATAGGCTCCTGAAAAATCATGGACATGTAGTTGCCGCGGAGCTTCTGCATCTTTTCGGTGGGGGTCTTGACCACGTTATATGCCTTGTCGCCCAGATTCAGGCGAATTTCGCCCTCGACGACCTGACCCTGCGGGCGCTGCAAAAGCTGCATGAGCGAAAGGCTCGTCACGCTCTTGCCGCAGCCGGACTCACCCACGACGCCCACGGTCTTGCCGATGGGCACATCGAAGGACACGCCGTCCACGCTCTTGACGACGCCGGCGTCGGTGAAGAAATAGGTGTGCAGGTTTTCAAATTCCACAGCGTTGCTGCTGTCGCGCATTGTGGTGAGGTATTCGCTTTCGGGCACGTTTTTGCGCTTGCGCTGCTTTTCCAGCGCATTTGTTATCTTGCGGTTCTCGCGGGCGATCTTCCGCGACTCAGCGGCGGAGAGATAGCCCTCGCTGTTTTTCTTTGACATGCTTATCCTCCCTCCGCTCAGCGCTTCATCTTCGGGTCAAAAGCGTCCCGAAGGCCGTCACCCACGAAGTTGAAGCCCAGCACCGTGATGAGCAGGCAGATTCCCGCGGGTATCCAGATGAACCAGTAGTTGGTCATGACAAAGGAATTGTTCACGTCGCTTATGATATTGCCCCAGGACGCGAAGGGGAACTTGACACCAAGGCCGAGGAAGCTCAGCGTCGCCTCGGTGATGATGACGCTGCCCAGAGACATGGTGCAGATAACTATAAGCTGGGGGATGACATTGGGGATAAGGTGCTTGAATATCCTGTGGCCTATGCTGATGCCGCAGGCCTCGGTCGCGGTCATGAACTCCTGCTCGCGCAGGGAGAGGATCTGCCCGCGCACCATGCGCGCGATGCTCGGCCAGCCGAGGAAGCCCAGCAGCAGCATAAGGTACAGCATTCGTATCTGCGGGTCGACCTGCATACTGTCCATCGTCGCGCCGAGGATTATTATGATGGGCATGGAGGGTATGCAGTAGAAAATATCGACGATACGCATGATGAGGTTATCCACCCAGCCGCCGAAGTAGCCGGAGATGCCGCCGAAGATAACGCCGAGGACGACCTCAATGCCCACAACGATAAAGCCGATTATCAGCGATACGCGGCCGCCGTACATCAGGCGGGTGAGCATATCCATGCCGTTGCCGTCGGTTCCGAGGGGGTGCGCCAGAGAGGGGCGGCCGTACTTGACGGAGACATAGGTCGCGGTCTGCTGCGTGACGGACCAGACCTTTGCGCTCGCGTCATAGCTGATGGCGTAGCTGTGCTCCTCGCCGGTGGCAGGGTCGGTGTATACAAAGTCGTTTGTGTCGGATTCAAGCGCCTCCTCAAGACGCTCCTTAAAGTCGCGCGTGATGACAACGCCGTTTTCCTTGGACTGGACAACAAAGCGGCTGATGTACGCAAGCTCCGTGCCGGCGGTGGCAATGTTGCCGTCGCTGTCGAGGGTGTAGTCCGTGCCGTCCACGGTGAAGCTCTCCTCGCCGGTCACATAGGCGACCAGCGCGTCATGCCTTACCTGAAAGCTCTGCTCCGGCTGGTTGTCGGCAGCAAAGACGATGTCCTTGTACGCCATGGCGACCAAATCAGAGCCCGCGTAGATGGAGTAAACCTCGCCGCCCTCGTCCACAAAGCTGTAATCGGTGTTGGAGCTGTTAAACTCAGTCTTTCCGGTGTTGAGCGCGAGGATGAACTGCGCCTGGTCGAGGGTGCTGAACTTGAAGTCCTCCCTTGACGCATAGCGCAGGGCCTCGTTTCTCGTCACGCCGACATATTCCTTGGCCATCATCGTGTAGTCACGGAAAATCTCATCCTGCCCGTAGGGGGTGATAAGCCCGCCCACGAAGGAGAAGATAAACATCGCTATAAGCATCACAAGGCCGACTATCGCAAGCCTGTTTCTGAAAAAGCGCTTAGCCACCAGCGCGCCGGGGGTCAGGACTTTTACGCGGCGGTCGTCGTTGAGGGAGTATTCCTCGTTCACGGGAGTCGTGCCCTGAGTGTTTTCGGTTGCTTTATTCATCTTGCAGCCTCCTTTCAGGACAGACGCACGCGGGGATCGACCACGGCGTACAGAATATCAGAAATCAGATTACTCGCGAGGGTGAGTATCGCGATAAAGGTGAGGTAGAACATCGTAAAGGGAATATCGCCGGAGAGCATCGCCTGATAGCTCACGAAGCCTATGCCGGGGATGGAGAACAGCGTCTCGGTGATGAGCGCGCCGGTGAAAAGGCCGGGCAGGGAGCCGCCGACGATGGTCACAAGCGGGATGAGGGTGTTGCGGAAGGCGTGGTGATAGATGACCTTCTTCTCCGGCAGGCCCTTGGCGCGCGCGGTGCGGATATAGTCGGAATTGAGCACCTCGAGCATATTGGTGCGGGTATAGCGCATAAGCGAGCCGATGGAGATGATGACCAGCGTCACGATGGGCAGAACAAGGTGCGCCGCCATATCCCAGAACTGGCCCGAGGCCGAGAGCTGGGCAAAATTACGCCCGACAAGCCCGTGCGTGTCAAACCAGCCGAGCTTCACCGAGAAGAGAAGCTTCAGCAACGACGCAAAGAAGAAGGTGGGCAGGGACATACCGATAAGCGCGGTGGAGGAGATGATATAGTCCGAGCGGGAGTACTGCTTTGTGGCCGCGATAACGCCGAGGGGGATGGCAATAATAAGCTCGAGCACCAGGGAGATGCCGCCCATAACGACGGACACGCCGATAACGCTCTTGAACTTGTCAATAACGGGCACGGTGTACTTCCAGCTGTCGCCGAAGTTGCCGGACATGAACTCCTTGAGCCATGTGGCCCAGCCCACAATGTAGGGCTTGTCAAGGCCATAGGCGGCGTTGAGCTGCGCCAGCCACTCCTCATAGGGCTTGGCGCCCGGAGCGCTTGAGAGCTGAATAGCAAGGGACTCCACATAGGAGCCGGGCATCGCCCTGATAAGGCCGTAAATTATCAGCGTCACAAACAGCAGGATGACCACTGACAGGGCAATGCGTTTTAGTATGTAGTTTCGCAAAGATTTCCCTCCAAATATTTACACTTTTTTTGTATATGGTAAAAAACGGCTTTTCAGCACGAAGCAGCGCTCAGAAAATCTAAGCGCTCCTTTGCGATGAAAAGGCGGGAGATTTTGCGCTTTGCAAAGGCTCCCCTGCGTAAGGGGAGCTGGCGCGCAGCGCCTGAGGGGTCGTAAAAGCTGGTTTTTGCACTGGCTAAAATCTACACTGCGCAGACAACCCC
>URPA01000066.1 GCA_900549545.1 uncultured Eubacteriales bacterium
GCTCCCTTGTGTAAAGGGAGCTGGCACGGCGTAGCCGTGACTGAGGGATTGTAAATGCGCAATTTTTTGAGCACTAAAGCTACTCGCAGCACAGGTAACGACCCTTCAGGCGCTCCGCGCCAGCCTCCCTTACGCAGGGAGGCCTTTAAATATCGCAACTTTCGATAATCACGCTCCGAAACGCGCCTGCGGGCGCAGCCCCGTTGGGGGAAGCAAGTGGATGAGGTGTAGCGTTTGGGCTGCGGTGGAGTTTAATCGCCGCGTGCAGATACATTTATCCACGATTGGAAATTATTTCAAATATTATTTGACAAATTATTAACGGAGCTCTATAATAAAACAATACAATAGAAGGCAAATGCGGCGAAGGTCATTGACAGAAGCAGCGGCATCAGATGTAGTTATTTTGTCAAAGAAAAGGGCAGTTTTTGCTTGAATCTGGTACCTTAGTGTTGTACAATGATACTATTGTATAAACTTTTCGGAAGTTTTTCGGTTCCGGAGTGTTGTTGACAAAGGCGCGGAGAAAGGGGCCCGAGGAACAAAAATCCCCCGGATTTCCGGGCGTTTAGGTCCGGCTTTCCCGGGAAAAGGCCCAGTCTCTGCCGGGTTATCACAAAAAATGTGTCAATTAAAGGGGGGTGTGCCAATGTCATTTGAAGCGATATCGAGCATTACACAGGCTGAAGCTCAGGCCAAGGCGGCTGTTGCCGCCGCGGAGGCTGAGGCAAAGCAGCGCCTTGCGGACGCGGAGCGTGCCGGTAAGGCGGCGCTGGAGGCGGCTGCCGCCAAGGCTGAGGGTGAGCTTTTGCAGCTTCGCGCTCAGGCCGAGGAAAAGGTCAAGGGCGAAACCGCGCAGCTTGCGGGAGAGCTTGAAAACAAAAAGGCCGTGCTTCAGGCCAAAGCGGAAGCAAGGCTTGAGCAGGCGGCTGCTCTCGTGGTAGAAAGGATAGTGAACAACTGATATGGCCATTTTGAAAATGAAAAGGCTCCGGCTTATGGTTGTCCGCTCACAGAAGGAGCAGCTTTTGCGGGAGCTTGCCTGCCGCGGCTGCGTGGAGTTTTCGGAAATCGGAGAGGAATTGAGTCAGGACGGGCTGGACGGGGTGCTCAGCCGGGAGAGCAGCAAGCTTTTGACGCTCAGAACCCAGCTTGCCTCCGTTAACCACGCCATCGCCCTGCTTGATAAGGCGGCCCCCGCGAAGGGGAAGCTCCTCTCGGCAAAGCCGGAGGCTGAGGATGATGTCCTGCTGGACGCGAGCGGCCTTGCCGCCGCCCTGTCCGTAAGCGACAATATCCTGGGGCTTGATGACAAGCTCAAGCGCATCAGCGCGGAGGAGAGCCGCCAGCGCAGCCTGATAGAATCTCTCCAACCCTGGTGGGAGCTGGATATGTCCCTCGACGTGGAGGCGACCCAGCGCTGCTCGGTGCTCATGGGCAGCTTCCCGATCAGGATATCCGTGGACGAGGTGAGCGCCGCCATTGAAAGCGCCAACGAGGAAGCGGAGCTGTTTCTTGTCTCTCAGGACAAGGCGCAGAGCTATGTCGTCATTGTCTGCATCAAGGAAGCGCTTGCGGCTGTGCAGGAGTGCCTGCGCGGCTTCGGATTCACGGCGGCGTCGCTGGGCGGCATGAAGGGCAGCGCAAAGGAGTGCGCCCTGAGAGCCAATGAGGCCCTGCGCGACCTTGCCCGCGAAAAGGAATCCTGTGCGGCGGCCCTTGTGGACGAGGCGGTACATAGACAGGAGCTGAAGCTTGCGGCTGACAGGATCAGCACCCAGATAGCCCTTGCCGAAGCGGAAGAAAAGCTCTACGGCACGGACAGCACCCTCATCATGGAGGGCTGGATGCCCGCCGAGCGGGAGCAGGAGCTCGCGCGGCTCTTTGACGAGTATGAGTGTGCCTGGGACAGCCGGGACCCCGAACCTGATGAATATCCCGAAGTCCCTGTCAAGCTCAAGAATAACCCCCTGACAAACGGCCTTAACATGGTCACGGATATGTACAGCCTCCCCGCCTATGACGGGGTGGACCCCAACCCCCTGATGGCCCCGTTCTTCATTTTGTTTTACGGGCTTATGATGGCGGACATGGGCTACGGCCTGCTGATGATAATCGCGGCGGTGGTGGCAATGGCGAAGATAAAGCCCCGCAAGGGCACCCTCTCCTTCTGTCAGCTGCTTTTCTGGGGCGGCATATCCACCTTTATAATGGGTGCGCTTACGGGCGGCTTCTTCGGCAACGCCCTGGAGCAGATCGGTAAGATTCTCGGCAAGCCCGAGGGCTGGGGCGTTCTGCCAAACCTCTTTAACCCCATGACCGACAGCATGATGGTGCTTGTCGGCGCAATGGCCCTGGGTATTATCCACCTTAACGCCGGCCTTGTGATAAGCGCCGTTGAAAAGGTCAAAAAGGGTGATGCCGCAGGTGCTCTCTGGGAGGAAGGCGCCCTGTGGGTCACGCTTATCGGCATAATCCTCTTTGCCCTTAACAAGGCCGCCGGTATCGGCAACGCCACCGTTGGCACCGTGGTGCTGGTTATAGGCATTGTGATGATTCTTTTCGGCGGCATGCGCTCCGCAAAGGGCATTGGCGGCAAGCTTCTGAGCATATTCAGCACGATTTACAACGTGGTTACCGGCTGGTTCGGCGACATTTTGTCCTACTCCCGTATCATGGCCCTTATGCTGGCCGGCAGCGTTATCGCCACGGTTTTCAACACCATCGGCGGTATAACAAACAGCTTCTGGCTGTTTATCCCGGTGTTCATCACCGGTCACACGCTGAACTTCGGGCTTAACCTGCTGGGCTGCTATGTCCACGATTTGAGGCTGCAGTGCCTTGAATATTTCGGCAAGTTCTATAAAGACGGCGGGCGCGCCTTCGCTCCGCTGGAGATAAAAACCAAGTACTATAACACAGTAGAATAATAGGAGGAAACAAAAATGGAATTTCTGTTTGCACACTCTGGCCTTGCAATAGGTCTTCTCGGCGCCGGCCTTGCCGCCTGCATGGCGGGCGCAGGCTCCGGTATCGGCACCGGCATCGCCGGTCAGGCGGGCGCGGGCCTTGTCACCCAGGACCCCTCCAAGTTCGGTAAGGCGATGATCCTTCAGGTCGTCCCCGGTACTCAGGGTCTGTACGGTCTGGTCGTGTTCTTCGTCGCCATCATGAACATGGGCCTGCTCAACGGCACCGCCGCTGACCTCTCCTTCGTTGATGGCTGCCGCTACTTTGCCGCATGCATGCCCATCGCCATCGGCGGCATGGTCTCCGCTATTGCACAGGGCAAGGTCGCCGCTGCCTCAGTCAACCTCCTTGCCAAGAACCCCGACCACTGGGCAAAGGGTATGATCCTCTGCATCACCGTCGAGTTCTACGCGATCCTGTCTCTGCTGGCATCCATGATGATGCTCCTGTTCATCTGATTTTTTTGGGGCAAACGCTGAATAAATCGCTCTTGCCGACTTAATCATCGTTTACCATTTGTGGGCGAATCAAAATATAAAAGCAGAACGGAGTTTTTTATGAAAGGCACTGAAAAAATAATCGCGCATATCCGCGCCGACGCTGACGCGCAGGCCGCCGCGATCCGCGCTCAGTCTGAGCAGCAGTGTGCCGGCGTCCGCGACAGCTATGACAAGCAGGCGCAGGAGCTGTACCGCGAGAAGATTCGCGCCGGCGTTGCCGAGTGCCAGGATCTGGCGGACAGCGCGGAGCGCATAGCGCAGATGGAGGCTAAGAAGGCCGTCCTCGCCCTCAAGCAGGACATGGTCTCCAAAAGCTTCGAGCTTGCGCGCAAAAAAATAACCGAGCTCCCGCGGGAGCAGTATATTGACTTCCTCGCAAAGACCGCTGCCGCCGCCTCCGTCACCGGCGAGGAGCAGATGCTCTTCAACGCCGCCGACAGGGACAGCATAGGCGCTCTCGTCGTCGCCGCTGCCAATGAAAAGCTCTCCGGCGGCAAGCTCAGCCTTGCCAGAGACGCGGGCAGCTTTGAGGGCGGATTTATCCTTCGCCGCGGCAATATTGAGGTCAACTGCACCGTGGAGCTGCTTGTTGAGCTGTGCCGTGCCGATATGTCGGCGCAGATAGCGGGCGTTCTCTTTGAATAAGAGACGCTATAATCCCGATACAGGGAGGGAAAAAT
The DNA here is from genome assembly GCA_900549545.1 of uncultured Eubacteriales bacterium. Lineage (GTDB taxonomy): Bacteria > Bacillota > Clostridia > Oscillospirales > Oscillospiraceae > Limivicinus. The sequence goes on from URPA01000066.1 coordinate 4,151, forward strand.
TTGTCAACTAAAAATGAAGCGTATCTCTATATATCCGCTGCACTGCGCGCCAGAGAGCCGAAGCTCCTAACAAACGAGCGGGCCGAGCGCATGCTCGACGCCCCCTCATTTGAAGAGGCGGCAAAGCTTCTGACCGACTGCGGATATGAGGATATGTCCTCTATGAGCGCCGGGGAGATCGAGGCCGCGCTCGCCGCGCACCGCGCAGAGGTGTTTGACGAGCTTGAGCTGCTCAGCCCCAGCAAGGATATAGTGGACGTGTTCAAAATGAAATACGACTACCATAACGCCAAGACCCTTGTCAAGGCCGAGGCCATGGGCACAGACCCAAGCCGCCTGCTCAGCGCGTCCGGCAGAATTGCGCCGGAGGAGCTGACCGCCGCTTACAACGAGGGCAACTGGGTGGAGCTGCCGGATCTGATGGGTGAGGCCATGAACGAGGCCAAAGCCGTCCTTGCCCGCACCGCCAACCCCCAGCTTGCGGATATCGTGCTGGATCAGGCGTATTTCACCGAGCTTAAAAACGCGGCACAGGCAACGGAGAGCAGCTTCCTTATCGGCTATGCCGAGCTGCTGACCGACTGCGCCAATCTCAAGAGCGCCGTGCGCACCCTGCGCATGGGCAAGAACGGGGACTTTCTCCAGTCGGTGCTGCTCTCGGGCGGCAGCGTGGACGAGGCGCGTATTGCCGCCGCCGGCGATATTGACGGCGTGGCCGCGCTCTTTGCCTCCACGGTTCTGGACAAGGCCGCGGCACTTGGCGTTGAGGCCGTATCCGGCGGCAGCGTCACGGCCTTCGAGCTTGCCTGCGACAACGCGGTGACGGCGTATCTGACCGATGCCCAGCTTGTAAGCTACGGCTGCGAGCCGGTCGTCGCGTATCTTGCCGCCGTGGAAGGGGAGATCACCGCCGTGCGGATGATCCTCACCGGCAGGCTCTCCGGCGTCTCACCGGAAATCATACGGGAAAGGCTGCGTGATCTATATGCTTAAAATTGCGGTCATCGGCGGCAGAGAGACCGTCATGGGCTTCAAGGCCCTCGGCCTTGAGACCTACCCCGCCGCAAACGCGGCCGAGGCCGGGCACACTCTGCGCCAGCTTACCCGGGAGGGCGGCGAGTACGCCATAATCTACATCGAGGAAAATTTAGCTCAGGAGCTCTCCGCCGAGATAGACAAGTTCAAGGACAGCCCCACCCCCGCCATTATTCTCATCCCCGGCAGGGAAGGCCCTCTGGGCATCGGGCAGTCCGCCCTCAAGGCCGCCGTTGAGCGCGCCGTGGGCACGAACATTCTGGGCGACTGATCTTTGCCGCGCCGCGGCAAAACTTATAGCATGAACCGGCCGACCCCTCCGGCAGCACGAAGGCCCGGTTCTGAAAAGGAAGAAGAAAGGAGCAAAGCGAATTTCTTCTTTGGAAAGGAAGGATATGTAAATGAGCGGAATTATCACCAAAGTTTCCGGCCCGCTTGTGGTTGCCGAGGGCTTGGCGGACGCTAACGTCTCCGACGTTGTGCGTGTCGGCTCTCAGCATCTCATAGGCGAGATACTTAATATGACCGGCGACAAGGCCTCCATCCAGGTCTATGAGGAGACCTCCGGCCTTGGCCCCGGCGCCGTCGTGGAAACCACCGGTATGCCCATGTCCGTTGAGCTTGGACCCGGCATGCTGGACAATATCTATGACGGTATCCAGCGCCCCCTGCCCGAGATGCGCGCCCAGTCCGGCGACTGCATCAGCCGCGGCATCAACGTCCCCGCGCTCAACCGCGAGAAGAAGTGGGACTTTGTGCCTGTTGCCAAATATGGCGACATGGTCGGCCCCGGCGACGTGCTCGGCACCGTGCAGGAGACCAGCGCCATTCTCCACAAGATAATGGTCCCCGCCGGCATTTCCGGCCAGGTCCTCAGCGTTGAGAGCGGCGAGCACGTTGTCACCGATGTCATTGCCGTCGTCAGAGACGACAAGGGCGAGGAGCATAAGCTCACCATGATCCAGCACTGGCCCGTCCGTATCGCCAGACCCTACGCGGGCAAGTATGTGCCCAGCCGCCCCATGAACAGCGGCCAGCGCATTATCGACACCATGTTCCCCATCGCCAAGGGCGGTACCGCCGCAGTCCCCGGCCCCTTCGGCTCCGGCAAGACCGTCGTGCAGCACCAGCTTGCAAAGTGGTCCGACGTTGACATTGTTATCTACATCGGCTGCGGCGAGCGCGGCAATGAAATGACCGACGTTCTTATGGAGTTCCCCGAGCTCAAGGACCCCCGCAACGGCGAGCCTCTGATGAAGCGCACCGTGCTTATCGCGAACACCTCCGATATGCCTGTTGCCGCGCGTGAGGCATCCATCTACACCGGTATCACTATCGCCGAGTACTTCCGCGACATGGGCTATGACGTCGCCGTTCTGGCTGACTCCACCTCCCGCTGGGCCGAGGCTCTGCGTGAGATGTCCGGCCGTCTGGAAGAGATGCCCGGCGAAGAGGGCTACCCCGCCTACCTCGCCTCCCGCCTTGCTCAGTTCTATGAGCGCGCCGGCTGCGTCCAGTGCCTTGGCGCTGAGGACCGCCGCGGCTCCGTCACCGCTATCGGCGCCGTGTCCCCTCCGGGCGGCGACATTTCCGAGCCTGTCTCTCAGGCCACCATGCGTATAGTCAAGGTGTTTTGGGCGCTCGACTCCAGCCTTGCCTATGCCCGTCACTTCCCGGCTATCAACTGGCTGACCTCCTACTCTCTGTATGTTGACACCCTGCGCCCCTGGTACACCGAGCAGTTCGGCGAGACATACATGAAGAACCGCGAGAAGGCCATGCACATCCTTCAGGAGGAGAGCGAGCTTCAGGAGATCGTCCGCCTTGTCGGTCAGGACGCGCTGTCCCCCGCGGACAGACTCACCATGGAGACTGCCAAGATGATCCGCGAGGACTTCCTTCAGCAGAACGCCTTCGTGGACGAGGACGCGTATTCCTCCTACGCAAAGCAGTTCAGACTCCTTGACATCATCCTCCATTATGACGCCATCTGCCGTGACGCGCTTGATAAGGGCGCGGATATGGATAGCCTGTTCGTCATCTCCGCCCGTGAGAAGATCGGCCGCGCCAAGATGGCAGACGTCAAGACCTTCGAGGCCGATTATGCCGCGATTACCGAGCTGATGGAGAAGGAAGTTCAGGACATCATTGCCGGAGGTGAGGAAGAATGATCAAAGAGTATAAGACTATAAGAGAGATCGCCAGCCCCCTGATGGTCGTCAGCAATGTTGAGGGCGTCACCTATGACGAGCTGGGCGAGATAGAGCTTCCCAACGGCGAAGTACGCCGCTGCAAGGTGCTTGAGGTCGAGGGCGACAAGGCTGTTGTGCAGCTGTTCGAGGCTGCGCAGGGCATCAACCTTGCCCAGTCCAAGGTCCGCTTCCTCGGCCACCCGCAGGAGCTGGCCGTTTCCGAGGATATGCTCGGCCGCGTTTTCAACGGCATGGGCCAGCCCATCGACGGCGGCCCGGACATCCTGCCCGAGGAATACCGGGACATCAACGGCCTGCCTATGAACCCGGCAGCCCGTGACTACCCCAACGAGTTCATCCAGACCGGCGTCAGCACCATCGACGGGCTGAACACCCTGGTCCGCGGCCAGAAGCTGCCCATCTTCTCCGGCTCCGGTCTGCCCCACGCCAATCTGGCGGCCCAGATCGCCCGGCAGGCCAAGGTGATCGGAGACGACACCTCCAAGTTTGCCGTGGTGTTCGCCGCCATCGGCATCACCTTTGAGGAGTCGGAGTTCTTCGTCAGCGAGTTCAAGCGCACCGGCGCCATCGACCGGACGGTCATGTTTTCGAACCTGGCCAACGACCCGGCGGTGGAGCGCATCGCCACCCCCCGGATGGCCCTGACCGCCGCGGAGTATCTGGCCTTTGAGAAGGATATGCACGTGCTGGTCATCATGACTGACATCACCAACTACGCCGAGGCATTGCGGGAGGTCTCCGCCGCCAAGAAGGAGGTCCCCGGCCGCCGCGGCTTCCCCGGGTATCTGTACACGAACCTGGCCACCATCTACGAGCGGGCCGGCCGCCAGCTGGGGAAGAAGGGCTCCATCACGCTGATCCCCATTCTGACCATGCCGGAGGATGACAAGACCCACCCGATCCCCGACCTGACGGGCTATATCACCGAGGGGCAGATCATCCTCAGCCGGGAGCTGTACCGCAAGGGCATCCACCCGCCGGTGGACGTGTTGCCGTCTCTGAGCCGTCTGAAGGACAAGGGCATCGGCGAGGGCAAGACCCGGGAAGACCACTCCGGCACCATGAACCAGCTGTTCGCGGCCTACTCCACCGGCAAGGACAACAAGGAATTGATGTCCATTCTGGGCGAGGCGGCTCTGACGCCCACGGACCTGCTGTACGCCAAATTTGCCGACGAGTTTGAGAAGCGGTATGTGAACCAGGGCTACGAGGAGAACCGTTCCATCCAGGAGACGCTGGACCTGGGCTGGGAGCTGCTGAGTATCCTGCCCAAGAGCGAGCTGAAGCGAATCAAGCCGGAGTATATCGAAAAGTACTGGCCCAAGAAGGAGCTGTGAGCCCCTTCCGGGGACCCCGGGATTTTGGCGGCCGCCCTCTCTTGGCTGCGGCCCATGATGAGGATTTGCCACGCGTCTGCTGCGGCGCGGAGGCGCTGGGCCGCTAACCGCGGGCTCCCAGGCCAGGATGGAAAGAAGGCGATTGACAGATGCCCAATATCACGGTCAACCCCACCCGGATGGAGCTCACCCGCCTGAAGGGCAAGCTCCGCACTGCCCAGCGGGGCCACAAGCTGCTGAAAGACAAGCGCGACGAGCTGATGAAGCAGTTTCTGGACACGGTGCGGGAGGTCCGCGCTCTGCGGCAGGAGGTGGAGGAGGAGCTGATGACAGTCCACGGCGCCTTCACCGTGGCCTCCGCGCTCATGAGTTCCCAGGCGCTGGAACAGGCGCTGCTGGACCCCAAGCAGAGTGTGAAGCTGACGCAGACCACCAAAAATATCATGTCGGTCAACGTGCCGGTGTATGATTTCCAGACGCAGACCCGGTCTGACGCGGACATCTACCCTTACGGGTTCGCGGCCACCTCCGGCGAGCTGGACACGGCCGTGGACGCCCTGGGAAAGGTGTTCCGGAAGATGCTGAAGCTGGCGGAAGTGGAGAAATCCGCCCAGTTGATGGCGGAGGAGATCGAAAAGACCCGCCGCCGGGTGAACGCTCTGGAGTACGTGGTGATCCCCAACACCCAGGACGCCATCCGGTATATCACCATGAAGCTGGACGAGAACGACCGGGCCACCACCACCCGTTTGATGAAGGTGAAGGATATGCTGCTGCAGCAGTCCATCGAGGAACAGCGGCAGCGGGACGCGGAAGTGCTGGAGCGGTTCCGGGAGGCTTGACGAAATACGCAAAGCGGTGTAGGATAATAACGCTACACCGCTTTGCTGCGTTTAACGCGTTAGAAAGGAAGAAAAGCAACTATGCATTGCGTGACAAACATCCACGAGGACCTGTACTGGCTGGGAGGCTCTGACCGGCAGCTGGCGAAGTTTGAGAATGTGTTTCCCATTCCCCGGGGCGTCAGCTATAACGCCTATCTGGTGCTGGATGAGAAGACCGTCCTGCTGGACACGGTGGACAAGGCCGTGGGGGAGCGGTTCTTCGAGAACCTGGAGTTTGCCCTGGCCGGCCGGCCCCTGGACTATGTGGTGGTGAATCACATGGAGCCGGACCACTGCGCCACCCTGGGCGAGCTGCTGCGCCGCTGGCCGGGCGCCCAGGTGGTGGCCAACGCCAAGACTGTCCCCATGGTCAGCCAGTTTTTTGACTGTGATATCTCCAACCGGGCTGTGGTGGTGAAGGAGGGGGATACCCTCTGCACCGGCCGCCACACCTTCACCTTCCTGATGGCCCCCATGGTCCACTGGCCGGAGGTGATGGTGACCTATGACGCCGCCGACAAGGTGCTGTTCTCCGCCGACGCCTTCGGCACCTTCGGCGCCCTCAACGGCATCCTGTTCGCCGACGAGG
>URPA01000067.1 GCA_900549545.1 uncultured Eubacteriales bacterium
GTCTTGCCGCTTCGCGTCAAGCCACCTCCCCTTGTTGCGACAAGGGGAGGCTTTAACAGACGCTCTTTGATATAAAAAATCTCCCGAAGCCAACGGCTTCGGGAAATTTTTTATATATTTACGCAAATATTTCGGATAATCTCGGGGAGTTTGCCTCGGGGCACTCTGTTGTGAGCGCACCTGCGCGCAGGGCGGCACGGGCTGCCCCTTCAAGGTCAAGACCCAGCATACCCGCGCGGACAATAGCGGACATCGCCGCGTCCCCCGCGCCGGTGGTGTTTATAACCTTTGCCGGGGTGGCGGGCAGGCGCAGGAGAGAGTCCTTATCCGCGGCTATCATGCCGCGGCTGCCCATGCTGACGAAAACCCTCTGCACGCCCATATTCACGAGGGCTTTGGCGGCAAGCTCCGGGTCACTCTCACCGGTAAGCTTTTCGGCCTCGATGGCGTTGGGCTTTATAACGGTGAGCCTGTCGATAATGCCGCGCAGGCGCATGGACTTGACCGTGGACACGGGGTCTGCGTACATGGGGGCGGTGCAGTTTTGGGCGATGTACTCAAGAGTCTCCGCTTCAAGGTTGCTGTCAAGCACCACGGCGGCGGCGGAGTTTACGCGCCCCATCAGCGGGGCGAGGTATTCGGGGTTTATCTCCCGGCAGATATCCATGTCCGCAATGGCGACGTACATATCGCCGCTGCCATCGTTTATGTAGAGATAGGTGGAGCTGCGGCGCTCGGGCATGATGCGGGCCATGCTCATATCAAGGCCGATGGCCGCGCAGCTTTCCATGATGCCCGTGCCGTACACATCCCCGCCGATTGCGGCGATGAGGCTCACATCCGCGCCCAGCAGGCGCAGGTCATGGGCGATGTTGCGCCCGACGCCCCCGGCGCGCATCGTGAGCACACCGGGGTTCGAGTCACGCAGGACGAGGTCGGCGGCGGGGCTGCCGCCAATGTCCATATTCACGCCGCCTATGACGACGACGCGGTTATTCATTTGAGCGGTATGTTCCATATGTTCTCTGCGTACTCCCTGATTGCTCTGTCAGCCGCGAACACTCCGCTGCGTGCGGTGTTCATTATGGCGAGGCGCGCAAGCTCGTCCTCATCGGAAATGCGCTCGTACAGGCGGCGCTGGCAGTTGGCATAGGCGTGATAGTCGGCGATGAGCATATACTGGTCGCCGTTGTACAGGAGGTTGGAGACAAGGTCGGAATAGCTCTTGCCGTCGGAGAAGCCCTGACGGAAGCGCTCGATGATACGCTGAAGCTCAGCGTCGCGGCTGACAATGGCGCCGGGGTCATAGCCCTGCGCGCGGAGATTTGCAATCTCATCGGTGTGCAGGCCGAAGAGGAAGAGATTCTCGTCGCCAAGGCGCTCATACATCTCAACATTCGCGCCGTCGAGCGTACCGATGGTGACAGCGCCGTTCATCATGAGCTTCATGCAGCCCGTGCCGGAGGCCTCCTTACCGGCGGTGGAAATCTGCTCGGACACCTGCGCGGCCGGGATTATGGCCTCGGCGGCGGAGACGCGATAGTTCTCCACAAAATAGACCTGGAGCCTGCCCTTGCAGACGGGGTCGTTATTTATATCCTGCGCCATGGAGAGCAGCAGCTCGATAATGCGCTTTGCGACCTTGTAGCCCGCGGCGGCCTTAGCGCCGAACACATAGGTCCTGGGCACAAAGTCCATGTTGGGGTTATCGTGAAGCTGCATCTGGAGGGATGCGATGTGCATCGCGCACAGAAGCTGGCGCTTATACTCGTGCAGGCGCTTTATCTGCACGTCCATGATGGAATCGGTGTTGAGCAGGAAGCTATCGTTCTTCTTGGCAAAGCGGGCGAAATTGAGCTTGTTCTCATGCTTTATCTGGAGCACGCGGCGGCGGACATCCTCATCCCCGGCGAAGGCGGCGAGCTTTTCAAGCTCCTCGGGCTTGGTAAGGTATTTGTCGCTCCCGAGCAGCTCGCAGATAAGGCCATGCAGGCCGGGATTTATCTGCGCGAGCCACCGGCGGTGGTCAATGCCGTTGGTCACATGGGTGAAGGTCTCGGGGCTGAGGCGGTAAATGTCGTTAAAGAGGTCGTTTTTGAGGATCTCCCCGTGCAGGCGGGAGACGCCGTTGACCTTATAGCAGGCGGCAAGGCACATGTTCGCCATGTGCACCTGATTGTCGCGGATGATGAGGTTGCGGCCCACGCGGGCATCCTCATGGCCCATCTTGCTCACCAGATACTCGCACCAGCGGCGGTTTATCTCGCACATGATCTCCCACAGGCGGGGCAGCAGCTGCTGCACGATGTCCTGCGGCCATTTCTCGAGCGCCTCGCTCATGACGGTGTGGTTGGTGTAGGCCACACTCTTTGTCACAAGGTCCCAGGCCTCATCCCAGCCCAGGCCGTGCTCATCCATGAAAATGCGCATAAGCTCGGGGATGATAAGGGTGGGGTGGGTGTCGTTTATCTGAATGGTGTGGTGCTCGGCGAAGGAGCGAATGTCGCCCCAGGTGCGGATGTGCTTGCGCACGATATCCTGCGCGGTGGCGGAGACGAAGAAATACTGCTGCTTGAGGCGCAGGAGCTTACCCTCGGTATGGTCATCCGCGGGGTAGAGAACCTTGGTGATAACCTCGGCCATGGTGCGCTGCTCCATGCTCTTGACATACTGACCCTCGGAGAAAAGGTACATGTCGAGATAGTTGGGGCTCTGCGCGTCCCACAGGCGCAGGGTGTTTATCTCCTTGCCGCCGTAGCCCGCGATGAGCATATCCCGCGGCACGGCGATAACGGCGGTGTAGCCGTTGTGCTCGGCGTGGTAGCGGCCGAAGCTGTCCCAGTGCGGGGAGATCTGCCCACCGAAGCGGACCTCAACCGCGTCCTCATATCTGGGGACAAGCCAGCTCTCGGCGGCGGTGCGCCAGTTGTCGGCAGACTCGGTCTGCTTGCCGTCAATAAAGTGCTGGCGGAAGATGCCCAGCTCGTAGCAGATGGAATAGCCTGTGGCCTCCATGCCGAGCGTGGCCATGGAGTCCATATAGCAGGCGGCGAGGCGGCCCAGACCGCCGTTGCCAAGGCCCGCGTCGGGCTCTTCCTCAAAAATGTCCGCAGCCTTGCGGCCCATGTCCTCAAGCGCGCCGGTGACGGCGTCGGCTATGCCGAGGTTGAAGGCGTTTTTCATAAGGCTGCGCCCCATGAGAAACTCCATGGACATATAATGAATCTCTTTTCCCTTGCTGCGCGGATCCTCCACCGCAAGGAAGCGGCTCATTATCTCGCGGATGACTATGGCCGTGGCCTGAAAAATCTGATCGTCAGTGGCGTTCTCGCCGGTGGTTGAAAAATGGGCGCAGAGCTTATCTTCTATTGCGCTTCGGACCTCGTCACGTGAAATCTCACCAATCATGTGGGATTAAAACCTCCTAAAATGCTGTTTACTAATTATACTATTTATATCAAGCGGCGGGAAAGGAACAACAGGAATTGGCCCGCCGCAGAGATGACCTGCTTAAAAGCGCTCTGGGTGAATCACCCGAAACGCCCGGCATAGGCTTGTCAAACGCCCTTTCGGGCGTTTGACAAGCTGTGAAAACCTTCAAAACGCGCTTTATATCCTCGCGTTCTTGGGCACGACCATCGGCAGCTTCGGGCTGCCGACAAGGACGGTGCCTGCGGAAAACTTGGAGTATTTATCCGCGATGACGCAGTCAAGCTGCGCCCCTTCGCCAATTACGCACCCGCGCATGATAATGCAGCTGCGCAGCTTCGCTCCCGGCGCTATGCGCGCGCCGGAAAAGACGATGCAGTTTTCAATATCGCCCTCGATGATGCAGTTATCTGCCACAAGGCTGTTTTTGCACAGGGCCTTTTCGCCGTAATAGGTGCTGACCTCCTCGTGGGTCTTGGTGCGGACGGGGCGGTCGGCCGGGAAGAGCATCCGCCGGTTTTCGCGGCAGAGCATATCCATGCTGGCCTTATAATACGCGTCCACGGTGCGGATTGTGGCGGCGTAGCCCTCGTGGATGTAGACGCTCATCTTCCCGCCGTCGGCGAGGAAGGCGTTTATCGCGTCCTCATGGAAGCGGTAAAGCCCGCGGGCTCTGCACATATCCATCATCTCAAGCAGGACGCTCTTGCGGATAATGTAGCACTGCAAGGAGGGGGCGCCCTCGTTCTCGGCGGTGTACAGATGCTCCTTTACAATGCCGTCGTCGCCCAGAACGTAGCAGTTGTTCAGGCCCTCCTCGGGGAAGGTCTTGCCGCAGACGGCGGTAATGTCCGCGCCGGAATCCTCAAAGCTGCGGATGGCGGCGTCAAGGTCGATATTGGCGCAGAGATTGCCGAGCATCAGCACGACGTTCTTCTGCGGAATGTCCCTTATATAAGGGGCGACGGCGTTGAGGGCCTCAATAGTGCCGTTATACTGGCCGTTGTGGTACTCGGGCAGGCCGAAGGGGGGCAGCATGCGCAGGCCGCCGACGCGGCGGCTCATATCCCAGGCCTTGCCGCTGCCTATATGGTCGAGCAGGGACTGGTAATCACGCTGCATGACAACGCCCACGTCGAGGATACCGGCGTTGCGCAGGGCGGACAGGGAAAAATCAATAAGTCTGTATCTGCCGCAGAAGGGCAGGGAAGCCGCTGTGCGGGCGTTGACCAGATCTCTCAGCTCCGGGGCGGCGCTGTAAGCAAAAATTATGCCGTGATAATTTTTCATCGCTCAAACCTCCTCGCCAGTGTAGACCATGGCGCCGGCAGGAACGGTGGCGCCGCTTTTTATCTCTATCTCGGGGCCGCAGGTGGCAACGCCCCATTCGTCGGTCCCGTCGGGGGGCTGACCCACATGGGCACCCGCGCGGACGACGGAGTTCTCGCCGATGATGGCGTACTCCACCACCGCGCCGGGCTCCACCACCGCACCGGGCATCAGCACGCTGTAAACCACACTCGCGCCCTTGCCGACCGTAACCGAGGGGGAGAGCACAGAGTTTTCAACATGGCCGTCAATATCGCAGCCCTCGCTGATGATGGAGTGGATAACCTCCGCCCCGTCGCCCACAAAATGGGGCGGGCAGACAGCGTTTCTGGAGCTGATGGGCCACTCGGCATCATAGAGGTTTATGAGCGTGGTGGAGAGCATATCCATGTTCGCGTCCCAAAGGCTGGTGATGGTGCCGACATCGCGCCAGTAGCCGCTGAAGCGGAAGGGCCAGAGCTTTTCACCGGCGGCGAGCATGGAGGGGATGATGTTCTTGCCGAAGTCCTTGTCGGAATTGGGGTCGGCCTCGTCCGCCAGCAGGTAGGCGCGCAGCTTCTTCCAGTTGAATATGTAGATACCCATGGACGCAAGGTCGCTCTTGGGGTGGGCGGGCTTTTCCTCAAACTCGCTGACGTAGCCGTCCTCGCCGAGGTTCATTATGCCAAAGCGCTTGGCCTCCTCCATCGACACCTGGAGCACGGAAATGGTGCAGGCGGCGTCATGGGCGCGGTGCTCGCGCAGCATCTCGGAATAGTCCATCTTATAAATATGGTCGCCTGAGAGAATCAGCACGTCCTCGGGGTCGTAGTTCTCGATAAACCCGATGTTCTGATAGATGGCGTTGGCCGTGCCGGAGAACCACGAGCCCTTTTCGCCCGCGCTCTGGTACGGCGGCAGAATGTATACGCCTCCGTCCGATGTGTCCAAATCCCAGGGCTGCCCGTTGCCAATGTAGCTGTTGAGCCGCAGCGGGCGGTATTGCGTCAGCACACCCACAGTGTCAATGCCGGAATTGGCACAGTTGGACAGGGGAAAGTCAATGATCCTGTACTTTCCGCCGAAAGGCACGCTGGGCTTCGCCTCATTCTGCGTGAGGGCGTAAAGCCTGGAGCCCTGTCCGCCTGCAAGCAGCATTGCGATACAGCTCTTTTTCATGCGCAAGTCTCCTTTTTGTATAATATTTTGAGTTGGCATCCTCGGCCAACTAATATCCGTTTTTAATTGTATTTGCCCATGGCGCGCTCCGCGCCCTCGGCAATGTAGCACTCCACCGCCTGCGCTGCGCGCTGGGCGGCGTCAAGCATGGTGTCCAGATCGTGCCCCCGGAAGACGGAGAGCACCCAGGACGGCATGTCAAAGTCCGGGTTCGGCGGCGAGCCCACGCCCACGCGGATGCGGGGGAACTGCTCCGTCCCAAGGCTCGCGATGATGCTTTTAAGGCCATTGTGTCCACCGGCGGAGCCCTTCTGCCGGATGCGGAGCTTGCCCATGGGCAGGGCAATCTCGTCAGACACGACGATGATATGCTCCGGCGGTATCTTGTAAAACCGGGCGGCCTGACCGACGGCCTGACCGGAGAGATTCATATAGGTCTGGGGCTTCATGAGCATGACGCCGTGCCCGGCAATGTCGCACACGCCGGTGAGCGCCTGAAAGCGGCTGCGGTTAATGTCCGTCCCGGTGAGCTTTGCCATCTCGTCAGCGGCCATGAAGCCGGCGTTGTGCCGGGTATGCTCATACCGGAGAGCGGGATTGCCGAGGAACACGGCCAGCCACTCAACGCCCTTTGCCTTTGCGAAAAGCATAACCCAGCCTCCTTTTTGGGCAGAATAATTTCACTCCGCGCCGCGTCGGGCGGCGCGGAGAATAAATGCTTAGTCAAACAGGTTGGAAATGGAAACTTCCTCGTAGATGCGGCGGATAGCCTCGGCAAAGACGGAGGCTGTGGAGAGATAATGAATCTTGCTGCAAGGCTCCTTGTCGCTGGGGTAGGGGATGGTGTCAAGCAGCAGCAGCTCCTCAATGCAGCTGTCGTTAATGCGCTCAATGGCAGGGCCGGAGAGCACACCGTGCGTCACGCAGGCATAGACGGCCTTCGCGCCGCCAAGCTCCTTGATGGCCTTTGCCGCGCCGCAGAGGGAGCCGGCAGTGTCCACGATATCGTCGAGCAGGATGCAGGTCTTGCCCTCGACGTTACCGATGATGTTCATAACCTCGGACTGGTTTGCGCGCTCACGGCGCTTGTCAACGATGGCCATGTTCACGCCCAGCTTCATTGCGAAGGTGCGGGCGCGGGCGGTGCTGCCCACGTCGGGGGAGACGACCATAACGTCCTCATTGTTCTTGCCGAACATCTTAACAAAATGCTTCACAAACAGGTGCGAACCCTGAAGGTTATCCACCGGGATATCGAAGAAGCCCTGAATCTGGGCGGCGTGCAGATCCATGGTCAGCACGCGGTCAGCCCCGGCGGCGGTGATGAGATTTGCGACGAGCTTTGCGGATATGGGGTCGCGGCTCTTGGCCTTGCGGTCCTGACGGGCATAGCCGAAATAGGGGATAACGGCAGTGATACGTCCGGCTGACGCGCGACGCATCGCGTCGGTCATGATAAGCAGTTCCATAAGGTTGTCATTGACAGGCTTGCAGGTGGACTGGACAATGAACACGTCTTTGCCGCGCACGGGCTCATAAACTGAGATGGAGCATTCACCGTCTGCAAAATGGGTAACGCTGGAGTTACCGAGCTGTTTGTAGAGGTCAGCGCAAATATCCTCTGCCAGTGTGGGGTTGGAGTTGCCGGTAAAGACCGCAATTTCCTTGCCGTGTGAAATCATTTCTCTTTTTCCTCCGTTTGTCTTTATTCATTTTGTCAACTTCAGACTGAAAAAACTTCACTTTATTCTACCACAAAGCCTATGGAAAGGAAACACCAAAATTCATACACATGCGGAAAAATGACAATAAAAAAACCGATTTACAAGACGGTGATTTTTGTATATAATACCGAGTTGAAAAACAAAAAAGAAAATAAGATGAAAGTGGTTGAAAAATATGCTGGAATTTGAAGAATATAAGCAGAAACTCAATAACCTCAAGCCAGATTTGGAGCTTTTGCGCGGTGCGCTCAAGCTGGACGCGGCAAGCAGGGAAATTGAGGAGCTGGAGGCCGCCAGTGAGAGAGACGGGTTCTGGAACGATGTGGAGAACTCCCAGAAGGTGCAGAAGCGCCTGAAAACCCTCAAGAACAAGTGCGAGAATTATAAAAAGCTCTCCGATTCGTGGGACGATATGTATACCATGTGTGAGATGGCCCTTGAGGAGAATGACGACTCGATGCTGCCCGAGCTTGAGGCGGAGTATGAAAAATTCACCACCGAGGCCGAATCCATGCGCCTTGGCACGCTTCTCACCGGCGAATATGACGCGAACAACGCCATCCTTACCTTCCATGCCGGCGCCGGCGGGACGGAGGCGCAGGACTGGGCCTCCATGCTCTACCGCATGTACAGCATGTGGGCCGACAGGCACGGCTATAAGCTCAAGGTCATGGACTATCTCGACGGGGACGAGGCCGGCCTCAAGAGCGCGACGATTATGATTGAGGGCGAGAATGCCTACGGCTTTCTCAAGAGCGAGCACGGGATTCACCGCCTTGTGCGCGTCTCCCCGTTTGACGCGGCCGGCCGGAGGCACACCTCCTTTGCAGCGGTTGAGGTCATGCCCGAGATAAGCGACGATAATGAGATTGAGCTGCGCGACGAGGATATCAAGATGGATGTGTTCCGCTCCTCCGGCGCGGGCGGCCAGAAGGTCAATAAGACCTCCTCCGCCGTGCGTCTTACGCATATCCCCACGGGTATAGTCGTCTCCTCTCAGGTGGAACGCAGCCATTTCCAGAATCTGGAAAACTGCCGCAACATGCTCCGCGCCCGCCTCGCCGAGATTAAAGAGCGGGAGCATCTTGAAAAGATAAGCGACATTAAGGGTGTGCAGATGAAGATTGAGTGGGGCAGCCAGATCCGCTCCTATGTTTTCATGCCCTACCAGCTCGTCAAGGATCACCGCACCGAGTATGAAAACGGCAACATCCAGAACGTGATGGACGGCGACCTCGACGGCTTCATTAACGCCTTCCTGACCATGCGCGCCGAGAGCTGAAATTAATTTACACATTTGGTCATACCTACACAGAGTGGCGCATATACTGAGTGTATGCTGTAATTCTAAGGAGGTATGAGCGGTGGATCAGGATATAGATGACATGATATACGGCGGCTATGACCCCGGCCCGAGCAACAGATAAAGCGCGGCGCTCCATTGAGCGCCGCGCTTAAAGTTTATATACGAGCTTCTTGGCTCTCCCTTTGGCTGCGCCCGCACTCACTTGCTTCCCCATGAGGGGGAAGTGACGAGCTCGCGAGCCGATAGGGGGCCTGTTTTGCACGAGGTGAGATAGAAACAAGAAGTACGCTCTCAACTTTCTTGACGCCAAGAAAGTAGCAAAGAAGCGTTTAAGAGGGGAAGATTTCGTTTTCTTCCCCTCTTAAAAATCTC
>URPA01000068.1 GCA_900549545.1 uncultured Eubacteriales bacterium
GCTCTTGCCGCGCCGCTTTTTTGCTGTGCAAAGGCGGAGCAAAATTGGCCGTGTGCCCCCTGCCGCGTCCCAGGCGCATGAAGTTTTACGCGGAATTGACAGATCCGGCCCGCCTGTGTTGTTATAGAGGTGAAAGGGGGCGAGGCCATGACGGCCTGGAGCCGGCCGGATCAGGCAGAGCGCTTCATCCGGGAGTACGCCGATCCGATTCTGAGGGTGTGCGTTGCGTATTCCCTGGGACGCGCTGACGCTCAGGATATCTGCCAGGACATTTTCCTCACCCTGCTGGAGGGGGAGCGGGCCTTTCAAAGTCCGGCGCACGAGCGGGCTTTCATCCTGCGCTGTGCCATCAACGCCAGCAAGGATCTGTTGAAAAGCAGTCATATTCGGCGTACCGCGCCTCTGGAGGCGGCAGAGCGGGTGGCCGCCCCCGCACCCGGGGAGCTCCATGAGGTCTGGCAGGCGGTGGAGCGCCTCCCGGACCGGGAGCGGATCCTGGTCTATCTGTTTTATTGCGAGGGCTACGGCCTGGAGGAGGCCGCCGGGATGTGCGGTTGCTCCTACGCCGCCGCCCGCCAGCGGCTGAGCCGGGCCAGAAAGCGGCTGCGGTCAGAATTGGAGGTGTACGATGGCTGACTTGAACCATTCCTTTGATCACTTTGCCTTCACATTGGAAGAAAAGGAACAGCTGACAGACCGCCTGCGGCAGGCGGCAGAACAGGAGGAGCGTATGAAGGAGCCAACAAAACGTATCATTCGTCACACCGGGCACCGGCTTCTGATCGGGGCCGGGGCGGCGGCCGCGCTGACCATGGGGGCCCTGGCGGCCACAGTGGGGGGCGGCCTGCTAGGCTATTTTGAGGCCCGGACCCCCGAGGATCAGAGCGCTCTGGAGAATGGCATCTACCGGCTGGACCGCAGCGAAAGTTGGAACGGCTGGACGGTTGCCCTCACCGACTGCGTGGGGGACAACGCCAACAGCTATGTGTGGGTGGAGGTGACCGCCCCGGAGGGGACGGCTTTGGGGGATGCGGCGGCCCTGGGGTATGACAGCGGCTATTTCGACCTGGACGCCAAGATCAAGCCGGAGCGGGAGGACCCGGCCGGGTCCTGGGGGTGGCAGGTGCTGGAGGTGGAGGACCCGGAGCCTGGCGACAACCGCCTGTCCTTCTGTATCGAGATGGATGTTTACTCCGCCCAGCAGCTGGCGGGCGGGCAGTGGGACTTCTCCATCGGTCCCCTTCGGGATGTGTGGTTTACCGACCCGGGGACGGACCAGGCGGTCCGGTATGAGGACACCCAGCTGACCCAGGCCGTCCGGGACCATGTGTGGCAGTTTTCCGATGTGCGCCTGGACATCCCCGACCAGAGCGTACAGTGCGCACCGCAGATCGAGGTCCCCTACCTGGACGGCACCGCCACCCTCACCAGGCTGGAGATCACCCCCCTGACCACCACAGTGCGGATCGAGGGCGGGGCCTGCTATGACCACCACGGGAGGGCAGCGGCGAAACAGGCCGGCTTGACGCCGCCCTCCCCCACAGATCCCGCCCAGTGGACGGAGTGCTGGAGGGAGCTGGAGACCGTTCTGGTTCTGAAGGACGGGACCACTCTGGAGCCCCCCGAAACCGGCGGCGGTTCCAGCTGTCAGGACGGGGTGAGCAGCGACACCTATCAGGGGGCACCCTATGTGGAAAAGAAGTTCCAGTATGCGGAACAAAGGTATGATGTTGCCCCGCGGGTCATTGACCCCAGGCAGGTGGACTACATCCTGGTGTGCGGCGTGCGGGTGGAGCTGCCTGATTGAAGGAGCTGCCGCAAATTGTGAGGCGCAGTCCAAGGCAGGGAAAGAACACCTTAAAAAGTTGTCGGGAACCTCTGATCAAGAGGCTCCCGACAACTTTTATTTCTTATTTTGAGAAGCTTATCGGGCGGAAGCCCCATATCGTCGAAGCAAAGTCCGCCGTATCTCGGAACGCCTGGGGCGGGCATTCCTCGACTGCTCCCTTGCTTCTCCTCTCCGCTGCGCTGGGCTGCCGTTTGGGGCCGCCTGCGGCGGCTCACTCCTCATCCAGCTTAAGAACGGCCATAAAGGCTTCGGTGGGCAGCTGGACGGTGCCCAGGGTACGCATTTTCTTCTTGCCTGCTCCCCAGCAAACAAGTTTGCCGGGGGTCCCAAAGTGGATCCAAATGCTCGGGCGAAGTGAATTCGCCCTGCGCCAAGGTTTTGCCTTTGGCAAAACGCTTGTACGGCGCAATGCGCCGCCCCGCCGTGCGGGGTGGAAGGCAGAAGAAAATGCCGTTACTCTTCGTCCAGCTTAAGAACGGCCATAAAGGCTTCGGTGGGCAGTTGCACGGTACCCAGGGTACGCATTTTCTTCTTGCCTTCCTTCTGCTTCTCCAGCAGCTTCTTCTTTCGGGTGATGTCGCCGCCGTAGCACTTGGCCAGCACGTCCTTTCGCATGGCCTTGACGGTCTCCCGGGCGATGATCTTGCCGCCGATGGCTGCCTGGACCGGGACCTCAAACAGCTGGCGGGGAATGTTCTCCTTCAGCTTTTCGCAGATCTTCCGGGCCCGGCCGTACGCCTTTTCCCGGTGAACGATGAAGCTCAGGGCGTCTACCTGGTCCCCGTTGAGGAGCAGGTCCACCTTCACCAGGTCGCTCCTTTCATAGCCCTCCAGCTCGTAGTCCAGGCTGGCGTATCCCTTGGTCCGGGCCTTCAGGGCGTCGAAGAAGTCGTAGATGATCTCGCCGATGGGCATGGAGTAGTGCAGCTCCACCAGATTGGTGTCCAGATACTGCATATCCTTAAAAATGCCCCGGCGGTCCTGACACATGGGCATGATGTTGCCCACATAGTCCGGGGGCGCGATGATGGACACCTTAGCGTAGGGCTCCCGCGCCTCGCTGATGGAGCCGGGATCGGGGTAGTTGTGGGGATTATCCACCCGGACCACAGTACCATCTGTTTTGGTGACCTCATAAATAACGGAGGGTAATGTGGTCACCAGGTCCAGATCGAACTCCCGCTCCAGCCGCTCCTGGATGATCTCCATGTGGAGCATCCCCAAAAAGCCACAGCGGAAGCCGAAGCCCAGGGCCACGGAGGACTCCGGCTCGAAGGACAGGGAGGCGTCGTTGAGCTGAAGCTTCTCCAGGGCGTCCCGCAGGTCGGGATATTTGGAGCCGTCCTCGGTGTAGATGCCGCAGAAAACCATGGGCTGGGCCGGCCGATAGCCGGGGAGGGGGGCTGCAGAGGGACAGTCGGCGCCGGTGATGGTGTCACCCACCTGAGTGTCCTTTACGTTCTTGATAGAGGCGGTGAACCAGCCCACCTCACCGGCGGTGAGCTGCTGGCAGGAGTCCATGCCCAGGGGGCGGAGATACCCGCAGTCCAGCACCTGATAGCTGGCACCGGAGGCCATCATTTTGACCCCCATGCCCTTTTTCAGCGTGCCCTCCATCACCCGGAAATAGACGATGACGCCCAGATAGGGGTCATACTGGCTGTCAAAGATCAGGGCTTTCAGGGGGGCGTCCGGGTCGCCGGCGGGGGCGGGGACGTTCTGCACGATGTCCTCCAGCACAGCGGGGATGTTGATCCCCTGCTTGGCGGAGATCTCCGGCGCGTCCAGGGCGGGCAGGCCGATGATGTCCTCCACCTCGTGCTTGGCCTTCTGGGGGTCGGCGGCGGGGAGGTCGATCTTGTTGAACACGGGCAGGATCTCCAGGTCGTGCTCCAGGGCCAGATAGGTGTTAGCCAGGGTCTGGGCCTCCACACCCTGGGTAGAGTCCACCACCAGCACCGCGCCCTCGCAGGCGGCGAGCGAGCGGCTCACCTCATAGTTAAAGTCCACATGGCCCGGGGTGTCGATGAGGTTGAGGGTGTAGTCCTCCCCGTTCTGCGCCCGGTATTGCAGGCCGACGGCGCGCGCCTTTATCGTGATGCCGCGCTCCTTTTCAAGGTCCATGTTGTCAAGGATCTGGTCGGACATCTCGCGCGCCTCCACCGCGCCGCACTTTTCGATGAGGCGGTCGGAGAGGGTGGACTTGCCGTGGTCAATATGGGCGATTATTGAAAAATTACGAATATGTTTTTGATCACTCATGATGCTACTCCCGCATTTTCATTTTCACGCAGTATTATAATGTTCAAATGCTTCTTTGTAAATACAAATTCGGTTTAAGTCCTTGAAAAAATGCGCGGATAGTGGTACAGTAGCAGAGTACAAATGTATATTTTTGGAGGTTATTTCTTATGTTTGAAAACTTAGTTGAGATACTCAAGGCAAATCCCCGCAAGATAGTCTACACCGAGGGCTCTGACGCCCGTATCCTCGAGTCCGCCGCCCGCCTGAAGAAGGACGGCTTCCTCACTCCGATTCTCGTCGGCAACGTGGACGAGGTCAAGGCCGCTGCCGCCAGGGGCGGGTTCGACATTGACGGGCTTGAGATCATCGACCCCATGAACTGCGACATGATGGACAAGATGGTTGACACCATGGTCGAGCTGCGCAAGGGCAAGATGTCCGCCGAGGACTGCCGCGCCGCGCTCCAGAAGGGCAACTACTTCGGCACCATGCTCGTCAAGATGGGCTATGCCGATGCTCTGCTTGGCGGCGCTACCTACTCCACCGCTGACACCGTCCGCCCTGCGCTCCAGCTTGTCAAGACCAAGCCCGGCGCAAACCTCGTCAGCTCCTGCTTTATTCTTGTGCGCAATGATGAGATGCTCTGCATGGGCGACTGCGCCATCAACATCTCCTATGAGGACAAGCTCGACAAGGAAGGCAATGTGACCCTCACCGCCGCTCAGCAGCTGGCCGAGGTCGCCATCGCCACCGCCGGCACCGCCAAGGTCTTTGGCATGGACCCCAAGGTCGCGATGCTCTCCTACTCCACCAAGGGTTCCGGCAAGGGCGTGAATGTTGACCTCGTGCGCAACGCCACCGAGATTGCCAAGGAAATGGCTCCTGAGCTCGCCATCGACGGCGAGATGCAGTTTGACGCTGCCGTCTCCCCCGTTGTCGGCCAGCTCAAGTTCCCCGGCAGCAAGGTCGCCGGCTATGCCAACACCTTCATCTTCCCGGAGATTCAGTCCGGCAACATCGGCTACAAGATTGCCCAGCGTCTGGGCGGCTTCGCGGCCTATGGTCCTATCCTTCAGGGCCTGAACGCCCCCATCAATGACCTCTCCCGCGGCTGCGACGCCGAGGAGGTCTATCAGATGTCCATCATCACCGCGGCGTTGGTCTAAGTCAGAACAGGCTCGTACCGTTCCGCTTCCGCCAAGCGCGGCGAAAACGAAACCACCCTGCCTTGCCTCCCCTTCGATAAGGGGAGGTGGCTTGACGTGAAACGGCAAGCCGGAGAGGTCGAAAATGTGCGTTATAATAAGCACTAAAGCTAATCGACGCACAGGTAACGACCTCTCAGGCGCTTTGCGCCAGCTCCCCTTTGCGAAGGGGAGCCACGGGATTGTGCAAATTTTCAGCAAAAAAATCCTATTTCACCACCAATAGCCGCTGCAATGCAGCGGCTATTTTCAAAAGGAGCGCGCATATGGATCGTGAAGAATACATGGCCGAGGCGCTTAAGCTGGCGCGGGAGGCATATGCCGCGGGCGAGGTACCGGTGGGCTGCGTCATTGCAGACAGCGAGGGACGGATAATCGGCCGGGGGCGCAACCGGCGCGAGGAATCCGGGGACGCCACCGCCCACGCCGAAGTCGAGGCCATACGGCAGGCCTGCGCCGCGCTGGGCGACTGGCGGCTGGATAGCTGCGCGATATATGTGACGCTTGAGCCCTGCCCCATGTGCGCAGGGGCGATAATCAATGCCCGCGTCGGGACCGTTGTTTTCGGGGCGCGGGAGCGGCTGAGCGGCTCCTGCGGGAGCGTTATCGACCTCTTTTCCGAGGGCTACGGCCACCGTCCCGCCGTCTATGCCGGCGTGCTCGGTGATGACTGCGCCGCCATCTTGCAGGATTTTTTCCGGGGAAAAAGATAAGCAAAAAAACTCACGGTCATTACTTTTGATCGTGAGTTTTTTGCTGGCCTTCTGCGGGTAAAATAGACTTATAACGCAAAGGAGGCCATTGTCTATGGAGCAGCATATTTTAAGCAGGGAAGAAATTAAACGGTACAGCCGCTGGCTGCGCACGGAGGAGCGCTCCACCGCGACGCTTGAAAGGTATCTGCGCGACATTCGCCGGTTCTATGGCTGGCTCGGCAGCCACGCCGTCACCCGGGAGCTTGTTGCCGAGTGGAAGGAGCAGCTATTATCAAGGCGAAAATCCACCGCCACAGTCAATGTGGCTTTATCCGCGCTCAACAGTCTTTTCCGCTTTCTGGATTGGAGCGACTGCCGCACACGGTTTCTCAAAATTCAGAGAAGCGCCTTCTGTGACCCCTCAAGAGAACTTTCCCGCGCAGAATACAGCCGCCTCGTCAGCACGGCGTGGCAGCGGGGAGATGAGCAGCTTGCGCTTATATTGGAGACTATCTGCGCCACGGGAATAAGAGTCAGCGAGCTGCGGTATATCACGGTGGAGGCGGCGCGGCAGGGCACTGCGGAGATACGCCTCAAGGGCAAATTCCGGGTCATTCTCCTGCCCGGAAAGCTCTGCAAAAAGCTGCTGAAATACGCCGGAAAAGCAAAAAACACCTCCGGCGAGATATTTCTCACCAGAATCGGGAGGCTGCTGAACCGGCGGCAGATATGGGCGCGGATGAAGGCCCTGTGCGCATGGGCGGGTGTTGCGCCGGAGAAGGTTTTTCCGCACAATCTGCGGCATCTGTTTGCCACCGCCTTCTACCGCGCGACGCGGGATATAGCGAAGCTTGCGGATATTCTGGGCCATTCCAGCGTTGAGACGACCCGCATATATCTTAAAACCTCCGGCGCGGAGCACCGGAGGGAGCTTGAGCAGCTTGGGCTGATTTTATAGGACAGAATAAACATTCCGTCTGCCTTCGGAAGTGATTTGAAACCGACGGCAGAGAATGAGCCGGAAAAACAGGCCGCTATCCATATGGCGGCACAAAAAAAGGCGGAAAAACAGACCGCAGAAAAAAATTCATTTTCTGCGGCTTGGTTATGTACGCCCAAAACAGCTTCGGCGCGTAAAAAACTTGCGTTGAGCGCCAAACTATGTTAATATAAAAACAAATATGTAGTCAAAACTGGCGGCGCGTTCGCCGTGTTTGGGACGGAATGTTTATTCCGTTTGCAAAGGGGTGTTTAGCAGATGAGTGCGGAAAAGACAGGCTCAAGTGGCGGGCGTTATCGGGATTTGACAGGGCAGAGATTTGGAAAGCTCATTGCGCTTGAGTGTGTCGGCCGCCGCGTATCGGATGGCAGTGCCTACTGGCGCTGCGCCTGTGATTGCGGCAGGTTCACCGTTACCAGCAGCAACAAGCTTTTGCAGGGCAAAACCACAAGCTGCGGCTGCCGTAAGCTGGAGGTCTTGACCGGCAGCCGCTCCTACATCGGCGGCACCTGTGTGGAAATCATAAGCTCGAAGAAAATTCCCGTCAGCAACACCAGCGGCATAAAGAATGTAAGCTTCAACCGCGGAAAGTGGATGGGGAAAATAAGCTTCGCGGGCAGGCAGTTTTATCTTGGCCGGTACAGAGATATTGAGGACGCGCAGGCGGTTGTAAGCGCCGCAGAGCAGATTCGGGACGAGGTGGTGGAGGAGATAGACCTGCTTCAGGACAGCGCCGCAGATGTCTTTGCCCAGCGCATCGCGGAGCTGCTGGAATATTTCAGGAATAAAGAAAAGATATAAAAACACCCTGCGGAAAATTCGCAGGGTGTTTTTTGCTTATATGGCTTATTGCTCGTAATGATGGGCGTCCTGAAGGACCATTTCCTTGACCTTGAGAAGCCTTACCTTGGTGGCGTTCTCGTTCTCCTCGAGCTTCATGGAGATATACTTGATATTCCCCTCAAGCTCCGGGATCATGACATACTCCAAGGCGTTGACTCTGCGGCGGGTCTTTTCAATCTCCTCCGCGAGCAGCTGCATGGTCTTTTCCACCTGCGCCAGCTCCAGCATATCCTCAAACACTCTCGCCATGTTATCCAGCGCATCGTCCAGCTCACCGGAGGTCTGGGCAAAGCCGTAGGGATAAATCTCGGCGGGGTCGTTATTTTTGGTGTGGAAGCTGTACCGCGGGACGTTGACGCTCATTATGTTTTTATACGTAAGCCCCAGCTCCACGCTCTGGCGGGGATAGAGCAGCGCCTGCTCCAGCATCTCGGGGGACATGATGGAGCTTGCCACCTGCAAGGCGGCAAAGGCACCTGTAAGCCCCTCCTCCACGCGGGTGCGCAGCTGCTTATTGAGCTTGACAATGTCCATAAACTGACGCATCAGCTCATCGCGCTTGTCCTTGAGCAGCTTATGGCCCCGGCGGGCGGTCTTGAGCCTGCCTTTGAGCTGGTTTAACACCATTCTGGTGGGCGTTACAGCAGTATTAGCCAAAAAGCATCACCTCCGAAAATAAGATTTTGGGTTTTACTTCTTGGGCATATACTTGTCGATCATCTCGGGCTTGATACGCTTGAGCTCACGCCTCGGCAGGATGCTCAGCAGATCCCAGCCGATATCCAGCGTCTCCTGGATGGAGCGGTTGGTGTTGTTGCCCTGGCTGACATAGCGCTTTTCAAACTCATCGGCAAACTTGGCGAAGAGCTTGTCGTCATCGGACAGGGCCGCCTCGCCCAGAATGGTCATGAGCTCCTTGGCGTCCTTGCCGCGGGAGTATGCCGCGAAGAGCTGGTTCATGGTTCCGGCGTGGTCCTCACGGGTCTTGCCCTCGCCGATGCCCTTATCCTTCAGACGGCTCAGGCTGGGCAGCACGTCCACAGGGGGCACGATGCCCTTGCGGTGCAGCTCACGGCTGAGGATTATCTGCCCCTCGGTGATGTAACCGGTCAGGTCGGGGATGGGGTGGGTCTTATCGTCCTCGGGCATGGTGAGGATGGGGATCATGGTGATGGAGCCCTTCTTGCCCTGACGGCGGCCGGCGCGCTCATAGAGCGTTGCAAGGTCGGTGTAGAGGTAGCCGGGGTAGCCGCGGCGGCCGGGGACTTC
>URPA01000069.1 GCA_900549545.1 uncultured Eubacteriales bacterium
GTCTTGCCGCTTCGCGTCAAGCCACCTCCCCTTGTCGCGACAAGGGGAGGCAAGGAGCGCTGCAAGCAGTTAGACATCATCCGATTTATCGTTTTGTTTAGCGATTATATTTATAGTTCTAAATAATGATAAATCAATTATTCATTATTCATCAGCGAAGCGGCTTCACTATTCATTCTTCATTACCAAAATCCGTTTTAATGAATGATGAATATTGAATAATGAAAAATAAAGAATACAAAACAAAAATCCGCTCTCTGTCGAGAACGGATTTTTGTTTTGGCAGCGGGAGAAGGATTCGAACCCTCTGCGCGGGGCGCAGAGAGCGCGATTGAAAAATATGTGAGGGTCCGAATCCCGCCCCACACAGACAAAGAAAAAACAGCCCGTCCCGGATGGGACAGACTGTTTCTTGGCAGCGGGAGAAGGATTCGAACCCTCACATACGGAGTCAGAGTCCGCTGTGCTACCTTTACACAATCCCGCTAAACGCAAGAGAGATTATAACTTCATTTGCGCGCTTTGTCAACAGTTTTTTTGCCAAATCCAAGAATTTATTCATCGGGGCGATTTTGCCTAAAAAACGGGCATTGAAGTTTTCAATATGTTCATTGATATTGGGCCTGTTTAATAATATAATAGTACAGTTAATTAAGAATTTTCTTATAATTATATTTTATATTTTACACTAACACTACAAGGGGCAGTGTGCCCTTTGTGGATTGTATTATTTTGCTGAAAGGGCAGGCACGGATGAATACTGGCAAAAAAGAATCATTTATGGATAAAGTAGCGGCTGTTATAGTCGACAGGCGCAATATAATTTTCTTCATTTTCCTGCTGGCGGCGCTGTTCTGCGCGTTTTCGCGCAACTGGGTTCAGGTCTGCGATGATTTGACCAGATACCTGCCGGAGAGCACGGAGACGCGAATCGGCCTTGATTTGATGGACAGGGAGTTTACCACCTTCGGCACGGCGCAGATAATGGTGGAGAATATCACCTACGAGCAGGCCGAGGATATAAAGGCCCAGATAGAGCAGGTGGAGGGCGTCAAGTCCGTGGAGCTTGACCGCACGGATAAGCACTATAACGCCGCCTCCGCGCTCTTTGCCGTCACCTTTGACGGCACGGACAATGACCAGGTGAGCATTGACGCGCTCTCTGAGCTTCGCGAGGGCCTTTCGGATTATGACCTCTACGTCAGCAGCAACGTGGGCAACCCCCTCAAGGCCATCATTAACAGCGAGATGCTGGTGGTGGATATTATCGCGGTGTTCATCATCATTGTTGTGCTGCTGCTGACCTCCAAGACCTACGCGGAAATTCCCGTGCTGCTGATAACCTTCGGCGCGGCGGCGCTTTTGAACATGGGCACGAACTTTTTGATGGGGGAGATTTCCTTCGTCACAAACTCCATCGCCATAGTGCTCCAGCTCGCCCTCGCGATTGACTATGCCATCATCCTCTGCCACCGTTTTGCCGAGGAGCGGGAGACAAAGGCCGCGCGCGAGGCGGCCATTTCCGCCCTGAGCAAGGCCATACCCGAGATTTCCGCCAGCAGCCTGACAACGGTCTCCGGCCTGCTCGCGCTGAGCTTTATGCAGTTTAAGCTGGGCTATGACATGGGCTCGGTGCTTATAAAGGCCATACTCATGAGCCTGCTGTCGGTCTTCCTGCTGATGCCGGGGCTGCTGGTTGTCTTCTCCGGCCTTATCGACAGGACGCACCACAAGAACTTCGTCCCGAAGATAAATTTCCTCGGCAAGGCCGTATACGCAACGCGCTTTGTCATGCCCGTGATTTTTATTGTGGTGGTTCTCTGCGCGTTCAACTTCTCGCACAAGGCAAACTATGTGTACGACCAGAGCTCCGTCTCCTCCTACCGGCAGAATGAGGCGCAGCTTGCCGAGAAGAAGATAAACTCCGTTTTCGGGCGCAGCAACCAGATGGCGATAATTGTCCCGACGGGGGATTATAACAAGGAGAAAAAGCTCTGCAACGAGCTTGAGGAGCTGGGCCTTGTTGAGAGCGTGACGGGGCTTGCCAATATCGAGGCCATGGACGGCTACTGCCTGACTGACTCTTTGACACCGCGCCAGTTTTCGGAGCTAACAAATCTCGACTATGAAGTGGCCGAGATGCTCTACACCGGCTACGCGCTGAATCTCAACGACTATGGGCAGGTGGCGACAAACCTTGAAAATTACAGTGTGCCGCTTTTGGATTTGTTTGACTATCTGCTGGATATGCGCGACGAGGTGACGCTGGATCTGCCGGAGGAGACGGTGGAGACGCTTGACGATCTGGAGCAGCAGCTCATAGACGGCAAGCTCCAGCTCAAGAGCGCGGATTGGACGCGCATCGTTCTGGTGCTGGATCTGCCCATTGAAGGGGACGAGAGCTTCAATTACCTCGATATTATCCACGGCATCGTCGCGAGATATTACGATAACTTTTATGTTGTGGGCGACACCACCAGCTGCCGCGATTTGCAGAGCTCCTTTGAAAACGATAACCTGCTCATCAGCATACTGACGGTGCTGTTCGTGGTGACGGTGCTGCTCTTCAGCTTCAAATCCGTGGGGCTGCCGCTGCTGCTTATCGTCATTATTCAGGGCAGTATCTGGTGCAACTTCTCCGTCCCGTACCTCAAGGGCAGCAACCTCTTCTTCCTTACATATCTGATAGTCAGCTCCATCCAGATGGGCGCCAATATCGACTACGCTATTGTTATTTCCAGCCGCTACATGGAGCTCAAGCAGAAAATGCCCCTGAAGGAGGCCATGACCGAGGCCCTGAACCTCGCCTTCCCGACCATAATCACCTCCGGCACGATGCTGGCCGGCGCCGGCGCCATCATCGGCTTTTTGACCTCAAATGAGACAATTTCCACCATCGGCATTTACCTCTGCGCGGGCACGCTGATATCCATTTTCCTTGTCATGTGCGTCCTGCCGCAGATTCTTCTGCTGGGTGATATCATCATCAGCAAGACATCGTTCACCATCGGCCGCAGCGACAAGCTTGTGCAGAAAAGCGGCCTTATCAGAATAAACGGCAGAGTCCGCGGCTCCATGGAGGGGCTGGTGGACGCGGAGATACACGGCGTTTTCCGCGGCACACTCAACGCCGTCGTGGACATCGGCAGTGTGGAGGAAATACCCGAAGAACTGCTTAAAGAGCTGAAGGAAGTGGAGGAGAAAACAGAATGAACATGAAAAAAGTGACGGCTTTGCTCCTTGCCCTTCTCCTGCTGCTGCCCTATGCACAGCCCGCGCTGGCGGCGGGGGCGGAGGAGGAAATACATATCTCCACCGTCGAGCAGCTCCAGAAGCTCGCGGTTGACTGCACGCTTGACAGCTTTTCCGAGGGCATAAGTGTCGTGCTGGACAATGACCTTGATCTGAGCGGCGTCGTCTTTCACCCCATCCCCAGCTTCAGCGGCAGCTTTGACGGCGGCGGGCACACCATCACCGGCATGAACCCCGCGACTGACGGCTCGCATCAGGGCCTGTTCCGGTATGTTCAGGCCAAGGGTGTTGTGCAAAACCTCAAGGTTGAGGGCAAGGTCGCCCCGGCCAGCAGCCGCAGCTCAATCGGCGGCATAGCGGGCACGAACTATGGCATTATTGACGGCTGCTGCTTTGAGGGTCAGGTCGAGGGCCTGAACATGATTGGCGGCATCGCCGGGGATAACTATGGCCGCATAGAAAACTGCACTATGTCCGGCAGCGTCAGCGGCAAGCGCTACACGGGCGGCATCGCCGGTTACAGCGTAGGCACCATTGAAAGCTGTTCCAACACCGCCCGGATAAATACCAGCATCACCGAGGGCGGACTGGAGCTGAGCCAGCTCAACTTCTCCGATATAATGAACACGAATCTGACAAATGCCGAGGACACGGATGTTGTTTCCGACAGCGGCGGCATCGCGGGGTACTCCTCCGGTGCCATCTCCGCCTGCCGCAACGACGGCGAGGTGGGATACCCCCATTATGGCTACAATGTGGGCGGCATCGCCGGTCGGCAGTCTGGTTATGTAAACCAATGCGAGAACTATGGCGATGTTCTGGGCCGCAAGGATGTAGGCGGCATAGTGGGGCAGATGGAGCCTTATTTGCAGCTAAAATCCGCGATGACCCTCTCCGGGGAGCTGTATGTGCTGCAAAGCCTGACGGCGGAGGCTATGGGGAATCTCTCCGGCATGTCCCAGCAGATGAACGATGTGCTCAACAGCATAAATGACAACTCGGGCTCCGCTCTGGATAAGCTCCCGGGCGGTGGCGGCAGCCTTATCCCCGGCAGCGGTGGTAATACTGACTCCGGAAGCGGAGAGACTACCGAGCCCGGCACGGGCGGCGCTACGCAGGCGGCTTTTGCGGCCACGTCCACCCCGTTTGTGGCATCTCCCATAGCGGCGGAGGAAGCTGCCCCTACCGCGGGTGAGACAACCGACCCCGGCACTAACCCAGGTACTGACTCCGGCACCAACCCAGGTACTGACCCAGGTACCGACCCCGGCACTGACCCCGGCACGGACCAGCCGCAGATACCCGGTGTTGAGCTGCCGGGGGATATAACAAGCGACCTTGACAACATGCGTGAAAACATGGATAAGCTCGCCGGGATAATGAGCAATTCCACAGGGGGCCTTGCGGAGGATATGGTTGCCGTTGGCAATCAGCTTTCAAGGGTCATCATGCTCATGGCAAGCGCGCTCTCCGGGGCGGAAATGACTGCCTTTGAGGACGTTTCCGAGAAGCAGAGCCCCGATGAGGTAAACGGTCGTGTCGCGGTTTGCGTCAATTACGGCGCCGTCGATGGCGACACCAATGTGGGCGGCATCGCGGGGGCGATGGCCATCGAGCACGAGTTTGACATGGAGGGTGTCCTCTCCAAATACCTGGGCGAGGGGAGCATAATCAGCTCCACCTTCCTTGCAAAGTGCATCTGCTCCGATGATATAAATAACGGCAGCGCCACCGCAAAAAAGGATAACTGCGGCGGCATAACCGGCCTTGCCGATCTGGGCACGGTGTACAACTGCCAGGGCTATGGCAGCGTTGAGAGCACCGAGGGCGAGTGCGTCGGCGGCATCGTGGGCCGGTCGAACACATCCGTCCGTGATAGCTACGCCATGTGCGCCGTGGACGGCGCGGAGTACGTCGGCGGCATCGTCGGCTATGGCACGGAGATCAGCGGCTGCGTGTCCCTCGTGGGGATTGACGATTTGACCGCGTGCAGCGGCGCGATTGCCGGCTGGGTGAATATGACCGTTGAGGACGCCGTAAAGGACAACATATTCGTCCATGAGAGCATCGGCGCGGTGGACGGTATAAGCTATCAGGGCAAGGCAAACGCCGTGAGCTATGAGCAGCTTCTGGAGCACAAGGGCCTGCCCGAGGCCTTTACAAAGCTCAAGCTCAGCTTCATGGCCGATGGTGAGCTCATAAAAGAGATTGAGTTTACCTACGGCGGCGATGTGGATGAGGACAGCATACCCGCCGTCCCCGAGAAAGAGGGTTACAGCGGGCACTGGCCTGAACGAGATTATGTAAACCTGCGCTTCAGCGACACCATCGAGGCTGTGTACACGCCGCGACAGGCTGCGGTGGCCGCGGAGCAGCAGAGAGAGGGCTCACCCTTGTCCCTGCTGCTGCTTGAGGGCGATTTTGAGGACGGCGCAAAGCTCAGCCTCAACGAGTACAGCGGCGACGGCCCGGAGATTGCCGGGGGAGAGCTGCTTGAAAAGTGGGTTCTTGCCGTTGAGGGCAGCCAGATTCCGCAGGGCGGCTACACCGTGCGCTATCTCCCGCCTGAGGGCGCGGGGAGCGTGGACATCTATGTCTATGACGGCGAGCAGTGGACCCGTCAGAGCACCGCGCGCAGCGGCAGCTACACCACCTTTGCCGCAAGCGACGAGAGCGTGGTCTTCTGTGCCGTGGGTCACGAGCAGGAGGGCCCCGTGATGACAGCGCTCATAATAGGCGTTATCGCGGCGCTGGCAGTGATTGCGGCGGTTATAATATGGCGGCGCAGGGCTGGGAAGAAAAAAGCCCAGACCGCTGCCGCGGAGTAAAAATGGACGCGTTGCGATTTCGCAACGCGTCCAATGATATTTGACCTGCGGTCAAGTGATATCCGCCCTGCGGTCGGGTGATATCGCCCCATTAAGGGGCGGTTACGGTGTCTCTGCGGGACAATTTGAAATATAAAAATGCTGCTGCAATGAATTTCGCAGCAGCATTTTTTTGCTTATCAGTCGCTCAGCAGCACCTGATCGCTTTCAAGCTGAACGCCGGAGAGGCGGGCGAACTTTTCCATAAGGTCACCCTTGGTGAGGTGCTTTTTCTCCTCGCCCTTGACATCGAAGATGATGCGGCCCTCGTTCATCATAATGAGGCGGTTGCCGTGGGAGATAGCGTCGCTCATGTTGTGGGTTATCATCATGGCGGTGAGCTGGTTTTCGGAGATTATCTTGTCCGACAGCTCCAGAACCTTTGACGCGGTGGCCGGGTCAAGGGCAGCGGTGTGCTCGTCAAGCAGCAGGAGCTTTGGCCGCCGGAGGCTTGCCATCAGCAGGGTGACAGCCTGACGCTGACCGCCGGAGAGCAGACCGACCTTCGCTGTGAGCCTGTCCTCAAGGCCGAGGCCGAGAGTGCTCAGCAGCTCTTTGTATTCAAGCTTTTCAGCGGCGGTAACGCCCCAGCGCAGGCCGCGCTTTTCGCCGCGGCGCTTGGCGAGGGCCAGATTTTCCTCCAGCTGCATATTGGGAGCGGTGCCGAGCATGGGGTCCTGGAACACCCTGCCGATAAGCGAGGCGCGCTTGTGCTCGGGCAGCGCTGTGATGTCCTGCCCGTCAAGGATGATGCGGCCGCTGTCAATGGGCCACACGCCCGCGACGGCGTTCAGCATGGTGGACTTGCCCGCGCCGTTGCCGCCGATAACGGTGACAAAATCGCCGGGGTAGAGATGCAGATTCAGCTCAGAGAGCGCCCTTTTCTCGTTTATGGTGCCCTTATTGAAGGTCTTGCTCACATTTTTAAGCTCAAGCATTGTCCCTGCCCCCTTTCTTTTTAAGGCCCGCGAAGGAGCTTCTCGACTGCTCCTTGAGATAGGGGACGGCCAGGAACAGGGCGACTATCACGGCGGTGAAGAGCTTGAGGTCATTGGAGTTGAGGCGCAGCCACAGCACGATGACAACGACCAGATAATAGAGCACTCCGCCCACGACAACAAAGCTCAGCGTGCCATAGAAGTTGAGATGCTTGCCGAGCACCGCTCTGCCTATGACCTCGCCGATAATCACGGCGGCAAGGCCGATGACGATGGCGCCGCGGCCCATGTTAATATCGGCAAAGCCCTGATACTGGGACATGAGCCCGCCGGAGAGGGCCACAATGCCGTTGGAGATTGCAAGGCCCAGAACCTTCATGTTGTCGATGTTGATGCCCAGCGCCCGGCTCATGGCGGGGTTGCTGCCGGTAGAGCGCAGGGCGGAGCCCTGCTCGGTGCCGAAGTACCAATAGAACACGGTTATAACCACAAAGGCGATGAAAAGCCCGGTGAGAATTGAAGAGGGAATATGCCGGGCGCTGATGATAAGATTATATTTATCCACGCTGACCGCCTTGTTCGCGGCCATGCCCATAATACGCAAATTTATGGAGTACAGGGAAAACTGGGTCAGAATACCGGCGAGGATAGCGGGAATGCCGAGCTTTGTATGCAAAAGCCCGGTGCAGAGCCCTGCAAGCACACCGGCGAGAACCGCGACCAGCAGCGCAAGCCACGCGGGGTAGCCGACGATGATGAGCATAACCGTCACCGCGCCGCCGGTGGTGAAGGAACCGTCAACCGTCAGATCCGCCACGTCCAGCAGGCGGAAGGTCACGTATACGCCGAGGGCCATAAGCCCCCAGATAAGCCCCTGGGCGATGCCGCCGGGCATGTTTTTGAGCAGCTTCAACACGCTCAGAGAAGAAAAATAAGCCGCAATACTCACGATAGGAACTACTCCTTAAATCAAGACTCAGCCCCTGCGGGAAGAATCCCGCAGGGGTGTTGGTATTCAGAAAGCTTTTGCCGCGAAATCAGCCTCCGATGGCAACATAGTCCTCGGGAACGCTGATGTTCAGAGCTTCACAGGTCGCCGTGTTGTACTCCTTGGTAAACTGGGGCGCAAACTGAACCTCCATGCTGCTGACATCCGCGCCGTTTACGAGAATTTCATAGGCCATCTCGCCGGTGGCGTAGCCAAGGTCGTAGTAGGAGATGGACAGGGTCGCGACGCCGCAGCCGGAGCAGAGGCCTTCTTCACCGCAGACGATGGGGATGCCGGCGTTGAGGGCCACGTTGTTTATTGCCTCGGTGCAGGAGGCGGCGGTGTTATCGGTGGGGATGTAGAGAACCTCGTTGTCGCCGCAGGCATTGGCAACCACGGAGGCGACATCGTTGGAGTCAGCGAAGGTGTACTCGGCAACAGTGTAGCCATAAGCCTCGAGCATCGGGGTGATGGTGTCGGCCTGGAACTTGGAGTTGGGCTCGCCGGAGCAGTAGACAATGCCGACGGTCTTGGCATCGGGGAAGAGCTCGTTGATAATATCGGCCTGACCCTGAAGCGGGGCAAGGTCGGAGGTGCCGGAGATGTTCACACCGGAAACACCGGTCCATTCAGCGACGTTGAGGGCGGTGCCGTAGTCGGTGATGGAGGTGCCGAGGATGGGAATCTCATTTGTGGCAGAGGAGGCCGCCTGAAGAGCGGCGGTGGCGTTTGCCATGATGAGGTCGACCTCGTCACTCACAAACTGGGTGCAGATAGTGGCGCAGGTCGCGGCGTCACCGGCGGCGTTCTGATAGTTGAAGTCGACATTTTCTTCGCCCAGCTTTTCAATAAGGGCCTCCTGGAAGCCGCGGGTGGCCTCGTCAAGAGCGGGGTGCTGAACCAGCTGGCAGATGCCGATGGAATAGCTCTCCCCGGCGGGGACCTCAGCGGGGGCGGCGGATTGTCAAGCAAGTGCAACACTATCTGCCAAAACTTCGGCCGGTGTTTTC
>URPA01000070.1 GCA_900549545.1 uncultured Eubacteriales bacterium
ATTTTCCTACTTAGGGGGCTTTTTGTCTATTGTCCGTTTTTACTGGTTCGGTTCAACATAGCGTGTGCCTTTCCTTGGTGTTCCTTCCTTATCGTAATCAACATTGCAGCGGGCAGACTTCTCAAACTGTGCATCCATGAACTTCTCCAGTCCAATAACAGCTATGTATTTGCCATTAGAAAGAAGATGATCTACCGCAGCTCGAGTCCATTTCGCTTTTCCGGTCGGGGAAGATATTTGTTTTGCTTGAAGCATATCTACGACCTTTCCCAAACTTGCTCCTGCCATATAGAAATCAAAAATCATACAGACAACATTTGCTTCACTTTCGTTAATTTCAAGTGTGCCGTTGCTGGTTAAAGTAAAACCATATGGTATTCTCATGTTTTGTTCCTCCTAAAAAATAAGAATTCCTATGCTGTCGCCCCACCCGAGAGGCAAAACATAGGAATATTGAATATTCTGTTTTCTTCACGCTATCATTCTGTACAATTATAGAACCTGTTTTTTCTCATTTTACAGTCAAAAACGACAAAACCTGCGTATAATCATCATTTTACGCAGGTTTTGTCTAATTTGGTGCCGGTGACCGGACTCGAACCGGTACGCCGTTTCCGGCAAGGGATTTTAAGTCCCTGGTGTCTACCATTCCACCACACCGGCAAATTTACCTATATAATTTATCACTAATGCCCGGAAGTGTCAATAACAAGGATGAGATGCCCCCCTTTCTCCGCACCTTTCAGGGTAAAAATATGCAGCGATGATACAATTCTTAATTTTTTCAAATAGTTTCAAATTTCTCTTGCATTTCGTTTCAATTTGTCGTAATATTGTAACCACTTAGAGATGTTTCGCTGTGCGGGCCGTCGGTTTGCAGCTTTATCAAAAAGTATACAAGCCTTAATCTTTATTAAGTTTACCTTGAGGCGGTAGACGGTGCCTGAGCGCGATGTTATAATTTCTACATAAGACACGGAATGATCTATCAAGGAGGAAGAGACATGAACAAACGCCTCAAAACTTTTATTGCCAGCGTATGCGTGGCATCGTCCCTGATTTCCGGCGTGGCAGTGAGCGCCTTCGCCGAGGACATCAAGTACACCCTCAAAAGCGGAGACACTGTTCTGGCCGTGTGTCAGAACCTCGGCATTGATTTTTACAAAAATCAGGCCTGGATTACCAAGAAAAACAACATCAAGGACTATTCCCGCCTGAAGGTGGGCCAGACCATCATCCTGCCCGGCAAGGGCTCCGCTGCGGAGACTCCCCCCAGCATCACCGGCGGCACTGCCGCGGAGGGCAGCAAGGGTGATGCCGTGCTCAAGGGCGACGATTTTATCAGCGGCTACCTTATCACCCACACCATGGCCTCCGGGGAGACTGTCGGAGGTGTGTGCGCCGCGCTGGGCATTGATTTTTCCTCCAACTCCGACATGATAATGAAGCTCAACAACATCAAAAGCTGGAACAAGGTCCCGGCCGGAAAGGTTCTCCAGCTTCCCGCCACCAAGGCCCCATCAAGCGGCAGCTGCGTCAAGATTGTGGCTCACAAGATTGCTTCCGGCGATACCGCATATGCCATCTGCAACAGCTACGGCATCAGCTATGACAGCAGCCTTTCTCTGATGAAGGTTCTCAACAATAAGGACGATTTTGCCGCCATCAAGGCCGGTCAGCTCCTCTATCTGCCCGTGCCCGGCACCGTCTCCTCGAGCGGCGGCTCCGCTGGCGGCTCCACCGGTGGTTCTACCGGCGGCAGCACTACTACTCCTACCCCCGCAAAGCAGTATAACATCTATACCTACATCTCAAACGGCACCCTCCAGCTTCAGGTCAACGGCAATGCCGTGTCCAAGGCCAAGGCGGGCGACACTATCAAAATAGTCAACACCCCCAACACCGGCTACGCGCTGGATAAGGTCACCGTCTACAAGGCGGACGATGAGGCAAAGACCGTCGAAGTGAAGGACGGCAGCTTCAAGATGCCCGAATATGATGTAGTCGTCAAGGTCGAGTTCAAGGCCAGCACCTGACAGGTATTATCAATGCCCCGCCTTTCGGCGGGGCATATTTTTTGCTTTTTCCCTCCCGCTTCCGGCGGGGCAGATATCTATGATTAATCCCCGCCATCCGGCGGGGATTAATCTATTTTAGGCCTATTTCAGGCTCATTGCCGCGACAAGGGCGGCGGAGACACATGTGCAGACGATAAACACCTTTGACGGGGTGCTGGTCAGAAAGCCCATCAGCGGATTATATCCGTCGAGCACGGTTATCACGATAAGCCCCAGCGCGAGGGCGAGGGCAATTTTGGCCAAGGCTCTTTTCATGCTTCTCCCTCCCTGCCAAGGTCTGTCTCTTTTATAAGCAGGATATCCCCAAGCTCTCTGGGGCTGCTCTGGCGGTTATAAAGCGCGCCGTTAAAGGTCATCGTCGCTGAGGCGCCGCCGTCAAGATTATAGGCCGCCGTGCAGCCAAGGTCCGCAAAAAGCTGAGCGAGCTCTTCAACGGTCATTCCTCTTGACCAGCCCTCCTGTCTGCCGTCGCAGACGACAAAGCAGTAGTGCCCCGGCTCATAGTAGCCTATGGCGCTTCTGGGGTTGCCGCGGGCTATTGCGCCGCTGGTGTTGAAGTCTGTCTTGGGCCTGCCCTCATCGTCCAGCAGCTCCGGCCCGAATTTCCACACCTGATAGGGCTTTTTCTCGAGAATATCCTCAACCTTGTATTCGTCCGGGCCAAAAGTCTCCATGGTGCCATCGTAATACAAAACACAGATATCGCACACCGTCTGCTTGTCCTGATACATAACGCCGTTGCGCACGTAAAAACCGTATGCCCCCTGACTGTTACAGTAATCGCCGTTGATGCTTATGAGCGCCCCTGCCATCTCGGCCAGCTCCTCGGCCGGGGTGCTGATATAGCGGCTGTAGCTTTCGTTTTCCACATAGGTCTGGAAGTTATTCACGTCGGCCACATATATATCCGCCACATACCAGGTCTGCTGATAGCCGTTGAGCTCCTGTGAATTTGTGCTGATGGTAATGGAGACCTGAGGGCTCGTGTAGGAATTCTCCGTCCACACCGGCTCATCCGAAAAATGCTCGCTGAACTTTATCTGCCACGGTGTGCGTTCGTCGGGCTCCTCGCTCGGTGCGGGGCTTGAGACCGGCTCGACCACCACAGGCTCGCTCTTTTCCGTGAACAGCCCCATTCTGGGCAGCACATGGTGAAACAGCGCGAAAATGCAGAGGAACAGCCCCGTGAGCAAAAGCTCCTCAATAATCAACAAAAAAACTTTTTTCTTCTTCATATGCCGAATATTTCCCGCGCGGTGCGCGCGTGGGTCATTCCAAATTTCCGAAATACTGCTCATATTCCTGCCCGGACATGAGCAGGCGTTCTCTTACTGTTCCCGCAAAGTATTTGCAGTATCCGCCTTTGCCCCAGTTGCCGAGGACATTGTACAAAAACCCGTCCAGATGCCGCTGCCACTGCTCGGGCGTGTATTCCCAAAGCTCGCCGTCCCGCTCAAGCTCCGGGCGAAGCTCGTCGGCAAGCTTATCCATCACGGCGAAGGCGTTCTCCTCAGACAGCGGCCCCGCGAGATACTCCGAGGTTTTTTCAAGCACAAGGCGCCTGAAATCCTTGTTATCCAGCAGCTTTGATATGAGCAGGTTAAAGGCATATCCGTTTTCCGTGGCCATCGCAAAGCGCCCATGGACGAACAGACCCAAGTCTAGATCGACCAGCGCGTAGTGCAGCTTCTGGTCCTCCTCGGTGTAGTAAAAGCGCATATTGGGGGAGTTTATATCGAGATTGCCGCTGTATGCCTCAATAACGCCCCAGGCGATGATGCTGTCAAGGTCGAGATGCTCCTCGGCATAGCGGTAATTATCAGGGTCGCTCATGTCGTTATTCATCACGAAGCTGTATATTTCCGCGGCGGCGCTGTCGGCATCCCATTTGCCCTTCCACATATGAACCTTATCCTCGTCGTAGCCGTAATGTCGGGCAAAATGCTCCGGCGAATGTGCCTCGCGCAGGGCGTATATGCCCCAGTATTCGCCGTTAATGTAGAGCACCGCGTACTTATACGCCTGCGTGGAAAGCCCCGGCTCGCAGTCCATCGCCAGCTCGTGCATGGTGATATCTCGCATATTTGTAGAGAAAGAGCTCTCCTGCGCGGCGCGGAGCAGTATGGAGGAGAACTCCGTGACTCCGTTTTTGAACACATCGCTCTCAAGCTCCCCGCCGTAAACATCCCTGAAGTTGAGCTTGTATGACTTCTTTCTCTGGGCATAGCGCGAGGTCGCCCCGTGGAGCTTTACTCCGCAGGCGGTCTCAAAAGAGTCCTCCCCGTCGAAAAACTCGATATTTCCCGGTCTCTCCAGATCCTCACCGGGTCTGTAATATATGCCGGTGCGGCGGTCGGAAAAATCGTCCGGGTCGATAACAAGGCTCGCCACGGGCAGGCTGTGCCCCTCGTTGATGATGAAGCTGAGCGTCAGCTCCCGGCCGGGAAGCTTCCCCTCTTCGATGCAGACCGCCCTGAGCGCGGTGGTCCTGTCAAAGCTCAGCGGCCCGGTATACTCAAAGGACTCGCTGTCCGGTGTGCTCCCGTCGAGGGAATAGAAAATTTTCCCGCTCCCTGTCAGCTCCACGGTGACGCTGTCTACACCCTCAAAAACGCCGCCCTCTTGCGATGCAGCGGGCATTGCGGATATCATTCTGGCACCGTCGGAGTTGTTTCTCCTCACGGTGGCGCGCTCAAAGTAGAAAAATCCGTTTTGCTCCGGCAGCCGCCCGATGCTCCCGCCGACGGGGATGTCGTGCAGGGAGACATAGTCGGCTATGCTCCCGTCCTCCCGGATAAGGTAGCACTGCTCCCGCAGGCTGTCAAGGGCGAAGGGCACATCGTCCGTACATTCCAGAGTGTAGAACTCGCCGGGGATGATGCTCCTGTCCGGCAGGGGGTATCTGTTCTGCCCGTCTTTGCTGTCCGAGAGGTAATAGTCCCCGAGATATACCGGCTCATCGGAGGTGTTTAAAAGCTCAATAAGGTCGTTGTATTCCCCTGCGTTATTGGGATAAAGACGGTTGAAGACTACGACCTCGTTTATGGCAAGGGCCGGCGTCTCCCGCGCAGCCTGAAAACGCTCATATCCGGCGTCGGTGTTCTCATATCCGGGCGTCGGGAAGCGGCATGGGGTGAAAGCCCCGTCCTCGCCGCGAACAAAGCTGCAATCGTCCTCCGCCGCGCTGAAGCTGACAGAGTCCATAACATTTCCGGCGCCGTCTTTAAGCTCAAGGCTCTCTCCTTTGGAGGAAAGCCCCGTATGTACATAGTTCTGCCCCGCTCCGCTCTCCGAGCACAGCAGCAGCGCATATCCCCCCGGCTCAAGGCTCCGCTCCGGCAGGGCGGCTCCGGATATCGTCCACCCTGACAGCTCGACCGTCTCCGCCGAGATATTATGCAGCTCTATCCAGTCCGGGAAACCGCCCGCCTCGTCCATGAGGGTGCTCTTATTCACGCTCATAAGCTCGCTTATGAGCAGCGTCGGCACCGGCTCAGGGGCCGGGGTCTCAGTCTCGACGACCGGCGCGGGGTCCTCTCCGCCGCAGGCGGTGAGCAGCGCCGCCGCAAAAACGCCCGCAAGCAGGAGCCTTTTGTTCCTTCGCTCTCTCACTTGCCCTCCTAATAGCTGCTGCTCGCAGCCGCCAAGAACTCCCCGTCCTCATTTTGCAGCATGACGAGCTTCATGTTGTTCTCCGTGGTCACTTCGCCTTTCAGACCGACAGTGTCTACCTTATAGCAAAAATCCGCCAGATAGTAGCCATTGCC
Organism: uncultured Eubacteriales bacterium; assembly: GCA_900549545.1. GTDB lineage: Bacteria > Bacillota > Clostridia > Oscillospirales > Oscillospiraceae > Limivicinus. The sequence goes on from URPA01000070.1 coordinate 5,846, forward strand.
AAGATCCATCAGGTGCCTGAAGTCCACGCTTTGCAGCTCATCGCCCCGGCTTGCCGTGTAATTTAGGCCGGACGCGGCATAGAGCATACGCTTTTGCAATGTGCTGCCCTCAAGCATGAGCTTTGAAAGGTTTTTATAATAGCCATAGCTGCTCCTGCTGGGGTTGGAGGCGTAGAGAATATAGGCATCGAGAAATTCCTCGCAGAAATCCATGACAGCCTGCCGCTGCGGCTTGGGGCAGTTGTCGATAAAGAGCTCCTCCGTCACGGTGTCATAGCTCTTTCCCTCAGGGCTTATCATTTTAAGCTCGGGCTTTACCAGATACCCTCCGGTGGTGTACTCAACAAGGTTTGGCAGCGGCACCTCGCCGTTATAAAACTCGTCTAAAATCTCATAGCGGGCGGCGCTGTCCTCAACAATCAGCTCGGCTGAACACTCCGCTGTCCAGTCCTCGGGCAGGCTGAACCTGTCCTCGCCGCGCAGGGGCGTAAAATCAAACTCCGCGGAGCTGACAGCTAATTTATCAAAGCCGAAAAGGCTCTTGCCGGTGCTCTCAATGCTGAGCTTTCCCAGCTGCGTCTCGCCGCGGCGCACAAGATACACAAGCGCGTCGCTCTCCTTATCGCGGAGCTTCACCACGTCCGCCCCATGCACCGCGTCGGCAATATAGGCGTAGCAGTCCTCCTCCGGCATGATGGAGAAATTGAGCGTGGAGACTGTGCTTTCGGCAAGCTCATGGATGCTCTCGCTGTCAAGCCCGCTCACATACCCTTCGGCCACTGTCGCGGGGCGGGTATTTTCATAGTCGTTCAAAAACAGCGCGAGCACAATAAGCGCGAGCAGGATAATCCCCGCCAGCACAGCGCCGTATATGAGCGCGGCCTTTTTGAAGCCCTTTATCCTCTTCTCTTTCATCGGCTGCCCTCCGTCTGCTTGAGCACCACAAAAGCGGTGGGAATCGGGCGGATGCCTATAACCGAGGCGCAGTTATTCACATACCCGTCGTTATACCACATCATGCTCGACGAGCCGCCGTCCATGTTCACGGCGTTGACCGCGCCGAAATCGAGCATTATCTCCGCCTCGTCCATATATGTCGCGCCGAGGCTGACGACCTGCCGCCCGTCAATGACCAACAGCAGGAAGGCCCCGTCCGCCCGCTGACCTATGGCGGTTCTGGGGTTGACGCCGCTCTCGAGCGTCGCCTCGGACATCATTTCGCCGTTTTGGACAAGCACCGGCCCGTAGCTTGCGCCGTACATTATATTTTCATCCTTCGCGTCCTGCCCGCTGCGGCAGCCGACATGCAGGATGTGGTCCTCGTCGATGCCGGCGAAGCCCTGCTTGACTCCGCCGCCGTAATGCACGCCGTTATTCACGACAAGGCCCTCCGGCATGCTGCCGTTGCCCTGCCCGCCGGCGTCCTCAAACGCGCCGCCGTTTATCGCGGCCACAGCGTCATACATCTTGGCAAACTCCTCCACCGTGTAGCCCCGACCGCCATAGCTTGCGGGGTCGGTGCCTAAAATGACGCGCGAGGGGTCAAGCACTATCATCATATACCCGGTGTAGCCCTCGCCGCTGACGTCCTGAAGGATTATCCCGTCCCCGTCGTCATCGGTGAAGCCGTATTCATCCGTCACCACGCCTGAGGCGGCATCGGAGATGTTTATAAGGCTCAGGTCGGTCGCGACAGCCTCGGTCTGCTCCTCGGCGTTCATTATCGCGTTTATCTCTTCCTCGCTGCAAAAAATATCCGGCAGGAAGCCGATGGCGCTTGTCTCCTTGGTCGAGTGCACAAAAAGCCGGGCCGCGGTGTCAGACGGGCCCTTGACAAAAATGTATATCGCTCCCAGCGCGCCGAGCAAAAGAAGCGCAAGCGTTTCAAGCAAAATCAGCAGTGCGCGCAGGATATATTTTCCTGTGCGTCCGTGCTTTTTCACCTGCTCATTTTCCATTCAGATGCAATCCCCCTAAGCCTGTCAAGGCAAGTTTCGGAATTTTAGCCTGTTTTTCAGTATATCATGCAGGAATATAAAAGTAAAGTTGGCAGAGAAAATTGATTTCGTCTGTCAACTTTTTTCGTGCTTATAAAAGTGTTTCCGCCGCGCTCTCACCGTAAATGGTGACGCCCTCGGCCTTGAGCATTTCCGCCGCAACGCCGTCCCCCTCGGTGAGGGTGCCGGTGAAGCTGCCGTCATATATCCGGCCCGAGCCGCAGGATGGGCTGTTCTCCTTGAGCAGGGCCTTCTTGCAGCCAAAACGCCTTGACAGCTCAAGTGCGGTCTCCCCGCCCTTATTAAACTCGCCGGTCACATCCGCGCCGAGCTTGCTTACGACCTTATCCCCCAGCCGCTCACTCGGCTGGCGGGGTATGGGCAGGCCGCCCGCCGTCTCCGGACATACCGGGACGAGCCGGTATTTTTCCCGCAGCCGCCGCAGCAGCGCATCAGGCAGGCGGTTGCTGCCGCCGCTGTATTTGCAGTCTGCCCCCAAAAGGCAGGCGCTGATCAGCAGATTTTCCATATCTACCGCCTCCTCATGCTGATGCCTAAAAACGCCCCGCAGACGCCGCCGATGATGTGCGTCAGCTGGGAAATGTTGTCGCTGAGGACCACGCCGTCAACAATCTCACCGCCGACATAGAGAATCAGCACTAAGATAAGCGTGATGGGGATATACCCGTCCTTCATGCCGGCGAGGGAGGACATGACGATCATCATGAACACTATGCCCGAAGCGCCGAGCAGCGCAGTGTGCGGGAAGAACACCCACTGCACCATGCCGGAGACAAAGGCCGTAAGAAATATCGCCCAGAACAGGCAGCGGCTGCCGTATTTCT
>URPA01000071.1 GCA_900549545.1 uncultured Eubacteriales bacterium
CGGCCCCATGATGGGCATGGCCCAGTACACCGCCGACATCCCCGTGGGCAAGGGCACCGGCGCCATGCTGGCCTTCTGCGCTGACGAGGAGAAGACCGTGGAGAATCCCCAGTGCATCCGCTGCGGCAAGTGCGTTGCTGCCTGCCCCATGCACCTGGAGCCCCTGTTCATGTACCAGTACGCCTCCAAGGGCATGGTGGAGGAGCTGGAGGCTGCCCACATCATGGACTGCATGGAGTGCGGCGCCTGCGCGTATATCTGCCCGGCCCGTGTGCACCTGACGCACATGTTCAAGACCGGCAAGCAGCTGGTCAAGAACAAGGCTGCCGCCGATAAGGCTGCTGCCGAGGCCAAGAAGGCTGCTGAAGAGAAGAAGGAGGCTGTCAACAAATGACGGATTACAAGAACTTGAAACTCATTGCCACTTCTTCCCCCCACATCCGTGCCGCGGAGAATACCCGCTCCATCATGCTGGATGTGATCGTGGCCATGCTTCCCGCCCTGGCCTGGGCCGTGTGGATGTTCGGCTTCAAGGCCCTGACCCTGACCGCCGTGTCCGTGGCCGCCTGCATGTTCTGGGAGTGGCTGTACCGCAACCTCATGCATAAGCCCCAGTCCGTGGGCGATCTTTCCGCCGTGGTCACCGGTATGCTGCTGGCCTTCGTCAGCCCCGTGACCACCCCCTACTGGATGATCATCATCGGCGCGTTCTTCGCCATCGTTGTGGTCAAGTGCCTCTTCGGCGGCCTGGGCCATAACTTCGCAAACCCCGCCATCACCGGGCGCGTGTTCATGCTGCTGTGCTTCTCCTCCGTCGCGGGCGGCGCAATGCCCCGCATGCTGGAGCTTCAGACCAGCGCAACGCCCCTCGAGCTGCTGCCCGCGGGGACGGTTGATCTGCCGTCGCTGCTGGATATGTTCCTCGGCCTTCGCGGCGGCGCCGTGGGTGAGGGCTGCATCATTGCCCTGCTTATCGGCTATGTGTATCTGGTCGCAAGAGGCGTTATAAAATGGTATGTGCCCGCCGCGTTTGTGGGCGTGGTTTTCGTGTGCTTCGCCGTCGCGACAGGGGACCTTGTCCTGGCCCTGTATGAGATCATGGCGGGCGGCGTGTTCATCGGCGCTATCTTCATGGCGACCGACTATGTCACCACCCCGATAACCAACCTCGGCAAGATCGTGTTTGCCGTGGGCTGCGGCCTGATAACATTTATCATCCGTTATTTCTGCGCGTACCCGGAGGGCGTGTCCTTCTCGATACTGGCGATGAACATTCTCACGCCGATGATCGAGCGCTTTACTGCCCGCAAGCCCTTGGGAGGTGGTTGATATGACAAGAAACGAGAAACTCAAATCCGCTCTGGTCATGGTGCTTGTGTTCGCGGTGTTCGCCCTCGCGCTGACGGGGATGAACATCGGCCTTGCCCCGGCCATTGAGCGCAGCGCGGCAGCCGGGGAGCTTGCCCCGCTCTACGCTGTCATGCCCGAAGCCTCCGGCTTTGAGGCACTTTACACCGCGGCAGACCCCGCCGCCTCCACTTTGACCGGCGTGTCCGACAAGGTTCAGGGCGTGTACGCCGAGACAAGCGGCGCGGGCTATGTGCTGCTGCTCTCGACCTCCGAGGGCTACACCAAGGAGCCGATAGGCATCACCCTTGCCGTTGATGGCGAGGGTAAGATCTCCGGCGTGGAGATAAGCGCCTATCCCGAGACAAAAGACCTCGGAGCGGGCTATATGGACGGCTATCTGGGTCAGGATTCCACCCTCGCGGCTGTGAGCCTTGTCTCCGGCGCGACTTACAGCTCCTCCGCCATTCGCGGGGCTATCGAGGCCGGCTTTGCCGCCCTTATTGACAATGAGCTGGTCGGCGCTGGCGTCAAGGGAGACGCGCAGCTGCTTGAGGAGCTTATGCCTGTGGCCTTCTCCGGCATGGCAAACAGCGCCGGTATCGCCCAGTATGAGGAGCAGGATATCTCCGCCGCGGGCTATACCTACATCCAGAAGAGCATGAAGGCCCTGACCGGCACCGCCATGGCATACATCGTCAAGGACGGCGAGAGCAGCTATCTTGCGCTGTGCAACTGCGCGGGCGGCTGCAAGGTCGTGGATGTTGAGGGTAACGACGTGACCGCCGACGTCCCCGCCATCGTTGACGAGGCGAAGGCCGATGCCGCGAAGAACATCCAGCCCAACATGGAGGGCGATTTAAAGACGCTCGCGAGAATGGTCGGCGACGAGGAAAATACGGCCCTGATCACCGCTCTGCCGATGGATAATATCTTCAGCAGCATCACAGGTGTTTACAGCATTACCACCGGCGAGGGCGCACAGCTCTATGGCTTTGTGTCCACCGCGTTTGGTTACAGCAACATGCCCTTTGTGACCTACTATATCCTCGATGAAAACGGCGCCATCACCGCTATGGACGCGGATGAGCTGATCCTCATCGCGGAATACTTCACGGACTATCAGCTTGATGAACCCTCCTATAAGGCGGGCTTTGCCGGGCTCACGGCGGACAGCTTTACCGGCGATCAGGCCCTCATCAGCGGCGCGACCGTCAGCTCTGATGCCGTCAAGACCGCTGTGAATGATGTCTTTGCCGCATTTGGCCAGATCATGGAGAACGGAGGCGTGGAAGCATGAAGGAAAATAAATTGACCGCGCTTATCGCGGAAGATCCCGTTTTTGCCCTGTTTCTGGGCGCCTGCCCCGCCATCGCCGCGACGAAGGACATCAAGTCCGCGCTGGGTATGAGCGCTGCGGTGCTCGCGGTGCTGCTTATCTCCACCGTGGTGCTGGGGCTTATCAAAAAGCTCGTCCCCGCCAGGGCGAGAACTCCGGTGACGGTGCTTGTCACCGCGGGATGCGCCGCTGCCGTGCAGCTTCTGATGCAGGCCTTCCTGCCCAGCGCTTACCAGCTGCTGGGTGTGTATGTGGCGGTGCTGGCGGTTAATCTGCTGGTGTTCTGCGTCGGCGAGCGCGCCGGGAGCAGACCTTTCGGGGCTGCACTTCTGGACGCGCTGCTGACAGGCCTTGGCTTTGCGGCCGCCGCGCTTGTGACCGCCGCCATAAGAGAGCTTTTTGGCGCGGGCAGCTTTGCCGGCTTGACAGTGCCGTTTTTCGAGACTTATAATATGCCCATACTCCGTCAGGCCACCGGCGGCATCGCGGTGTTCGCGATAGTGCTGGCGGTTGTCAACGGAATCTGCCGCAAAAAGGCCGATGTCGGCGGCTTTACCGCCGAGGCCGCGGGCTTTGCGGACAACGGAAAGGAGGCCGAGTAAGCCATGACATTCGGAGCTTTGCTTCTTACGATGGTCGCCGGCGTTTTCGCCAGCAACTTCGCCCTTGAGCAGTTTCTGGGGCTGACCCCCTTCCTCGGCTTCAGCGGCAAAAACGCCAAGAGCTTTACCATGGGCCTGTGCGTCACGGCTGTCATGCTGCTGACAACGGCCTGCGCCTGGGTGCTGGAGAGCTTTGTGCTTGCCCCGCTCGCGCTGGGCTATCTGCGCGTGCCCGTGTTCGCGGCGCTGGTGCTGTGCTTTGCGTATCTGCTCGGCTGGATTTTTAAGAAGGCCGGGAAGGACGGCCTTGGCAGGTATTTTCCGCTGGTCGCGCTCAACAGCGCGGTTCTGGGCGTGGCGGTCATCACCGTCACAGCGGGCTGCGGCATTGCTGAGGCGCTGTTCACCGCGCTCGGTGCTGGTCTCGGCTTTGCGCTGATGATGCCCGTTATGCAGGGCGTCATCGGCAGAATAGATGTAAAGCATGTGCCCAAGGCCTTCCAGGGCCTGCCGGTATACCTGCTGGCCGCGTCTATAATTTCTATGGTATTGGTCGCGTTTAAATGAGAGAGCGTTTTGCCGGAAAAAAGCATATTGCTGATTTGTGCCTTATCCTTGGCCTGCTGCTCATAGCGGGGCTTTTGTACCTGCTGCTCACCGCCGGAGGAAGCTCCGGCGCGTGGGCGGTGGTGCGGGTAAACGGGGAGGAGGTAGCCCGGTATTCCCTCGCGGAGGACGGGGAATATCCCCTCAACGGCGGCACAAACACCCTTGTCATTCAAAACGGGGAGGCCTGGCTCTGCGATGCCAACTGCCCGGACAAGCTCTGCGTGAAGCAGGGCAAGATAAAATACGATAACCAGTGCATCACCTGCCTGCCGAATCGGCTGACCGTGACCCTTGAGGGCGCGGAGGAGGGCGATGTTGACCTGGTCGTGGGGTGAGAGCATGAAAACCGGCAAATTGACCGTGCTTGCGCTGGTGACGGCGCTGGCGATGGTGTTATCGTTCATAGAGAGCCAGATCCCCGCGTTTGTGGCCGTGCCCGGCGTGAAGGTCGGTCTTGCCAATATCGCGGTGGTCTTCGCGCTGTATAAGCTCGGCTGGAAGGCGGCGGGGGCGGTGTCCCTCGTGCGCGTGTTCACGGTGTCGGTGCTCTTTGGCTCGGTAATGAGCCTGTTTTACAGCGCCGCCGGTGCCGTGCTGAGCCTTATAGGCATGATACTGCTTAAAAAAACGGAGCGCTTTTCCTGCGTGGCGGTGAGCGTGGCGGGCGGTGTGCTGCACAATGTGGGGCAGATTGCCATGGCCTGCATCCTGCTCGAGACCAATATCATAAAATACTATCTCCCCATTCTCATCATCACCGGTACGATCGCCGGTATAGTTGTCGGCGCCGCCGGGGGAGAACTGGTGAAAAGAGTCAAAATCAAGGAATGAAAAAGTTCCCGGCTGCCGCCGGGAACTTTTAGTTTGGCAAAGAGGAAGTTGACTGACTATTTGCAGCGCCCCTTGCCTCCCCTTGTCGTGACAAGGCTGCGCCCGCAGGCGCGTTTCGGAGCGCAACCGACGCTGTGCGGCGGCTCTTAGCGCGGAGATGAGGTGGCTTGACGCGAAGCGGCAAGACGGAGAGGATATCTCCTGCTCGGCATGGACTTGCGCCGGGTGCGAATTTCGCGCTTCGCGCATACCCTCTCAGTCTCGCTTACGCTCGCCAGCTCTCCCAAAGGGCGAGCCAAGGGATTGGTGCAAAATTTACGGCTGTTGCACTCTTTTTTGGCTCCCTTGTGTAAAGGGAGCTGGCACGGCGCAGCCGTGACTGAGGGATTGTAAATGTGCGATATTATGAGCAGTAAAGCTAATTTCAGCGTAGGTAACGACCCTTCAGTCAGCTTCGCTGACAGCTCCCCTTACGCAGGGGAGCCTTCGGATTGTGCAAATTTAGGAGAAAGCGCTGAATTTGCACCGCACTAACCTTGCTTCCCCCTTTGGGGGGAAGTGTCAAGACGCGAAGCGGCTTGACAATAGGGGGATCGTCTTGCAGCGGGGTTGTATAGACGAAAAAATTTTCTAACCTACTGCACAGCAAGACATCCCCTCCTTCAGTCACGGCTTGCGCCGTGCCAGCTCCCCCTCAAGGGGGCACCAAGATTGGTGCGGCGCTTGTTTTAACGCTTATGTCAAAAAACGCGCCGCACTAACTTGCTTCCCCCTGCGGGCGCAGCCAGAGGGAGAGCCAAGGGGACAGCGCAAAATTTCATCAAAATTTTTTCAAAAAAATTCCAAACTATACAAAAACGATACATAAAATTGACCGAAAGTATACAACCGCGTGCTATCATGTGCACAACAAGAAAATTTTGGAGGTGCAACATGAGCCTTTTCAGGAAAATCGCGGCACTTATACTTTGCCTTGCAATGCTTTTCAGCCTCGCCGCCTGCGGCAAGGACAGCGGCGACACCGGCGATCCGGGCAAGCCCAATACACCCGACAGCAGCGAACACCCCGAATTTGTGTACACCGCGGAGTTTAAGCCCTTGAGCGTGAGCACCGACCGTGTGATAAGGATGCACAGCGGCAGCGAGGACGGCGTATATGTGAGCTGGACAGAGAAAACCGGCGTGGATGTGCCTCCCGGCGCGACTGCCGAATACGAGGGGCAGTACGACGTGTACGAGGCCCGCATCGGCTTTATGGACTATGAGGGCAAGATTACGAAGCTTGAGGGCTATCAGCCCATGCCGAGAATTGAGAATACCGATGGCCGCAAGGAGTTCTATTCCTATTCCAATCTCGACGGCGTCTTTCCCCTGACCGACGGCAGAATTTTGACTGTCGAGAGCCGCAACTGCAACTGGAACGAAGCCCCCGAGGGCATGGACCAGAACAGCGCGGAATACTGGAGCTACTATAACTATTACCGGGATTATTACATCCGTGTGCTGAACTCCGACGGCTCTGAGCTCAGCACGAACCAGATCAATATCGGCGAGGATGAATACCTCAACACGTATTGCTGCACGGTTGACGCCGAGGGCAATCTTATCGCCTCGCAGAATCAGAGCCTTGTTGCCGTCGCCGCTGACGGCAGCATAGCCTTCAAAATCGACGGCGGCGATGATATGTATATCGACCGCATTATCACCCTGAAGGACGGCACAATCGCCGTGAGCGCCTGGAGTGAGAATGGCGTTGGGCTGCTGCCCGTGGATTTAGAGAGCAGAAAATTCGGGGAGGCCATGCCCCTGCCCAGAGCGGCCTATACGCCCTATCCCGGCAGCGGGGAATATGACCTTTTTTACAACAGCGGCATCAATCTCTACGGCTATAATCTGACCACCGGCGAGAGCACAAAGCTTCTCAACTGGATGGACTGTGACATTGATTGCACCACCATGAACGGCCTCGCCTTTGCCGGCGACGGCAGGATCCTCGCCCTTATAAACCACTGGAAAAATAACCGATACAGCGACGACGAGGCCGGAAATAGCTGCGAGGCTGCCATTGTCAGCAGAGTGCCATATGAATCCGTGCCGCAGAAGACGGTTTTGACCCTTGCGACCGACTATATGAATGGCACGAGCGTAGGCGAGGCCGTAGTCAGGTTCAACCGCGAGAGCAGCAAATACCGCATCAGCGTCAAGGACTATTCCGAGTATAACACCGAGGAGGACTCAACCGTCGGCCTCACCAGACTGACGACCGAGATCATCTCCGGCAATCTCCCGGATTTGCTCCTGCTCAACAGCAGCATGCCCTATGAGCAGTATGCCGCCAAGGGCATCCTTGAGGATCTCTACCCCTTCATCGATGCCGACAGCGAGCTGAGCCGCGAGGATCTCTTCCCCACGGTTCTGGATGCGCTCGAGGTGGACGGCAGGCTCTGTCAGGCCGCCAGCGGCTTCGGCATCCAGTGCGTCATGGGTGCAAAGAGCGTTGTGGGCGACACTCCGGGCTGGAACTTTGATCAGTATAACGCAGCGCTGGCCTCCATGCCCGAGGGCTGCATCGGCTTCAACCAGTATACCATACGCGATAACATACTCAATACCCTCCTCGCCGTTGACAGCGGATACTATGTCAACTGGGCCACCGGCGAGTGCAGATTTGAAAGCCCCGAGTTTGTAAATCTCCTCAACTTTGCAGCAGCCTTTCCCGAGAATTATCCCGACGAACAGGCCTGGGTCGATGAGAGAAGCCTGAGTTCCGAGGGAAAGCAGATGCTGGTCTCCGTGTACATCGTCGGCTTTGAGGACCTTTCTTATAACGCAACGTGCTTCGGCATAGATAACACCACCTACATCGGCTACCCCACCAATGAGGGCACGGGCAATCTGTTCAACATGGGCAGCGGCATCGCCATAACCAAAAACTGCGCTGACAAGGACGGCGCGTGGCAGTTTGTGCGCGGCTTTCTCACCGAGGAGGGGCAGGAGAAGATGCAAAGCTATTGTCTGCCCACAAACATCAAGCTCTTTGACCGCTATCTTGCGCATGAGATGACGCCGGACTATGAGAAGGATGCGCAGGGGAATTACCGCCTCGACGAAAACGGAGAGCGCATCCCCAAAGTCAGCATGAGGCTGAATATGCCCGACGGCAGCGTTTACGAGCAGTACGCCGTCACGCAGGCGCAGGCCGACCAGCTGCGCGCCCTTATAAACAGCACCACCAAGCTTGCAAGCTATAACGACAGCATCTTCAAAATAGTCAGCGAGCAGGCGCAGGCATTCTTCGCCGGGCAGAAGAGCGCCGAGGAGGTCGCAAGGCTTATCCAGAGCAAGGCGAATATCTATGTGAATGAACAAAGGTGACGTGCGTCAAAAGAAACTCGTTCCGTTCTGTTTCCGCCAAGTGTGGCGAAACCAGCTCTCCGCAGTGGTGAAACATTGCGGTTTATATAGATTTATGGATACAGGAAAACCACGGGGCAACCCGTGGTTTTCGACTGTGCAGAGACAAAGCTTACCAGCCCTTGCCTCACCTTTTACGTAAGGGGAGGTGGCTTGCGGCATAGCGGCAAGACGTAGAGGATATCTCCTGCACAGTTGATTTTGCACCAGTATAAACTTATCACGCTTCGCGCGGCTGCCCTCTCAGGCGCTGAGCGCCAGCTCTCCCAGAGGGAGAGCCAAGGAGATTGGGGTGAATTTGCACTCTTATACTCCTTTTTTTCAACACCGTCAACTTACCGCTTAATCTCCCGTCTTGCACGGGAGATTGTAAAGAGGCACTCCTCTTTACTCGTTTCAATTAGG
>URPA01000072.1 GCA_900549545.1 uncultured Eubacteriales bacterium
GTTTCGGAGCGCAACCGCCGTAAGGCGGCTCTTAGCGCGGAGATGAAGTGTCAAGGCGCGAAGCGGCTTGACGATATGGGGATTGTCTTGCTTCAAGTTGACACCCCATTCAGTCACGGCTAACGCCGTGCCAGCTCCCCACGGAGGGGACGCCAAGTGGCTGCTGTGCAAATATTAACATCGCAATAAAGGTGAAAACAATGAAGATTTACATAGTCGAAGACGACGCCGCCATCGCGAAGGCCGTGGCGCGGCATATCGAGGGCTGGGGCTGCGAGACGATGATAGCTCAGGATTTCCGAAACATCGTGGATGAGTTTCTGCGATTTGACCCGCAGCTTGTGCTGATGGATATCACCCTGCCCTGCTATGACGGCTACCACTGGTGCGGCGAGATTCGCAAAATATCCAAGGTGCCGATAATTTTCATCTCCTCCGCATCCGACAATATGAACATCGTCATGGCGATGAACATGGGCGGGGATGATTTTATCGCCAAGCCCTTTGACCTGCGCGTGCTGACGGCGAAGGTGCAGGCGATGCTCCGCCGCAGCTACGACTTTGCCCTGACCGGGCGGGTGCTCAGCCACCGGGGCGTGCTCTTAAACACCGAGGATGCGAGCCTGAGCTGCAACGGGCAGAAGCTGGAGCTGACGAAAAACGAGCTTCGCATAATGCAGGTGCTTTTGGAAAACAACGGGCGCACCGTCTCGCGCGATACGCTGATGCAGCGCCTTTGGGAGACGGACAGCTTCGTGGACGAGAACACCCTGAGCGTGAACGTGGCGCGGCTGCGCAAGAAGCTTGAGAGCGCGGGGCTTACGGATTTCATCGTCACGCGCAAGGGCCTGGGCTATATGGTGGAGTAGTGTGAAAATCACACTACTTTATTAAAAAAGGCGTGCCGCTCGCCGCTGAAGCGGCAACCGCGGCACATGCCGGATAATCTCCATTCAGCCACAATGGAGATTGCTGTTCCCTTTGCTGCCGATGTGCGGCTGAATGGAGATTATTATGAGATTATTTCTTAAATATCTTTTTGACCGGCGGCGGGTTTTCCTGCTGGTGCTGCTGCTCACGGCGCAGACGGCGCTGCTTGGCTGGCTCTGGGGCATCCCGGCGGCGGACAGTATGTATGCTTTCGTGACCTCGGGGGTCATCTGCCTGCTGGTGCTGGGCTTTGATTTTGGCCGTTATTTGAGCAAGCACGCGAGGTTACAGCGGGCGAAGAACCAGATACTCATAAAGCCCAACGCCCTGCCAGAGCCGGAGAGCCAGCTTGACGCGGACTATCATGAGATAGTTGACACGCTCAGCCGGGAGCTTGACCGGGCGACGATGGCCTCTGACCGGCGTTATGGCGAGCTTGCCGATTACTTCACCCTCTGGGCGCACGAGATTAAAACGCCCATCTCCGCCATGGGGCTTATCCTCCAGCAGGGGCAGACGGAAAACAGCGCCGAGCTTGGCGACGAGCTCGGCCGAATCGAGCAGTGCGTGGACACGGCGCTCTCCTACATGCGCCTTGAGAGCGATTCAACGGACTTTATTCTCCGCAGCTACGGGCTTGACGGCATCATAAAGCAGGCGCTCAGGAAGCTCTCCCGCCAGTTCATCAGCCGCCGCATAAGTCTCGAATATGAGGGGACGGACAAGACCACCGTCACGGACGAAAAGTGGCTGGTATTTGTGCTCGAGCAGATACTCACAAATGCCCTCAAGTACACCCCGCCCGGCGGGAAGATCACCATCACCCAGAGCGGGGACAGCCTCAGCATTGCAGACACCGGCGAGGGCATAGCGCCCGAGGAGCTGCCGCGCGTCTTTGAGAAGAGCTTCACCGGCGCTAAGGGGCGGCGGGATAAGCGCGCCACCGGCATCGGCCTGTATCTGTGCAAAAGCGTGCTCAATAAGCTCGGCTGTGAGATATCAGTCAGCTCCACCCCCGGCGCGGGCACAACAGTGACCATCAGCGGCCTGGAATGATAGACAGGGGCATCGTTAAGATGCCCTTCAAATCTATCTTGCCTCCCCTTTCGCAAAAGGGCAGGCTCTGGGGTGCGCAAATCTGCACAGTATCCATCAGTTGCACCGCAGCACTTGCTTCCCCCGCCGGGGGAAGTGGCGCGAAGCGCCGATAGGGGGTTGCTTTGTTTTAAGTTAACGCCCTCTCAGTCACGGCTACGCCGTGCCAGCTCTCCCAGAGGGAGAGCCAAGGGGGTGGTGCAAACTTCAACTGCCGCGCAGTTTGAAATATCCCTCCCCCAATCTTACCATTTTGTAAGATAGCCCCGGGCATTGTAAGGGAAAGCTATGGCTGGCGGCTCACGCGGCGCCGTATAATGAGCGCATAGAAAGGAATGATATCGTCATGTCTATGCTTGAAGTAAAAAATATACGCAAAATTTACGACTCCCGCTTTGGCGGCAATAAGGTGCAGGCGCTCACGAATATCTGCTTCAACGTTGAAAAGGGCGAGTTTGTGGCCATCATGGGCGAGTCCGGCTCCGGCAAAACCACCCTGCTCAACATCCTCGCGACGCTGGATAAGCCCAGCTCCGGCGAGGTGCTGCTTGACGGGCAGAACATCTGCGCCATAAAGGACAAGCAGCTCTCCGCCTTCCGCCGGGATAATCTCGGCTTCGTGTTTCAGGACTTCAACCTGCTGGACACCTTTTCCATTCAGGACAATATCTTCCTGCCGCTGGTCATAGCGGGGAAGAAGTATAACGAGATGAGCCGCGCCCTCGCGCCGCTGGCGGATAAGCTCGGCATCAAGGGCATCCTCGCAAAATACCCGTACGAGGTCTCCGGCGGGCAGAAGCAGCGCGCGGCGGTAGCCCGGGCGCTGATAACCGACCCGCGCATCCTCCTTGCCGACGAGCCGACCGGCGCGCTCGATTCCAAGGCCGCCGAGCAGCTTCTGGAGCTTTTTGGCGAGATAAACGCCGGGGGACAGACCATTTTGATGGTGACGCACTCCGTCAAGGCCGCCTGCCACGCCGGGCGCGTCCTGTTTATAAAGGACGGGCAGGTGTTCCATCAGCTCTACCGGGGCGAGATGAGCGAGGAGGAGATGTACGGCAAGATTTCCGACACTCTCACCGTGCTCCAGAAAGGCGGCAGAAATGAGTAAGGCATTTTTCCCGAGGCTTGCCGCGCAGAACATCGTCAAAAACGGCAGGTTCTATATCCCATACATCCTCACCGTCATCTTCACCGCCGCCGCGTTTTACATCTGCCTTGCCATGAGCCTGACGGACGATATGCCCGACAGGGTGCGCTATATGTATCTGAGCGTGTACATGGGCATCGGCTGCTTCGTGGTGGGGCTGTTTATTCTCATCTTCCTGCTCTACACCAACAGCTTCCTGATGAAGCGCCGGCTAAAGGAGCTGGGGCTGTATAATGTCCTCGGCATGGGCAAGGGCAATATCGCCGCCGTGCTGGTGTACGAGACGATATATGTCTGGCTCATCGGCGTCGCTCTGGGCGTTGGGCTCGGCATAGTGTTCAACAAGCTGGTGGGGATGCTGGCCTACCGCCTGATGCGCATTGACGCGGGCTTCGGCCTCACTGTGTCGGTCAAGGGCGCGTGGATAACGGCGGCGTTTTTCGGCGTGGTGCTGCTGATAACGCTTATCAAAAACATCCGCAGCCTTCGCAAATATAAGCCCGTGGAGCTGCTCCACGGCGGGAATACCGGCGAGCGGGAGCCGAAAACCCGCGTGCTGCTGGCAATTCTCGGCGTGCTGACCCTTGGCGCGGGGTATTACCTCGCCCTTACGGCGAAGGACCCCATGACCGCCTTTACGTACTACTTTTTGGCGGTGTTTCTCGTCATAATCGGGACCTACTGCCTGTTTTGCGCGGTGAGCATCGCCGTTTTGAAGGCTCTGCGCAAAAATCACCGCTTTTTCTACAAGACGCCGAATTTCATCGGCGTGTCCGGCCTTTTGCACCGTATGAACCGCAACGCCGTGGGCCTTGCCAATATCTGCATCATCTCCACCATGGTCATGGTCATGGTCTCGGGCACGGTGTCCCTCTACGCCGGCACGGAGAGCATCCTCGATGTACGCACCCCGGCAACAATGAGCATCAATATTCAGCTTAACTCTCCCGTGGCGGAGTTTGACCGGCAGCAGGTGCTAAGCGGCCTCTGCGCCCTGGCGGAGGAAAAGGGCGTGGATATTGAAAAAATCTCCTCAATCGGCGTTGTCTCCGCCCGCATGGAGGTGGAGGGCAGCAATTATTACGAGGAGGGCAGCCGCGGCGGGCAGGTGCGCTATATAAACCTTGTCACCGCCGATGATGTTTACGACGTGCTGGGCGTGCGTCCGGAGCTTGCGGCGGGGGAGGCCATGCTCTTTGGCAGCGACACCTACGGCAGTGCCACCTTCAACTTAGGTGATACCGTGGAGACCTTTGCGCTCAAGCCCTGCGGCATATACCCGGAGAAAACGGCCCTGGCCTCCGCGCCCTACCGCGAGGCGGGGAACACCGATGTGTTCATCCTCCCGGATGAGGAGACGGTGAACAGGCTCACGGAGCTTATAAACTCCATGTATACAAGCTACTCGAACAGGTCGTACACCATATATATTGACACCCCCGCAAGCGACGAGGCGATAGGAGAGTTTATCAGCGCGGCATATAACGCCGACAGCAGCGCCCCCTGGTATACCGGCGGCGGTACGTCTGTGGGCTATCTCGCCATCAGGACAAGAAGCACCGAGGTGCAGGATTTCTACGCCACAAATGGCGGCTTCCTGTTTCTGGGCGTGTTCCTCGGCGTGGTGTTCGTGATCGCGATGGTGCTTATTATGTACTATAAGCAGATCTCCGAGGGTTATGAGGACAGGCAGCGCTTTGCCATCATGCAGCAGGTGGGCCTTCCCAAGCGCGATATCCGCCGCAGCATCAATATGCAGGTGCTCATCGTGTTCTTCGCGCCGCTCATCGTCGCGGGCATTCATGTCGCCTTTGACTTTGGCATGATGCGCCAGCTTTTGATGCTCTTTACGATGTTCAACTTCAAGGTCACGGCCATCTGCACCCTCTGCACCTTCGGCGGCTTCGCCCTGCTCTACGCCGCTGTCTATGCCCTCACCGCGAAGACGTACTATAAAATCGTAAGCGAATAAATAGAAACCGCAGCCGATGATAAGGCTGCGGTTTTTCGTGAGATTTTGTACCAACCCCTTGGCTCCCCTGCGTAAGGGGAGCTGTCAGCGAAGCTGACTGAGGGGTCGTTACCTGTGCTGTGATTAGCTTTACTGCTCAAATATCGCACGTTTACAATCCCTCAGTCACGGCTCTGCCGTGCCAGCTCCCTTTACACAAGGGAGCCATTGATTTTGAGCGGATATGATAGTGCATCCTTACACATACTCCCTGTCGATATTGACCACGGCGAAGCACTCCGGCCAGCTCTCATTTACGAGGGCGCGGATGCGCTCGGCGATGACACTGTCCCGCTCCTTTACAGACTGGGGCAGCACTGCGTCAAAGATAAGATTCTTATGCGTCGGGCCGGGGACGATGCGCAGGTCGTGAATGCTTATCTCCGGGTACAGCTCCCTGAGCTTCTCGCTCAGCATCTCGCGGACGCGGCCCGTTTCGCTGTCGTTTGCGTCAATGGGGTCCATATGTATGGTGGCGAGGCAGCCGAAGCGCTCCTTTATCTCCATCTCCGCCCGGTCAATGGCGTCGTGCAGCTTATAGATGTCCCCGCTGCCGTCCACCTCCGCGTGGAGGGAGACAATGACCCGGCCCGGGCCGTAGTCATGCACCATCAGATCGTGGATGCCGACGACCTCGGGATAGGCGCTGACGGTATTCTCAATATCCTTTACAAACTCCGGCTCCGGGGCCTTGCCCAGCAGGGGAGAGAGGGTGTCCTTCGCGGCGCCGATGCCCGCAAAGAAGATGAATATAGCCACGGCAAGCCCGGCATAACCGTCGATATTGACCTTGAAGAAATAGGCGGCGACCATTGATAGAATGACAACGCCGGTCGCGATAGAGTCGCTCATCGAATCCGCGGCCGCGGCGAGCATGGCGGAGGAGTTTATTTTCTTGCCAATGCTGCGGTTATAGCCCGCCATGTAGAGCTTGACGAGGATGGACAGCAGCAAAATCCCCGCCGGGAGCAGACCCAGCGCGACAGGCTCGGGGTTCAGAATTTTGTTGAAGGAGCTCTCCGCCAGCTCCACGCCGACGAGGATGATAACAAGGCTCAGCCCCAGCCCCGCGAGATACTCAATGCGCCCGTGACCGTAGGGGTGCTCCTTATCCGGGGCCTTTTCCGACAGGGCGAAGCCCAAAAGCGAGATGACAGAGGAGCCCGCGTCGGTCAGGTTATTGAAAGCGTCCGCGATGATGGCGACGGAGCCGGACATCACCCCGGCGAAATACTTCGCCCCGGCGAGGAGAAAGTTTAAGAATATCCCGTAAGCCCCGCAGAGCTTGCCGTACGCCCCGCGCACGGCGGGGTCGCGCACATCGTCCGGGTTTTTGATGAAAATTTTAGTCAGCAGTTTAAGCATTTTGATATACCTTCAGTCAAAATATTTTTCCGCAAAGTCGATTTTGTCAACAGTGAACTCCCGCCCGCGCAGGTAGTTCAATATGCCCGCGTCGGTGGGAAACTCAAAGCGCAGCTTGTAGGAATAGAGCGCCTGCCCCTTCTCGCCGTACTGCTTGTTAAAGCGCTCGCTGCCGTACTTCCCGTCCCCGAGCAGCGGCCAGCCCGCGTGGGCCATCTGGGCGCGGATCTGGTGCGTGCGTCCGGTGAGCAGACGGCACTCAACGAGCGAGAGCTTACCCTTGGATTTGAGCACCCTATACTCCGTGACGGCGCTTTTAGCCCCCGGCTCGGGGCGGTTTTTAATGTAGACCTGATTTTTGCCCGCGTCCTTGAAGAGGTAGTTTTCAAGCCTGCCCTGCGGCGGATTCGGCCTGCCCTGTACGGCGCAGAGGTAGTATTTTTCTATCTCCCTGTCGCGTATTTTGTCGTTGAGTATGCGCAGCGCCTCGGCATTTTTGGCTGCGATGACAATGCCGCCGGTGTTGCGGTCGATGCGGTTGCAGAGCGCCGGGGCAAAGGAATTTTCCTCCCTTGGCCGCCACTCGCCCTTTTGCGCCATGTATGCCTGAATGTTGGCGATAAGGGTGTTATAATCCCAGACCCCGGCGCTGTGGCAGAGCACGCCCGGCTTTTTGTCGGCGAGGAGGATATTCTCATCCTCATATACTATGCTCAGGCGCGGCGTTCCGACCTTGAGATAGGAATTTTCCTCCCGGGGCTTTTCAAAAAACTCATCGTTGATATATAATTGTAAGGTATCCCCGGCGGCAAGGCGCGTGTCACGCTTTGCACCCTTGCCGTTTAGCTTTATGCGCTTTAGGCGGATGTATTTTTGCAGCAGTGACTCCGGCAGCAGGGGCACGGCCTTGCCCACAAAGCGGTCAAGCCGCTGGCCGGCGTCGTTCTTGCCGATGTTTATTTCCTTCATTTAATCAAAGAGACCTTTCTTTGAAGAATTTTTTGCGCTTTTTGGATTATACTATACAAAATTACTGTTGACAAGCCTTGACAGTTCAACTATAATACTAAGGCGACTGTGGCGGAGTGCGTCTGCCATTTGCCCGCCAGTGAGGTGCAATATGCGGCTTGAATTAAGAGAAATCATTGAAGTTCCCGGCGCGAGCGTGCCCTTTTCCTGCGACTTGGAGACGGACAGGCTGAGCTTTCCCGCCATCGTGCGGTATGAGGGGAAACCCCACGCGGAGGGCAGGGTTTTCAATGAGGCCGGTGTTTTGCAGCTTGAGGGCTGGCTCACGGCGGATATGCTTTGCGTATGCGACCGCTGCGGGAGCGAATTTCGCAGGCAGAAGAGGACGAAGCTTTACGCCGTCATCGTGGAGGACGCCGGGGATGACCCGGAGCTGTTCACTCTCGATGGGGACGGGATAGAGCTCGACGAGATGATATCCACGCTCTTCATCCTCGACATGGAGACGAAGTTTCTCTGCAAAGAGGATTGCAAAGGGCTTTGCCCCACCTGCGGCAAAAACCTGAACGACGGCCCCTGTGGCTGCCGCAAACAAACTGATCCAAGATTTGCTGTGCTTGAGCAGCTTTTGGATAAATAAAATTAGCTGCTCAGAACAGCTGTTAGATGGAGGTGTCAACATGGCAGTCCCAAAAGGAAAAGTATCCAGACAGAGACGTGACAAGAGGCGTTCTTCCACTTGGAAGCTCGTTGCTCCCAACGTGATCACTTGCCCCAACTGCGGGGCCTTCTGCATGCCCCACCGTGCCTGCAAGAGCTGCGGGAAGTACAACGGCCGCACTGTCATTAATGTTGAGGAGAGCAAGTAAAGCTTGAGGAGGAGAGGGAAGCCTTTCCTCCTTTTGCTTTTCATGGCAGGGGGG
>URPA01000073.1 GCA_900549545.1 uncultured Eubacteriales bacterium
GGCCGCCGTAGAGCCGGTTCATGCCCCGCAGCACGGCGGCGGCGTCGGCAGAGCCGCCCGCCATGCCAGCGCCAACGGGGATGCGCTTTTTCATGCTTATCTCCACGCCCTGCCCCGGCTCCCCGGCGGCGTCGAGAAACTGCCGCGCCGCGCGCACGGCGAGGTTGCGCTCATCGTTGGGGATAAAGTGCAGGTCGCTCACGGCGCTCAGCTCCCCAGTGTCGTTGAGGCGGATGCACAGCTCGTCACAGAGCGACACGCTCTGCATGACCATGACCATGTCATGGTAGCCGTCGGGCCGCTTTCCCACTATATCAAGGGAGATGTTGAGCTTTGCGTAGGCTCTTTCGTTTGTTTCTCTCATAATGATCTCCGTCAGCTATTAAATAAGTATACCCGCAGCTCATATGGTCGGGCGGTGAAGCCGTTGGCAATGACAAAATTCCTGTCGTAATTGCACAGGGCCAGCGTCCCCTTTGAAAGGTCCAGCCATTCCGGCGCGTCAAAGCGCTTGAGCTCACTGCTGAAGCTGCAAATCACCAGCAGCCGCGTTCCGCGGTATTCCCGCTCGTACACATAAAAGTCCTTGCTCTTGGGCATATGCTCCCGGTACTCTCCGTACAGCACCACAGGCTGCTCCTTGCGGAACTTTATAAGCGCGCGGTAGAAATTGAGCAGGGAATCGGGGTCATCCTCCTGTGCGCGGACGTTTATCTGCCTGTAATTGTCGTTGACAAAAAACCAGGGCTTGGCTGTGCTGAACCCGGCGTTGGGCTCATCCGACCACTGCATGGGCGTCCTCGCGTTCTCGCGGCTGGATTCCTGCACGGTTTTGAGCAGCTTCTTCCCGGACATGAACTTCGAGAGCAGGCGCGCGTTATTGTGCGTCATGACATCCTGATAGTCATTAAGCTCCGGCAGGCGGATGTTCAGCATACCTATCTCCTGACCCTGATAGATAAAGGGCGTGCCCCGCTGGAGCATATACATGGCGGCAAGCATCTTACCGCTCTCGGTGCGGTAGCGCTCATTGCCGTAGCGGCTTATGATGCGCGGGTGGTCATGGTTTTCAATGTACAGCGCGTTCCAGCCCCGGCCGCTGAGCATCTCCTGCCAGTGGGTGAAGGCACTTTTCATCTTCACAAGGTCAAACGGGCGGCGGATGGCGTCAGTCATGAAGCAGTCGGCCTCCATGTGGGAAAAGCCGATCATCTCATCGAGAACCTTGTTCTCCCCCTCGCTGACGTATTTAAGCGCGGTCTCCGGGGAGGTCATGGGGCTCTCGCCCACGGTGAAGCAGTCGTAATGGTCGAGCACATCGCGCTTGAACTCCGCCAGATACTCGTGCACCTGCGGGCGGTTGAGACAGTGCTTCATGATGCCGTTTGCCATCGGCAGCTTCGGGTAGCTGCTGGGCAGGCCCGGCGTTTTTGAAATGAATGTAATGACATCCTCCCGGAAGCCGTCCACCCCCATATCCAGCCAGAAGCGCAGGATTTTCTTCACTTCCTGCCGCACCTTGGGGTTATCCATGTTGAGATCAGGCTGCTTTTTGGCGAAAAGGTGCAGGTAATATTCGTCCAGCCCCTCATCGTACTCCCAGGCGTCCCCCTCGAACATGCTTGTCCAGTTGTTCGGCGGCAGCCGCCGCCTGCCCGAGACGCGCCCGGGCCGCCAGTAATAATAGTCGTGATATGGGTTATCTTTGCCCTTTTTGCTCTCGATGAACCATTTGTGCTCATCGGAGGTGTGATTCACCACCAGATCCATGAATACCCGCATGCCGCGCTTGTGCGCCCCGTCAAGAACCTGCCGGAACACATCGAGGTTTCCGTAGTCCGGGTGAATGTCCATATAATCTGAGATATCATAGCCGAAATCGGCGTTTGGCGAGGGGTAGAGCGGGGAGAACCAGATTGCGTCCACCCCTAGGCTTTTTATGTAGTCCAGCTTCGACAGCACGCCCCAAAGGTCGCCGATGCCGTCCCCATTGCCGTCGCAAAAGCTGCGGGGCCATATCTGGTATACCGTCATTTCCTTGTACCATTGTTTGTCAGCCATAGGAATCCCTCCGCTCAAAAGCATGGTAAAAATACCCGCTGGCAACATAATAGCACATTAAAGCCGCCATAACAAGAAAATATCCCGCGATTTGGACAAAACAGCCAGGTTTCGACAAGATTCCAAAAAATTTTCAAATATTGACAATTTGGTAAAAATGTGATAATATCGCCCACAGAGTAGGGTAGTGCCGCTCCCGGCGCGGCGCGCAGCAAAATATGCCGCCCGCCGCGCCCCGCCCGCCCTGACAAACCCAGGCGTTTCCGGCCTCAGGAATTTATGAAAGTCTCGAGATTTTGCGGCTTTCGCGTTTTTGAAAGGTCAAGTATCCCTATGAAAAAGTTCATGATTTCAGCGGTTTTGGCGCTGCTGGTGCTGTTTTCCATATCGGTCTGCGCTTTTGCGACGACCACTTATCCCGCCCCAGCCCCTGTTGAGGTGGGGCAGGCGCTGGACCATCTGCTGGCCACCGTCCCCGCGGACAGTGCAGTCTCTGCCGATGAGGGCACTCTGCCCCCCGGTGTAGCTCTTGAGATGCAGCCAAGGGACGACAGCCAGCAGGATATCTACCTGCGCGGTACACCCACCGCGGCGGGGGAATATAACTGCGTTATAAAGGTCAGCGGTTCAGGCGATTTGATGTGCCTTGTGAAGGTCACGCCTGCCCTGCCCCATATCACCACCGGCAGCAGCGTGGTCTGCGCCCTGAATGACAAGGCCAGCGTCAGCGTCACCGCCACCGCCCCGGACGGGGGCAGCCTCAGCTATCAGTGGTATCAGAGTTCCACCAACAGCACGGCGGGCGCCGTGGCCGTCTCCGGCGGCACCGGGAGCACCCTCGCGGTGGACACCTCCGCCGCCGGGACGCTGTATTACTACTGCCTTGTGACCAATAACTCCGGCGGCCAGTCCGTGTCCGCCCTGTCGGGCATTATCCCCGTCACCGTCGGGGAGCTGACGCTCGATTCCATCTCTGTCAAGAGCCTGCCCACAAAGACGGTGTATACAGTGGGGGATAAGCTCAACACAGCGGGGCTGAGCATTGAGCTGCGCTATCACAACGGCAGCACCGCCGTGGTGACGGAGGGCTTCTCCGTCTATCCGACGCGCCTTGCGGATGCCGGGCAGCAGACTGTTGAGGTTGAATATCGCGGCAAGACCTGCACCTTCAGCGTGACCGTGGAGCAGCCGGAGGAGACTATCGACGGCATAGGCGTTTTGACGCTGCCTGCCAAAACCAGCTACGCCGTGGGTGAGGAGCTGGATTTCACGGGCCTTTCCATAAGGGTCTACACCAATAACGGCCACCGCGATGTGTATACCGGGCTTGAGTGCAGCCCCAAATCCTTTGACAAGGCCGGGTCTCACGCTGTCACCGTGAGCTATGGCGGCAAAACCTGCACCTTCAACGTCGTTGTGAAGGCGGAGGTAAAGCCCGTGAGCCTTGCCGTGGGCAAGATGCCCACAAAGACCGAGTATACCGTCGGTGACTCGCTGGATATCTCAGGGCTTGTCCTTAAGGAGACGGACAATACCAACACCGTCAAAGACATTACTGAGGGCTTTGATTACGCGCCGAAGAAGCTCAACAAGGCCGGCCAGCAGGAGATAATTGTCACCTACGGCCAGCTCAGCTGTAGCTTTAAGGTGACGGTGAAGGAAAAGGGCGCCGCCGAGAGCGTGCCGCCCACCGACGAGCCCCAGCCCTCTCAGCAGCCCGATGTCGAGCAGCCAACAGAGCAGCGCGGGGACGACGGCAGCACTGCCAAGACCGTGATGATTGTTATCCTTGTTATCGCGATAATCGCTCTGGCGGGCACTCTTGTTTATATGATAGTCGTCAAGCGCCGGGACGATATTGCGGAGAAAAACAGCCCCGATTCCGGCGATAATGCCGAGGATGAGGAGTTTAACTTCTTCGACAACTTCAAAAAGAAATGAAAAAAATCAGGGCCACCCGTACAACGGGTGGCCCTGATTTCATATCGGCTATCGGGTTCAGTCGAAAAAGGTAAAACCTTTGCCGACTAACGCAAAAAAGCCCCGCCTGAGCGGGGCTTTTTTATGTGTTTTAAGATAAATTACTTTATCTCGACGGTGGCGCCGACAGCCTCGAGCTGAGCCTTGACAGCCTCGGCATCTTCCTTGGAAACGCCTTCCTTGATCTTGGCAGGCACACCCTCAACGAGAGCCTTAGCCTCGGCAAGACCCAGACCGCTGATACCGCGGACTTCCTTGATGACCTTGATCTTCTCAGCACCGAAAGCGGTCATGATAACATCAAACTCGGTCTTCTCCTCGACGGCAGCGGCAGCAGCGCCACCAGCGGCGGGAGCGGCGACAGCAGCGGCAGAAACGCCGAAGGTCTCCTCAAGGGCATGGACGAGCTCGGACAGCTCAAGAACGGAAAGAGCCTTGATCTCTTCGATCATGGCGGTGATTTTTTCACTCATTGTAATTTCCTCCATTAAAAATCTTGTGTTGCGCCATTATTCGGCAGCTTCGGCAGCGGGCTCAACAGAGCCACCCTTCTGCTCGAGGATCTGACCAAGGCAAACGGCAAGCCCGGTGATAGGAGCGATCATGGTGCCCAGCACCTTGGCGTACAGCGTATCCTTGCTGGAGAGCTGAGACATCTCCTCGATCTCGGCGGCGGAGAGGACCTTGCCCTCCATGAATGCGGCCTTGATGTTGAAGCGCTCACCCAGCTTTTTGCTGTAATCGCTGATGATGCGGAAAGGCGCGATGGGATCGCTTTCGGCGGTAGCCAGAGAGGTGGTGCCGTTGAGGACGGAGTCAAGCTCCTGAAGGCCCAGATCGTCCAGTGCTCTTCTGACCAGAGTGTTCTTCACGACGGTGTAATCGACCTCGCCCTTGCGCAGCTCGGTACGCAGTGCGGTATCCTCTGCAACGGTGATTCCCTTGTAGTCAACGAGGACGCCAGCGCTTGCCTTCCTCATGCGCTCTTCGAGAGCGGCCACGACCGCCTGCTTTTCGCTGAGAACTTTTGCGTTTGGCATGTGTGTTTTCACCTCCACACTAATAAATCGCGCCCAATATGAAGAAAAATCCCTGCATCCAAGGACGCAGAGACACAAAAACAATAAGATATCGTTAATGTCCTCGGCAGGATTTATGGACTAATCCACCTGCTGTCTTCGGAGCGCTCGATTAATATACAGGATTTTGCCCGGCTTGTCAAGTGTTTTTTTCAGCTTTTAGGTTGACAAATCAAAGTTTTTCAATGTATAATACATACAGAAAAAGGTGCTGCCGGTAAAAACGGTCAGCCCCTCAGATGGTTATCGAAGTAACCGCCTTGGTTGGAAGCTGAGGGCGGTTACTTCTTTTTCGCCTGAAATATCAGGTTGACAATGCCAATGACAACAAGGCAGAACTGAAACAGTTCGCTATATGTAATCTGCACACTATCACCCTCTCTCAATTTGGAGGGGGCAGAAGCTCCCTCCTCACTCGGAGGGACTGACCGCCTGTTACCGTTTTCGCCGTTTCCGGCGAGACAGCACCTTTCCCACTCCCTTGCGGGAGTATTTTTTATTCTATACCATTCGATGGAACTTGTCAATTTCTGCCTTTAGCCCCGGCGGAACTTTTGCCCTGCGTATCAAATTTCCCAAGGCGGGAAATAATAGGGATACTTTCTTTTGAAAGCGGATAGGAGAGATAGTATGCAGGGTAAGGTCGAGATCTGCGGCGTGAACACCGCCGCGCTTCCGGTGCTCAAGGGCGCGGAGACCCGTCGGCTTCTGGAAAAGGCCCGGGCCGGGGACACTGCTGCCCGTGAAGAGCTTATCTCCGG
This sequence comes from uncultured Eubacteriales bacterium, assembly GCA_900549545.1. GTDB lineage: Bacteria > Bacillota > Clostridia > Oscillospirales > Oscillospiraceae > Limivicinus. The sequence goes on from URPA01000073.1 coordinate 5,882, forward strand.
GAATCTGAGGCTGGTGCTGTCCGTGGTGCAGAAGTTCGCCGGGCGCGGCGAGAGCATGGACGATTTGTTTCAGGTGGGCGTCATCGGGCTTATAAAGGCCGTTGACTGCTTTGATTTAAGCCAGAACGTGCAATTTTCAACCTATGGCGTGCCCATGATAGCCGGAGAGCTGAGGCGCTTTCTGCGCGACCACAGCGCGGTGCGGGTGTCCCGCTCGATGCGCGACACGGCGTATAAGGTGCTGCAAATGAAGGAAAAGCTCACCGCCGAGAATGGGCGCGAGCCGGATGTTGAGACTATCGCGAAAAACCTGGGCATAAAGCGGCAGGACGTGGTCTTTGCCATGGAGGCCATCTGCGACCCCATGTCCCTTTACGACCCGGTATACAACGACGGCGGAGAGAGCGCCTGCGTCATGGACCAGATCGGCGACCCTCGCAATACCGACGAGCATTGGCTGGAGCAGATTGCCCTTCAGGAGGCCATGCGCCGTCTCAGCGGCAGGGAAAAGCGAATCCTTGCCCTGCGCTTTTACGACGGGCGCACCCAGATGGAGGTCGCCAGAGAGGTGGGCATCTCTCAGGCCCAGGTCTCCCGCCTTGAAAAAAACGCCATAAAACAGATAAAAAAGAACATTTCCGCAAGCTGAAAAGCCGGGGAGCCGCAGTTCCCCGGCTTTCTTTACAAATTAGTAAAGCTTTTCCCGAAGGTATAGAGTAGAATAGCAAACATATATTTCCAGATATTTCCGTTCATAGATATAAGGGTGTGGGTGTTTTGAAAATCAAAAAATACATATGGGGCGTGGCGGCACTTTTGGTGCTGTATGTTCTATACGCGCTGTGCACCGGTGTGTTCCCCTTTGGCAGGCAGCGGGCGGTGCCGGAGGATTTTGCCGCCTCCGTTTCCGCCGCCGATTTTTATGGGGAGGCACCCTGCGCCGACAGGGTCGCGCTGGTGGAGAGCCCGACGGAGGGCTTCCAAGCCCGCCTGCACATCCTTGACAGCGCGAAGGAGCGCGTCGACGTGTCCTATTACGCCATGCACATGGGCCAGTCCACTGACTTGTTTCTCGGAGCGCTCCTGGATGCCGCCGACAGGGGCGTCAAGGTTCGCCTGTTGGTGGACGGACAGTTCGGCGGCCTGACCGCCTCCAACCGGCCATACGCCGAGGCCATAGGCGCGCACCCGAATATTGATTTGAAGCTGTATAATCCGCCGAATTTTCTCAAGCCCTGGACGCTGAATGGCCGCCTGCACGATAAATACATCATCGTTGATGATGAGCTGCTGCTTTTGGGCGGGCGGAACATCGGTGACAAGTATTTTGCCATGGGCGGCTACGAAAAACCCCTGTCCTTTGACAGGGATGTGCTGGTATACAACACAGCCGGGGCGGAGGCGGACAGCGCTCTTTTCGATGTGCGGCAGTATATGGACGCCCTGTGGGACGGGGAGGATGTGAGCGCGCCCTTCTCCGTCGATTCAAAGCGCGGCGAGGAGAAGCGGCAGGAGCTTCGAGCGCTGTACACCCAGTACCGCGCGGAAAACCCGGAGCTGTTTGACCACTCCGGCGATGACTACGTGGGCTGGACCTTCTCCGCAAACCGCGTCAGCTTCTTCCATAACGACACTCAGATCGGCATGAAAGAGCCGAAAGCCGGCTATATTTTGGGCGAGCTTCTTCGCTCGGCGGAGAAATCGGTGGTTTTGCAGTCCCCTTATGTCATTCTTGACCCACAATTGGAGGAGCTTTTAAACGACCTGGGCGCGGGGCAGATAGATGCCGAGATACTGACAAACTCCATTGCCGCCTCCCCGAATCCCCTCGCCAGCACGGCGTTTTTCGGCGACCGGCAGACTATTCTTGACGCGGGTATCCGCTTGACGGAGTATCAAGGGCAGCACTCTCTGCACGCGAAATCCTATATCATTGATGAGCGCATGTCCGTCGTCGGCTCGTATAATCTCGACCCGCGCAGCGCGTATATCGACACGGAGCTGATGCTCGCCATCGACAGCGAGGACTTTGCCGCGCGCCTGAAGCAGGCACAGGACGAATACCGGCTTGAATCGCTGCCGGTGGACGAAAACGGGGAATACTCCGCGGATTCATCTCTCCTGCCCCGCCCCATGCCGCTCATAAAGAAAATCATGGTCTGCGCCCTGTATTTTCCGGTGAAGCTATTTAAGTATCTTACATAAAAAAGAAGCCCCGAGAGGCGCACTTCATAAGGAAGTCGACACCCGCTGAGAGAGTATTGTCTTTCAGCGGGTGTTGTGTTATGCTGGTCTCAGCGACAAATTGGAAGTTGTAAGCCTCCGCCCACCACCTTGCCTCCCCTTGTCGCGACAAGGGGAGGTGGCTTGACGCGAAGCGGCAAGACG
>URPA01000074.1 GCA_900549545.1 uncultured Eubacteriales bacterium
GTCAGGGCAGAGATGGCTTCCGATTACAGTGATATTCATGGGGATTCCTCCTTGTAGGTTTTGTCTGGTTTCTGCACTCAGTATAGCAGGCCTTTACAATTCTGTAAAATTGAAATATATTATAAGAAGATTCGAAAATTTCGATACCACAGAGGGAGAACGGGAAATGGAACTGCGCAATCTGAATACATTTGTCAGGGCTGCGGATGCGGGCAGTTTTTCCAGGGCTGCTTCTGAGCTTGGCTACACCCAGTCCACGGTGACGGCGCAGATTCAGGGGCTGGAGGAGGAACTGGGGGTACAGCTGTTTGACCGGTTGCCCAAAGGCATTGCGCTCACCCAGCCGGGGGAAGCGCTTTTGGAGCACGCCCGGAATCTGCTTCTGGAAGCGGAAAATGCCCGGCTGGCTGTGAAAAACCAGCGGGAGCCGTCGGGGAAGCTGCGGATAAATTCATCCGCCTGCGCGAGCCTGCAAGCCTCTTCAAGCTCCGCGTCGCTCGCGTTCTCGTCGCCCCAGCGCAGGTTATCCTTTATCGTGCCGGAGAAGAGCAGGTTCTTCTGAAGCACCATAGCCACAGCGCCGCGCAGGCTCTCAATATCATAATCGCGCACATCCACGCCGCCGACCTTCACGCTGCCATCGGTTGCGTCATAAAGCCGGGGGATGAGCTGGACAAGGCTGCTCTTGCCGGAGCCGGTGCCGCCGAGCACGCCCACGGTCGCGCCGGAGGGTATGTGCAGGTCGATCCTCTCAAGGGCAGATTTTTCCGCCTTTTTGGAGTATTTGAAGGACACGCCCTCAAAATCAATGGAGCCGTCGCGGACATCCTTTACGCCGTCCTCGGGCTGGTCCATGCTGCTCTGTTCGTTCAAAACCTCGCAGATCCTGCGCGCGGCCTCAGCGGACATGGTGAGCATGACGTAAATCATGGATATCATCATCAGTGACATGAGGATCTGCATCCCGTAGGTGAGCATCGCCGAGAGCTGGCCCACATCAATGCTTGCGCCGCCGCTGGTAACAATCAGCTTTGAGCCGACATAGAGCACAAACACCATGTTAAAGTAGAGGCAGATCTGCATCAGGGGGCTATTGAGCGCAACAACGCGCTCCGCGTGCGTAAAGTCCCTGGCGATATCGTGCGACGCCGCACCAAACTTGCGTTTTTCATAGTCCTCGCGGGCAAAGCCCTTGACAACGCGCATCGCGCGGACGTTTTCCTCAATGGACTCGTTCATTCTGTCGTACTTCTTGAAAACCGCGCGGAAGGCGGGCATGGCCTCCTTTGCGATAAACAGCAGGCCGATAACCAGCACGGGGATGATTATAACAAAGGTCATGGCGAGCTTTCCGCCCATGATAAAGGCCATAGTCACCGAGAAAATGAGCATCAGCGGTGCGCGGATGGCGATGCGGATTATCATCATGTACGCCTGCTGGACGTTGGAGATATCCGTTGTAAGGCGCGTCACCAGTGAGGCGGTGGAAAACCTGTCGATATTCTCAAAGGCGAAGCCCTGCACACGGCGAAACACGTCCGCGCGCAGGTTCTTTGCAAAACCGGCGGATGCCTTGGAGCCGGTAAAGCCGCCAAGCCCCCCGCAGAGGAGGGAGACTATCGCCAGCGCCACGAGCACAAGCCCGGTTTTGAGTACCTCCGAAAGGTCCGCCCCGGCCTTGATAACATTAATGAGGTTTGCCGTTATGAAGGGAATGAGCACATCAATAAACACCTCACATGCCATGAGTATAACGGTGATTATTGAGGGCTTTTTATATTCCCTTATGCTTTTCATCAGAGTTTTTATCACTGTCAACCGTTCCTTTCCTGCCGCTCTGGACCCATCTGCCCGGCATTTTCTATCATTATCCCGGTGATTTCCGTCAGCTGGAGCTTTTGCTCCGGGCTCAGCCCCCGGCTCAACAGCTCCGCCACCTCCCGGTCAGTCTGCTCTATAATATCGCTCAATTGGCGCGCCTTATCGGTCGAGCGCACACTCTTAACGCGCCTGTCGCTTTTTCCCGGCGCGCAGATGATATAGCCCTTCTTTTCAAGGCGCTTTATTATCTCCGTCATGGTGGGGTGGGTCACGTGGTTTGCCCGCTCAAGGCAGCGCTGGTTTATCTCCTCCATTCCCCCGCACTCCATGCTTATAAGCTGCCCCAGCACCGCAAACTGCACGCCGGTCAGCTCCTGCTCCCGCAGTCGGCGGTCAAGCTCACCGCGAAAAGCCCTTGCAATTATTGAAAAGCGCATACCCATGGGAACTTCACACGCCATTGCTTTTCCCCCTTTTGTCAAATTCTGATGCCGCGCCTGTCCGCGCCCCCAGAGCCTTTAAGTGTCCGGAGCGGGCCGCTTCCGCCGGATAGGTCGTGTGCTACCTATTATAGGCAACTGGATTTTAATGTCAAGCACCGCCATGTAAATTTTTTGTGACGAAGCCCACCGCTTTTATCTCTGCGCCGATTGACAAGGGCATCTGATTTTGGTAAATTGTTTTAATTAGGAATATATGAAAGTGAGGCTTTATAATGATTACTTTCGGTATGCCCACGCTGATTGAACTCAGCACGCTCGAGGAAACCGCCGCGCTCTGTAAGCGTCTGGGCCTGCGCTTTGTTGAGCTCAACATGAGCTTTCCCCAGTATCAGCCAGAGAACATGGATATTGCGGCGCTGCGGGAAATCAAGGAGAAATACGGCATTTTTTTCACCATTCATATCGACGAGAGCCTTGACCCGTGCAGCGTAAACCCCGGCATCGCGCGGGTCTATACCGAGACGGCGCTCAAGGCCGTGGAGCTTGCGAAGGCGCTGGATATCCCGACGCTCAATATGCACCTGCTGCGCGGCATATATGTCACTCTCCCCGACCGGCGCACCTATGTCTACGCCGAGAATGAGAAGCTGTATCTTGAAAGCCTCCGCCGCTTCAGGGACAGCATGGCTGAAGCCATAGGCCCCGCCCCGGTGCGCTTTTGCGTTGAGAATACCGACGGGTATGACCTGCCCTTCCTGCGCCGCGGGGTGGACACCCTGCTTGAAAGCCCCGCCTTCATGCTGACCTTTGACATTGGCCATGACCACGCCATAAACAGCATTGACGAGCCGTTTATCATGGCGCGCGGCGAGCGGCTTATCCATATGCACATGCACGACGCCATGGGCACAAAGGTGCATCAGGCCCTCGGTGACGGGGAGATGGACATCCCCCGCTTCCTCTCTCTCGCCCAGACGCACAGTTGCCGGGTGGTGCTGGAGACCAAGACTGTGGACGCGCTCGAGCGCTCCGTCAGCTGGCTGCGGCAGCGGGGATTCATTGATTAACGCCCACAATTGGAAAATTCTGGATAAATTTCCTCATTCTTAAAAAAATTGTAAACTTTTATTTCACAATTTACTTGTAAAATCCGCCGCATGCCTGTATAATGCAATTGCTTAAAAAATTAGAAGCAATATGGAGGATGACCATGAGTACATACAAGAAACGCCGTGGCGACCGCAAGGAAGGCAGGCTTGTCCGCTCCATTCCGGCATATAACAAATTTGTCCCCTATATAATGCCCGTCCGCGACGATAGATTGAACTATTATGAGGAGAGCTTTGAGGTCACTGAGCTTGACCGCCACCTGCGCAGGCTGCGCGTCAACGGCTACAAGGGCATCGGTATGCTGCATTTTCTCATCGCGGCATATGTCAGGGGCGTGGCCCGCTACCCCGCCATGAACCGCTTTGTTGTCGGCCGCAGAATCTACGCGCGTAAGAATATTGAGATCGTCATGACAGTCAAGCGCGCCCTGACTGTGGACGCTGAGGAGACCTCCATAAAGGTCATTTTTGAGCCGACAGACACTATTTTCGATGTATACGAGAAGATGAACGCCGCCATCAGCGAGATCAAGGCCGGCGACACCAACACCAGCACCGACGATGTGGCAGAGACGCTGTGCAAGCTGCCGCGCTTCCTGCTGCGCTTCGCGCTTGGTTTCATCAGAATGATGGATTATTTTGGCTGGCTGCCCCAGGCGCTGCTTGACGCGAGCCCCTTCCACGGCTCGATGATTATCACCGACCTTGGCTCTCTCGGCATCGGCCCCATCTACCACCATATCTACAACTTCGGCACGCTCCCGGTGTTCGTGGCCTTCGGCGCAAAGCACCACAAGTACGAGCTTGACCGCCACGGCGAGATGGTCGACAGAAAGTATATCGACTGCAAGTTCGTCATGGACGAGGGCATTTGCGACGGGCATTATTTCGCCCAGTTCCTCAAGGCCGTCCGCTACATGTTCCTCCGCCCCGAGATAGTCGAAACTCCCCCCGCCGAGGTTCACGAGGATATCTTCTGATAAGTACGCAAAGCGCCCCCGCAGGCTATGCCCGCGGGGGCGCTTTGCATATTGACATATTTCCTTTTACACAGTATATTAAACACAAGCAAGGGGCGAGGCGGTCAGCTACACCACCCGAAAGTAAACGCTGAATAAATCGACAAGAGCAGATTGTGAGAGAATTTGGGTTCTGGTGAAGGCCCTTTTTCGCAGGAATACTTTGTGTATTGCAAGAAAAAGTGACAAAATCAGAGCGCAAATTGTCCGCAAGATGCCGCAGGCGATTTATTCAGCGTTTACTTAATGGGGGTGAGCAAATGCGTATTACTTTGACGATAACATTACATAAGTTGATGTTCCAGTTTATAGTAAAAAGCAGAAACCGCCACTCTGCCAAGTGACGGTTTCAAGGCTTTTAGTTTTGTAACCTAACTTCAAGGGCTGACCGCTGGTCATCGCCCCTTGTGTTTTGATTATAGCACAGGACTTACAATTTAGTCAACACCTTAACCGCCTACGGGCGGCTTTTTTATTGCCTTGAGCGCCGCAAGATACTCATATGGCACCCCGAGCTCGCCCGTGCCGCTGCCGATGGACTGGGGCTTGTTCGCGCCATGGAAATCGCTCCCGCCAGTCTTTATGAGGCCGTACTCTTTGGCAAGGCGCTCAAGGTACGCGACGCGCTCACTGTCATAGCCGGTGTAGCGGCACTCCATACCGCGCAGCCCCCGCTCAATGCAATATTCAATAAGCCGCCGAAGCTCGCTCTCCTCCAGCCTGTACTGAAACGGGTGAGCCAGCACGGGGATGCCGCCCGCGGAGAGAATGATCTCAATCGCCCTGTCAATAGGCAGTATCTCCCTCGGCAGATAATACTTCCTGCCCTTTTCGACATAGCGGTCAAACGCGTCCTGCATATTTTCAGCATAGCCCAGCTCAATGAGCAGGCGCGCAAAATGCGGTCTGCCGATTACATCGCCGAAGCGCTCGAGCATCCCGTCATAGCTTACGGGGATGCCGTCCGCCGCCATGAGCTCAGCCATTTTGCGGTTGCGCTTGTCCCTGTCCTCGACTATCCAGTCCAGCACCGCCTGAAGCGCCGGGGCGGCTGGGTCGATATAATAGCCCAGAATATGCACCGCGCCCGTAAACTTCGTGCTTATCTCTATCCCTGGGACGACCTCAAGCGCCATCCCCTTCGCTGCCCGCGCCGCCTCCTCATAGCCGTGGGCGGTGTCATGGTCGGTTATGGCGATGGCCCGCAGGCCAGAATCCGCCGCGAGCTTCACCACCTGCGCGGGTGAAAGCGTCCCGTCTGAGGCGGTGGTGTGCACATGTAAATCTATCTCTCTCATTGTTCTCACAGCCTTGCGCTTATCTCCTCGTGGGCGGCGTGCTCCGCCGCGTCGTCAAGGGGCGTAAGCTCAGCCGCGCCGTACTTGCGCTTGAGGGCACAGAGCAGGATATGGTCGCACAGCTCCGGGTTTTTGGGCAGAACCGGGCCGTGGCTGTATGTGCCGAAGACGTTTTTGTACCGCGCGCCCTCGGTGCCGTCCTCACCGTTGTTGCCATAGCCCGCGAGGACCGTCCCAAGCGGCTCAAGGGAGCTGCCGAGACAGGTGTGCCCGCTGTGGTTTTCAAAGCCCACCACAACGCTGCCGCCGGAGCTTTCGCCGAGCTTGAATTTGTAGTTGCCTATCATACGCTTTTTAGCGCCCACGGTGAAGAGGTCGAGCGCGCCGATAAAATCGCAGCGCTTGCCGTCATAGGTCTCGTAATAGCTGCCGAGCATCTGATAGCCGCCGCAGATGGTGAGGAAGGCAACCCCGTCCTCGATGGCGGCTTTTATCTCCTGGTCGCGGCCCCGGTGCAGATCATCCAGCAGCACCTGCTGCTCAAAATCCTGTCCGCCGCCGATGAACACAAGGTCGTAGCCCGCAAGGCTCACCGGGCTTCCGAGCCCGAGGCGGGTAATTTTCGCGTCTATGCCGCGCCACTCAAGGCGCTTTTTCATGCACATCACATTGCCCCGATCACCGTAGAGATTGAGCACATCGGGGTAGAGGTGGCAAATATTAAGTTCCATTTTTATCCGCCTCCTTAAACCCAGAATTCGTCGCCGCCGCAGTGCTTTATGAGCGCCTCGCGCAGCTCAAGCATGGCGGTGTAGGTGGGCATGATGAACACCGGCTTATCCTGCCCCTCAAGGCTCTTTACCAGCGCCTCATAATCCCGCTCGACGCTGATGCGCTCGTCGGGGATGCCCGCGTATTTTATTCTCAGTCGCATATCCTGCGCCCTGTCGCCGCTGACAATGACCTGCGAGAGCTTTGCCGAGAGCGCGCCGAGCTTTTCAAAGTCCGCGTCCCAAACCCATGAGATATCCGTCCCGTCCGCGCCCCGGTCGTTGAGGCAGCAGACGAGAATGAACCGCTCCTTGATGTTCTCTAAAAATTCAAGCACCTGATTGCAGCCCGCGGGGTTTTTCACCAGCATCAGCTTTGTCCCGCCCGCAAGCTTAAATTCCTCCATGCGCCCGAAGCCGCACTTGAACTGGCCCAGCGCCTTTACCGCCGTGTCCGGGTCGATGCCCAGCTCCATAGCCGCCGCCAGCGCGCCAACCGCATTATAAATGTTATACATAGCTGGCAGGTTTATATCCACGATGCGCTGCTCGCCGTGAATGCTCATCACGACCGTGCTGCCGCCGGGGCCCTGCTCGAGGATGCTTGTGACGGCATAGTCCGCCGCGGGTCTGCTGTACCCACACTTGGGGCAGCGGAAGCCGCCCAGGTGCCCGTAGCTGATATAGTCGTACTCATATTCGTGCTTGCAGCGGATGCAGTGCGTCGCGTCGGAAATCTCGCTCTTTTCGCGGGAGGGGGCCGCACCCTTGTCGATACCGAAGAACACCGCGCGGTTTGGCAGGTCTCCGGCGAGGGATGCCGTCAGCGAGCAGTCCGCGTTGAGGCAGAGCAGCGCCTCCGGTGCGCCCTTTATGCCCTCGCGGATATTTTCGAGCGTGTGCGTCACCTCGCCGTAGCGGTCAAGCTGGTCGCGGAAGAGGTTGGTCACGACTATCACCTGGGGCTTGAGCTGGCCGAAACCCCGGCGGGCCGCCGCCTCGTCGCACTCGATAACAGCATATTTTTTCTTCATCTTCCCGCCGAGGGTGCAGTTCATCACAAACTCGGTAGTGATTCCGCTGATGAGGTTCGCGCCTGAGCGGTTGGCGAAGTAATCAAGCCCCGCGTCGCTCATGGCCTGCTCGACCATGCGGGCGCTGGTGGTCTTGCCGTTGGTGCCGGTGATGGCGATGGTCTGCACCCCGCGCGAGAGCTTTGACAGCAGGTCGGGGCAGAGCTTGAGCGCGTACCGCCCCGGCATGGCCGTGCCGCCCCGGTGGAGGATGCGCGATATAAGGCGCAGCGCCTTGCACAGTAAAACAGCCAAAATTGCTTTTATACCCATATGTCAGTCTCCTTGGAGGTTTGGTAAAGCTTATGTTGTCCGAGGCACATTATAGCACCTGCAACCCCGCAGGGCAAGAAAAACGGCGCGGATAATCAGAGGGGAAAACGAAAACGGGGTACGGTCTCCACTTTTCTTTTGTGCCGCCAAAAGAAAAGTTCCAAAAGAAAACGCGGCTCA
>URPA01000075.1 GCA_900549545.1 uncultured Eubacteriales bacterium
CACGGGTGCGGCAGCCGGGGCGGGGGCTATGGCGTCATATTCGTCTATGAGCATAGCCTCGCCATGCTCGACCTCAACCTCATAGGTTCTGCCCTTGAGAGTTATCTTGTATTTCATTTCCCGTTATCCTCCTTAACTTCACGGATGGAGATAAAGCGAAGCTCGTTTATGGGCAGCTGCAATTCATCGGCGACTATCGCCATGAGCATTGCGGCTGTGCGGGGGTCGGTGTCGTAGAGCTTGAGCTCACCGGCAGCGCCGGGGGCGGGCACAGGCTCCGCCACACTCTGAGGCTGAGGGACAGCCTCCACGGGCTTTTCCCTGCCGAAGCTGGTGATGAGCTTTACTATCACCATCAGCAGCGCCAGCGCGAAGAACACCGTCAAAAGCCCGAGCGCCGAATAAAGCAGCGCATCGCCAAATGTCATCGTCATGGCTTATATCCTCTCAATGCTGTATTTGCAGACATTTTCCTCCGCGGCGCGGCGCTGCTCAAAGAAGCTCTCCGCAACCTGGGGGAAGGCAATGTAGCTGAGCACGTCCTCATCACTGCGGGCCATATCGCCAAGCTTCTCTTTGGTGGTCTGGAAAATGTCCGTGGGCAGGGTGTCGGCATAGCGGCCTTCAATGGGCTTTTCATCGCCGAGAATCTTCGCGCGGATCTCCGGGTCAATGGGCGCTGGGGTGCGGCCATATTCGCCCCGGCAGTAGGCGCGAAGCTCCGCGCCCACGTTTTTATATCGCTCGTCCGAGAGGACGTTCTGCACCGCCTGCGTGCCGATAAGCTGGCTTGTCGGCGTTACGAGCGGGGGATAGCCCATGTCCTTGCGCACCTTGGGAGTCTCGGCAAGGGCAGCCTCAAACTTATCCAGTGCCCCCAGCATCTTGAGCTGGCTGAGAAGGTTCGAGAGCATGCCGCCGGGAATCTGATAGGTAAGGCACTGGGTGTCGGTCGTGAGCGAAATGGGGTTGAGCGTCCCGTCAGCGATATATTCGGCCCTGATGGGCTTGAAATAATCGGCCATTTTAATCAGCGCGTCGGCGTTAAGCCCGGTGTCATAGCCCATCTCGCGCAGAGTAAATTCGAGAGTCTCTGTCGCGGGCTGGGAGGTGCCGCCGGAGAAGGGGGAGATAGCGGTGTCGATAACATCGGCCCCGGCCTCGACAGCCTTGAGATAGGTCATGAAGGCAAGGCCGGTGGTGCAGTGCGTGTGCATAACCAGCGGCAGGTCAACCGCGTCTTTTATAGCGGAGACGAGGTCATAGGCGGCCTGCGGGCTGAGAATACCCGCCATGTCCTTTATGCAGATGGAGCTGACGCCCATCGCGGCAAGCTCCTTGACTATCTGGACGTATTTATCCAGCGTGTGCACAGGGCTTGTGGTATAGGAGATGGCGCCGGAGGCCTCCGCCCCGCATTTTACCGTCTCCTCCACGGCGGTTTTGAGGTTGTTCACATCGTTGAGAGCGTCAAAAATGCGGATTATATCAATGCCGTTATCGACGCTCGCGCGCACAAAACGGCGGACAATATCGTCGCTGTAATGCTTGTAGCCCAGGATGTTCTGGCCGCGCAGCAGCATCTGGAGCTTGGTATTGGGCATCTTGGCGCGAATCTTGCGCAGGCGCTCCCATGGGTCCTCCTTCAGATAGCGCAGGCAGACATCAAAGGTCGCGCCGCCCCAGCACTCCACGGAGTAAAACCCGGCCTTGTCCATGGTCTCCAAAATCGGCTCGAACTTCTCATAGGGCAGGCGGGTGGCGATAAGGGACTGGTTTGCGTCTCTGAGGACGGTATCGGTGAATTGAATCTTCTTCATTCTTCCTCCTTCTTTGCAGGCAAAAAATAAGCCCATAGGCCTATTTTACCCGCTTTTAAGGCCACAGCCGTAAATTTTAAGAATTTGTTAGCTTATTATACCACCTTTTGTATGTCAAAGAAAAGGGGGTGAAAAGGTTTTTGCACTAAGTTTGTAAAAAATGAAAAAACTCCCACGGCAAAAGCCGTGGGAGAAGGTTAATTTTGTGACATTCTGCCAGCGCCAATAGATTACACAATGCGCCGCGCTTCGTAGCCGCGGGTGGCGTAATAGCCGGACAGCTGCGAGGTAATGACACCGGCGGTGGAGTTTGCCGCGTGGACAAACATATTGTTGCCGATGTACATACCGACGTGGCCGATATAATCGCCGCCGGAGTAGAAGCAGAGCAGGTCGCCGGGCTGGAGGTCGGAGGGGTCAACATGCACGCCGTTGCGGGCCTGGTCGGCTGCCACGCGGTTGAGCGTGTAGCCAAACTGCTTGTACACATAGTACATAAGACCGGAGCAGTCAAAGCCGGTGCTGGGAGATGTGCCGCCCCAGGTGTAGTTGTAGCCGACAAACTGGAGCGCGTAATCCGCGATCTCACGGCCGGTGGCGGAGCCGCCGCTGCTCGTGGGCGGGGTGTAGGTGCCCTTGGCGACATACTGGCTGAACACATAGCCGGACTTGCCGTTATACGTCACCTGCGTCCAGTCGCCGGAGGTACCGGTGATGGTGACGACGTTGCCATAAAACAGCTCACCGAGGATACCCGCGCTGGTGGAGGGGCCGCTGCGGAAGCGCACGTTGTTACCCGTGATGTAGCCCGCTTCGGAGCTCGTGGGCGGGGTGGAGGGGGTGCCGCCGCTGTTGTAGCTGCCAGTGGCGACGTATTTAGTGAACACATAGCCCGCCTGACCGTCAATGGTGCAGGCCGTCCAGTCGCCGGAGGTGCCGGTGATGGTGAGCTCCTTGCCGCGGTCATAGCAGCCGATAATCTTATAGTTGGTGCCCGGCCCGGTGCGGAAGTTGACCTCATTACCGTTTATGTAGCCGACCTTGGTCTCCACAGGAGCGCTGGGCGTCGGAGTGGGTGTCGGTGTCGGTGTCGGTGTGGGCGTCGGTGTAGGTGTGACTGTTCCGCCGCCGATTATGATACCGCCGCCGCTGCTGCCGGGATCAGTTGAGGGTGTGGGCGTGGGCGTCGGTGTCGGTGTCGGCGTCGGTGTCTCAGACGGAGTGGGCGTGGTGGTAGGCTCCGGGCTCTGGTTGTCGTTGCCGCCGATAATTATCACACCACCGCCGCCGGACGGAGTCTGGCTCGGCTGGGTGCTGGGTGACTCGGAGGGAACGTCAATAACCGCGGAGAAAACAGGGCCATCGCCCTCATAGCTGCCGCCGGAGCTTGAATCGGAATAGGAAATGTACTGGCTGAAAACATAACCGGACTGACCGTTTATGACGCAGGCTGTCCAGTCCCCGGAGGTACCGGTGACGGTGACTTCCTTGCCGGAGTTATACATGCCGAGCTTGGAATAGCTCGTGCCCGGGCCGCTGCGGAAGCATACGTACATTGCGTTAATGTACGCGGATTTCCCGTCAACCACGGCGGAGGAAGAATTATCATCCGTTATGCTCAGATAGCGGGAGGACATGAAGCCCGTTGTCCCGTTATAGGAAATAGCGTACCAGTCGGCGTTTGAGCGGTCGGTAACAGTGACGACAGTGCCCTTGTCGAGGCAGTCAATCTGTCTGTAATTCGTCCCCGGACCGGAACGCACATTTACTCCGCTGCCGGTTACTACCGCGCTCTCCGCGAAGGCGGGGATCACGAGCATGGCGCAGATAAGCACCGCGGCAACGACCGTCCTAAAAGTATTCTTGCGCATTGAAACAGATCCTCTTTCTATATTTCTGAGGCTGAGCGAAGGGGAAAGGGTAAACTGTGAACAAATCGCCACCGGCGATTTGTTCAGCATTTGCCGTTACCTGGAGGAGAGTGCGCGCTCAAGCCAGACGGAGGCGACATCCATAGCGGAATACAGACCGTCCTTCTCTGCCTTCTTCACCACGCGGTCCTTGGATTTAATGGAATCGTCAGTGAGTTGAAGTTGGACGGACACACGGCTGGCGACATCCATATCGCCGACCTTTTTAGTATCCATTATTTGCAGCATGATGATGTATTTATCAGCAAAGCTGCCGTAATAGATGATGTTATCTTTCCGCTGGAGCGGGTGTCCCTTATACTCCAAAGTTTTTGCCAATCAAAGCACCTCCAGTAATCGTAACCAAAATGTAACACAATGGTTCAAAAATGTCAACAGTAAATAAGTGTAAACGCATGATTTTCAGCGCCGGATAAGCGAAAAATTAAGAATTTGGCGCCTCAAAAGGGGGAACGCGGGGCGGAAAACGGGGTTGTTTTGCTCCAAAGTGGGGTGTAAGCCCCGTTTTCACGCCTTGCGTATCAAATTACCCGAAAACGATGTCCGCATCGCCGAGGTAGTCATCGGGGTCAATGTCGTCGATAATGGAATCACCGCCGCCGCTGCTGCCGGAGCCGTCACCGCCGATGATGCCGCCGGAATAATCATCATCTCCGCCGGAGTTTCCGCCGCCGCTGATGATGTTGCCGTCATCGTCGATGATGATGCCCTCACCGGCGTAATCCTCATCTCCCGCTCCGTCGTCCAGGCCGAAGATGCCGGTGTTGCCGCCGATATACGGGGTGGGGAACTCCTTCCAGTCAAGCCCCTCGTGGATGGGGGTCATGATTTTGCGGAAAAGCTGCGCGGCAGGGTTGCCGCTGACGCCTATCCTCGCGGGGATATCAAAGCCCGTCCAGACAGCTGCCACATAATAGGGGGTGCAGCCGCAGTACCAGCGGTCCTTGTATTCGCCGGAGGTACCGGTCTTACCGGCGGTGGGCATGTTCCAGAGCCTCGCCTCGGTGCCGGTGCCGGCCTCGGTGGCGTTTTTCATCATATAGGTCATGGTGTAGGCCGTGTTGGGGTCAAAGGCCGCGATTGTCTGCGGCGTGTTATCAAGCACCACATTGCCCTTGGAGTCGGTCACCATGGTGTAGGTCCGCGAGTAGGTGAAGGTTCCGTCGTTTACAAAGGCGCAGTAGGCCTGAGCCATTTCGCGCACGGTTGCGCCGTTTGTAAGCTGGCCCAGAGCCATGGGCGCGTATGCGCAGTCATCGGACACAAGGCTCGTAAAGCCCAGCCGCTGCGTCAGGTACTCATAAGATTTCTCCGGGGTGAGCTTATCCACTATCTGCGCCGCAACGGTGTTGAGCGAGTATTGCAGAGCCTGGAAAATGGTCAGCACACCCATGTTGCCGCCGCCGTCATTGTGCGGATACCAGCTTGTTCCGCTCAGCTGGATATACGGGGAGTCGTTTACAAGCGTCTCCGGCGTTATCAGGCCCTCGTTTATGGCCGGGCCATAGGAGGCCAGCGGCTTGAAGGAGGAGCCGGGGGAGCGGTAGGTACCCGTGGCGCGGTTGAGGCCGAAGTTGATGTTCTTATCGCCCACGCCGCCGCTGAGCGCCACGATGCGCCCGTCATATGGGTTCATGATGACAATGGCGCTCTGGAACTGCTGGCCGTTGCCGCCGCTGGCGCGGGGTATGGCGGAAAGGTCGGTATACACGGAGTCAACGATGTTCTGGATGTTCATATCCATGCAGGAATATATAAGGTAGCCGCCGTTATACAGCAGGGCCGCCGCCGCGTCACGGCTGATGCTCTTCTGCTCCATGAGGTCATCGAGCACATCGTCAATGACGACCTCCTCATAGTAGGTGTATATATCCTGCGCATAGGATTCGCCGGGGCTGCGGGTAAAGACAAGCTGCTCATTGACGGCGTTTACATAGGTCTCGTGGTCAATGTAGCCCTGCTCGTACATCTCGCGCAGAATGGTCTCCTGGCGCTCCTTGTTGTTCTGCTCGCTGTAAAACGGGTCGTAGTAGGTGGGCTTGTTGGTGATGCCCACGATGGCGGCGCACTCGGCAAGGCTCAGCTCCGACACGTCTTTGCCGAAGTAGGTCTCCGCCGCGGCCTGAACTCCGTAACAGCTCTCGCCGAAGTACACCGCGTTGAGGTACCATTCCATTATCTCCTGCTTGTCATACTTCTTCTCAAGCTCCAGCGCGCCGAAAATCTCCGTCAGCTTTCGCTGAATGGTGACCTGGTCGTTGCCCGTCAGGTTCTTTATAAGCTGCTGCGTGACGGTTGAGCCGCCGTAGCTGGTCTCCATGCGGGCAAACATCTCAATAAAAGCGCCCGCTGTGCGGTACCAGTCGACGCCCTTGTGCTCATAAAAACGCTTATCCTCGATGGACACAAGCGCCTGCTCCATGTATTTGGGGATGTTCTCATAGTCCACCCACACGCGCTTGTACTTACCGGCAAGGGGGGTCAGCTCCTGCCACTGGCCGGAGGAATCCTGATACAGTATCGTGCTCGACTGGCCAAGCTGGAAATCCTCCAGAGAGATATCCAGATCCGGCACAAGGCAGGTCTTAACATAATAAGCAAAAACGCAGGCAAACATCAGCCCTGTGAGCAGCAGTATAAGCAATATGGTGCAAATGGCCTTTAAAACGGAGCCTACGACAGATGAAGCGGCGTCCACCGTGCCCCCGGCAAACTTCAGGGCAAAGCGCCCGGCCTTTTTTGCCGTTTCGCTGCCGCTGGGGCTTTCGCTCTCGGGGGAATCGGCTTCCGGCTTGAGCTCGGGATCTTTTTTCATCTTGATGCAAGCACCTCCTTAGATTCATGATAAGAGGGGAGTATCAGCATAATAACACATTCTACCAATACTGAATTGGTATTATAACACAGATTGTCAATCCGGGGTTGAAAAAATGTAAATTTTCTCCGCAATCTTCCTTAATAATAATTAAGAGGGTAATTCCAAGTATATTTTCACCAATATGTGGGATAATAATGCAAAAATCACATTGGAGACGTTACAATGAATATAAAGCTCAAGGCCATAGTTTTGTGTGTGCTCGCCGGGGCGGCGATAGCCACGGGCAGCGCCGCGTTCAAAACGCTCAAGCCCGCCGCGAAAACAGACCTGCCCACCGAGGTCTACGCCCGCTACAAGGCAGGCGAGGACACGGCAAAGTTTTTCCTGCGCTCTGACGGGGAATATGTCGCGGTGTATCAGGACAAAAAGGGCAAAAAGCCCCTGATGGTCACGGGTATAGAGCTCAGCTGCCTGCGCGACGCGGATAAGGCCATGGTGGAGGCAGGGCTTCCCGCCAAGGACCGGCGGGAACTTTTGATGCTTTTGGAAGATTTGGGCTCTTAAAAACTATTGATTTCTTGCACGCGATAGGGTAAAATACAATCAGACAATGGTTTGGAGGTTTTACTCGATGAGCGAAGATTACGGCAACGATTTTATCACCATTATCGACGATGACGGGCAGGAGTTTGAGCTTGAGGTTCTTGACTCCATGGATTATAACGGCGAGAGCTATGTGGCCTTTCTCCCCGCGGATATGGACGAGAATGGCCCGGATTACGGCATGATAATCCTCCGCTCCGTGCTCGACGATAACGGCGATGAGCTGTTTGAGTCTATCGATGATGAGGAGCAGCTTCAGGATGTGTATGAGCATTTTATGGTGCTGCTGTTTGACGATGAGGATGACGGGGAGTAATATCCCGTTTGGTGAGGGCATATAAATCAGTCAGATACCCGGCGGTGCACCGCCGGGCTAAGTCCTGCTGTGTGCGTGTCGTCTTTGACCTTCGTGGCTCATTAAACCCACATCTCTTATAAGGGATGCCGATATGAGTCTGCGGATTGCAGGCCTCCCGGCCTCGCCCGGAAGTTGGAAGCAGCGAAACAGAACTTAGGCGACCCACCTGCTCTTATGTGCAGGTTATAACTGAGCCAGCACGGCATAAGCGGGAGCCCCCTGAGCGAAAGCTCAGGGGGCGTTTTTATCGCAATGGCAAAGGCTGTGTAGCTTGTCAAAAAAGTCCTACAAGGACTTTTTTGACCGCTTCAACCGCCGAGCGT
>URPA01000076.1 GCA_900549545.1 uncultured Eubacteriales bacterium
AAAACTTATTTTAACTTTATTCGCCGCTTCCGAGCGGCGAACTCTGCGAGGCTTTGTTTATCTTCAATATGTTTTAATTGTCCGCTTTCAAAACTCAAAAATTTTTCATTTTTTGAAAGTCTATAATTTCTTCAAAACCTCTCCGATATCGCCGTTGATGCAGATCGACTGCTTTTCGATTGCGGAGGGGGCAAAGGCCTCGCCGTAATTTATGCAGGCGTAGATGGCTTTGGGATTTCTCGCCGTCATCTGCAAGAAGGGGTATTTTATTATGACCGGGGTGTTCATGCCGACGCCGAGCTCGAGAAACAGAATATGCCGGCCCTCGTGCCGGCGGAGAAAGTCAGAATATCTCCCGCTCGCCCGATACCAGCCCTCGTCCTGAACAAAACTGTCGTCGGCTCTCAGATTCATTGTCATCGGCTTTCCGCACACGGGACAGTGGGGTATCAGCTCCGCGGGGATTTTCATATCCGCCTGCCGCGCGACCATCGCCCGTATGGCGGCTTCATTGTCATAGGTCGCATTGTGGCAGGGCTCGCTGCACTGGAACAGGCCGTAATCGCCCTGTGTGTAAAAAAGCCTTTTCTTATCAAAGCCCGCTTTTTGAAACTGATGGTCAACATTCGTCGTCAGCACAAAATAGTCCTTGTCTTTTACAAGCTCGAAAAGGCGCTTATATGTCCCGTTGTCGCCGTCAACATAGCGGTTGATGTAAATGTATCTTGACCAATACGCCCAATGCTCCTCGGCGCTCCCGAAGGGATAAAACCCGGCGGAATACATATCTTGAAAGCCGTATTTTTTTATAAAATCCGGGAAATTCTCCTCAAATCTCCGCCCGGAGTACGTGAATCCCGCCGCGGTGGACAGGCCCGCGCCCGCGCCGATAATGACCGCGTCGGCAGTTTCAAGCTCGGCTTTGAGCCGCTCAATCTGCCCGGAGCAGGCGCCGGTAGATGGCCTCGTCACATTCCTTGAAAACATTGAAAATCACCTCAATTTCGCTGTGTGTCTGTTCTTTGTACTGTCTTCCGGTGTCAAGCGCTATCTCTGCCGCCTCATCATTCGGAAAGTGAAACTCGCCCGTGGAGATGCAGCAGAAGGCTATGCTTTTTACGCCGTTTTCATCCGCCAATTCAAGGCAGGCGCGGTAGCAGGCCGAGAGCTCCTCCCTGTCCCGCCGCGTCACCCGCTCGCCGACGATGGGCCCGACGGTATGAAGGATATAGCGGCACGGGAGATTATACGCGGGCGTGATTTTCGCCCGGCCGGTTTCCTCCTCATGGCCCTGCCGCGCCATAAGCCCGGCGCATTTAAGGCGCAGCTGAACGCCCGCATAGGTGTGGATGGCGTTATCAATGCAGCCGTGGTTCGGGCAGAAGCAGCCGAGCATCCCACTGTTGGCGGCGTTTACAATGGCGTCGCACTCGAGCGTGGTAATGTCCCCGCGCCAGAGATATATGCCCTTTTGCACGCTTTCAAGCTCCGACAGGCGCGTTATGCCCTTGCGCCGCGTCTCCTCCTGCAAATATGCGTCCTGCACGGCCAGAAATTCCGCCGACACCGGCTCTGGCATACGGACATTGAAGAGCGCCCGCAGCAGCAGCTTCTGCTCGCGCTCATCCGCCGGAACCGCAATTTCAGAATACTGCGGCTGCTCAGCCAAAAGCGCGGATATTAAATATTCTCTTCTTTCACTGTGCGTCATAAGCATTGCCTCCCCCTGCAAAAGCGGAACTGCCGCGCAGGCAGCTCCGCCTCGATTATTTATGCAAAGAAAAATCCGGCTGTCATATCAAGATAATTTTGACCGCTGTATTGAGGATACTGTTTCTGCACCTCCGCCTTGAACCTTTCAGCATCGGCATGCTCTTCCGCAATCTTTTTCAGGTTTTCAAGATAGTCGATCTTGGTCTGCGCGTCCTTCATATCCTCCGGCGTGTAGTGCGATGTCAAAATCAGGTCATAGCCTTTTTTGATATAGCCTTTCAGTTGTGCGATTATTCCGTCCGCGTGACTCGCACCGGCGACGATGGAATGGCAGTCATGCCCCAGCATATGGGTGTAAACGGTATTGATCTCAGGAATCTCAATATCAAAGGCATCTGTGGTCTGCTTTATCACAAAATCAATACCGCCTACCGTAAGCTTGCCCTCCCCGATAAAATTGCTAATCTTGTGAACGGACTTGTCGAAAATATCCCCGAAAGCGTTGGCAAAATTATCTATCAAAGCCTTACCGCCACCGTTTGCTGAGTAATCAGCCGCGTTCCGGGTGGCATATTTCGGCACATCCGGCATAAACCCGGCGCCCGCTCCGTGGTAAGCGATGAACATACCTTCAACCTTCAAATCCTTCAGATACTCCGCAAGCTCGCTGTTGTTATCAAAGAAGCATGGAGACTCAATGATAACCGCGCTGCCGTTTTTCTCAACGACAAACACCTCGTCATCTATAAAATCATTGGTTTTATACGCATGCAGCTTTATGCCGCCAAAGTCGTAGACATTCATTTCGCCCTTTGCGAGCTTTACACTTTTAAACGTGTTCTTGTTCATTTTATTAGCCTCCGTTTTTTGCTTTGTGCTTCGCAGCGGCCGTCTGCTCAGCTTGTGTCTGCATTATACCGAGCACCATTTTAGCTGTAAAGTACGCACTTTATTGTAGTGTAGTTACCTATAAGTAACCATTGGGCAACGGGGCTTTCCGGCTGGCGGAGTGCGGAAAAATTTTTCTATTTTTCCGTTAATCTTGACTCTGTTTTGTCTGCATGCTACAACCAGAAACAAAGTTTCAAAAAGAAACTATTGGGAGAGGTGATATTATGAGTGAGCAAAACGCGGTGCGAGAGCTGCCCGCCTGCCCTGTGGAGACGACGCTTACCCTGATAGGCGATAAATGGAAGGTGCTCATCCTGCGCGACCTGCTCACCGGCACCAAAAGATTCGGGGAGCTTAAAAGGTCTGTCGGCAGTGTCTCGCAGAAGGTGCTGACCGCGCAGCTTAGGGCGATGGAGGAGAGCGGCCTGCTGACGAGGAAGGTGTATGCCGAGGTTCCGCCAAGGGTGGAATACTCCCTGACGGAGCTGGGGCTCAGTCTGCGCCCGATTCTGGACGCAATGCAGACCTGGGGCGAGGGGTATAAGGCACGGCTCGAATAAAAAAGGGCTGGTATTCATTGAGAATACCAGCTCTTTTTTATTCCTTATTCATTTATGAACAGCACGCCAAGGGTCTTGGGGCCGCAGTGGGAAGAAACCGTGCAGCCCGCGAGAGTGTGATGTATGCGCCGGACATTGGGGGCGCACTCGCGGATGAGGGCCTCGAGCTCCTTTATGGTGCTCTCCTCCACCTCGCCTGATTCGGTGATGAACACATGCTCGCCGCGGATGTTCTTACCGGCAAGGCGCTCTTTAATATACTGCCTGTACACAGTCTCTATACTGCCGCGGTATTTCTTATAAACCTCGAGCTTGCCGCCGGTCATATGCAGCGCGGGCTTGAGATGCAGCAGGTTTGCCCCCAGCGCCGCGACGCCGGAGCAGCGGCCGCCCTTCCACATGAACTGGAGCGTGTCCAGCACAAAGCTTGTGTCGACCTTATCCGTCAGCCGCTCAAGCTCGGCGGCGATATCCCTCGCGCACCAGCCGAGGTCACGCAGGCGCGCGCCCTCTAGCGCCAGCAGGCCCACACCGGTGGAGAGCATACGGCTGTCCACAGTGTAGACGCCCTCAAGCTCCTGCGCGGCGAGGCGCGCGGCGTTGAGTGTGTTTGAAAGCTCAGAGCTTATGTCCAGATGCACGACCTCATACCCCGCCTCGACAAAGCCGCCGAAAAAGTCGAGGAAATCCTGCACGCTCGGCGCGGCGGTCTTGGGCAGGGTCCCGTCCTTGCGGTAGCGGGCGTACATATCAGCCGGGGTGAAGCTCGTCCCGTCCAAAAAGCTGCTCTCGCCCAGAACAATGGTGAGGGGGATAATCTTTATATTAAATTCTGCTTTAAGCTCCTCCGACAGGTCGCAGGTGCTGTCCGCGGTTATGATTACAGGCTTTGTCATATGACTCTCTCCTTTTTTCTGTTTTACCGCAGGAATAATAACACACATATTTCCCGCGGGCAATATTTTCACCCCGCAATAAATGTTAACTTATTGCAAATTTTTGAAGCATTCATTTCTCCATGCCGCTTTGCCGCCGTTACTCAGGAGCGGCAGTATGTGTAAAATATACAAACAGAAACTTAGTTTTCTCTATTTGGTTTTGTTCAATTTTGTTTTTTATGAGGTGCAAAATGCTCGAAAACCGCCCGTTATTTTTTTCACTTGCCGCATTTGGTATGCAAGATGCGAATAATGTGAATTTAATCCCATTCATCCGGCGGGAATTTTTTGTGCAAATCATCCAAAACTTTCTTTTTCTGGCTGTACATTTCAGCGGTTTCAATAAACTTGGTTATTTCAACCAAAAAATCTTGTTTTCCGCCTTGTTATAACTCTGCGAATAGTGTAAAATACACAAAGCAAGGATAAGTTACTCTGATAGGAGAGAAAAGAATGAATATTTTACTATGGCTCACTCCCATTCTCGCTGTCGCGGCGCTGCTTTTCGCCGCCTACAAAGCGCACTACGTCTCCAAGGCTGACCCCGGCACGGAGCGCATGCAGGAGATTTCCGCCGCCATTGCGGAAGGCGCCTCGGCGTTTCTTAGCTCTGAGTACAAAATTCTGGTGATTTTCATCATTGTGCTCTTCGCGCTCATCTCCATTTTCATTGATATCGGCACTGGTGTCTGCTTCATTCTCGGCGCGCTGTGCTCAATTCTGGCCGGCTTCTTCGGCATGAAGGTCGCCACGAAGGCAAATGTGCGCACCGCCAACGCCGCCAAAGAGAGCGGCATGAACAAGGCCCTGTCCATAGCCTTCTCTGGCGGCTCGGTCATGGGCATGTGCGTTGTGGGCCTGGGTCTGCTGGGCTGCAGCCTTATCTACATAATCACCGGCAACTACAACATTCTCTTCGGCTTCTCCCTCGGCGCTTCCTCTATTGCGCTGTTTGCCCGTGTGGGCGGCGGTATCTACACCAAGGCCGCCGACGTCGGCGCTGACCTTGTCGGCAAGGTCGAGGCCGGTATTCCCGAGGACGATCCCCGTAACCCCGCCGTCATCGCTGATAACGTCGGCGACAACGTGGGTGACGTGGCCGGTATGGGCGCTGACCTGTTCGAGTCCTATGTCGGTGCGCTTGTCTCTGCGCTGACGCTGGGCGTGTCCGTGGCTGGTCTGTTCATGGGTGCTGGCGCGCTTTTCCCGCTGGTCATTGCCGCCGTGGGCATCTTCGCCTCCATCATCGCCACCTTCTTTGTGCGCGGCAAGGAGGATTCCAACCCCCACAAGGCGCTCAAGATGGGCACCTATGTCTCTGCGCTCATCGTCTCTATCGCTTCCATCCCCCTGAGCAAGCTCTTCTTCGGCGGCTTCTTCTACTGCGCGCCGATTATCGCGGGCATCATCGTCGGCCTTGTCATCGGCATCGTCACCGAGGTCTATACCTCCGGTGATTACCGCTCCGTCAAGCGCATCGCCGCCCAGTCCGAGACCGGCTCCGCTACCACAATTATAAGCGGCGTCGCGGTCGGCATGATGAGCACCTGGGTGCCTATTCTGCTTATCTGCGTCGGCATTTACATCTCCTATGTCGTCACCGGCGGGCTTTACGGCATCGCCCTTGCGGCTGTGGGCATGCTCTCCACCACCGGCATCACCGTCGCCGTGGACGCTTATGGCCCCATCGCCGACAACTCCGGCGGCATCGCCGAGATGAGCGGCCTTGATCCCCATGTCCGTGAGATAACCGATAAGCTCGACGCTGTCGGCAACACCACCGCCGCCATCGGCAAGGGCTTTGCAATCGGCTCCGCCGCGCTTACCGCGCTGGCCCTCTTCGTGTCCTATGCGACCGAAGTGAAGCTTGCCAATATTGACCTGCTCTCCCCCTATGTTGTCATCGGCCTGCTCATCGGCGGTATGCTCCCCTTCGCCTTCTCCGCCATGACTATGGAGTCCGTCTCCAAGGCAGCGTATAAGATGATTGAAGAAGTCCGCCGCCAGTTCCGGGAGATCCCCGGCATACTTGAAGGCAAGGCCAAGCCCGATTACAGCTCCTGCGTCTCCATCTCCACCCGCGCTGCTCTGCATGAGATGGTAGTCCCCGGCGTGATGGCCGTTGCTGCTCCCCTGCTGGTCGGCATCCTGCTCGGGCCTGAAGCGCTCGGCGGCCTGCTTGCCGGCTCTCTGGTCACGGGCGTCCTGCTCGCCATCTACATGTCCAACTCCGGCGGTGCCTGGGATAACGCAAAGAAGTACATTGAGGAAGGCCACAACGGCGGCAAGGGCTCCGATGCCCACAAGGCCGCAGTCGTGGGTGACACTGTTGGCGACCCGTTCAAGGATACCTCCGGCCCGTCCATCAACATCCTCATTAAGCTCATGACCGTTGTCTCTCTGGTCTTTGCTCCCCTGTTCATCAAGATCGGCGGCTTACTGTAATAACAAATCCAAAGTACAGCCCCGGGCAATCGTCCGGGGCTGTGCTACTTTAGACAAAGCCTCGCAGAGTTCGCCGACTGCGGTCGGCGAATTAATTTTAATCGTTTTCTGCGGCGGCGTGTACGTCGCAGAAAACACTTTGCACGAAGAGAGTGTATTTTTGCCCTCCCACGCTGGGCAAAAATGCGCAAACGGAGTGTAATCTCCTTTTGAAGGCAAAGGCTTTGCCTTTGCCTTCAAGATAGCCTCGGGCAATCGCCCGGGGCCGTTTTTATATCGTCTTTCAATTCTTAAATCCCCTTAAGCATCTTGCTTTATTGGGAAAAACTCTATATAATATTTCTGTTTCTCAGTGTCCTGAATAACGCATATAAATGTTACATATAGATGGGTGCAGATATGAAAAAGAAAAAGATAGTAAAACCGATAATTTTCCTTGTCCTGCTTGTGGCGCTGGTCTTTGTTGTGCGTGCGCGCGTCGCCTCCGAGGGTGGTGCCTCCTCGCCCCAATCCCCCGCTGTGACAGCGCCGGTGGAGACTGAGCCGGTTTATGAGGGCGACCCGGAGTATTTCACGCTCTCCGCCATTGGCGACTGCACCATCGCCCCGCGCCAGAACTCCGCGGATTTTGTCAACAAGGTAAACGGGGACTTCTCTTATCCGTTTTCAAACACCGTGCAGTATTTTAACAGCGATGAGTTTACCATCGCGAATCTCGAGTGCACCTTCTCCGACCAGAAGCTGCCATATGATTACACCGTCGCCATGTTCTATTTTATTGCCGGAACCGAGTACGCCAACATTCTCACCGAGGGCGGGGTGGATTTTGTCACCACCGCCAATAACCACAGCTATGACTTTTATCAAAAGGGCGTGGACGACACCTGCGCCGCGCTCGACGCTATCGGTATGCCCTACGGCATTGAGGACCAATCCCAGATAGTCACCAGCCAGAACGGCATCAAATTTGGCATTTACTGCGCCTACAACAACTTCAAGCCCGATGTGAGCAAGGCCACCCAGGCAATAAAGCAGCTTCAGGCCGAGGGCGCGGACTATATTATCTGCATGTTCCACTGGCCCAGCGGTGAGCTGATATACACCCCCACCGATGCCCAGACCGAGACGGCCCACGCCTGCATTGACGCCGGCGCCGACCTCATCTACGGCAGCCACACTCACTGCCTCC
>URPA01000077.1 GCA_900549545.1 uncultured Eubacteriales bacterium
GGGGTGACCCGCAGCGAGGAGGCGGGCACGATAACAGCCGTGGGCAAGGCCGCAGACGCGGGAACGCTCTCGCGGCTGGTGCTGCTGCTCGGGCGGGCCGGGGTGCCCGTTTTGTCCGGCGCTGTCGGCGCGGGGCAGGTCTCGGTGCGCGTCGCCCCGGCGCAGCTTCTCCCCTCGCTGGAGCTTATCCACGCGGAGCTGATGAAATGAAAACAACAAGGCAGGGGCTGCTGCCCCTGCCTTGTTCAGAATCCGCATTTTTCTATCGCCGCGAGGGCGTTCCCGCTTTCGCCGGTGAAGCTGAGGACGATTTTCCCTTTTTGCGACAGGATAGCCATGCCGTCGCCGGTTGTGACGCAGACGCAGTGCTCTGAATCCTCAGTCGCTTCTCCGCCCGCTGTCAAGATATTCTCCCGGCGCTGGTGGAAAAACTCCGCCGCTGCGGCGCGGCTTTCAAACTCTGCGAGGCTTATGCGCGCCGCGCTGGGAAAGAAAAGGCTCTCTCCGTCAAGATAAAAGCCGCAGAGCTCAAAGGCGGAGTATTCCACAAGGCCGGGCTGCTCAAGCCCATCATCCGCCGGTATAATAAGCCCCGAAACGCCGTCCCGCGCCATCTGCGCGTGCATCTCCTCCGCCGTCCCGAAGCGGCCGCCATAATACTCGGCGTTGAAATCCGCCTCATACATAAAGCCCGCGTCCTCAAGCGCGGCGCTGAGCCGCGAAGCTGCGTTCCTCCCCGCACAGCCGGTGGACAGGGCCAGAATTATCACCAACGCCATCGCGATAAATTTCTTTTTCATTGGCTTTCTCCTTTTTCTCTGTGAATACTTGCCTGTAAATATAACACATTTGCATTCATTTGGCAACATATGTATTCATAATACTTGCGCATCTTCATTACACTATGCAGTGTAAACAAGTGAAAATAAATCACCGTTGGTGATTTATTCGGCGGTTATGCAGTGTAAAGGGGATGTTTTGATGCTTGATCCGGTTATCGTGGGGAGAATACTGCAAAAATATCGCGAGGAGCACGGGCTGTCACAGGAGGTGGTCAGCGGGCTTGCCGGAATAGGCAGGACGCACCTGAGCGCCATTGAGCGCGGCGCCCGCCGCCCGACGCTGGACACCTTTTTCAAGCTCTGCGAGGCGATGCAGGTCCCGCCCAGCGTGGTCATGAAGAGCATTGAGGAGGCAATAGATAAATGACAAATCGAGCCTTACCGCAAGAGCGGTGAGGCTCGATTGTTTTATTTCTTTTTCTTGCCGAAGATGCCGGGCTTGGCGGTGTCGCTCTCGCCCATGGCGGAGGCAAACTGCCGCAGCAGTTCCTTCTGGTGGGCGCTGAGGTTTTTCGGCACGGCGACGGAGATGGTGACGAACTGGTCGCCCCGGCCGCTGCCGCGCAGGTAGGGGATGCCCTTGCCGCGCAGGCGCATGATCGTCCCGGGCTGGGTGCCCTCGGGAATCACCAGCTTCACATTGCCGTCAAGCGTGGGGACCTCGACCTCCGCGCCGAGGGCGGCCTGAGAGAAGCTTATCTCCTGCTCGATAAGTACGGAGCTGCCGTCGCGCTCGAAGCGGGGATGCGGGCGCACCATGACCGTGACCAGCAGATCACCGGCCTGACCGCCGTTGGCCCCGGCGTTGCCGTAGCCCGGGCGGGAGATGGTCTGCCCGTCGTCGATACCGGCGGGGACATTGACCTTAACCTTGTGCTGGCGGCGGATATTGCCCATGCCCCGGCAGGTCTTGCAGGGCTGATGGATGATCTTGCCCGTGCCGCGGCACTTGGAGCAGGGCGCTGTGGACTGGGCGATGCCAAAGGGTGTGCGCTGGGTGGTGCGCACGCTGCCGGTGCCCTTACAGTCGGGGCAGACCTCAGGCGTTGTGCCGGGGGCGCAGCCGTTGCCCTTGCAGTCGGGGCACTGCTCAACCCTCGCGACAGTGACCTCCTTCTCGCAGCCGAAGGCGGCCTCTTCAAAGCTGATGGTCACATTCGCGCGCACGCTCTCGCCCTTGCGTGGGGCGTTGGGATTTCTGGACGCGCCCCCGCCGAAGCCGAAGATATCGCCAAAAATGTCTCCCAAATCGCCAAAGCCGCCGAAGCCGCCGCCGAAACCACCGCCGCCAAAGCCCGCGTTGGGGTCAAAGGCCGCGTGGCCGAACTGGTCGTACTTCTTGCGCTTTTCCTCGTCGGAGAGGACCTCATACGCCTCGTTTGCCTCCTTGAAGCGCTCCTCGCAGGCCTTATCGCCGGGGTGCAGGTCGGGGTGGTTCTCCTTGGCGAGCTTTCTGTATGCTTTTTTTATCTCATCGGGGCTGGCGGATTTGTTGACGCCCAGCACCTCGTAATAATCTCGTTTATCTGCCATATGGTTCTCCTATGCAGACAGGAAGCAAGCTCATGCCACCCGTCCGAGAGTTTATTCTCATTGATTTTGCTCTTTAACCTCACCAAATAAAGCTAAACGGCTTTATTTGGAAAAGGAAGATGGAATGAATAAAGCGTAGTTTTCGCCACGCTTGGCGGAAACGAAGCGAGTTTCATTTCATCTGACGCGGGTTTGCCCCCGCAGGCGGGTTTCCCGTCTGCGGGGGTAGTGTTGATCAGCTCAGCTTACTTCTTGTCGTCATCGTCTACCACGGTGTAATCTGCATCGTAGTAGGCCTGACCGTTATCCTGAGCGCCGCCCTGAGCCTGAGAGGGGTCAAAGCCTGCGCCCTGCGCGCCGCCCTGGGCCTGATACATCTTCTCGGAGATCTTGTAGAACGCCTGAGTCAGCTCCTCGGTGGCTGCCTTGATGGCGGCGGTGTCGGTGCCGGTGAGAGCGGTCTTGAGGGCGGAGAGCTTGCTCTCGACCTCGCTCTTCTCAGCGGCGTCTATCTTGTCGCCCAGCTCGGCGAGGGTCTTTTCGGTCTGGTAGACCATCTGGTCGCCCTGATTGCGGACGTCAACCTCTTCCTTGCGCTTTGCGTCCTCAGCGGCGTACATTTCGGCCTCCTTGACGGCCTTGTCGATGTCCTCCTTGGACATGTTGGAGGAGGCGGTGATGGTGATGTGCTGCTCCTTGCCGGTGCCGAGGTCCTTGGCGGAGACGTTGACGATGCCGTTTGCGTCTATATCGAAGGTGACTTCGATCTGAGGCACACCGCGGCGGGCCGGGGCAATGCCGTCGAGATGGAAACGGCCAAGGCTCTTGTTGTAAGCGGCCATTTCGCGCTCGCCCTGAAGGACATTGACCTCAACGGAGGTCTGGTTATCAGCGGCGGTGGAGAACACCTGGCTCTTGCGGGTGGGGATGGAGGTGTTGCGCTCGATGAGCTTGGTGCAGACGCCGCCCAGAGTCTCTATACCGAGGGACAGAGGAGTGACATCGACCAGAACCATACCCTCAACGTCGCCGGACATAACACCGCCCTGAATGGCAGCGCCGATGGCAACACACTCGTCGGGGTTGATGCCCTTGAAGCCTTCCTTGCCGATGAGGGACTTGACCATATCCTGAACTGCGGGGATACGGCTGGAGCCGCCGACCAGCAGGACCTTGGAGATCTCGCTGGGATTGAGGCCGGAGTCGGACAGGGCCTGCTTCACGGGGCCCATGGTCTTTTCGACCAGGTGATGCGTAAGCTCGTTGAACTTCGCTCTGGTGAGGGTGACATCGAGGTGCTTCGGGCCGGTGGCGTCAGCGGTGATGTAGGGCAGGTTAATGTTGGAGGTGGTCACGCCGGACAGCTCAACCTTCGCCTTCTCGGCGGCCTCGCGCAGACGCTGCATGGCGACCTTATCGCCGCTGAGGTCAACGCCCTCGGTCTTTTTGAACTCATCAACCAGATACTTGGTGATGCACTGGTCAAAATCATCGCCGCCGAGGCGGTTGTTGCCGGCGGTCGCCAGAACCTCAATAACACCGTCGCCAATCTCGAGGACGGAGACATCGAAGGTGCCGCCGCCAAGGTCGTAGACCATGATCTTCTGGTCGGTCTCCTTATCGAGGCCGTAAGCCAGAGCGGCCGCGGTCGGCTCGTTGATGATACGCTTTACCTCAAGACCGGCGATCCTGCCGGCGTCCTTGGTGGCCTGACGCTGAGCGTCGGTGAAGTAGGCAGGGACGGTGATGACAGCCTCGGTCACGGTCTGGCCGAGGTAAGCCTCAGCGTCGGCCTTGAGCTTCTGGAGCACCATTGCGGAAATCTCCTGAGGAGTGTAGGCCTTGTTGTCGATGTTCACTCTGTAATCAGAGCCCATCTCACGCTTGATGGAAGAGATGGTGCGGTCGGGGTTGGTGATGGCCTGACGCTTTGCGACCTGGCCGACCATACGCTCGCCGGTCTTTGCAAAGGCAACGACGGACGGGGTGGTGCGGGCGCCTTCGGCGTTGGGGATGACGACAGTCTCGCCGCCTTCCATGACGGCAACGCAGCTATTGGTAGTACCAAGATCTATACCTATGATTTTACCCATTTTAATTTCCTCCGTATATTAAAGATTTAGTAGTTTGCGATTTGTGATTTATATGGAAAGGTGTTAGTTTGCGACTTTGACCATCGCGAACCTTATCACCTTGTCCCCTAATTTAAAGCCCTGCTGGAACACCTCGACGATTTCGTTCTCGCCCTTTTCGGCGTCGTCCGTGTGCATCACGGCGTTGTGCAGCAGCGGGTCAAATTTCTGCCCGAGGCTCTCAATCTGCGTGACACCCAGCTTTGTAAGGGTCGAGATGAACTGCGTCATTATCATCTCAACGCCCTTGCGGTAGGCCTCGTCCTCGGTGGTCTGGGCAAGCGCCCTTTCAAGATTATCATACACCGGCAGGAAGCTCTTGACCGCCTCGGCCTTTACATCGCCGTAAAGGCTCTCCTTTTCCTTCTGGCTGCGGCGGCGGTAGTTGTCATACTCGGCGCAGATGCGCAGGTATTTATCATTCAAAGCGGCAAGCTCATCATCGGCGGCCTTGGGTGCCTCCTTCGGGGCCTCCTCCGCTGCGGTGGCCTCCGTCTCAGGCTCGGTCTGGGGGGCGGTCTCCTGCGCCTTTTCGGCCTCGGGAACCTTCTGCTGCTCCTTATCCGGTTCGCCCTTGGCGGCGGTTTTTTTCTTATCTGCCACTTGGGTCATCTCCTTTAACTATCATTTTGCTGTGGGTTATCCTTGACTATCAGCTTGTTGTGCATACCCTCAGGTGGGGTCTCTCCTCCGGTCAGGCGGCGGGACAGCCCGGCGGCTAAGGTGCTGAGCTTTGCGGCCACGGCGGAGTAGTCCATCCTCGTCGGGCCGACAACGCCGATGATGCCCTTTGTGTTGTCGCCCGCGTCATAGCTTGCGATGACAACGCTTGAATCCTTCAGCTCCTCGGCGACGTTCTCCGGCCCGATAAGCACCCGGACATTGCCGGGGCCCTCCAGCCTCGCTTCCTCCTCGGCCGACAGAATGTATCCGCCGCCGGAGAGGTAGCTCATGAGCTTATGCGCCTTATCCGGGTCGCGAAACTCGGGCTGGCTCAAAAGCCTGTTCTCGCCAAATACGCTTGCGGTGGGGGTGTTGGCCTCGGTCAGCGTCTCGATAACGAAGGCCGCTATAACGGAGGTCAGGCCCATGGTGTCATCCGCCGCGCGCTCGGCTGAGTGGATAAGCAGGGGGCTTATCTGCTCCTGCTCAATGCCGGTGAAGCCGGAATTAAACAGGGAAGAGAGCCGCTGCACCATGCTCTGGTCGACCGACACCGGCAGATGCACAAGCTTGCTTTTGGCGGTATTGTTGCTGAGCGTCAGCACGATGATGAAGGTGTTCGCGTCGATATAAATAAGGTCAAAGCGCTTGACCGTCACCGATTGTCGGGTGGTGAGCGCAAGAGCGGGATAATCCGTCAGCTGCGAGGCGAGCTTACTGACGCTGCTTATCGCGCTGTCCAGCTCCTCAAGCTTGAGGTTTAAGCGGCGGTTTATCTCCTCCGTCTCCTCCATGGAGAGCTTTTGCTTCTCCATAAGCTCATTGACGTACATCCGGTAGCCCATCGGGGTCGGGACGCGGCCGGCTGAGGTGTGCGGCTGCTCAAGGTAGCCCATGGACACAAGCTCCGCAAGCTCGTTGCGTATCGTGGCGGGGGAGCAGCCAAGCCCGGCATTTTCCGCGATGGCCTTGCTGCCTACCGGCTCCGCCGTGCTGATATATTCGTCCACAACAGCGGCAAGTATTTTCTTTTTTCTCTCGCTTATCGCCATATTCAATACCTGACTGTTTACTTTAGCACTCCGGGCATCCGACTGTTAGCACTCTTCGCTTGCAAGTGCTAATATAGCATTGCCCGGCTGCTTTGTCAATAGTTTCGCCCGGAGGGAAGCGCAAAATTCACAGTTTATTCTTCATTTCTGTTTTTCAGGGGTTTATGGTTTGCCTGACGGGTAATTCAATCGTTTACAAAAACCGGTTTTCGTTATATAATACATTAATATTTTGGAATATTCGGATGCTTCACGGAGGATTGGGCCATGCTGGAAGAGAGCTTTGTAAAGGTATACGACAAGTTCAAGCTGCATTTTTATCGCAAGGTGTTTGAGAGCGTGCGCGAAAGGGAGGGCTCCCTTTCCGCGATGGAGGCCTTTTCGGTGGAAGTGATAAAAATGCTGGGCCAGCCCACTGTGAGTCAGTTTGCCGAGTTTTTGAATATTTCGCAGTCAAACGCCACATATAAGGTCAATAACCTCATCAAAAAGGGCTATATTGAGCGGGAAAATTCCATGACTGACCGGCGGGAGTATCACCTTGTGCTGTCGGAGAAGTTTTATAAGTATACCGAGCTTCTGAGCTCCTATGAGATGCTGGTCATGCAGCGCATAAAGGAGCGCTTTTCCGAGGAGGATGTTGAGAATTTTGACCGTATGCTCAACATCATCTCCGATGAGCTGATGCCTGAATGCAATTTAAGTAATAGTTAATAGTGAATAGTGAAGAAATATTGTGTCCTTTCGTGACGATTAAAAAACGCCAAGCGCCCCGGGCGCTTGGCGTTACTTATTCACTCTTCACTATTAGTTATTAGTTCAATTTTCCCGTCTTGCACCATGGCGCATATCCTGTCCCCGGCTTTAGCGCGGCCATCGAGCAGCAGCTCCGCTGCCGCGTCCTCAATGCTGTGCTGCACCGTGCGGCGCAGGGGGCGGGCGCCGTATTTTTCATCGTGCCCCTCGGCGGCGAGAAAGCTCACCGTCTCCCCCGGGACGCTCAGGCTAAGCCCCAGCTTTTCAAAGCGCTGGCGCACTCCGTCAAGCACCATGGCGGTTATGCCGCGCATATCCTCCCGGCTGAGGCGGCGGAAAATAATAGTCTCGTCCACGCGGTTTATAAACTCGGGCTTGAAGGTCTCCCTGAGCTGCTCCATGACCTGCTGGCGGCTCTGCTGGCTGTCTGTTCGCTCCCCGCCGTCAAAGCCCAGCGGGCGGCGGTTCTCGGTCAGGGCCTTCGCGCCGATGTTGGAGGTCATGACGATGACCGTGCTGCTGAAATCCACCCTGCGGCCCATGGAATCGGTCAAATGTCCATCGTCCATTATTTGCAGCAGGATATCCCACACATCCTCGTGCGCCTTCTCTATCTCGTCAAACAGCACCACCGACCAGGGCTTTCGCCGCACCTTCTCGGTGAGCTGGCCGCCGTCCTCATAGCCCACATAGCCCGGAG
>URPA01000078.1 GCA_900549545.1 uncultured Eubacteriales bacterium
GGTGCCGCGGCGGTGGGTGATGACGATGAACTGAGTGCGCTCGGCCATGGAGCGCATATAGCGGGCAAACCGTACCACATTGTTGTCGTCCAGAGCGGCCTCGATCTCGTCCATCACCACAAAGGGGGTGGGCCGGACCTTCAAAATGGCAAAGTACAGGGCGATGGCCACAAAGGCCTTCTCGCCGCCGGAGAGCGCGCCCACCTGCGTGAACACATCCTCACCCCGAAAACCAAACGCTGCCAGCCTGTCACGGGCCTGCTGCGGTGTGCAGCGGCAGTCATAGAGCATGGTGTCCAGCGCCGAGCGCTCGGGATTGGAGAAGGTGACAAGCTGCGGCAGGTACGCCGCCTTGACCGCCGGGCCCATGGCAATATAGCCCGCGTCCGGCGTTTCCTGACCCATTATCATCTTGATAAGCGTGGATTTGCCGGTGCCGTTATCGCCTATGAGGGCGATGCGCTCCCCGCCGGTAACGAGCAGCGACAGGGAATCAAACAGCTTCTTTTCGCCGAAGCTTTTGGAGACCCCGTCGATGACAAGCGCCTCGTCCCCGTTAAAATCCGCCTGCTTGAACGAAACGCTCAGCTTTTTCTGCTGGGTGGGGCGCTCGCTGTTCTGGTTTAGCTTTTCAATGCGCTTTTCCATGGAAAAGGCACGCTTGTGGAGCTTGTCGTTGCCCATGAACGCCCAGAGATGCAGCTGATCTGCCGCCCTCGTGAGCTGCTCGATCTTGGCCTGATCCTTCTCGTATTTCTTGAGCTTCTCCTCATAGCGGCGCTGCCGCTCCTCAACATAGAAGCTGTAATTGCCGGAGTAAAACTCGGCCTTGCCCTCGTCGATCTCTATGCAGCGCTGCACAACGCGGTCGAGAAAATACCTGTCATGGCTGACGGCGAGGACTGTTCCCTTGAAGTGCAGCAGATACTCCTCCAGCCACTGGGTCGCGCGCAAATCCAAATGGTTCGTCGGCTCGTCGAGCAGGAGAATGTCCGTGTCCTCAAGGATGAGCCTTGCGAGGTTCACCCTCGTGCGCTCCCCGCCGGAGAGACTGTCAAAAAGCTGCGAGCGCATCGCGGCGGGAATTTGAAGCCCGTTTGCCACGCGGTTGCGGTCGATCTCCATGTTATAGCCGCCCAAGCGGCGAAAGTCCTCGCTCAGCCGGTCAAACTCCCGCAGCAGCTCCGGAGCCTGGGAGGTCTCCATCTGCCGTGTCAGCTCCTCAAGGCGGTCGTTTATCGCGTAGAGCCTGCTGTGCGCGGAGCGGAGCACATCCTCCGTCGTCCAGCCCTCGGGGAAAACCGGAATCTGGGAGATAAGCCCTATCCGACGGGAGGGGGCGACCATTACGTCACCGCTGTCATAGCCAATCTCCCCGCTGAGTATGCGCAGGAGCGTGGTCTTGCCGCAGCCGTTGTGGCCCAAAATCCCGACGCGCTCCCCGGTGTTGACCGTGAAGGACAGCCCGTCGAGTATATTTTTGCCAAGCTCAAAGGATTTTACCAGTGAGCTTACGGAAACATCAATCATGTCGCTTTCCTTTTATATAATATAGGTTTATCTGTTCACCGCCGCCTGAAGCAGGGTGTTTGCAACAGCGCCGGCGTTTGTAAGCCCGCCGCCGCCGCGCTCGATCATCACGACAAAGGCGTAGGGGTGCGCCTCATCCTGTAAAAAGCCGGTAAACCAGGCATGGCTTGTCCCGTCCCCAAGCTCGGCCGTGCCGGACTTGGCGCAGATATTGAGCCCCGGGAACCGGTCGCTGCCGTAGCCCGCCGCAACGTTATAGCTCATCATCTCCTGAAGCTTCTGCGCGGTGCCGGCCTCAATAAGCCGGGACTTTACCGCGTCCTTGCCGTCCATTATAAGCTTCGGCTCGCACAAAACGCCATTGTTCGCGATGGCGGAGACGTAGCGCAGCATCGTGTATGGGCAGACGGTGTCCGTGCTCTGGCCGATGCCCGCCCAGGCAAGCTCCGGGTCGCCCACAAATTCCGTGGGGAAGGTCCCGGCGGCGGTGGGAATCCCATCGAGGGAATGTGCGGAGAGAAAGCCGAAGTCCTTTACGTATTCAAGCAGCGTGTCCTGACCAATCATCACGGCGATCTGCGCGAAGGCGCAGTTGCAGGAGTTGGCAAGCGCCTGCTCAAAGGTCTGGGTATAGTGCGTCCCGGAGCAGTTGATATCCACCCCGGCGATGGTGTATGTGCCCTCACAGTAGAAGCTGCGCTGGTAGATATCGGGGATGTTCTCAATCGCTGCGGCCGCCGTCACCAGCTTGAAGACCGAGCCGGGGACAAAGGCGGCGGAGAGGCAGCGGTTGATGTACGCCCCATCCGGCGGCTCAGCGTCCGCGTCCGCCGGGTCAACGGCGGGGGAGGACACCATGCACAAAAGCTCACCGGTGGTATAATCCATCAGCAGCACCGCGCCGTTTCTGCCGTCAAGCGCACGGTAGGCGGTCTTTGAAAGCTCCGAGTCAATATTAAGCTGCCAGCTGCTGCTCTCGGCCTTGGTGGTGCCTGTGAGCAGGTCAAAGCCCTGCATATCGTTCCAGAAGCTCGAGAGCACGCCCGTCCCGGTGCGGCCCCAGTAATCCCCGGTGACGTGGTAGTTTGCTATGCGGGCCTCCGCGTCATCGGAGAAGAGGTTCTCCGTCGCGGAGAAGGCGGCGAGCAGCTGCCCGTTGCGGTCTGTCAGCTCCCCGGTGGAGCCGGAGTTTGCCCGGGAAAAGTACAGCGCCCAGTCCTGCCCGTGGTCCACATAGCGCAGGATGTATACGCCCAAGCCGAAGATAACGGCCAGCGCGATAATGAGCACCGAGAAGGCGCGGCGGTTTATTTTTTTCATTCCTGCTCCTCCTCGTCCTCCGCGCGGGCGTATAGATAGTCCCGGCTGCGCTCGCGGTACTGCGCGCCGTCCTCCGGCGGGGGATTGACCTTGCCCGGGCGCACGGCGAAGCTTGAGCCCTTGCGATTATCCGCGCCCTTTATAAAGGCCATGAGCATCCAGCAGCTCAATAGCGACGAGCCGCCCCTTGAAACAAACGGGAAGGTGACGCCGGTAAACGGCAGAATATCCAGCGAGCCGAAAACGTTCAGCCCAAGCTGCGTAAGCAGAATCGCGGTGGAGGCGCAGGCGGCGATGGCATTGTAGGCCGAGCGCCCGTGCCGCGCGGTGCGCACGGCGAAGAAGGCCAGCGTCAGCACGGCGAGCACCATGCAGATTGCGATTATGAGCCCCAGCTCCTCACACACAACGGCAAAAACCATGTCCGTATCGGCGGCAAAGATGTCCTTAAGCCAGCCCTGCCCTGCGCCCTTACCGAAAAGCCCGCCCGAGGCGGCGGCAGACATGGCGCGCGTCTGCTGATAGCCCTTGTCGTAAACATCCTCCCACACATGCCCCCAGGAGGCAAAGCGCTGGGCAATATACGGCTTCACACTGATGGCTAAAAAGCCCGCCAGCCCCGCCCCGGAGACGGCGAGGAGCACTGTCGCTATTGAACCGGAGCGCATGAAGGAGATAATAAGAAAGCACACGAAGAACACCAGCGCCGTGCCAAAGTCGCCGATGAGCGCCAGAGCCATGACGCAGGCGGCGGAAAAGATGATGAACGAATACAGGTTTTTGCGGCGGTAGAGCCTGTCGAGCGTGGACGCGCCCACGTAGACATAAGCGACCTTTACAAGCTCCGACGGCTGGAAGGAATAGCCCCCGAACTGGAGCCAGTTGCGCGCGCCGAGGACAGCCTCACTCGTCGCCACGTTCAGCGCCAGCAGCCCCAGCGCGAGGATGGCGAAGGGTATGCGCATGGCCTCCGTCCGCCGCAGGCTGCGCAGCCACCAGCCAAAAAGGAGAAACAGCAGCACGCTTGCAAGCATCAGCAGAATGTGCTTATACATATCCTCCGGCGTCGCCGATACCGCGACCGACACGCCCAGGGAGGTGAGGTAGAAGGCGATAGTCTCAACCTCAAAGCCGCTGCGGCCTATGATGCGCATGGAGTTATAGCACAGCCACTGCATCAGGATAAGCGCCGCGAAGGCAACGCCTATGCCCAAAATGCAGTCAGGCTCGGCAGAGAAAAGATGCTCCATGAACAAAAACAGCTCAAACAGCGTCAGCTCCACGAGGGTTATCGCGGGGGAGACGCGCTTTCCCACCTGAGTGCGGGATTTTTCGATTTTTTCAAGCTTCTCCGGGCTTATATCCAAAAAGCGCACACAGCTCCCCGCGAGGTTTATAACATCCCCGTGCTGCACCTCAAGCCCGCCGCCGACGGGGATACCGTTGACCCAGACCCCGCCCTTGGAGAACACGTCGTAAATTATCCAGGTGCCGCTGTCGCTGCGCTTCAAAACGGCGTGTATGCGGCCGATTCCGGGCCTGTCCACCCGGATATCCGCGCCGCCGCTGCGGCCGATGGTGTTCTCCCAGTGGTATACGGGCACGTTCTCCCGGCCCACGCGGATGTAGGCCCAGACCTCCGGCTCATAGCGCTCGCTGAGCATGGAGCGTATGCAGCGGACCATGATCACGACTGACAGAACTATCAGCGCGAATCGGGCCACTGCCATCATGTATTGCATAAACAGCTCCATGCGATGCTCACCTTTCAGAAAAAATTGGTACGCGAAAATGCGGCTTTTATTATATCACAAGGGTGTATCGCTTGACAACTCGCACAAACTATTCTAAAATATAAATAATTATTAACACTATCCGGAAAGGAACTTCTCTATGAGCGAATGTAATCACGATTGCTCCTCCTGCTCTGAGCAGTGCTCCGAGCGTCAGGCTGAGAGCTTCAGAAAAGAGCTGCGCCCCGGCTCTACCGTAAAAAAGGTAATCGCCGTTGTCAGCGGCAAGGGCGGCGTCGGCAAGTCCCTGGTGACGAGTCTTTTGGCCTCCGAGATGCAGCGCAGGGGCTATAATGCCGCCGTGCTGGACGCGGATATCACCGGCCCCTCCATCCCGCGCTCCTTTGGCATCACCCAGCACGCCTTTGGGACGGACGAGTATCTTCTCCCCGCCACCACACACACCGGGCTTCAGGTCATGAGCATGAACCTGATTTTGGAGAACGAGACTGAGCCTGTTGTCTGGCGCGGCCCGGTCATCGCCGGTGCTGTGACCCAGTTCTGGACCGATGTGCTGTGGACGGATGTTGACTATATGTTTGTTGATATGCCTCCCGGAACGGGCGATGTGCCCCTGACCGTGTTCCAGTCCCTGCCGGTGGACGGTATAGTTATAGTCACCACCCCGCAGGATATGGTCAGCATGATAGTCTCCAAGGCTGTCAACATGGCGGAGCTTATGAACATCCCCGTCATCGGTCTTGCGGAGAATATGGCCTACTTCAAGTGCCCCGACTGCGGCAAGGTTCACAATATCTTTGGCGACAGCCATGCTGAGGAGGTCGCCAAGGCCTTCGGCATTGAGAGAGTCGTCAAGCTCCCCATCGACCCGGTCATCGCCGCTATGGTGGACGCGGGCGAGGTCGAATCCGTCAGCGGCGAGAATGTGGCCCCCATCGCGGACTATATCGAAAAGGAGCTGTAATGTGATAAATCACATTACATGATTAAAAATGGCGTGCCTCTCGCCGTTTACACGGCAACCGAGGCACATGCCAAATAATCTCCATTCGCCGCAAGTGGAGATGCTTCTTTAGCTATTCTGTAAAATGTGCGGCAGAATGGAGATTAAATTATGAAGATAGCGGTTGCTTACGATAACGGCGAGATCGGCGGCCATTTCGGACACTGCGAGTGCTTTGCCGTCTATGATTACTATGGCGAGTATGTCCACGAGTGCAAGAAAAAGCTCGTTGAAAGCACCGACAGGCACGGCCATCAGCAGATGGCGGAGCTTATGCAGGAGCTTGGCGTTGAAGCCGTCATCGTCAGCCAGATGGGAGATGAGGCCAAGAGCCTGCTGCTGAGCATGGGCATCATCCCTGTCCTGGGCTATACCGGCGACGCGGATACCGCCGCCGATATGCTTGTCACCGGCCAGCTTCCCCCTCCGGGGGCTGACGGCGGCTGCTCCGGCGGCTGTGGTGGCTGCGGCGGAAGCTGTGGCGGCCATGACCATGACGATGGGGACGGCGGCTGCGGCTGCGGCGGTGGTTGCTGCGGGCATTGAAAGTCCTGTATACAAAAAAGAGTTTCACTCCGAGCCGCGCATACGTCAGAAGAAGCAGACTCCATTCCGTTTTCACTCTCAGCGGAAGCGAAATGTAATCTGCGTCATTTGACGAGCGAGCGGCGAACTCTGCGAGGCTTTGTATATAGTCAAAAAACTCCTGAACGTTGCGCTCAGGAGCTTTTCTTATGCGGCAAGAAAACCACGGGGCAACCCGTGGTTTTCGGCTGTTATATGGGATTTGCTCTGTGTCCACTTGCTTTCCTATAAGGCTGCGGGCGCAGGTGCGTTTCGGAAGCGTTTATGTCCGGCTCTGCGTTATCTAACCTTGCTTCCCCCTTCGGGGGAAGTGTCAAGCCGTTTACGGCTTGACGATAGGGGGGCTGGTTTGCTTCGGGCTTAGTCAAAGCAAGCGAGGTTCCCCCCTCAGTCTTGCCGCTTCGCGCCAAGCCAGCTCCCCCTCAAGGGGGCGCCAAGATTGGGGCATTGCTCGTCTTTATGCTGTTCCTTTCGATTTGCATCGCCCAAAGGCTCCACTGCGTAAGGGGAGCTGTCAGCCATCCAAAACAAAATTGAAGCCCAGCGAAGCGGGTTCAATTTTGAGAGGAAGAACGGGAGAATATAGCGGCAGTTTTCCGCTTTCAGCGGGAAACAGAGCGGTATGAACCTGTTCTGACAAGACTGAGGGGTCGTTACCAGTGCGGTGATCAGTTTTTACTCAGAATACCTCGTATTTACAATCCCTCAGTCACGGCTATGCCGTGCCAGCTCCCTTTACACAAGGGAGCCATTGATTGAAGCAAATTTTAAGCAAAAAACGCAAGATAAACACCGCACTAACTTGCTTCCCCCACCGGGGGAAGTGGCGCGAAGCGCCGATAGGG
>URPA01000079.1 GCA_900549545.1 uncultured Eubacteriales bacterium
GGAGGGCTCTCACCGTCCCCTCTCGCTTGTCGCGGCGTGGCCTGCTTGGCTTCGTCACAGCCTTTAACTGCCTTATTCTATCATATTTTTCTCACTTGTCAACCGTCTTTTCACGGCGTCTCCGACAACATCACTTCAGCCACCGCAATAACAGCTGTTGCCTTTTGGCGTATGCATGATACAATGTAATTGGCTTACAGTTTCAAAAATGGGGACTGTTATTTGAAAAAGGTGCTATTTTCATACTTCTATTCCTATCACGAATCTGTAGATGATTCCAGGAGGGCTAAGCTATGGAAAAATCATGTTTTGAAAAATTTATGGCCTTAGATGTTGATAAACGTGTGATTGGCCTAGAAGAATCTGATGATTATGATGACTTTTGCATCCCTATTGGTGCTAAAATATTTGCGGGACTCGGTGTTGATGGCGTACAATTTTGTATGATTGATGGCTTTGACGACATGGTTTTTTCTATTAGCCCATACGCTTTATACAACAAATATGTCAATCCGTTATCTTACCATTTTGAAGATTTCCTTGGCCTGGTGCTATCTTGCAAGAATTCAAATCCTCTGGAGCAAATCTATTGGAGCAATGAGGATGATTTTACCGCTTTTTTAGAAGAAGATATGAAAAATCTTTTTGATGGGCAGGAACTTGCGCTCCAAAGAATTCAAACTGAATTACAAATAACGCCTATCCCTGATCCATTTTTTTATATCAAGAAAATTCAAGCTGAATTTGATTATTCTTTGATCAAATACTCAGACGAATTTTATGAGGT
The DNA here is from genome assembly GCA_900549545.1 of uncultured Eubacteriales bacterium. Classification (GTDB taxonomy): domain Bacteria; phylum Bacillota; class Clostridia; order Oscillospirales; family Oscillospiraceae; genus Limivicinus. The sequence goes on from URPA01000079.1 coordinate 788, forward strand.
CACAGGGCTTGATAAAGAAATGTTTTAAGCATTCCGCTACCAAAAACGGCTCTCAGTATGGACTGAGAGCCGTTTTTCTTTTAAGGTGTATCCTTTTTCCTTGCAGGATGAGGGAGCAAAGACCCCAGGAAGAAGAGCAGCGGCGGCAGCAGCGCCAGCAGCACCGCGCCCGCCACCACGCAGGGCGTATACACCCTCGAAAAGCGGGTGATGAAGTTCTCCACCCGCGCCTTTTTCTCGGAGGAATTTTCCACCAGCTCAAGGATGCGGGCAACCGTGCTGTCGCAATAGCGGCTGTCGGCGCGCATGGTGATAAGGCCGGAGAGGTTAATCGAGCCGCTGATGACCCTGTCGCCCTCGGCGCAGTCAACAGGCAGGCTCTCCCCCGTCAGCGCGGCGGTGTCAAGGCTGGAATGGCCCTCGATAACCGTGCCGTCGAGCGGTATCTTCTCGCCGGGGCGGACGATGACCGTCTCCCCTATCTCAACCTCCTCCGGGGACAGGCTAAGCTCCTGCCCGTTCCGTATAACGGTGGCGCTCTCGGGGCGGATGTCCATCAGCGCGGCGATGGATTTTCTGCTCCTGCCCACGGCGATGGACTGAAACAGCTCCCCCACCTGATAGAAAATCATGACTCCCGCCGCCTCCGGGTACTCGGCGATGCCGATAGCGCCCAGCGTGGCGATGCCCATCAAGAACTCCTCGTCAAAAATCTGCCCGTGAGCGATATTGCGCACGGCAGACCACAGCACGTCATAGCCGGCAATGAGGTAGGGCAGCATAAAAGCGGCGCCGCGCCACAGGCCCTCGAGCGGCAGCAGCGCCGCAACGACCGTAAGCACCGCCGCGGCGATTATGCGCCACAGCATCTTTTTCTGTTTTCTGGTTAACTCTTTCATATCACAATCACGCAGTCGGGCTCGATTTTCCTTGCCACCTTGACGGCCTTTTTCAGCACCCCATCAAAATCAGCGTCCGCCGCCTCAATGGTCAGCTTCTGGGTAAAGAAATTGACAGACGCAGCCTGAACCCCGTCTATGGCGCGGATGCCGTCCTCTATCTTCTGCGCGCAGTGGGCGCAGTCGAGCTCCTCAAGCCTGAACACCTTTTTCATCTTACTTCTCCTCCTCTTTTTCGGTCAAATGGTCAAAGCCCTGGGCAATAATCGTGCGCACATGGTCATCCAGCAGGAAGTAATAGATAGTCTTGCCTTCCCGGCGCTTGCCGACCAGCTTCTTGTCAAACAGTATGCGCAGCTGGTGCGAGATGGCGGACTGGGTCATGCCCAGCAGCTCCGCAATGGCGCACACGCACATCTCCGACTCGTGCAGGGCGTAAAGTATCTTCATGCGCGTGGTATCGCCGAAAATCTTGAACAAATCCGCCAGATCGCAGATAAGCTCATCGCTCGGCAGCTCACTTTTCACCTTGCACAATATGGCCTCATGGTCGTGCTTTTTCATCACTTGACCCTCCGTTCATATGAATTATTGTTCATATGATAACTCGCTCATATGTTTTTGTCAATGGGTGGGCGTAAAAAAATTTCCCTGCCGACGGCAGGGAAATTTTTTATACAGCTTTTCAGTCTGTCTTGACGTTTTCAACCGGCGCGGTGGCTTCGGCCTGTTTCTTGGCCTCTTCCTCCTCCAGCACGCGGTATGCGACCTTGCCCACAAGGGTCTTGGGCAGGCTCTCCCTGAACTCAATGTCCTTTGGCATGGCGTACTTGGCGATATGCTTGCGGCAGTAGTCAAGAATCTGCTGCTTTGTCTCCTCCGTGGCGGGGACGTCGGGCTTGAGCATCAAAAAGGCCTTGACCCGCTGCATTCTGTACGCATCGGGCACACCGATGACGCAGCTCATATGCACGAGGGGGTTTGCGTCCAGGATGTTCTCAATCTGGGCGGGATAGATGTTATAGCCGGAGGAAATTATCATGCGCTTGATGCGGCCCTTGAAGAAGGTGAAGCCCTCCTCGTCCATGTAGCCGAGGTCCCCGGTATAGACCCAGGTGAGCCCGTCCTCATGGCGGCGCAGGGTTTTGGCCGTCTCCTCCGGGTGGTGGATATACTCGCGCATAACGGTGGGCCCGGCGAGCAGCACCTCGCCCTCCTCGCCAAAGGGCAGCTCCTCATCCGTGCCGGGCTTGACGACCTTTATATAAGTGTCCGGGAAGGGCAGGCCGCAGCTGCCCTCCTTGGTCTTGTGCGGCGGGGTCAGGCAGCAGGCGGTGACAGTCTCAGTCGTGCCGTAGCCCTCGCGGATCTGGACGGGGGCCTTATGGTCGCCGAGGAACTTGTCAAACTTCTTTTTAAGCTCGATAGAGAGCGAATCGCCGCCGGAGAACACACCCTTGAGGCAGGACAGGTCAGCCTTTTCCATGCTCGGCAGGCGCAGCAGCGCCTCATACAGCGTGGGCACACCGGCGATGAAATTGCAGCGGTACTTGGTGATGAGCTTTGCATAGCTCTCGGCGGTGAAGCGCGGCACGAGGATGCAGCGGCCGCCGGAGGCGAGCATCGAGTGGATGCACACGCCCAGGCCAAACCCGTGAAACAGCGGCATGGCGGAGAGCATCTTATCGCCGGGGCGGAACATCGGGTTTACGCCGATAATCTGCTGGGCGAGGGCGTTGAAGTTGAGGTTTGTGAGCAGGATGCCCTTGGTGGTGCCGGTGGTGCCGCCGGAATAGAGAATGACCGCGGGGTCATCGCCCTTTCTGCCGACCTGATGCTGCCAGAAGCAGGCCTTACCCAGGCGCATGAACTCCCTCCAGCGGATAACGGGCGCGTCGGCGGGAATTTTCTCTATCTTGCGCCCCTCGGTGAGCATATAGCCCGCCTTGACGGGCTTTGAAAGCGCGTCCCTGATGCTGGCAATGACGATGTTCACGGCGCAGGTGTTCTGGCGGATGGCCTCAAACTTGCCGTAAAACTGGTCAAGCGTCACAACGGTCACGCTTTTTGACTCGTTTATGTAAAACTCAAGCTCCTTCTCGCTCGAGAGCGGGTGGACCATATTGGCGATGGCGCCCACGCGGTTGACAGCGTAGAACATATAAATCGCCTGCGGGCAGTTGGGCATGGCGATAGTCACCGCGTCCCCATCACGCACGCCGATGGTGCGCAGGCTCTTGGCGCAGCTTTCAATCTGCTCGAGCATGGTTTTATAGGTGGTAGACTTGCCCATGAAGTCAAAGGCGACATTGTTGGGGTATTTATCCGCAACAGCCTTCACCGCATCAAACATTGAGCCCTGAAAATAGTCAAGATGTGAGGGCATATCCCCGAGACTATTGAGCCAGGGTGTTTTTACCTGTGTATTTCCCATATTTTCTCCTTTAGTATTCTATCTCCTGCTCAGCGGGCAGCTCAAGCAGCTCCGGGTTTTCAAGCAGATGCTTTAAAAGGCGGATGCTCTTGGAGTAATAATACCCGTCAGCAAGGCGCTCATCAATGGTAAGTCCGATATCCAGCGTCTCGTGCATGACATGGCTGCCGTCGTCGGCAAAAACGGGGGTGAGCTTCTTCTCGCCGATGATGCAGAACACCGAGCAGGTGCCCCAATTGGTGAGATGATGGTAGCCGCATTTGAGCTTTATCGAGCCGAGGTTCGAGATAAGCACAGAGGCGTAAAACGGGTCGTTCGAGATGAGAAAATCCGGGCACTTGCCGTGCTTATCCAGCAGCGCGATGCACTCGATAAGGAACTTCGACAAAAAGCGGGGCATTTTATTGAGAACATCCATGCTGTTTGAGGTGTTGTCCGTCTGCTCCGCGTCGCCGGCGCGGCAGTTCGTGACCTGGGCACGTATCTCCTCGTGGAGCTTTTCGAGCGTATAGCCCTCATCTGCGTGGATAAAGGCAAGGCCCTCCTCCCCTTTATCTGAAAACTGCTTTTTTACGATAAAGGCGAGGGACACCTCGTCCCGCTGGTACATATTCTTATTGGCGATAAAGCGGTTCATTTTCGGGCGCAGTGTCAGGGTCTTGATAAGCGCCGCCGCTATGACATGAAAAGCCGTATAGGGGAAATCCTCCTCCCCCTGATTCTTCTTTTCAAGATAGGCGTTTATATTCGTCAAATCTATGCGCTCGGAGATATAGGCCTCATTATCGCAGCGGTTGGGGTAGATGATGGGCATGATATAGTGCATCGCGTCCAGCTCCCGCAGGAGGCGGCCGTCTTTCCTGTCGCCCATTCGCCGCTTCTTTTTATCCTTCATGGGTTCACCCTCTCTTTGTCATATAATAAACTGTCGGTTATTGTAGCACAGCTTGGATTATTCTACAAGAATTTTAAGCGCTTTTTAAGAAACTCCCCCCGGGAGCAAATCTCCCGGGGGGGGTAGTGTTTCCTCATATTTTCAGGTTCCGAATACAATGTTTGCCGAATCTCCGCCGCCGTCACCGGGCACTTCGATTATCGTCGGCCCGTCTGTCTCGGCCGGTGGCTCTGTGGCTGCCGGCTCCTCGGGAGTCGGCTCTCCGGGTGTAGGCTCCGGGCTGAGATCCGGGGTCTGCGTCGGCTCAATAATCTCCGTAGGCTGGACCGTCGCGACATAGTTATAGTAGTCCGCGCCCTTGAGCTCGGTGGTGGCGGTTATCGCCCCGCTGCTGCCGCGGTAGACCACATCGAGGTTTGCCTCTGTCACCGGCTCACTGTATGGGTTGAGATAGTCATTTATCATGGGAATCCACTGGTAGAGGTCAAGTATCGCGTAGCTGTACCCATGGACCATGTCGGGGTTATTGGGCGCGGTATAGAAGTTTATATCCTCCGTTTTGCAGGCAAGCGCCTGTCTGAGAAAGTATGCAATGTTTGAAGCGTCAAGATCGGTTGTCAGACCGTCGGAGAGGATATCCACCACCTTGGAGATGTTGGGGATATTACCGAGAGTGATAAACTGCTCAGCGCAGGCTTTGAGGAAGCGGTGCTGCATCTCTATGCGCCCTATATCGCCTGTTGCGTAGCCGCTGCGGTAGCGGCAGACGCCCATGGCATCATAGCCGTTTAAAAGCTGATACCCCGGCGCGACGTGGATGCTCAGATTTTGCGTCGGGTCCTCATAATCAAGCGCCTGCGGCACATCGAAATACACCCCGCCAAGCGCGTCAACCGTGTCGATAAACACGCCAAGGTCAATAATTGCGTAGCAGTCCACATCAAAGCCGATGAGCTTTTTTATATTCTCCTTTAGCGCGTCTATCCCGTTGCCGCCGCCGTTTATATTGCCCCAATAGACCGCGTTGATCTTGCGCACGTCCCAGGTGGAGTTGATGAGCGTATCGCGGGGGATACTCACGAAATCCATTTTGTGGTTCACCGTGTCGATTTTGCCGACCATAATGGTATCGGTATTGCCGTTGCCGTCGTCATTGCCGACAAGCAGGATGGTGTATACCCCGTCCTGGCGGTCATCGTCGGCCTCGACACTTTCAGTGTCATCCTCAGCGGAGACAGGGCGCTTTGATGCCGTCGGAATATCCGGCGCTTTTTCCCAGAGCATATAGTAGCAGAAAGCCCCGATGAAAACCAGCGCGACAACGCCTATAACACTAAGGGCTATTCTCAGTCCTTTTTTTGCCTTGTTCATATGTTTACCTCTCATTATTTAAATGGTGACACTGCCACCCGTTTTCTTCAACGAAAATTATATACAATAATTATGAACTTTCAATGGCTAAAATTCTCAAATATTCTTAAGAAAATATACCCCTCTGGCGGAAAAAATATAAACCTCCGCGTTAAAAGCGCTGTTTTTCGGTAATTTGCGCTGATTCGCGCGGCGCTCCCGACTCAATTTTCCGCAATTCGAGGCTGAATTTTGTGCAATCTGTCCCGCTCCTTTTCCACCGCCGGGCGTACAGTAGTGCAATGACAACAAAAGTACAAAAACTGCTTTGCGGCCCTTGACTTCATCACCAAAAAGTGCTAAAGTGTGTGCCATAATGACGGGGGGATTGTATTCCCCGCCTTAAAGATTACGGAGGAAACAGAAATGAAAAAGATTCTTGCACTTATCTGTGTTCTGGCAATGATGTTCGCGCTCTGCGCCTGCGGCAATTCTTCCGCTCCCGCTGAGTCTCAGGCTCCCTCTGAGAACGAGGCCGGCAGGTTATAATGTGAAGTGCAACACCGAAAATAAAAAGAGACAATATGCAAAC
>URPA01000080.1 GCA_900549545.1 uncultured Eubacteriales bacterium
CGATAGTCCGCGCCCTCGCCATGGAGCCGGATGTCATGCTCTTTGACGAGCCGACCTCCGCTCTCGACCCCGAGATGGTGGGCGAGGTGCTGGACGTTATGAAGGAGCTTGCCCACGCCGGCATGACAATGGTCGTCGTCACGCACGAGATGGGCTTTGCCCGCGAGGTTGGAAACAGGGTGCTGTTTATGGCCGACGGAAAGCTCCTTGAGGAGGGGACGCCTCAGGAGATTTTCGGCAATCCCCAGAACCCCAGGCTTCAGGACTTTCTGTCAAAGGTGTTGTAAGATGAATAACATGAAAAAAGCCGCCGTGGAGTCGCTTGACTCCTCGGCGGAATTCTACAAAAATATTGCCGACAGCATCTGGGAAAACCCGGAGCTGTCGCTAAAGGAACACAAATCCGCCGCGCTCTACTGCTCCGCCCTGCGGGAGCTGGGCTTTGAGGTGGAGGAAAAGCTCTGCGGCATCGACACCGCCTTCTGCGGGAAATTTGGCAGCGGCAGGCCGTATATCGGCATCCTCGGCGAGTATGACGCACTCTCCGGCCTGTCTCAGCAGGCGGGCGCACTGTGCGAAAGCCCTGTCACCGAGGGCGGCTGCGGGCACGGCTGCGGGCATAATCTGCTTGGCGCGGGCTCTCTCGCGGCGGCTGCGGCGGTGAAAAAGTATCTCGAGCTCTCCGGCAAGCCCGGCACGGTCATTTTCTATGGCTGCCCCGGCGAGGAGGGCGGCAGCGGCAAGGCGTATATGGCGCGGGAAAATCTCTGGCGTTCTCTTGACGCGGCGCTCTGCTGGCACCCGAGCGATGTCAATCAGGTGCGCACGGGGACAAACAACTCCTGCATCCAGGTGCTGTATAAATTTTCCGGCATCGCCGCCCACGCGGCGGGCGACCCGTATAACGGCCGCAGCGCGCTTGACGCGGTGGAGCTTATGAACATCGGTGTGCAGTTTCTGCGCGAGCATATGACCGATGACTGCCGCATCCACTACGCCATCACCGACGCGGGCGGTGTGTCCCCCAATGTGGTGCAGGCTCACGCTTCGGTGCTGTACATGGTGCGAGCGAACAAGGTTGCCGACTCTGTGAAGCTTCAGGCCCGGGTGGATAAGATTGCCGAGGGCGCGGCCATGATGACGGATACGAAGTTCGAGCGCATTTTTATCGACGGCACGGCGGAGCTTCTGCCGAACTACACCATCGAAAAGGCTCTGCACGAGAACTTCTGCGAAATCGGCGTGCCCGAGTGCGACGATGAAAGCCTCGCCCTCGCCAAAGCTCTGCGCGGGACTTATCCCATGAGCACTGTCGTCCCCGGCATCGGCGCGAAGGTGGACGAGGGCATAGCAAAGCAGGTCAGGGCGCTGACCGAGAACATGACAAAGCCCATCAATGATTTTATTATGCCTCTCTATTCGGGCACGGTCTTTATCCCCGGCAGCACCGATGTCGGCGATGTGAGCTGGCAGACCCCGACCTCACAGATTGAGGTTGCCGCGTGGCCGGCGGATGTCCCGAACCACTCATGGCAGGTGGTGTCCTTCGGCAAATCCGGCCTTGCCCACAGTGCAATGCTCACCGCCGGGAAGGTGCTCGCCGCGACGGCTATCGACCTCATCGAAAAGCCTGAGCTGCTCGCCGCCGCCAAGGCCGAGTTTGAGGAAAAATCCGCATCCGGCTATGTCTGCCCCATCGAGGACGGCGCAGTGCCGATAGCGCTGTAAATTTGCTTCAAATTTAATAGACACTTTTCAAAAGCTCCGTTCTGCGGAGCTTTTGCTTTTAAAAAACTTCCTGTTCATCTTCACACTACCCAATCTTGGCGCCCCTTACGCAGGGGCGCCAAGATTGGTGCATAAAACCATTTAGAAAGGGCATAATATTAGCACTCAGGCCGCAAGAGTGCCAATATTCATAATCTGTTCATACTATTCGCTATATTTATTAACATTCGTGCGGTATTTTATATACGAAGTGAAACGAAAGAGATAAAAGCTTCACCGAGAATTTGAAACAGTAAATATTTTATGGAGGTATGTATCATGTTTGAACTTATTCCTTTTGACCGTCATATTCGTAATGTCCCCGCCTACGACCCCTTCCGTGCCTTTGATGAGCTGGAGCGCAGCTTCTTCGGCAGCGGCGACATGGTCTCCGCTTTCAAGACCGATGTGACCGACACGGGCGACGCATTCAAGCTCGAGGCTGAGCTGCCCGGCTTCAAGAAAGAGGACATCAAGCTCGATGTCGAGAACGACTGCCTGACCATCAGCGCCGAGCGCAAGCTTGACAATGACGAGAAGGACAAGAAAGGCAACTTCATCAAGCGCGAGCGCTTTTACGGCTCTTACCGCCGCAGCTTTGACGTCTCCGGCATCAATGTGGACGGCATCGAGGCCGAGTATACCGACGGTGTGCTGACACTGAATATGCCCAAGAAGGTCGAGACCGTCCCCGCCGCCCGCAGGCTCGAAATTAAATAATATATCCCAAAAACAGCCTCCTTCGGGAGGTTGTTTTTTTGAATGATAAATGTAAAATATTCCGGTCGTGCGCTGATTTTGCATCATACAAAGGCTCCCCTACGAATAGGGGAGCTGGCGCGCAGCGACTGAGAGGTCGAAATGGGACAAGGTTCTGAGCAGTAAGAAAGACGAGCAGGGGTATCCTCTCCGTCAGCCGTTGGCTGCCACCTCATCTCCGCGCTAAGAGCCGCCGCAGAGCGGCGGTTGCGCTCCGAAACGCGCCTGCGGGCGCAGCCTTGTTGCGACAAGGGGAGGCTTAGGGACGCCGCTCCGTGAGGCGGTTGTTTTTTTGCCTTGAATATGGTAGATTGTATTCAAAAGGAGGGCTGCCCATGTATTTTGACACCCACGCCCACTATGACGATGAGGCTTTTAATGAGGACGGGGACGAACTGCTGCCGCGGCTGAACGCCGGGGGAGTTGGGCTTATAATTGATCCTGGCTGCGATGTCAAGAGCAGCCGCGCCGCCATCGCGCTCGCGGAAAAGCATAGCTTTGTATACGCCGCCGTGGGCATCCACCCGGAGAATATCGCCGGATTTTCGGCGGATTGGCTTGACGAGATCCGCACCCTTGCCGCGCACCCCAAGTGCGTCGCGATAGGCGAGATCGGCCTTGATTACTACTGGGACGCGGAGCATAAGGATGAGCAGAAGGCCATTTTCCACGCGCAGCTTGACATGGCCCAAGAATTATGTAAACCTGTTATAATCCACGACCGCGAGGCGCACGGGGACTGCATGGAGATCGTGCGGCAGTATCCGGGCCTGCGCGGAGTGTTCCACTGCTATTCCGGCAGCGCCGAGATGGCAAAGGAGCTGCTGAAAATGGGCTGGTATCTCGGCTTTGACGGGCCAGTGACCTATAAAAACGCGCGCAAGACCCTTGAGGTGCTGGAAATGTGCCCGCTTGACAGGCTGCTTATCGAGACGGACAGCCCGTATTTAAGCCCCGTCCCCATGCGCGGCAAGCGCAACGACTCCGGCAATCTCCGCTATATCGTGGAGAAAATAGCCGAGGTCAAGAACAAAAGCCCGGAGGAGATAGCCCGCATAAGCCTGGAAAACGGAAAAAAGCTGTTCGGGATATAAAAATAAGCGGACAAAGGCTTCGCCTTTGTCCGCTTATTTTTACCTTATGACATGCACCGTCTCGCCCAGAACTGTCAGAGAGTGGATGCGGCTCAGGTCGAGGGTTTCGGGAGGATGGACATAGCATTTGACCTGTTCCCCGTCATAATTTGAGTACGCTGCGCCGTAGCTTGCCACTACTTTTTCGCCGTCCGCGTATTCGATGATTGCGCCGCTGCGAAACATTTCGTCAAGGGCGTTAAGCCACGATAGCGATAAGCTGTGATATTCGTCCCCACTGAGCCTGGGCGGCGTGCCGTCGGTTGAAGTATAGATATCCGCCATGTCGTCGTGCTGGATTATCCAGCTTATGCTGGTGGCGTATATATCCGCGCCGAGGATGCGGCCCTTACCGCCGGTGTCCGGGTTTTCAAATGTTGGCGGCTCGGGGAAGCGGAGACTGAGGCAGCTCTCATCTATCGGCCCAAGGCGTATTGTGCCAAGTTCCTGCCAGTCGTACACTTCGAGGGTATCGTAATTCCGGCTGAACTTATAAATGCTTACCTCAAGAGGCTGGTTTATATCATATTCGGAGCTGTTGCACAAAAGTCCAAATTCAAACAGACCGCTTTTTGTCTCTGGGTCATAGTTTTCAAGAATGGCCTGCCGCTGCTGTTCTGGATCCGGCTGATGGAAGGTCAGGCCGTCGTAATCAGTCACGGTCTCAGTAAAATCCAGTTTTGATGAATCATAGACAGGGCGCACACTGCCGAAGCCGCAGTCTTTATCGCTCAATGTCCAGCCAAACCGATCCTCGGTGAACAAATCTTCCTCCTCAACCGGGGAGATGCTTACATATACAGTCTCAAATTCGCCGTCTTTCACTGCGGAGAGCAGGACAACACTGGGCGACGCCTCACCGCTTTCGGCGGGAAGAGGAAACTCCGTGTAGTTTTCAACATTCTTTGTGTCAATCTCAAGCATCTGGCGAAGATTTTCCTTTCTCTGGGCGTGGATTGAGAGCCCCACGGCGATGGCGCTCACCGTCAGCAGGGAGACGATGATCGCGGCAATCAGCAGCGTGCGCGAGACGTGCCCAACCCGCCGGGTGCGGATGCGACGCATAGTCAGGGCTTTGACCTCCTCGGGGCTGATTTCGTCACAGCTTTCCCAGAAAACGGGGTCGTCGCCATATGAAAAAATGTCAGAAATGCGCTTATCCATCAGAATCCTCCTCTCTCAAGCTCCCGGCGCAGGCTCTCTCTGCCGCGCCGCAGCTTGGTCTGAACCGTGTTCTCGTTTATGCCCATGACGCGGGCGATATCCGCCACCTTTTGATAGAGATAATATCGGCGGATGAAAATGGTCTTGTCCGGCTCGGGCATATTGCCGAGCGCGCGGCGGAGAGCCTCGTACTCCTCGCGCTTCTCGGCCTCCTCATCAGGGGAGGCGACGGAAATGCTTATCATGTCCTCCTCAAGCGGCAGCTCCCGCCCCGTGCCGCGCAGGGCGTTGAGCGCCTTTGAGCGGGCGATGCTGCATAGATAGCCCTTGAGCTTGCCGCGCTGTATCTTCCTTGCGTTGAGCCAGAGCGTGTAAAACACATCGGAGACGACAGCTGCCGCGTCCGCGCGGTCAAGAATCCCGCTCACAATGTTCAGGACAATGGCGCTGACGTAGGGCGTGTACAGCTCAATGACGCGCTCAAGCGCCTCCTCCTCGCCCCGCTGCATCGCGCGGACAAGGGCAGCTTCGGTTGTCTTTCTGTCAGCCATAGGCCAAATTCACTTCCTTTCACCTATAATAACACGGCAAAGGCGCGTTTCCGTTCAAAAAATCCGCAGCAAATTTTTTGCTGCGGATTTAAGGAGTTATTGTTTTAATGATATATCACCAGGGTGATATGATATAATCCTTTCGGATTATGATATATTTTGCCGCCAGCAAAAATATGATGAATGATATGCCAAAGACATTAATCATATTTGCGCGGCAAATATATCATATCGAAGATATATCATTCATCATTCAAATCAGCCCCAGCTCTGGTACCAGTTGGAGTAGTCGGCGGTGCCGTCGGGGCCCTCATAGGTGCCGGCTATCTTGCTCATAGCGCGGTCGTACTCCTCGGTGCCCGGCTCATAGGGGGTGGGGCGGTAGTCATTGTCCGCGCCCTGGTCGGAGCCCTTGGGCAGGCCGCTTACGCAGCAGGGGATGATCTCATAGCTGTCGTTGGAGATGGTGCCGTCAAGGTCGCGCTTGACGCTCAGGCGGAAGATGGCGGTGTCCCTGTCGGTGGGGGAGGTGTTGCCGCCAAAGCTCCAGTTGCCCATACTGTAAAGGATGATGCCGCCGTTATATTCCTCCATCGGCTGGAGGCAGTGGGGGTGGCTGCCGTAGACAAGGTTTGCCCCGGCGTCAACACAGGCGTGGGCAAGGTCTATCTGGCTCTGATTCGGGTGGTATTTCAGCTCCTGCCCCCAGTGGAACATGCAGATAATGTACTCCGCACCGTCGTTTTTCATGTTGCCTATGGCCTCGACGCATTTGTCCTTATTAGGGGAGTAGTTGTTATAATCGCAGTAAATGCCGACGGTCAGACCCGAGGGGAGCGTCATGATGTTATATTCCCCGGCCTTACCGTAGGGTACGCCGTAGTTTTCAAGAGCGGCATAGGTATCGTCCGCGCCGGACTGGCCGAAGTCCAGAAAATGGTTGTTCGCGGTGGTGACGAAGTCCACCCCGCCCTGAATGAGGATATTGGCATACTCCGATGGCGCGCGGAAATAGAAGGTCTGCGCTGAGCCGAGCGCGCGGTCGGAGAAGGTGCATTCGAGGTTCGCGAGGGTCAGATCGTCACTGTTAAAGTAGCCGACGGTGTTGGAGAAGGGGTAGGCGTAGTCGCCCTGCATGCGCCCGGCGTAGGAATAGGGGCTGGAGGCGCTGAGATTCTGGTGGGAGGTCAGGGTGCAGTCGCCTATGGCGGAGATGGTGAAATACTCCGGCTCCGGAGTAGGTGTCGGTGTGGGAGTCGGTGTAGGTGTGGGCGTTGGCGTCGGCTCAGCGCTCTCCACGGCGGGAGACTCCGACGGCTCCGGCTCCTCGGCTATCGGCATGGGCTGGATGGTGCGCAGATACAGCGTAAAGACCATCAGCAAAAGCAGAATGAAAAAAATAAAAAACTTCAGAAACTTTTTCATTTATATAAACCTCAGAAATTATGAGACTATACAAAAGCCTCGCAGAGTTCGCCGCTCGTCAGATGACGCGGATTCCATTTCGCTTCCACCACGCATGGTGAAAGCTGCATATCCATCAGCGCCATCTTCCTCTCCGAACCGAACCCGCTG
>URPA01000081.1 GCA_900549545.1 uncultured Eubacteriales bacterium
GGTGTGGAAGGCGCTGGCCGCCCGGGCCCGGGACCACGGGGTGAAGCGCATCGCCCTGGAGTTCCATGGCTGGCAGCTGGTGTACAATGTGGAGACGCTCCGCCGCCTGCGGAGTGAGGTGGGAGACGACATTCTGGGGGTGAATCTGGACCCCAGCCATCTCTTCTGGATGGGGGCGGACCCCGTGGAGGTGGCCCGCGCCCTGGCGGACTGCATCTACCATGTCCACATCAAGGACGTGCGCCTGGAACCGGCTGCCGGGCAGAACACCCTGCTGGACACCAAGGGCGTGCTGGAGTTCGCCAGCCGCTCCTGGAACTTCGTCACCCCCGGCACAGGCCACGACGCCGCCTGGTGGCGCCGCTTTCTGGAGACGCTGCGGGACTGCGGCTACGACGGCGCCCTCAGCATCGAACAGGAGGATTACACCATCCCGCTGGAGGAGGCCCTGCAGAAGGCCGTGTCCCTGCTGCGGCAGGCGCTGCCCGCCTGAAATACGCAAAGCCCCGCCTCACGAACGAGGCGGGGCTTTTTTCAGAACAGGATCACTGCAGGAAATTCCAGTACAGGGCAATGGCCGCCGCCAGCAGGAGCTGCACGGCCAGGATCACCGGCACGCCCACCCGAAAGACCCGGTGGAGCGTCTTGTGGCGGAAGAGGTACATCCCCAGCAGGGCACCCACGCTGCCGCCCACCACGGCCAGAAGCAACAGATTTTTCTCCGGCACCCGCTGGCGGAACCGGGGGTGTTTGGCCAGGAGCTTGTCTACGCCGAAGATCAAAAAGGTCACAGTGTTGATGAGCACCAGCCAGGCGGCCAGCAGCCCCAGGGGAGAGCCGATGAAGGCAACGATACGGTCATTGTGCTCTGTGGGCAGATAGAGTGTCTTTTCTTCCATAACGGCCGCCTCCTGAAACAGCACTGGACTGGCCGGGAGTTCCCAGCCAGTCCAGTGTAGCAGAAGTTTCAGTTTTTGGCAAGCTTGCTGAGTTCCACAGCAGTGGCTGCCGCCAGCTTGGCGTTGTTATACACCAGCTGGATATTGGAGGCCAGGGAGTCGCCGCCGGTCAGATCCTTGATCTTGGCCAGCAGGAAAGGAGTGGTCTCCTTGCCGTGGATGCCCTGAGCCTTGGCCTCCTCCACGGCCTCGTCGATGGCCTTGTTGATGACGTCCGCGTCCATGGAGTACTCCTCCGGGATGGGGTTGGTCACCAGCATGCCGCCGCCCAGGCCCATATCCTGCTTGACATAAAAGGCTTTGGCCAGCTCCGCCGGGGTGTCGATCTCATAGTCCACGGCAAAGCCGCTCTTCCGGGTGTAGAAGGCGGGCAGCTCGCGGGTGCCGTAGCCGATGACGGGCACGCCGTGGGTCTCCAGGTACTCCAGGGTCAGGCCCAGATCCAGGATGGACTTGGCCCCGGCGCACACCACCATCACGGGGGTGGAGGCCAGCTCCTCCAGGTCGGCGGAGATGTCCATGGTGGTCTCAGCGCCGCGGTGCACACCGCCGATGCCGCCGGTGGCAAAGATGCTGATGCCGGCCATCTGGGCGATAATCATGGTGGTGGTCACGGTGGTGGCGCCGTCAGCCTTGCGGGCGATGAGGGCGGGAAGGTCGCGGCGGCTGGCCTTGGCGACGGCTCTGCCGGACTTGCCGAGGTACTCGATCTCTTCCTTGGAAAGACCCGCCTTCAGGCGGCCGCCGATGATGGCGATGGTGGCGGGGACTGCGCCGCAGTCACGAATGGTCTGTTCGACCAGAAGCGCCGTCTCAACATTCTTGGGATAGGGCATACCGTGGGATATAATAGTGCTCTCCAGAGCGACAACGGGCAGACCGGATTCAATGGCCAGCTGCACTTCACGGGAAACATCAAGATATTTGTTCATAAAAACCTCCGAAAGTTTTAATGACCGCCGGGGCGGTATACATATTTATCATACTACATTTCCCGCCATATTTCAAATGGAATTACAGGCGGAATTATAAAACCTCCGGGGATTTTCAAAATTGCCTGTTGAAAACTTTTTCATTTTGGAATAAAATGGCATAACTTGCATAAAATATGCAGTTTTTGCGCTTGACACAGACGCGACAAGCCATTAAAATATCCATAGTCCGAATAGTGTTTGAACAAAACGGCGGTTTTGACATAAAAAAGTTCCTGTTTTTATAAAAAACTTGCCAAAAGCGCGTAAAATTTAATATTAATGTGAAAATTTTGAGTGCGGATTTCCGGGTTTTCTCCATTTGAGACTTTTACAGGACCTGGCTTCGCCGTATCGAAATTGGCGAGGCCCTTTTTATTCGCTTTTTTACAAAAAATGGCAGACCCAGGCCGAGGAAATAAAGCAGGCCAGATCCGCGCAGAGGGCCGCCGGTATGGCCCAGCGGGTGTTTTTGACTCCCGCCGCGCCGAAATAGACCGCGACGACGTACAGCGTCGTTTCGCTGGAGCCTATCATCACCGCCGCCGTGCGGCCGATGGCGGAATCCGCCCCATAGCGGGCGATAATGTCCGCCGCCGCGCTCAGAGCCCCGCTTCCCGATATCGGGCGCAGCAGCATGATGAGGCAGGTCTCCGGCGGGATGCCGAGCAGCCTGAACACCGGCGAGAGCAGCGCGCTCAGCCGCTCCGGCACTCCGGAGGCGCGCAGCAGGTATATCGCCGGAAAGAGCACCAGCAGCGCCGGGAGGATATCCCCCACGGTTTTAAGCCCCTTTTTCACGCCGCAGAGCATAGCGGAGTAGATGTCCACGCCGCGCGCCATGGCGAAGATAAAAACAGCGCAGATTATGAGCGGCGCTGTCAGCGGCAGAAGCGTTTTCATCGCCACAGCCGCCTGAATACGGCCGCCGCCATAAGCCCTACTGTCACGGATATGGCGGAGCTTATCCACACGGCGGGCATGATGTCAAAGGCCGAGGCCGCGCCGGCCGCCGCCCGGATCGAGGCAATGGTCGAGGGCAGAAGCTGGATGGATGCGGTGTTCAAGACCACCAGCAGGCATAGCTCGTTGCTTGCCCCGCCGCCGCTCAGGCGCGCCATGCCCTGCGCTGCCCGCACCCCAGCCGGAGTCGCGGCGTTGCCGAGCCCCAGGAGATTCGCGCTGACGTTTTCCGAGAGCGCGGAGAGGATATCCGGCTCACCCGATGCCTTGGGGAAGAGCCGCCGCAGCATCGGCCGCAGAGCGCGCGAAAGCGCCGCCGAGACTCCGCAGCGCTCCATCAGCTCCATGACGCCGCTCCAGAGGCAGATACCTCCGGCAATGCTGATAGCGAAGCTGACGGCCTGTTCCGCCCCCTCAAGCACCGCGGCCCCTGCCGCCTCGCCCGTGCCCGCGATGGGGGAAAATACAGTGCAGATAACAAATATTCCAAGCAAGACCCAGCTAATAAGCATGTTAACCACCAGATACGCAAATGTTGATTAATCTAAATATATATTAAAAAGTAAACGATGGATAAATCGGCCAGAGCGAATTGCGAGAGAATTTGTGTTCTGACGATGACACTTTTTCGCAGACATACTTTGTGTATTTCAAGAAACAGTGACGAAGTCAGGGACGAATCCTCTAAATCAAAATTGAAGCCCAGCGTAGCGGGTTCAATTTTGAAAGGAAGATGGAAGCAATGGATATGCAGTTTTCGCCACACTTGGCGGAAACGAAATATAATTGCTTTCATCTGACGCAGCGCCGCCGACGATTTGGCCAGCGGTTACTTAAAAACAAAGAAAGGAGAGGAACGGCATGAAATCCACCGGCATCGTCCGCAAGGTAGACGAGTTGGGAAGGATAGTTTTACCGATCGAGATGCGCCGCACATTGGATATTGAGGAGAAGGACACGCTCGAAATATATGTTGAGAGCGACACCATTATGCTCCGCAAATATCAGGCGGCCTGCGTGTTCTGCGGTTGTGTAGGGCGTATGTCAAACTTCAGGGGCAGAAATGTATGCCCCGCCTGCGTGGCCGAGCTCAGACGCCTCGCAGAGTGAGATCCGTAAAATTTTATCATTAAAAAATTAAGGTGCAGCTTGTTTCAAGCTGCACCAATTTTTATAAACCTGTTTTATTTTACCTGTGGTATATCCGCCGGAACTCTTCGGATTCCGAGCCGTCCGGGGCGGTGAGGATAAGCTCCGGCTCGATTTTAAGCCCCGGTTTTCCGCCGCGCCGCCCTTCTATCAGCACAAGGCTGGGGGCCGCGCCCTGCCGGTGGGCCACAAGGCGCAGGCGCTTTGGCTCTATCCCGGCGGCGCTCATCGCGCAAAAAACCTGACTTAAACGCTCGGGCTTGTGCACAAGGCAGACGCTGCCCCCGCTGCGGCAGAGAAAGGCCGCCGCGGTGCAGATATCCTCAAGCGTGCATTGCAGCTCACCCCGCGCGGCGGCGCGGGCGCTGTCCGGCGAGATGTATCCGCTGCCGAGGGAGAAGTACGGCGGGTTTGCGACCACAAGGTCAAAGCTGCCGGATTTAAAAAGCTCCCTGTGGCGGCGGATGTCCCCGGTCACAATTTCGCAGCGCTCCGAAAGGCCGTTTGCCGCCATATTCTCCCGCGCAAGCTCTGCCGCCTCGGGCAGAATTTCAAGCCCCGTCATATTTAGCTTCGGGCTGCGCGCGAGCAGCAGCAGGGCTATCGCCCCGGAGGCGCAGCCCAAATCTATCCCCCGCTTTGCGCCGGAGGTATTCACAAAATCCGCCAGCAGTACGCAGTCCGTCCCCAGGCGGAAATGCTCCGCCTGCGCAAAAACCGGCCCGCCCTGCCACAGTTCAAAAAAATCAGCCATGATTTTATCTTTCCAACTCAACAATATATTCTGCCGTGCCCTCTTCAGGCTTTCTCTGCCCGGTCAGACGAAAGCCGTGCCTTTGATAAAAGGAAATCGCCCTGACATTTTTCTCCAATGCCCATAAATTGCTCGCATGGAGTTTTCTTATCGCAAATTCTATCAGCGCGCCGCCGACGCCCTCGCTTTGAAATGAAGGCTCGACATATAATTTGCTGATCTCTGTCCCGCTCATTTGCAGAAAACCCTTTATCAGCCCACTGTCGTACACATACAGGTTTTCCAAAATCTCATTTTTCCCGAAGTAGTTGTCTATCAGCGAAACAACCTGAAGCTTGCCAAAAGAGAAGCCTGCATCCTTGAATATCGGGAAGTAATTTATTCTGTTGTTGAACACAAAAATCTCCGCAACTCTTGAAAGATCGTCTGATGTGGCTTTTCTGATGAAACAGGCCGCCGCTGTGTCTATCATCGCGACCTTTTGCTCCCGGCCTATGAGCGCGTAATACCTGCGCCAGTCGGAGACCGATTGCAGCGGGATGCTCTGTCCATTTACGCTGATGTGCTCGGCTATTCCATCCTCGGTGAGGGAGCAGTCATAGTCCCGCCCGTCGTTTACGATGATGAAGCCACCCATTATGTCAACATCCACCCCGTCAATTATAAACTCATAAAAATGCGGGGTCTTGTACTTCTGATTCGGCTTTGGCGGCAGCAGCGTTCCCATGCCGAGGAGAAGATTTTTTGCCGCCTCGGCATCCTCTACCGAGAGCATCAGGTCAATATCGTTAAAGCTATCGGCAATACCCTTAAAATACAGCAGCAGCGACGCGCCGACAGCCCATGTGAGCCCCGCCGCGTTCAATTTTTCCGCTATGCGGGATAATACATTCAGCTTATGTTCAATGTCCATAGTATTTGTTCTCCAAAAAGCAGCCTGATGGCAGCAATTTCTATAATCACTGATTTACACTCACCCGACAGCTCTTCAAATAAAAATTTACACGGTTAATACATATTGCTCGTCATCCACTTTGGTGAAACCAATCTGTTGAAACATTTTTTGAGACTGTGTATTGAAGGAGTATATCTCTGCATGCAGTTGAGAAATTTGTTTTTCCTTTGCCAACTGGATTATTTCTTTCATAACTCGTCTGCCTATATGTTTATTTTGAAAAGGCTTTGCTATTACAATGTTAACCTCGCCGCTCGCTTGCAAGCACACATCTTCTCTGCCGCTTCGGTTTTTGACAGGCTCAACAAAAAAACGGGGCAATATTGCCCCGTTTTTTTGTTCAAGACTTATTAGGCCTGATGGATAGCCTCGGCAGGGCACTGAGCCGCGCAAGCGCCGCACTCAAGGCACTTGTCAGCGTTAATCTCATAGTGCAGGTCGCCCATCTCGATAGCCTCGGCAGGGCACTGTGCTGCGCAGGAGCCGCAGGACAGGCAGTCGTCGCTTATAACAAAAGCCATGGTATTACCTCCATATGTATATTTGACCCGAGGGCCGCTTTCGACTGTATTGTAACACATCTGCCGCAAAAATCAATTGAAAAATTCGCACGGCCATATAATTATTGTAAATTCAGGCAATAATTTCCCTGACGAGCGAGTCCTTTCGCCGCTTTCGGCGCGGCAAAAAGGAGATAATACGCATGACCGGTCAGGAGGGATATATATGAAGAGCAACGAGAAATTCACCCAGCGGGCGGAGCTGGCCATCGAAAAGGCGGGCTTTGCCGCCGGTGAGCTGGGGCACAGCTTCGTGGGCACGGAGCATCTGCTGCTGGGGATATTGGCCGAGAGCGAGGGCCTCGGCGCGCGGGTCCTGCGCGGCGCGGGCATAGAGGCGGAGCCGCTGCGCAGGGCGATAATAAAGCAGGACGGGCTTGGCGCGCCCTGTCCCGCGCCTTCGGGATTAAGCGTGCGCGGGCGCATCGCCGTTGAGCGGGCGGCTGTCGAGGCGGACAGGCTGCGGCAGGGGT
>URPA01000082.1 GCA_900549545.1 uncultured Eubacteriales bacterium
AGCTTCGCTGACAGCTCCCCTTACGCAGGGGAGCCTTGGTGCAGTGCAAACAGTTTTACAACTTTAGATTTGTTGCTCTGCTCAATCTCATTTTAACACATTACAAGTCAAAAACAAGGGGGCTGTCTCTCATGATTTAAAACCATGAAAGACAGCCCCAGCACTGTTTTACAAGTACTGCGCACAATATGGGCGCTCAAATTATTACTCCGCCGCTTTTTCGATGCAGCTGAGAGCGTTCAAGCTGCGGGGGTAGCCGATATACGGCACACATTGGGAGACGACGCGCTTGAGATAGTCCTTGTCGTTGCCCATGTTCATGTTACCCTTGGCGTGGGCAATGAGCTGCGGCTCGCAGCCGCCCTGCGCCATGATAAAGCAGAAGGTGATAAGCTCCCGCTGACGCAGGTCAAGCCCCTTGCGGGTGTAGTAATCCCCGAAGCAGTTGGCCGCGAGCCAGCGGCGGATGTGGTCCGCCTTCCAAGCCTCGCGCATATGCTCGCCGAAAATCGCGGCCTGCGCGTCGATGCCCTTCTCAAGGCGGTTGTTCCAATCAGTAGTCGCCTGAGAGGGGAGGGGCATTGCGATGCCCTTTTCCTCAAAGACCCGGTTCGCGGCCTTCAGAAACGGCAGCATCCGCCCGTAGCCGAGATAGTCCGTCCCCTGATAGACGGTCTCCTTGACCATCACGGGGCTGAGGCCCTTCTCAAGGGCACGGGGCAGCAGCCCGGCAAAGGCGTCCACGCCGCCGCAGCCCATCAGCGCTGCCAAAATGGCAAGCCAGCGCTCCGAAGGCGGGAGGCCCTGCCCCGGCTCGTTTACGACCTCGTCAAAGGCGAAGCGCTCAAAGCGCTCGATAAATTCACCGTCGGTTTTTCTAAGCTCCATTGCTTTCACCTCAGAGGCTCTTGACCCAGCTTTCAAGCTCCTTGTCGGAGCCGCCGTTGAGCAGTCTGCCGTTTTTCCAGCTTGCGCCGGGGGTCAGCTTTTTGAGAGTGTCGGCGGTATTGCCGATGCCGCTGCCGCCGGAGGTCGCGAAGGGGATGAGGGTCTTGCCGGAAAAATCATAGCTTTCGACAAAGCTCTCCATGATGCGCGGGGCGACGTACCACCAGATGGGGTAGCCGAGGAAAACCGTGTCGTAATCGGCCATGTTGGGAAGCTTCTCGGCAATCTCCGGGCGTGCGGAGGCGTCATTCATCTCAACGGTGCTGCGGCTGTGCTTATCCATCCAGTTGAGGTCAGCGCTGGTGTAGGCAACTTTGGGGCGGATCTCGAACAAATCTGCATTCGCGGCCTTGGCTATGCGCTCAGCGGCACGCTTGGTCGTGCCGCCGGCGGAAAAATATGCAACTAAGGTTTTGCTCATTATATTTTCCTCCTATGATTGTTTTTTATTGTGCTGTTAGTATAAAACAAAAACGCGGATATATCAAATGCTTGCTTTTTATTGCGTGTTATGCCCGCAGAGCATAGATGACGGCCGCTTGAATATATTGTAAAATGTGAGCGCTTGTGATATACTCTATTAAATATATTCACATTTTCTGCTGCGGAGGGAGAAAAACATGGATACTGCAATTTTGAGAAATTACGCCAAGCTTATTGCCCGCTCCGGGGTGAACGTCATGCCCGGGCAGGAGGTCATATTGAACGCCGAGCCTGACCAGCCCAAGTTTGTTGAGATGCTGGTTGAGGAGCTCTACCTCGCCGGGGCCGGCAGAGTGAGGGTGGAGTGGCGATATCAGCCCATCACCGCGCTCAATATAAAATACCAAAGCCTTGAGACCCTAAGCGAGGTTGAGGCCTGGGAGGAGGAGAAGCTGCGCCGCCGCGCGGAGCTGCTGCCCGCTGTAATCTACCTGCACTCCGAGGACCCCGACGGCCTTGGCGGCATAGACCAGGACAAGTGGGCCAGAGCGCGGCAGGCCATAAACAAGATAACCAAGCCCTATTCCGACCGGATGGAGAACAAATACCAGTGGTGCGTCGCGGCTGTGCCGGGGCTTGACTGGGCGCGGAAGGTCTTCCCGGATGCGGCCAGTGACGATGAGGCCATTGAAAAGCTCTGGCAGATGATTCTCCACTGCGCCCGCGCCGACGGGCCGGACCCCATTGACGATTGGAAAAAGCACAGCGATAACCTGCGCCGTCGCTGCGATTGGCTCAATTCCCTTAAGCTTCGCAGGCTTGAGTACAAAAGCGCAAGCAGCGGAACGGATTTTTCCGTGGGCCTGATGCCGAACATGCTGTTTTGCGGTGGGGCGGAGGAGCTTGCCGGCAAGGGCGTGTGGTATAACGCGAACATCCCCTCCGAGGAGGTTTTCACCACGCCCATGAGCGGCGACGCGGAGGGCATTGTCTACTCCACGATGCCTCTTTCCTACCGAGGCGTGCTGATTGAGGACTTCTCCGTCCGCTTTGAAAATGGGCGCGCCGTGGAGGTTCACGCGAAGAAAAACGAGGAAGCGCTCAAGCTGATGATAGCTATGGACGAGGGCGCCTGCAAGCTGGGGGAGTGTGCTCTGGTGCCCTGGAAGAGCCCCATCCGCGAGAGCGGCGTTCTGTTTTACAACACCCTCTTTGACGAGAACGCCTCCTGCCATCTGGCGCTCGGCGCGGGCTACTCCAGCTGCCTTGAAAGCTACTGGGAGTACACTCAGGAGCAGGCCTACGCCATGGGCGTGAACGACTCCATGATCCATGAGGACTTCATGATAGGCGCGCCCGACCTGAGCATCGTCGGCATCACCGAGAGCGGCGAGCGGGTGCAGATTTTCAAGGACGGAAACTGGGCTGATTAAGGAAAGCCGATTATGAACGAGCATGATAATTTCTGCCTTGCTGACAGCATGGCGCGGGCAAACGGATGGCCGCTCGGAGAGCAGCTGGGCTTTGCTGCGTTTATGGATGACTGCGGCAGGACGGCGGAAGCACAGAAGATGGACGCCGCCTCCGAAACGCAGAGAATAAAGGTGGCCAATATGCTGGCCGCTGTCGACGCGCAGATTCGTAAGGTGGACAAACTGATTGAGGAACTTGACAAGCAGAGATGGACCTCGGCTGAGATGATCGCGGCTTTGAAAGCGGAGCAGCGAAAAACAGACGAAATGATCGAAGCCGTGAAAAGAGAAAAAACAGATAGCCTTTCAGACTTCTGAAACCAGCAGACAGGAGCGGATAAAAATGAGCAATACCGTAGAAAAACAGCAAAAAATCAGATTCTGGGTTGAGAAAAAGAGCTTTCTTGTGCAGGCAGCCATCATACTGATGGCCCTGTCTGCGGTGTTTCGCCTGATTGGCTGCTGGGGTCTGTGGAGCGCCCCCTTCTTCGCCGCGACGCAGATCGTCCTGCCGCTCTGCTGTAACCTCCTGTTTATCGTGTGCCTGCTGCTTCTGGGCAAGCGGGCCTTCTCGCTGACCTGTGTGCCGCTGCTTGCGGGCATCGTGTTCTTTATCATCAAGGCCTTTACCTTTGATAGCTGGATACACACGGTGCTCTGCCTCTGCCTTTACATAGGAATCGCGGTTTTGTACGTGCTGGCGGTGTTCGGCTCGGCAAAGATAAAGCTCCTGCTGGCGCCTATATTTGGCATAGTGTTCCTCTACCATGTGTTTGTGGAGGACCTTGCCGCCCTGCGCGATGTGGAAAACCCCGTGACTCTCGCCGCCGGTATGCAGGAGATGTCCGTTTTGTGCATCATCCTCGCCATGTTCTTTGTGAGCCTTGCTATGAAGCGCGTAAAGACCGAGGAGCTGCCCGAGCTTCCGAAGATGAAGGGGCCGAAGATAATCCTGCCCAAGAAGGGCAGCGAACAGGCTGCCCCCGCCCCGGCAGAGGATACCCAGAGCGCCGCGGAGGCGGAAAAAACAGAGGAAAGCGAAACCAAGAAATGAAAAACACCGGCACGACCGGCGCGCATACCCCCTATACCGAGCCACAGCCGCCAAAGCGGCGTGGGCTTTGGGAGAGAATTGACGGGAGGCTGCGCCTGCCGATAATTATCACCATAGCCGCCGCCGCGACGATTATTCTGCTCGCTCTTGCCATGCTCGGCACGGCGGACGCCCGGGAGTACAGCCGCTACATGAAGGAAGCGGAGCAGCACATCCGGGACGAGGATTATGACAGTGCCCTGAGCGACCTGCGCAAGGCGGCGGCCATAAACGGCAGCAGCGAGTGCGCGCTGCTGATGGCGGGCTGCTATCAGGTGCAGGGAAATTATGAAAAGGCCCTGTCAGCCCTGAACCTTGCCAAGGAGCCGAATGAGGCCGTCATAAGCATGATGCGGGAGATCGAGCGCCTGCGCGCAAAGGAGCTTGCGGCAACAAAGCTGAACATCGCCGGGAAGCTGGTGGATTACGATGCCCAGTCCCTTGTGCTGGACGGGCTGGCGCTTGAAAACGGCCTGCCCATGGAGCTGGAGCAGCTTAAAAATCTGAGCAGCCTCTCGGCGGTGTCGGCGGGGATAAGCGAGCTCTCGCCGCTTCTGGCCTGCCCGGGAATTGTGACATTGAACCTCAGCGGCAATGATATTAAGGATATCTCCGCCCTTAAAGAGCTTAAAGGGCTTAAAAGACTGTACCTTGACGATAACCCGATATCTGACCTGACGCCCATTTTGAGCATGGCGGGCCTGAGCACTCTGAGCATACGGGGCATGGATGTTGATGCCGGAACCCTCGACAGACTGTCCGCCGCCCTGCCGGACTGCACCATTTACAGCGACATTGGCGACGCGGAGGCGGTTGAGATAGTCCTCGGCGGGCAGCGCTTTCGCTCGGATGTGAAGGAGCTCGACCTCAGCGACGCGGGCCTTAAAGATATCAGCGCCCTCAGCCAGTGCGGCAATCTCCGCAAGCTCGACCTCAGCGGAAACCAGATAACGGATATCAGCGTCCTTGTGAATATCCCCTCGCTCGAGTGGCTGGATATATCGGACAATCAGATAAGCGACCTGAACCCCCTTATCAGCATCAGCACCCTGCGCTCGCTGTACGCCCAGAACAACAAAATAAGCGGCACGGCGGCGGTGGGGGCCATGAGCGGCCTGCGGGAGCTTGATTTGTCGAACAACCCCATCGGGGATTTTTCCGGCCTTAAAAAGCTGCGGGAGCTCAAGGCGCTGCTGATGAAGGACTGCGGCGTCAATGACGAGGGCGTTTCCTATCTTGAATACATTTCCTCCCTGACCCGCCTTGAGCTTGACAGAAACCCGGATATTACCGCCGAAGCTCTGGACAGCTTCCAGCGCGCCGTCCCAGGCTGCACACTTATCCATTCAGACCTTGTGTTTACACTGGATATCGGCGGGCAGAGCGTCCGCACGGATGCAAAGGAGCTGGATATCAGCTACACCGGGACTGATGATTTATCGCCGATTGGTTCAATGGGCTATCTCGAGAAGCTCAACCTCAGCGGCAACAGCATCACCAATATTTCAATTTTCAATTTCACCGACAGCTCCCAGACGCTGACGGAGCTGAACCTCTCCAATAACCTGCTTGGCGATATCTCGGCGATTAATTGCCTCAAGGTGCTAAAAACGCTCGATTTGAGCGATAACAGCATAAGCTCCGTCAAGGCGCTCATGAGCATGACGCAGCTGAGAAGGCTGAACCTCAGCGGCAACCCCCTGACCGAGGAGCAGATACAGAGCCTGAGAGAGGCTCTGCCGGAGTGTGAAATAGAATTTTTAACAAAATAGCCCTTTTATTGCCAGCGTTCTTATGCTATAATAACCATACAAAGGCTAAGTAAACGATAAATAGCCTGCGTCCCGCGGGCTGTTCATCACCGTTTACCTGAAAGGAGTGGCACTAATGAAATTCACATTCACCGAGAAGAAGATGGATTCCTCCGAAGACCTGCGTGCCTACGCCATGAGGAAGATAGGCAAGCTTGACAGGTTCTTCAAGACCGAAGCGGAGGCGTTTGTCACCTTCAGCCTTGAGCGCGGCCGCTTTCTGGCTGAGATAACCATCCACAATAACGGCATGTACTATCGCGCGAGTGAGTTTACAAACGATATGTACGCCTCTGTGGATTCGGGCGTCGCCGCCATTGAGCGCCAAATCCGCCGCAACAAGACCCGCCTTGAAAAGAAGCTGCGCGAGGGCGCGCTGGAAATCGAGCCTGCACCGGCCTTCGTCCCTGACGAGGGGGAAGACGAGGAGTTCAAAATCGTCCGCAGCAAGCGCTTTTCCATCAAGCCCATGTCCGCCGAGGAGGCTATCCTCCAGATGAACCTGCTGGGGCATGAGTTCTTCGTTTTCCGCAATATGGACGAGGATGACGCCATCTCAGTAGTCTATAAACGCAATCAGGGCGGCTACGGCCTGATTTGCGATAACGGCGAGGACGACTGAATATAATACAAAGAGCACAGGCTTTAAGCCTGTGCTTTTTTATTGTAAAATTCTGACAAAAAGCAAAATAAACACTGCACAGCACTCACTTGCTTCCCCCTGTGGGGGAAGTGGCGAGCTTGCGAGCCGATAGGGGGGCTGTCCTGCTTCGCGTTGAT
>URPA01000083.1 GCA_900549545.1 uncultured Eubacteriales bacterium
AGCGGATTTTTGTTTTGTATTCTTCATTTTTCATTATTCAATATTCATCATTCATAAAACGGATTTTTGTAATGAACAATGAAGCCGCTTCGCTGATGAATAATGAATAATTTCTTGTTCATCTTGAGGATATTTCATTGAACTCACCCCCGATTTCGGCTATAATTATAATGTATCAACACAAAAATTATGAAGCAGGTGACAGTACATGAGCCAAGAACGACTGCTTGCTTTTGAAAAAATGCTTTCCGACATCCTCGCGCAGTATGACGCGGTCACGGAGAAGCTGACGGCGCTCAAGGCGCAGGGAAAAGAGAAAACCGCCACTTACCGCCAGCTTTTTGCCAACAAGCTGCAATACCAGACCATATTGTCATACTACCGGACATATGGCCTCTGGGATGGCGGCAATAAATAGGTACGCGATAACCAGCTTTTAAAAAGGAAATGAGGTGCAGATATGCCGGAAGATAAGACGTGGCAATTTGAGCTTGAAGAATATATCAGACAGGGCGAACCTGGAAAAGTTGAAAAAAGTGAGGCATGGCAGACGGCCATTGGGTTGCAGGCCGTTGACGGACTGAACACTTCTGTGTATCTGCTGGATACGGCAAAAGATCATATCGAAGGTAAAATTACAATCGATGAAGCGCAAAAGCGTATTCAGAGCTATTACGAGCAGAGAACCGACCGTGCTGAAATTGAAAATGAAACCAAAGAGGCGGACATTGTTTCAGCAAGAATTGCAAAGCTGTTGGGAGAAAGAGCCTTCCAGTTCTCTCCTGCTGAATGGCTGACGATTCACCGCAGATTGTTTGAGGGCGTGTTCAGCCACGCCGGACAAATCCGTCAGTATAACATTTCAAAAAAGGAATGGATATTGAGTGGAGAAACGGTTATCTACGCTGATTTTAACAGCATAAAAGATAGTTTAGACTATGATTTTGCCGCTGAACGACAGTTTTCTTATGAGGGACTGTCGCTTGAAGCATCGGTAAAACACCTTGCAAAATTTGCATCGGACATTTGGCAGATTCACCCGTTCTGCGAAGGAAATACCCGCGCCACCGCCGTTTTTATGATTAAATACATGAAAACCTTTGGCTTTCGGGTAAACAACGATGCTTTTGAGAAAAATTCGTGGTATTTCCGCAATGCGCTGGTAAGAGCAAACTATAACAACATCCGAAAAGGCATACATTCCACAACAAGGTTTTTGGAAATGTTCTTTTCTAATCTTCTGCTGGGTACTGAGTACGAGCTGAAAAACAGATATATGCATGTTGATTATATAGACGAAAGCAGCATCCAAAGTGCCAAAAATGAAAGTCCAAAGTGCCAAATTGACACTTTGAAGTGCACTTTGGAAGAACTTGCAGTGTTGAATTTAATAAAAAAGAACCCGGCAGTTAAACAAACCGAGCTTGCGGAACAAACAGGCAAATCTGTCAGAAGCATAAAGCGCATTGTAGACTCTCTGAAAGAGAAGCAATATATTTGCAGAGTGGACGGCAAACGCTTCGGCAAGTGGGAAATACTTTAATAATGGGAGGCACACAATGGCGCTTGAAAATAAATTGGGGCTTACAAGCTCAGCCGACCTTGCCCGCGAGGAAGAGCGCATCAGCAAGAAAAAGGCGCTCGAGCTTTTTGAAAATGGCGGTTTGGATACGCTGCCCGCCGGGCGGTTTTCTACCCTTCAGGCAATCCACAAATATCTCTTTGAGGATATTTACGACTTTGCAGGCGAGATAAGAACCGTCAACATTTCAAAGGGCAATTTCCGCTTTGCCCCTGTGATGTATTTGCAGGCGGCGCTTGAGAATATCGACAAAATGCCGCAGGCGAGCTTTGATGAGATTGTCGAGAAATATGTTGAAATGAATATCGCCCACCCCTTCAGGGAAGGGAATGGGCGCAGTACCCGTATATGGCTGGATCAGATTTTCAAAGCCGAGCTTCACAAGGTCGTTGACTGGAGCGGAGTGGATAAAGAAGATTACCTTTTGGCCATGGAGCGCAGCCCCATCAGGGATATAGAGATTAAACATCTGCTGAAAAATGCCCTGACGGATGATGTCAACAGCCGCGAGGTATATATGAAGGGCATAGACCACAGCTATTACTACGAGGGGTATACCACCTTTAAGACGGAGGAGCTGTAAAATCCCAAAGTGTCAATTTGATGCTTTGGCCGGCACGGGATTCAGCACGGAAGAATTTTAACAAAACGGAAAAATAATGGGGGGCACACAATGGCAGATATTAAATTATTCAATATAGGCGGAAAGGTAACGCAGCTGCAAAGCGGAAATGTGACCCTTGAAAAAGAGCTGCAAACCGTTATTGAAAACAACATGGAGACCTTTTTTGGCGTTACCTTTCTCGCCTCAGAGTACAAAACGACTGATGGCGGCCGTATGGACAGCATCGGCATCGACGAAAACCACTGCCCGGTTATCTTTGAATACAAACGCTCAATAAAGGAAAATGTAATTAACCAGGGCCTGTTCTATCTCAACTGGCTTTTGGACCATAAAGACAGCTTCAAGGTTCTGGTTATCCAGAAGCTCGGCCTCAAGGCGGCGGAAAATATTGACTGGACTATGCCCCGCGTTGTCTGCATTGCGGGGGACTTTACGAAATATGACGAATCCGCAATCAAACAGATGAACCGAAACGTAAGTCTTATCAGGTATAAAAAGTTTGGCAGCGACCTGCTGATGTTTGAGCAGATCAACGAAAACATTGCCGCGGCAATCCCGGACGCGGACGCTCCGGCCGTAAAAGCCAAATCAGCCGACAAGACCTTTGAAGAGCAGCTAAGGACGGCAAACGAGCCCGTAAAAACGCTGTATCAGGACCTGGCCAACTACATATTGAGCCTCGGCGACGATGTTTGCGAAACGCATCTGAAGCTCTACGCCGCGTTCAAGAAAATTCGGAATATTGTAACGGTGGTTGTGTTAAAGAAGAAGCTGGTTTTGAACCTGCCCTTGGATGTGGCCACAGTGACATTTGAAGAGGGCTTTTCAAGGAATGTTACCAACGTCGGGCACTGGGGCTGCGGCGCAGTGGAATTGTACATCCAAAATGCTGCGGATTTTGAAAAGGCAAAGCCGCTCCTTGACCGCGCGTATAACGAAAATTAACCGCTCTCACGCGTAGAACTCCAAAAACCTCCGGGTTTCCGGCGCGTCGGGGGAATAGAGCAGCATGTCCTTTGCGCCCTGCTCCAGAAGCTGCCCGCCGTGAAAAAACATGACCTCATCAGAAAGCCTGCGGGCCTGCTGCAGGCTGTGGGTCACGAGAATAAGCGCGCAGCCGCCCTCCCGGCAGTAGTCCAGAATAAGCCCCTCGGCAAGCTTGCTGCTCTCCATATCCATGGCGGCGGTGGGCTCGTCGAGAATCAGCAGGTCAAAGCGCCGCATCATCAGCCGCGCCAGCGCCATGCGAGCCGTCTCTCCGCCGGAGAGGCGGTTTGCGCGTTTATCGGCCAGAGGCGCGATTTGCAGCGCCTCCATCAGCTGCTCCGCCCGCGCTTTGTCCTTGCCGCCCAGCAGGATGTTGGAGCGGACGCTCATGCGAAAGGCGTAATTTTTCTGCGGCATATAGCCCACACGAAGCCCCGGCTCGACCTTGCTCCCCGGCTGGTCCGCCGGGAGAGCACCCGCCAGCACCCGCGCAAGGGTGGATTTGCCGCTGCCGTTTGCGCCGATAACGCCGTATATTTTTCCCCGCTCAAGCTCCGCGCCGGGAAAATCCAGCACTCTTCTGCCCGCGTAGGTTTTGGTAAAAGCCGCTATCTTCATCGGCTCAGCCTCCTTTGCAGCAGGGATATCGCCGCATTCACCAGCAGCGACACCGTCAGCAGAATAAGCCCCAGAGCGATGCCGAGGGAGAAATTGCCCCGGTTGGTGTACTGCATGATGGCGGTGGTCATCACGTTGGTTTTCCATGCTATCGCGCCGCCAACCATGGACACCGCGCCCACCTCCGCAATGCTGCGGGCAAAGGCCAGCAGATAGGCGGAGAAAATCTGATAAACGCACTCGTTGCCGAGCAGCAGCAGCGTGCGTCCCCGGCCCAGACCCAGACCCTTCGCCGTCTCCCGGACGGCGGGGGCGAGGTCGGAGACATAGCTCTCCATGCTGCCAATGACGATGGGCGTTATCAGCACCACCTGCGCCATAACCATGATCTCCACCGTAAACAGCAGCTTAAACTGCCGGAAAGGGCCGACGCCCGAAAACAGCATATAAAACAGCAGCCCGCAGACCACCGGCGGCAGACCCATCAGCGTGCGGTTTACAACCAGCAGCGCGCCCCGCCCGCGAAAGCGGCACGAGCCGAGCCAGATGCCCAGCGGCACACCGATAATAAGGGCAATGAGCGAGCTTGCAAGACTCATCCGCGCCGTGACGGACAGAATGTTGCACAGCTGGGCATCGGCGGTGGCTATCAATTCAATTGCTTTTTCGATGGCGCTGTGCATGACATCTCTCCTTTTTTTGAAACTGAAATTTCCGCGAGATGCTCACCGTTGAGGATGAAATTGCAGGCAAAGCCTCGCAGAGTTCGCCGCCCGGAGGCGGCGAATAAAATTTCAATAAGTTTTTCCCGGGGGCGAGTGCCTCGGGAAAAACACTTCTCGCGGAATGAGTGTCGAAATGTACGCCAAGGGCGTACATTGAGGCGGCGAATGAAGTGCAATCCCCTCTGTCGTCAAAGTCATTTTGACTTTGACGACAGCCTAAAATCAAGCAATCTGGCCGTTGTTGGCGGCAAAGGTCAGGAAGGTGGCCTTGTCGGTGAGAATGTAGCCGCCCATCTGCTCGGCCATGACAAGGCAGGCGCCCATGCCGGCGTTGGCGGAGGTGTACCAGTCGGTGTAATCGGCAAAGGACTCAGCCTCGGCAGTGATGCCCAGCGCCTCCGGCCAGAGGGACAGCTCCTTGGTGTGCGTGCCCGAGCCGTCACCACGGGAGATGAAGGGGTATTTGCCCTCGGCAATGGCGGCGAAGGCGTCCTTCACGGTTGCGCACGAGGCTGCACCGGCGGGGTCATCGGAGGGGCCGCAGAGGACAAAGTAGTTGTAGATAAAGGACACGCGCTCGGCCTCAAAGCCGTCAACCACGCGGGCAAAGCCATCCTCGACAAACTTCTCCTCCTGAGACTTGGAGTGGACAAGGATAAGGTCGGCGTTGCCGTACTGGGCGGCGGCGATGGCCTTGCCCGTACCGGCGGACTGAACCTCCACCGTGTAGCCGTACTCGCCCTCGAAGGCGGGCAGCAGGTAGTCAAGCAGACCGGAGTCATTGACAGAGGTGGTGGTGGAAAGGCGGATGGTCTTTGTCTCCTCGGTGGCGGCGGCAATCTCCCCGTCATAAACCGGGACGCCGTCCTTGACATAGAACAAATGCTCGCCATAGTCGGCCATGCCGAAATCGGCGGCCATGTCCAGCGCGGTCTGGCTGAGCATCCAGTGGATGAAGGCATCCGCGCCAGTGGTGTTCACTGCCACATCGGAGACAGCGTTGCCGTCAGCGTCAGTGAAGGGCGCGTCGGGATTTACGGCGATGAGCGTGTAGGTGTTGAGCATACTGTCATCGGCCTCGTATAGAATTTTGGTGTCAACGGCGGCGGGAGCTTCCGGCTCCGCGGGGGCGGGCGCTTCGGATTCGGCGGGCGCGGCGCTCTCGGCCGGGGCGTTGGAACTGCCGCAGGCGCACAGCCCCAGAACCATAACAAGGGCCATCAGCAAAGCGAGTGTTTTCTTCATGATTTCCTCCATAAATAAAAATGACCAGCCGATTTCCGGGCAACAAACTCAGACACACCGCGTGTGCCAAAGCAGTTCCCCGAAAGAGGCTCGTCCACCGCATTTCAGGAACAATATACAGCCGGAAAATCGACCAACTTATTTGTTCATACAGTATAGCACAGTATTCACAGGGTTTCAAATTTTTTCTTTTCAAGCCGGGGCGGAGGGTGTATAGTGGATGCACTTAATAATCGGAGGTGGCGGGCATGAAAAACAGCCCATCCATGGATCAGTGGCTGCGGGAGGCCAAGGCCCACGAGAGCGCCCCGAAGGTGGGCATGTATTTATTCCATAACGGCGTTGTGCGCCAGAGCGCCAAGGCCAGAGTGCGGCAGGGAGATGAGAGCGCCGCCCCGGTCAGGGGGATGCTCTTTTCCTGTGACCCGGAGAAGGTCGAGGCCGCGATTGAGGAGACCTATAAGCTCCCCGGAATCTATTACATCCGCACCTGGCTCAATGAGGGAGAGCTTCAGGTGGGGGATGATATCATGCTCGTCCTCATCGGCGGCGACATCCGCCCACATGTGGTGGCCGCCCTGCAATACCTCGTCGGCAAAATCAAAAACGAGTGCGTCACCGAGACGGAGATTAACTGAAAGCGGTTCCGCGATTTTTCTTGAGGCATGATAGAAGCGGGAAGTTTACAAATTGGGAGTTGTAAAGCTAATCTTGGCTCTCCCTTTGGGAGAGCTGGCGAG
>URPA01000084.1 GCA_900549545.1 uncultured Eubacteriales bacterium
TGCATATTGTCTCTTTTTATTTTCGGTGTTGCACTTCACATTATAACCTGCCCAGCTCCCTCGTCAGAGGGAGCCTTTGTGCAGTGCAAACAGTTAGACAACCCCCAATTTTTCTTTCGACAGTCGTATAAATTCAAGAGTTCAAAATTCTTGAAAAAATGTATTTTTTGTTTTGTATTCTTCATTTTTCATTAAAACGAATTTTTGTAATGAAGAATTGATTTTTTTACATTCCCCCCAAAAAGCGCCAACGCCCGGTAAAGCAGGTATAAAAAGCCCCATATGAACCAAAATTCATATATGGCAGTGCGCATGAACGCAATTATATGAATTAAATTTCATGTTGCTGTCAATTGCATTTCATTCAAATGCGGCAACCGGTGTTGTAGAATACCTTGGGGTGAATTGTAATGCTTGAATACGAGCGCAGCCTTGGAGATGCCGTGAAGAGAGCGCGAAAGCGGCTGTCAATGACGCAGCAGCAAGTTGCCGAAGAAGCGGGCATTGATACAAGGACAGTGATGAACATAGAGAACTACCACGGGAACCCGAAAATGGCGGTGCTGTTTCCGCTGCTCAGGGTTTTGAAAATTGACCCGTGGGAGGTCTTTTATCCTGAATTGAAAAATGACAGCTTCGCATTTCACCAGCTTCTTCTCATTTTTGAAGAGTGTTCGGAGGATGAGGTCAGCGCGCTGCTGCCGGTATGTAGGGCAATGCTCGCTGCTCTGAAGACGCAGGAGAAGCCCGATGTATGATCAGCGTTGAGCCAGTATTCCTTACTGGGATACTGGCTTTTTACTATATAAACCACGGCAGAGATATAAAAATTTGCAAGTTCTTATGTGGGAGAGACGGGGATATGGAAAGCTTTCAAAGCAGATGCACCCGGGAACAAAACCAGCTTATTGAAGACCTGTTCAAATCAGAATACAAGGACATGGCCTTATTTGCATATAACACCCTTGGGGACGCGAATCTGGCGGAGGCGGCGGTGCAGGATACATTCCTGATCGCAATGTCATCAAGCATATCGAGCGGGACAGAAATTATTTATATAGAAAGAACATATCCCTGCATGAGGCCGCACTTGAGGCGGCCCCATATATGGATACATACTCGGAGGTCGGCGTGGATGTGAGCAGCAGCGACGAGTGGAAGCTGCTGATGCGGTTTTATATTGAGGGATATTCCATGCGGGAGCTGGCGGAGGAAAATGAAATTTCAGAAGAGGCCGTTAAATCGCGGCTGAGAAGAGCCCGAGCCAAATTGAGAGAAAAATTAAAATAATTCAAAAAAATAAGACACTTTTTTGCTTCCTGATGGAATGTATATATGAAGGGAGGATAGACGAATGGCGCCGGAACAGACCAACAGCTCATTTGACTATCTCAACAAATTAAATGTTCAGCAGCTCCGTGAGATTCTTCGTCTGCAACTGGACGAGGAGGAGGTCAATATTGAGCTGATAAAAAAAATCAACGCTGTTTTGGAGTCAAAGGCAGAAGAAATAGACCTCGATGTTGATTCTGCCTATGCCAGGCTGCGCGCTGCCGAAGGTTCTGAGCCGCTGTACGGCGAAGTAGTTGACGAGATGGCGGCCGAGTCCAGGCCCCGTAAGGCTGCCGGCCATCACCCGAAGGTTCGCTCTTTATTAAGAGTCGGCCTTGTTGCGGCGGTCATGATTGTGCTGTTTATTGGCACGGGCATCGTCGCCTCCGCAATGGGCTTTGACTTCTGGGGCGCGATGAGCGACTGGACATCGGACAGGTTTGGATTCCTTATGGGGGATAGCATAAATGATGGTTTATATGGGCAAAGCGACATTGACGCGCCATATTATGAATTGACCGAAGCGCTGAATGAAGCCGGTATTGCTGCAAATGTGGTGCCGAAATATATGCCGGTCAGCTATTCTTTGACATCAATTAATACAAGCGATAGTACAAGAGGCCTCGGTATATATTGTACTTTGGTGCACAACGACGAAGAAATTCTTTTGAATTATCTCTTGATAGAGGAAAATTCAAATAGAGTTTTTACAAAGGATGAAGTCGCTCCAGAAGTATACACAGCCGGTGGAATAGACCACAGCATATTTACTAACGAGGGAAAATACATTGCAGTCTGGATGAATCAAAATGTCCAGTGTGAGATTCAGGGGGTCGTGGATAAAGGTGAGCTGCTGAAGATGATTGATTCGATTTATAAGGAGAGATAGAGCATGAAAAAAACAGCGCGGACTCTTTTATTGATGGTTCTGATAATTTCCATAATGTCTACATCTTTTGTCATGGCGTATGCGGCCACTCCCCGCTCAAACGCCTATGTATCTTCCTTTGATAATAAAATTTCTGCATTAGGTGACGGTAAGGTCAAAATAGAATTTGACACATGGGGAACGGGCACAATGGACAAGATTGGCGCATCAGTAATAAAGCTGTACGACCAAAATGGCTTGGTATACACATTCAAAATGTCAGATTCTGCCTACACTTCTCAAATGATTGGCACCAAGTTAACTCATTATTATGGAAGCGTTACATATCAGGGCGTTGAGGGGAACACCTACAATGCACTTGTTACCCATTATGCCGCCAAGGGCACCGGCAGCGGGACAGAGAACTATACGACAAATTCTGTTGTGGCTTAACATAGGCACAGCGTAATAATATCAAAATTATCAAGGCGCCCACAGGAGCTTTCTTCCTGTGGGTGCCTTATTTTCGTGTTGAATTTATCCAATATCGCGAGGGGATTTTAGTGCATTGTGCCGAAATTGAAAGCAGCGTGGCACTTTTTGCCGGGGAGCTGGAATGTATAAATAGAAGCACATAAAACACTTGAAATTTTGGGGGAATCAAACAATGTCATTCAAACTGGCTTCAATATTACGGCGCGGCGCGGACCATTTTTCCGTCGCCAGATACCGCATTCCTATGCGGGTAAGGGAGGTCTGCCAGTTTTACAGCGGGGACTTATATCCGGTCTGTCCGCGCTGCTGCGATACCATTGACAGAGAATACATGCGCTATTGCGACCGCTGCGGCCAGCGCCTCGGCTGGGAGTTTTATGACTACACAGAGGTCGTCCCGGCCCCGCGGAACAGGAAGCGTTAAGCAGTCAGCGGGAGCTGATACAGCGCCAGCAGCAGCGCGAGCAGGCCGAAGTTCACCGCGGAGAACACGGCGAGGTATCTGCCGGTGCCCGCGTGCTGGGAGTGGGAATATAATTTGAGGCTTATGAGGCTTGCAAGGCTCGCCACCGGCGTGCCGAGGCCGCCTATGTTCACACCGAGCAGCAGCTCACGGCCAGCGTCCGTAAAGCCGGAGAGCAGCAGAGCGGAGGGGACATTGCTGATAACCTGACTTGTGAGCGCGCCGGTGAGCAGCTCCCGCCCGGAGAGCAGGCGGCGCAGCAGCGCCTCCACTGCGCCGATGCGCGCCAGATTCCCGGAAAAAACGAAGAAGCACACGAAGGTCAGCAGCAACAGGAAATCCGCCTTTATAAGCCTGCGCCGGTCGAATATAAGCAGCGTCAGCACAAGGATTCCCAGCATCCACTGCCAGCTTATCAGCCGCAGCACCACCAGCAGGCACAGCGCAAACAGCGCCAGATACAGCCCGAGGCTCTTTTTATCCATGCCCGGCGCCTCGCCCAGAAAGACGCTCACCCGCTCGCGGGGCAGGCGCAGGCTCAAAAGCAGCACGGCAAGCAGGCTCAGCCCCCACAGCGGCCCGGTGGCGGAGAGAAAGTCCGCCATGCTCAGGTCATAGCGGGAGTAGAGATACAGGTTCTGGGGGTTTCCCACCGGGGTGAGCACGCTGCCGAGGTTTGCCGCCACCGTTTGCAGCACGACCACCCAGATGAGCTCCTTTTCCTGATGGGCCATGCCCAGCACCACCACGGCGAAGGGCACAAAGGTCAAAAGCGCCACATCATTTGTTATAAGCATGGCGCTGAAAAAGCACAGCAGCACCAGTGTCAGCCCCATGGCGCGGACGGAACCGGCCTTGCCGCAGAGCCTATGCGCCAGCGCGGTGAACGCCCCGGCGTGGCGCAGCCCCGCCACGACCACCATCAGGCAGTACAGCAGAGCAAGCGTGCGAAAATCAATATATCCAATGTAGGCCGCGTCCGGCGGGACAAAAAAGCAGCTTATCAGCGCCGCGGCAAATGCGATACAGAGCGTCAGCTCCTGCTTGACAAAATCCTTTACCCGGCTCACAGCTCCATCGCCTTTCCGTTGAGAGCCGCACGCACCAGCCGCTCACCCTGATAGCAGAGCTTGAGCGAGAAAAACGGCGCGTCGCTTCCGAGCAGGCGGAGGAAGATTTTATCGCCCTCCCATATCGGCAGGGACAGCAGCCGCTCCTTTTCCACCCATTCAAGCTCTCCCTCGTCGCAGGCTTTAATCTGCCCGGTGAAGCCGTCGGCTGTGAACAGGTGCATATACTCGCCGCCCCACTCGTCGCTCACGAAGGTGACGATGCCCCGGTAGCGCCAGCGGGTGAGCTCAAGGCCCGTCTCCTCCTTCACCTCGCGCAGCATGCACTCTTCCGGGCTCTCCCCTTCCTCAAACTTGCCGCCAACGCCGATCCACTTGTCGTGGTTTTCGTCGTTGACTTTTTTTGTGCGGTGGAGCAGCAGGTAACTCTCCCCGCGCTCGATATAGCAAAGTGACGTGTTTTTCATCGTATCGCCTCGAATAATTCAAATCGACTTATTTTACATAGGCTGCCCTGCCTTGTCAAACAAAATCGCGCAAATCGGCTCCGCCGGGCAGGCAATTTTTTGTTTTCCGCAAGTTTTTTCCCTGTTTGCCGGAATGTATGGTATAATCCTTTTATCAAACTGCGGGAGGGTAATATGGAGCAATACAAAAGAGCAGTTGAAATGTGGCAGAATTGGCGCGTTCAGTCCTGCGCGGACATTGACATGCGGCTTGACAGCTTCCGCGTTCTGTTCGCCTATCACTCCGGGAAAATTGAGAATGACGAAATAAGCTATAACGACACCCGCGAAATTTTTGAAAACGGCAAAGTTATTGCGTATACCGGCAGCCCCCGCGCGATTTTTGAGCAGCAGAATCAGAAACTGTGCTATGAGGTTCTCAAGGGCAAAATTGCCGTCAAAGAGCCGCTGAGTCTGGAGCTTGTCCGGGAAATTCACCGCATTCTGACCAGCGGAACTTATGACGAGCGGCGCTATATCGACAACGGCGAGCGCCCCGGAGAATTTAAAAAGCACGATTATGTCACAGGCATCAACGAAGTCGGCTCCGCGCCGGAGGATGTTGAGCATGATTTGTCAGAGCTGATTGATGAGGTAATGGAAATCGGAGCGTCCGCGCCCATGAAGGCGGGAGCGTATCTCCATGCCCGCTTTGAGTATATCCATCCCTTTGCCGACGGGAATGGCCGGGTCGGCAGAACATTGCTCAACTACTGGCTGATGATAAATAATTATCCGCCGCTCGTGGTCTATGAGGAGGACAGAAAGGCTTACTATGGGGCTCTGCGTGCTTATGACGAGGACGAGGATTTGCAGCCCTTGACCGCTTTTCTGGAGGCGGAAACCGTCAAGGCATGGTCGCGGTATCTTGAGGATGGTTCCGCGCCCATATCCCGCAAAGGACTTGCGGATTTTTTCTGAAGAAGGAGGCACTAAAATGAAGTTAAAGGGCTCGAAATTATGTAAACCAAACGTGAACGAGGAAATACAGGTAGCCGAGCTGCTGCGCGCGGCAAAGCCCGGCGGGTACAAGCTCATTCAGCTTGTGCGCAAGGTGGATTTCAAGAAGCTCGGCATCGCCGCCGGGGCCGCCGCCGTCGTTGCTTCTGCCGCAAGCGTGACGGGAAGATATAAATTTTACCGCAGCATCACCGCGGCAGAGCTTAAAAAGCAGCTTGCCACGGTCAACAAAAAGCTCGATGAGCTTCAGGCGCAGAACGCAGCCATGCAGGCCGAGCTCGAGCGCCTGAGCGCGAAAGAGCAGGAGGAGAAACAGTAACTTCACAGTGCATTTAAGAGAGTGCACATTGACGAGGCGGAATGAGGCCATGAGCTGCGGACTAACTCCAAAGCAAACCAGCCCCCCTATCGTCAAGCCGCTTTGCGTCTTGCCACTTCCCCCTCGAGGGGGAAGCAAGTGAGCGCAGTGGTTATCTTGCGCTTTCTCTCAAAATCTGCTCTATCCAATGGCTCCCTTGTGTAAAGGGAGCTGGCACCG
>URPA01000085.1 GCA_900549545.1 uncultured Eubacteriales bacterium
ATTTCTACAACAACCAGCGTATCCAGACGAAAACAAAACTGACACCGATGGAATTCCGGTGCCAGTATGTTGCTTAAAATTTTATATTCCTACGCAGGAATGCCTTTTTGTGTTGTCCGCACAAATTGGGGCAGTTCACTGCGGCTGATGCCTTTTGTCTATGGTGCACTTGTAATAAACCGGCTTGTATGGTACGATTAAAAAAGCTTTTGAGAGGGAGGCAGAACCATGTGGAAATGCCCAAAATGCGGCCGGGAGTTTAAAAACACGAATCAGGACCACTACTGCGGCGCGGCGCCTGAGAGCATTGAGGAGTATATTGCGCAGCAGCCGGAGGATACCCGGCCATATCTCCGGCAGGTCA
Organism: uncultured Eubacteriales bacterium; assembly: GCA_900549545.1. Lineage (GTDB taxonomy): Bacteria > Bacillota > Clostridia > Oscillospirales > Oscillospiraceae > Limivicinus. Next base: position 365 of record URPA01000085.1, read on the forward strand.
ACGCGGCAATCAAAGCCGCCCTGCCTGACGCGCAGGAAAAAATCTCTTGGAGTATGCCCACCTATTGGAAAAAGAGAAATATCATCCATTTCGCGGCGTTTAAAAAGCATATCGGCCTGTACCCCGGCCCGGAGGCGGTTGAGGCATTTGCCGAGCGGCTGACTGAATATAAGACGAGCAAGGGCAGCATACAGCTGCCGTATAGCAAGCCGCTGCCGCTTGAGCTTATAGCGGAGATTGCAAAATGGAGCGAAAAGGAGGGCGGCGAATGATGAGTGAGGACGTGCTGCTGTTTTTCGCGGGGCATATGGACGCTCTGCCGCTGTATGAGCGCTTGCAGGAGCGTATACTGGGCGAGATTGAGGATGTCCGCATAAAGGCGCAGAAGAGCCAGATTTCGTTTTACAACAGGCACATGTTTGCCTGTGTGTCCTTTTCGCGCCCGCGAAAGAAGAAGGACTGCCCGGAGACTTATATCGTCCTGACCATCGGCCTTGAGCACAGGCTTGATTCGCCCCGGATAGACATTGCCACCGAGCCATACCCAAACCGATGGACGCACCATATGCTGATTTCGAGCGAGGACGAAATTGATGAAGAGCTGATGGGCTGGATAATAGAGGCGGCGGATTTTGCCGCAAGGAAATGAGGTTAATTTATGATAATACGGCAGGAAAAACCGGCGGATAAGGACGAGATATTCAGCGTTGTGGAGGCGGCGTTTCTCAGCGCGGAGCAGGCGGACGGCAACGAGCAGTTTCTTGTCAACGAGCTGAGAGAAGGGGAGAATTATATCCCGGAGCTGTCCTTAGTTGCCGAGGAGGACGGGCGCATTATTGGCCATATTTTGTTTTCCAAGGCGGAGGTTCAAGGGCGGACGGTGCTCGCCCTCGCGCCGCTGTCGGTGCTGCCGGAGTATCAGCGATGCGGGGTAGGTACGGCCCTGATAAGCGCGGGGCATGAGATAGCCCGCGGCCTCGGCTATGAGTATTCCGTGGTGCTGGGCAGCGACCTGTATTACCCGAAGCACGGCTATATCCCGGCGGATAATTTCGGCATCCTCCCGCCTTTTGATGTGCCCCGGGAGAACTTCATGGCAATCAGACTCAGAGACGACGCGGCACAGGTTCACGGCGTTTTGAAATACGCAAAAGAATTCGGTATTGAATGAAAAGATAACATAATCATAAATATATAATATTATGTTAACTTGATGGAGGCGGAGGACATGATTATCCGCGAGGTAAAGGAGAACAAAAAGCGATATCTGTCCCTGCTGCTTTTGGCGGATGAGCAGGAGAGCATGATTGACCGCTATCTTGAAAATGGCACAATGTATGTGCTGGAAGATGGTGATGTCATGGCTGAGTGTGTAGTGCTGCCGGTGGGTGAGGGGGTGCTGGAGATAAAAAATCTGGCCACCGCGCCCGAGCGTCAGCGACAGGGCTATGGCCGGGCGCTTATTGAGTATGTGGCCGAAAAATACCGTGGGCTGTACTCCATTTTGCAGGTCGGCACCGGGGAGAGCCCGCTGACGCTCCCGTTTTACGAGCGCTGCGGCTTTGTATACTCTCACCGCGTCCCGGATTTTTTTACCGACAACTATGACCACCCGATAATCGAATGCGGCGTGCAGCTACGCGACATGGTGTTTCTGCGCAGGGCGCTGTAAAGAAAAAAGCCACGGCCTTTTCGACAGCTGCGTAATGTAATATTACGTGTGTTTTGAAACGGTACGACAGAGTGGGAGTTGTCGTGCTCCGTTCTGCTGCCCCGCAGGGGCAGTCTTGGCTCTCCCAGAGGGAGAGCCAAGTTGTCGCCGCGACAACTTCCGATTTATCGAGGGCTTATGAGCAAAATTTTGCGTAGAGAAATACCTGCCGAAAAGAAATCAGAATTTCTTTTCGGCAGGTATTTTTTACTCTATTATGCCGCTGCCGCATTAGCAATGACTTTTTTCTTTATTGTCCTCAAGCATCTTGAGTATCTCCTGGCCGGATACGGGGCGGGAGAAGTAATAGCCCTGAATCATATCCACGCCCCACTCGCGCAGCTTCTCCTCCTCTTCCTTTGTCTCCACGCCCTCAGAGATGATTTTATAATTCATCTCATGCAGGAGCGAAACAAGGCTGCGGTAGAAAAACGCCACCTGCGGGTCATCGTACAGCCCGTGCAGCAGGGAACGGTCCATTTTAATGCAGGAGAATGGCAGCTTCAAAACGGTGTTGAGGTTTGCGTAGCCTGAGCCGAAATCATCAAGGCAGAGGGAGATACCCGTATCCTTCAGCATATCCAGAACGTCGTAAAGGCGGTCACTGTACTCGGTTGCCACAGTCTCGGTAATCTCAAACTGGAAATAGGAAAACGGCAGCCCGTACTCCCGGATAATGTCAATCAAGGACTGCACATGCTCATAGTCGAGAATTTCAATGGGGGAGAGATTGAACTTGATGTTTCGTATCTGGCCCATAATCTGCTCATGCTCTTTTACAAACTGACAGATGCGCCGGAGCTGAAGCAGGCCGACTTGAAGGATATGGCCGGTCTTTTCCGCCCGGGTTATGAACACATCCGGCGGCACATAGCCCAAGGTGGGGTGCCAGAGACGGCTCAAAGCCTCGAGAGTGATATATCTGTTCGTTTCAAGCGAGAAAACCGGCTGGAAGTTTACCTCGAACATGTCCTTTTCCACGGCCTCATTGAGGAAAATGTCGATCTCCTGCTCGTAGATAAAGCCGTTTATCATCTTATCGTCAGACTGGATGAGCACGGTTTCCTTGGAGTCCTTGACAAGCGAGGCCATGTAGTCTGCATAGGCGATGAAGGTGTTCTCGGGCAGCTTCTCCGCGTGAATAATGCCGCAGATGCTCACAGGGAATGGCGTCGACCTGCCGCTGACCTCAAAATTGCCCTGAAAGTAATTTAAAACCTGCTCGCGGGTCTGCTCATAATCCGTCAGCGTCTGCATGGTGAGGAAAAAGCGGTTGCCGGAGATGCGGAACACCTGCACATAGGGGCTGAGCCCCTGAAGCGTTTTTGAGATGTCTGCGAGGAGCTGGTTTCCGACGGTGTTTCCGAAGATTTTGTTGACATGCTTGAGGCGCAGGAGGTTGACGGAAATGACATGCACGGTTTTCTTCCTTGAGCGCTGCTCGAAAAACCATCTGTCAAAATAGTGCTTGTCAAAGGCGCCGGTCATGTGGTCAATATATGTGCTGGGGTTGCTTATCGTCAGATACAGCACAGTTATCCCGAGGCAGAGGCCGAAGCCCGTCATCAGATAATCCCCGCGCAGCGCCTGAATGACGACGGTGACGGATTCAATAATCAGAAACTCCCACAAAATGGCGACGTTTTCCCGGGAGAGCTCATCCCTGTGCACGACGATAACAACGGAGAGCGCCAGCGCGTACAGCAGCCCGTAAAAATACATCACAAAATAAAGCGGCCCATGGCAGTATACCCCGTCTGCATTAACGGAGAAAATAAGCCCGTTCCAGCAGTTGGCGATAATCAGCAGAAGAATGAGGGCCGGGATGATGAACCAGAAGTACATCTCCCTTTTGATTCTCAGGGGCGTGGTCTGGCGCAGGGTCTGAGCGTAAAACACGATGGCGAGGGGAACTATAAGCTGAAGAATATAAAAAACAGTCAGCGTCAGCATCGTGAGCGAGGCAAGATTGGGGTCCTCATCCATAATAAGCAGCGAGGATATAATGTCAAAAATAACGTCGGCAAACGCTGTCACGATGAAGAAATAGAAAATGCTGTTGCTCAGGCCGCCGAGCTTTTTCTGGGACTTGAAGTGGTACAAAACCAGAATGAGAAGGATAAGCCCCGTAATCAGAAAATCAAAATTATATCTACTCATAGCTCTTATCAGTGCAGGTTGCTGTTGGCACAGAATTTCCAGTTGCTTATGGTCTTGAGGCTGCCGTCATCATCGCGGTAGTCGCTCCACCCTCTGGCAATCGAGAGCCAATACGGACTGTTGCGGTTAAACTTCTGGATGGCGAGGTCAAAGCGGCTGAACCACTCTTCCTCTGAAATCAGGGATTCATCAAGTATGACCGCAAACTCATCACCCTTGAGTCGGTAGCAGCGCCCGGCCTTGCCAAAGGTTTCAGAAATACATTTGGCCGCGCCGAGAATAAGCTCGTCCCCGGCGGCATGGCCGGATTCCTCGTTGATTTTCTTGAGGTTTTTTACCTTGAAGAAAATCAGGGCCGCGTTTTTGTAGTTGGCGGGGGAGCGCTGGATAGCCGTCAGATAATCATCAAAGGGCTGCCGGCTCTCCATGCCGGTCATTCCGTCCTCGCGCAAAAGCCGCTGATAGACCTGCATCTCGCTCTTGTAGCGGATGTTTTCCACCATCACAGTCAGAATGCTGTTGATGAGGATAAACACAAACAGGCAGATGCCGACTTCAAAAATCGTGCCGTAGAAGGGGATGTTCAAAAGCCAGTACAGCGCCATTGCCAGAACTCCGCTGGAGCCGAGCAGGGTAAAGGCTATGAGAATCATGGCGATATCCCTGCTCTCGTTGCGCTGGTATTCCTTCACCAGCAGGAAAATGGAGACACCCACGCCCGCGGCGAGCAGCAGATGCGTCACAAAAAGCATATCCCGGAAGTCAACATGCAGCGTGAGGTTGACTATCCCTTGAATCAGGGCGTTGAGGCAGAAAAGCCAGATGAACAAATCCAGTATGCGGTATTTCTCCATGCCTGCGGTGTGCTTTATGAAAAACAGCATGGGCACGGCCAGCAGCATGAACGCGAAGAAGGAGATTATACATATCGCGGCGTAATTTCCCGACTGAACCTGCGTAATCGAGGAATCGGTAAAGACCCAGACGCTGCATATAAACAGGAAAATGGCCGTGTCAACAAAGCGCTTGTTGTTAATGCGGGCGTGGTGCAGGTAGACGGCTATGCCTATGGCGATAACACTGAGCATTATGAACGCGAAGGCCAGAATTATGGGCACGGCGTTATTGGTAAAGTGCCGCCACATAACGGCTACGCCGTTGCCGAGATAAAACCGGGAGAGCTTATATTCGCCGGAGCTCTCATGCTCAAAGCGCAGCTCAAGCTCACCCACCTGAACATCAGCCGGGATAATTAAGTCGCACTCGTATTTCGACTTCATCTGGTCGTTCCTGGGGAAGAGCTCGTCGTTATACTCATACAGTGTCCGCCCGCCCATATAGGCCGCGAGCCCATGCTCTATGCCCCGTGTGGTCAGCGTAAGGCCGGCGTCAGCCTGAGTGAGGCTGTCATTATACAAAACCAGCGCCTCATACCCCGGATAGCTTATCGTAGCGGGCAGCTGCACAGGGACCCTTTCACCCTCCCAGAGGTAATACCAGCCGTCGTCCACGGGGGTGAGATGGAATTTTTTCTCAGCCCGCGCCGAAGCGGCAGGAAGCGCGATTAAAAGCGCAATTAAAACGGCCGCAATGGCCAGATTCATAAGTATGGTCCAGGTTTTGCCTTTCTGCAAAACAGACGCCCCCTTTGTATATATCGAGCTTTCCGCGCGCCGCGCAATAAGTACAAATTTTTGTAATATTATTCTACTGTATTGTAATTGCTTTTTCAAGCCGCAAATGGAATATTATGGCGAATAAAGGCGGAAAAAGGAAGCGGTCAAAAAGTCCTACAAGGACTTTTTTGCCCGCTTCTCCCGCCGAGCGTTTTGAACTAATTCAAAACGCAGCTTCGCCCG
>URPA01000086.1 GCA_900549545.1 uncultured Eubacteriales bacterium
GCGGCTCTTAGCGCGGAGATGAGAGCTGGCGAGCGTAAGCGAGACTGAGAGGGTACCGCGCAAAGCGGGATAAGTTTACACTGGTGCAAAATCAGCAGTGCACGGGGAAACAGGGGACGGTGCAAAATTTGCACCGTCCCTTGCTCTTACGCCGCGCTGACGTTTATTTTGCGCTGAATGCCGGTCTGGGCATCGACATAGATAGTGACCTCCCGGCGGTTTTTATCCGTGCAGCTAAATTCATAGCAGGGCAGGTCATTGCCGCCGTCGGATTTGAGAATGACCTTCCTCGCCCCGGTTGTTTTGAGGCCCTGCGGAAGCTTCTCCTCCGCCTGCTCCTGGCTGACGGTGAACTCCGCGCCGGTCTTGTCCGCGCAGTAGTCGGCGGCGTTGAAGGCGTAGATTGAGCCATCATCCATCGCCACCGCCACGGTGAGGGTGTTGTCAAGGCAGAGCGCGTCCCCCTCCAGCCCGGCAAACTCCATGCGCAGCACCGCGCCCTCGCCTCGCGAGTTGATAAGGGTCACATTCTCATAGCCGTGCTCCCGCAGAAAGCTCTCGGCGGCGGACTGCGCCTCCTTTTCGGATATAGCGATATCGCTCACGAGTCTGGAGCTGGCCATGCTCTCCACCCCGGCGGAGCTGACACAAATCATCATCTCCCCGGCGCTGTAACAGTGCCGCCCGTCGCTGCCCTCGTAGTCGTATTCCTTTTTTAGCTCCTCCTTGCTGACTCCGGCAAACTCCGCCGCCTTGTTGAGCATATCCTCCTCCGTCAGGCGCAGGCCGCCGCTTGTTTTCTCGCTGAGGGCGTATTTGCCGTCATACTCCGGGGTAGTGCCGCAGTCAAACTGCGCCTCATAGTCAAGCAGCTCCCCGCTGAGCCTGCCGCCGTCCTCGATGCCGACGTTTGCAAGCTCCGTGACGCGGCTGTCCATTATCACATCGCCGCGGTTGACACTGCCCTGCATCTCCCGCAGTGCCTCGGAAAGCTCCGCCGCCTTTCTGCCCATGGAGCTGAGCTCCCTGACCTGCTTATCGGTGAAGCCCTCCTCCGCCGCCTCATAGCACAGGCAGTGGGCATAGTCCCCCGCCACGTTCAAAAAGGCGCTGAGCTGCTCAAGCTCCTGCGTTGAAAACGGCAGGGAGGACATGGCCGTCTCCGCCGCGAGCGCGTCGGCATAGACCTCGGAGCAGATGAGGCTGCACATGGCCCCGTCGGTGGCGTAGGCGCTTTTCTGCATTGCGGCGCTGAGCGCCTCCGTCGCGGCGACGGTCTGCTCAAAGGCCTGGGCGGAGCTGTATTTTGCGATATAGCTGTGCCTTTCAAGCTGTCCCTGCACGGCAAAGGAATAAAGCCCCAGCGCCATAATGGCCGCCGCGGCATATGTTATGGCTAAAATTTTCACCTTTTTATTTTTCACAAAAAAACACCCCTTTTGGGATATTATCTCTCAAAAGGGGTGTATTACTTATTAAAAATCAGCCAAGTTTTTCCATGGCGATTCTGAGCCTGCGGAGCGTCTCCTCCCGGCCCAGTATGCGGCATATCTCCACCGCGCCGCCGGGGGTGACGGCCTTACCGGCAGCGGCAATGCGCACCGGCCACATGACGACGGAGTTTTTGACCTCCATGCGCTCTGCAAGCCCGGTCATTGCGGGCAGAAGCAGCTCGTCCGTCCACTCGGGCAGGGCCTCAAAGGCGGGGATGATCTCGCCCAGAACCTTCAGCGCGCTCTCCTTAGAGGACTTGGACTTTTTGTGCACAAATAGCTCCGCGTCATACTCTGGCAGCGTGTCAAAGAAGTCGAGCTTCTCGGGAATATCGGTCAAAACCTCGGTGCGCTGCTGCAACAGCGCGGCGATATCGGCGGCGCTGTAATTTTCGTTCCTCACTGCCTGACGGATATAGGGCTCGGCAATCTCGGCAAAATCCCCGGCGCTCATGGCGCGGATATACTCGGCGTTAAAATACTTGAGCTTTTCAATGTCGAATATGGCGGGGGACTTGGAGATGCCGGAGAGCTCAAAGACCTCGGCAAGCTCGTCCATCGTGAAGATCTCCTGCTCGCCGCGGGGGCTCCAGCCCAGCAGGGCAACGTAGTTTATGACCGCGTCCGTCAAAAAGCCCTGGGCGATAAGGTCCTCATAAGAGGGGTCGCCATGGCGCTTGGACATCTTGTTGTGCGCGTCGCGCATGACGGGGGAGCAGTGGACATATTTGGGGATATCCCAGCCAAAGCCCTTGTACAGCAGGTCATATTTCGGCGCAGAGGAGAGATATTCGCTCCCGCGCACCACGTGGGTAATGCCCATGAGATGGTCGTCCACGACATTTGCGAAGTTATAGGTGGGCAGCCCGTCGCGCTTTATGAGCACCTGGTCGTCAAGCTCCACATTCTCAACCGTGATATCGCCGAAGGTCTCATCGTGGAAGGTGGTGCTGCCCTCGTGGGGGATGCGCTGGCGGATGACATAGGGTTCACCCGCGGCGGCGCGGCGGTCGGATTCCTCGCGGCTGAGGCTGCGGCAGGGGTCGTCTCCCCTGTCAAACTCGCCGCTGTCCTCCTCGCTCTCGGCCTTTTCGCAGAAGCAGCGGTAGGCGTGCCCCCGCTCCATGAGAAGCTCGGCGTATTCTTTATAAAAGGGGCGGCGCTCGGTCTGGATATACGGGGCGACAGGGCCGCCAATGTCCGGGCCCTCATCGTGCTCAAGGTGGCACTCCTTCATCGTGCGGTAGATAACATCCACCGCGCCCTCGACAAGCCTGCCCTGGTCAGTGTCCTCGATGCGGAGTATAAACTTGCCCTTATTGTGCCGGGCGATGAGCCAGGTGTAAAGCGCCGTGCGGAGATTGCCCACGTGCATATATCCTGTGGGGGACGGGGCAAAACGGGTGCGGACCTCGCCCCTGGGTATGCGCGCCTCCATCTCCTCAAACCATTTCATGTCTTTCATTATATATTCTCCTTTTGTAAACAGGGTGTTATTTCAACAAGCCACATCTTAATTTACATTTTACCTGTTGTCAAGATGAACTTATTTTGGTAGAATATGTTGATAGTTTGTGAATACTCATTTTTATATAAAATAAGAAGGTAACACTATGGAAAGCACAAATCAGACCCAAACTCCCAAAAAAGTAATGCTCTCGGGCATCCAGCCCTCCGGTGAGCTGCACCTTGGCAACTATCTCGGCGCGGTGAAGAACTGGTCGGCGCTGGCGGATGAGTTTGACTGTTATTATTTCATGGCCGATATGCACAGCATAACCGTCCGACAGAACCCGGCGGAGCTGCGCCGCCGCTCGGTCTCCCAGCTGGCGCAGTATATCGCCTGCGGGCTTGACCCGGAGAAGAACACCCTGTTTATCCAGAGCCATGTGCATGAGCACGCGGAGCTGGGCTGGGTGCTCAACTGCTACACCATGTTCGGTGAGCTCAGCCGTATGACCCAGTTTAAGGACAAGAGCGCGAAAAACGCCTCCAACATCAACGGCGGCCTCTTCACCTACCCCGCGCTGATGGCGGCGGATATCCTGCTCTACCAGCCGGACTATGTCCCTGTGGGCGAGGACCAGAAGCAGCACTGCGAGCTGACGCGCGACGTTGCCATCCGCTTCAATGGCATATACGGGGACACCTTCAAGGTACCCGAGCCCTATATCCCCAAGGTGGGCGCAAGAGTCATGAGCCTTGGAACGCCGACCTCAAAGATGTCCAAATCCGACCCCCAGGGCTGCGTGTTCATCATGGATAAGCCCGAGGAGATAGCCCGCAAGTTCAAGCGCGCCGTCACCGATTCCGACACCGAAAACTGCGTGCGCTATGACGCGGAGAATAAGCCCGGCGTTGCAAACCTCATGAGCATCTATTCCTCCGTCACCGGGGAGAGCTTTGAGGAGATCGAGCGGGACTTTGCCGGCAAGGGCTACGGCGTATTCAAGCCCGCCGTGGGAGATGCTGTCATTGAGGCCCTGCGCCCCATCCGCGAGGAGACGGAGCGCCTGCTCGCCGATAAGGCCTACCTCAAGCAGGTGTATACCGACGGCGCGATGCGCGCAAGCGCGGTCGCGAGAAAGACCCTGCGCAAGGTATATAAGCGCATCGGTTTCGTTGAGAAGCCTTTTTAATGAGCAAGCGCTGAACAAATCTTCTCGGTTATTTGCGGACAATTTGCGCTCTGACTTCGCCACTTTTCCTTGAAATACACAAAGTATGTCGGCAAAAAAGTGTCATCGTCAGAACACAAATTCTCTCGCAAATCACTCTCGCCGATTTATTCATCACTTGCTCTGATATGATTTGATATGATTTTTTTAACGCTGGGTGTATGAGGAACGCGCCCTAAAAATATAACGGAGATAGAAGTAGATGTTTCCAAATATGGCTCTTTGGCTCAAGCTGCTGCTGGCGGTGCTTATCGCCTTCGTGGTCAGCTTTCTGATGACGCCGCCGGTCAAAAGCTTCGCCCAGAAGGTTGGGGCGATGGACGTGCCAAAGGATGAACGGCGGGTGCACAACCACCCCATACCCCGCATGGGCGGGCTTGCGATTTTTCTTGGCTTTGTGATATCCATGCTGCTGTTTGTGGATGTATCCACGCAGGTCATGGGTATGCTGCTTGGCGCGGTTATAATTGTCGTCATGGGCGCGGTGGACGATATCGTCTCCCTCAACCCCTGGGTGAAGCTCGCCGGGCAGATCGCTGCCGCGGCCGTGGCTATCCGCTGCGGCGTGGTGTTTGACGCGATAACAAACCCGAACTTCATGTCCGAGACTACGACGATAGAAATCGGCTGGCTGTCCATTCCGCTGACGATGCTGTGGATAGTCGCCTGTACCAACGCCGTCAATCTCATTGACGGGCTGGACGGGCTTGCCGTGGGCGTGTCCGCGATAAGCTCGCTGACGATGCTTATAGTCTCGCTGCTGGTGTCTGAGCCGAGCATTTCCCTGATTTTGGCGGCGCTCACCGGCGCGTGCATCGGCTTTATGCCCTATAACCTCAACCCCGCAAAGATTTTCATGGGTGACGTGGGCTCGCAGCTGCTGGGCTTTGTGCTTTCAACAGTGTCCATCATGGGCCTTTTCAAGTTCCACGCGATCATCACCTTCCTTGTGCCGCTGCTGGCGCTGGCCGTCCCGCTTGCGGACACGGTGTTCGCCTTCTTCCGGCGCATCCTCCACGGGCAGAGCCCCTTCCACGCGGACAAGGGGCATTTCCACCACCGCCTGCTCGCCATGGGCCTTAACCAGAAGCAGGCTGTCGCCGTGCTGTACGGGGTGTCCGCGCTGCTGGGCACCGTCGCCGTGCTGCTTGCGGGGACGAGTATGCCGCTGCGCATTGTGTGCATAGTCATCGGCTTTGTAATCTCCCTTGCGATGTGGCTCTTCGTTTTCCGGCAGCACAACGCCCATCTTGAGCAGAAAAACGAGGAAAACGAGGGCAAAGAATCCTCAGAGTAAGCGATGAATAAACCGGCGAGAGTGATTTGCGAGAGAATTTGTGTTCTGGCGATGACACTTTTTCGCAGACATACTTTGTGTATTTCAAGGAAAAGTGGCGAAGTCAGGGCGCAGTTCCTCTAAATCAAAATTGAAGCCCAGCGTAGCGGATTCAATTTTGAAAGGAAGACGGAAGCAATGGATATGTAGTTTTCCGCTCTCAGCGGGAAACGGAATGGAATTGCT
>URPA01000087.1 GCA_900549545.1 uncultured Eubacteriales bacterium
TAACGACCCCTCAGTCAGCCTACGGCTGACAGCTCCCCTTACGCAGTGGAGCCTTGAAATGACGCAAATTCAGGGTAAAAGCATTAAGCCTTCACCGCACTATTCCTTGGCTCTCCCTTTGGGAGAGCTGGCGCGCAGCGCCTGAGAGGGTAGCCCGCGCGGAGATGGGATGCTGGTAAAACTATGCCACTCGGCAAGCTGTTACTCAAAAAGCACGCGGAAGTCCAAAGCACCCACGGCTTCGATAATAGCGCTTCTCACAGTCACGGTCATTTTACTGTCCCTCATGAGCTCCCGTGTGTATTCTATCCAACTGTATTCACTTTTCGCAGCGCAAATGCGGCGGTAATGCTCCCGTTCCACAAACAGGGCGATGTAATGAACAACGCACTCGCCCTCAACGGCGCTGTAAATATCGAAAAAATCATCACACAGCGGCTGAGACTCGGTTTCAGCCGAATTTTTTTCCGTGAAATCAAGCCGGGAATAGTCAAAATCATTTATCGCCCGCAGGACGGCTTCTTTTATTGCTTTTCTCATGTCCCCTGATTGGGCGAGCGCGGAAAGAAACTGTTTCCAAGTAAACTCCGGCTTTCCTGCTTCCTGAATCCGAAACATGGCGGATTCAGCGCTCAACAGGAGCTTATCCAGCAAGACCAGGTTGAGCTCCTCGCCGCATACATCCACAAAGGGATAGCTGTTTACAGCCTCGTATAAACGCTGAGGAATGTTTATGCTGATCTGGTCATCATCATAGTATACGCAGTCCTGCTTCATACATTGTTTGCCCCTTTTCGCACCATACTATGTGGGGATTATATCCCCTTAATAAAAAGGATTATAACCCCCATACTGTCAGATGTCAACAGGAGGGGATTGTAATGATAGTGTTCGACAGACTATGGAAAACGATGAAGGATAGAGGCGTATCTACCTATCAGCTAAGGGAACGCTGCGGGATAGACAGCAAAACTATCCGCAGGCTTCGGGCAAATGAAAATATAGAGACAAAAACGCTGGACAAGCTCTGCGCCGCCCTGTCCTGCAATCTTGAGGACATTGCGGAGTACAAGGCCGAAAAATAGCCGAACAAAAATGGAGACAGACATGAACACAACTGAAGCAATACGTGAGAGAATTTTGAGACTTTGCGGCGAGCGCGGCATGACTATAAACAAGCTTGCCAACCTGTCTGCCGTTCCGCCCTCAAGTCTGAAAAATATTTTATACGGAAAGAGCCAGAACCCCAAGATACTGACCATAAAAATGCTCTGCGACGGACTTGGAATAAGCCTTGGCGAGTTCTTCTCCACTCCGGAATTTGACCAGCTTGAACAGGAAATCAAATAAAAGTATTTTGTAAGCGCAGGGATTACCCCTGCGCTTGTTATATTTCCACAAATCAGCAGCCTTATATTCGGCAAATTTACCCTAAACCTACGAAGTGCAAAAAAGTCCTTGCTTTTTCGCCTTACATAGCATATACTCACAAACGGAAAAAAGATTTTTAAGCATCGGTACAGAGAGACCGGCAAAATCGCTTATATGGTACGCCTACGCCCGGAGGGGTGCGGTCTGCGTGCGCTGAGTGTGTCTTGTCGGTTGCGGCAGGGCATTTTTTCTGCGCATTTTTCTTGAAGGAGGCGGCACGGTGAAGTTCAAAGCACAGATAATGGACGAAGCGGCGCTGGGCCGCGCGCTTATGCGCGTCTCCCACGAGATTGTTGAAAAGAACAAGGGCGCGGAAAATGTGGTGCTGGTGGGCATCCGCCGCCGGGGAGAGCCTATCTCCCGGCGCATCCGGGAGAACATCGGCAAAATCGAGGGCGTTGAGCCGCCCTGCGGCAGTATCGACATCAAGTTCTACCGGGATGATTTGACCGAGCTTGCCGAAAGCCCCGTTGTCAAAAAGGCCGAGCTGCCCTTCTCCGTCACGGACAGGGACGTGGTCCTTGTGGACGATGTGCTCTACACCGGCAGAACCGCCCGCGCCGCCATCGAGGCGGTGTTCACCTGCGGCAGACCCCGCAGCATCCAGTTCGCGGTGCTGGTGGACAGGGGCCACAGGGAGCTGCCCATCCGGGCGGACTTCGTGGGCAAGAACATCCCCACCTCCCGCAGTGAGCTCGTGGAGGTTCGCCTGCCCGAGTTTGACGGCGAAACCGGCGTATTCCTTATGGAACACGCTGAATAAATCGCCTGTGGCGCCTTGCGGACAATTTTCGCCCTGATTTTGTCAGTTTTTCTTGCTATACACAAAGTATAGCTGCAAAAAACTATCTTCATCAGGACATAAATTCTCTCGCAATTCGCTCTTGCCGATTTAATCATCGTATTCCTTATGGAAAACGAGTAAAACAGTCAGCAAAAATTTTCATATAAAGAGAGGTACACCAAAATGGCAAAAGAAAAGAAGACGATTGACGGGCCTATTCTGGACGCCCGGACTCTGGGCACTCCCAAAATGCTGGTTCTGGGCTTGCAGCACATGTTCGCAATGTTCGGCGCCACGGTTCTTGTCCCCGCGCTCACCGGCCTCGATGTGGCAACGGCTCTGCTGTTCGCCGGCCTCGGCACACTGCTGTTCCACCTGATCACCGGCGGCAAGGTCCCCGTGTTCCTTGGCAGCTCCTTCGCGTTCATCGGCGGCTACAACGCCATCCGCACTGTTGGCCTGGCCGCAGACGGCTCAGCCATCTTTGACAATGCCCTGCTTCCCTACGCCTGCTTCGGCGTCGCGATAGCCGGCCTCATGTACGTCATCCTCTCCGCGTTCTTCAAGATATTCGGCGTGAAGAAGGTCATGCGGTTCTTCCCGCCCATCGTCACCGGCCCCATCATCATCGCCATCGGCCTGACGCTCTCCTCCTCCGCCATCTCCAACTGCCGCGCCAACTGGCTCGTCGCGGTTGTCGCCATCGCGATAGTCATCGGCTTCAACATGTGGGGCAAGGGCATGACCAAGATCATCCCCATCCTGCTGGGTGTGCTCGGCTCCTACATCTTCGCCCTGATAATTGACCCCGCCGAGCGCGCCGCCGTCGCGACCGCCGTTTCCCAGGCAAGCTGGTTCGGCCTGCCTGTCCACTGGGGCAGCACCGTGTTCGGCCTCTTCGGCACCGAGGTTGACACCTCCCTGCTCTGGTCCTCCGTGTTCACCATCGTCCCCCTGTCCCTCGCAACCATGGTTGAGCACATCGGCGATATCTGCGCCGTCTCCTCCACCTGCGAAAAGAACTTCATGCAGGATCCCGGCTTCCACCGCACCCTCCTGGGCGACGGCCTGGCTACCACTCTGGCCTCCCTCTTCGGCGGCCCTGCCAACACCACCTACGGCGAGAACACCGGCGTTCTGGCGCTCTCCAAGGTCTATGACCCCCGCGTGATCCGCATCGCCGCCTGCTTTGCGATTCTCGTCTCCTTCTGCCCGAAGTTCGCGGCTCTGGTCTCCGCAATGCCCGTTGCCACCATCGGCGGTGTGTCCCTCATCCTCTACGGTATGATTTCCGCGGTCGGTGTGCGTAACGTCGTTGAGAACAAGGTCGACTTCACCAACACCCGCAACGTCATCATCGCGGCCCTGATTCTGGTGCTCGCCATCGGCATCAATTACAGCGGCAGCATCCAGATCGGCGTGGTCAGCCTCTCCGGTCTGGCAGTCGCCTCCATCGTGGGCATCCTGCTCAACGCCATCCTCCCCGGCAAGGACTACGAGTTCCAGCAGGAGGACCAGGGTTCCACCTCTGTCAACTTCAAAGTTTGATAAAAGCATAAAATCAGCCCTCGGCCATTATGGCCGAGGGCTTTTCGCTATTTATGGTAAAGACAAATCTGACGTGTTGTGGTATATTTTCATCGGGTGATAAGAATGGATCAGGTCAAAACCGGGAAATTTATCGCGGAGCTTCGGAAGGAACAGGGGCTTACGCAGGAACAGCTTGGCAAAAAGCTTGGCGTGACGAACAAAACAGTCTCCCGCTGGGAGACGGGCAGTTATATGCCGCCGGTCGATGTGCTCCTTGAGCTGAGCCGGGTGCTGAGCGTAAGCATCAACGAGCTTTTGAGCGGGGAGCGGCTGGATAATGAGCGGCTGCGCCAGAAGGCGGATGAAAACGTGCTCGAAGCCTACCGGGAGACGAGCTTTTCTCTTAAGGAGCGCGAGAAATACTGGAAAAACAAGTGGCTGCGGGAGCATATCGCGCTTATTGCTGCATGGGCGATAGTGCTGCTCTGCGCGCTGGTCTGGCTGTATTTCAGCGGGAATCTGCTCCTCGCGCCCGTGTGGACAGGGCTCTGCCTTGCCGCATACATCGTGCTTCGCAACAAAATGATGATATATATTGAAGACAAGATATATAAAGACTAAGCTCCGCCGAAGGCGGAGCTTAGTCTTTATTTCTTGCTCTTCGCGGCGTATCTGAACATCCAGACGACGATGGCCAGCAGCGCGATGATGACAAGCAAGCCCAAAACCGCGTCAATCAGGCCGCCCAGCAGCCCGATAGCGCCGCTTATCAGCTTTAACGCCAGCACTATTACGCCAATGGCAACGACAATTCCCGCCACGGCGGCTATTATCTTTCCAGCTTTCATATAGTCCTTCCTTTCAGCCTGTGACCTGTCCCAGCTTGCTGAGAACCTCCCTGAAATACTCCGGCAGCTCCGTCTCCAGCCGGACATGCTCCCCGGTGCGGGGATGGATGAATTTGAGCGCCCGCGCGTGCAGGCATTGGCCCTCAAGCCCCTTCTCCGGCGAGGGCGCGCCATAGGTGAAATCCCCCAGCAGCGGATGGCCAAGGCTCGCCATATGCACGCGAATCTGGTGCGTGCGTCCGGTTTCGAGCGCGCAGCGAATGTGCGTGTAGCCCCGGTAGCGGTCGATAACCTGCCAGTGGGTCACGGCGGGGCGGGAGTTTTTCTCCGTCACGGCCATGCGCTTTCTGTCGGTGGGGTGGCGGCCGATTGGGCGGTTGACCGTCCCGCTGTCCTCGCGCAGCCTGCCGTGGACAACGGCCTCATACTCGCGGGAGAGGCTGTGGTCGGCAAGCTGGGCAGAGAGCCCGAGATGGGCAAAGTCATTCTTTGCGACGATGATGAGCCCGGAGGTATCCTTGTCGATCCTGTGCACGATGCCGGGGCGGAGCTCCCCCCCGATGCCGGAGAGAGAGGCGCCGCAGTGATGCAGCAGCGCGTTTACAAGCGTCCCGTCCAGATGCCCGGCGGCGGGGTGCACCACCATGCCGCGCGCCTTGTTGACGACGATGAGGTCGTCATCCTCATATACCACGTCCAGCGGAATATCCTGCGCGATCAGCGCCGTGTCCTCCGCCGGTGGGAGATTCAGCCGAAATTCCTCCCCGGCGGAGCATTTGTAGTTCTTGCGAACCGGCTTGCAGTTAAGCGTTACCTGCCCGTCCTCCGTCAGGCGCTGGGCCGCGCTGCGGCTCAAACCCTGCACAGAGCGCGCAAGGAGAGCGTCGATACGCTCGCCGCTCTCCAAGGCTTTGACGGTTATTACATTTCCGTCCATATTTCTTTATTTGAACTCGTTGAGAATATCGTCCAGCGAGAACTCATCCGCGCTGGCGGCAGGCTTCGCCGCCGGGGCGGGCTTGACCGGCGCAGGCGCAGGAGCCGGGGC
>URPA01000088.1 GCA_900549545.1 uncultured Eubacteriales bacterium
GATGTGACGGCCCTTGCCGGGGCCATGAGCCTTGAGCAGGGCAACATCCTCGGCATAGCTATGGGCACCAGCGAGGCCGTGGGCTATGTGGACGAGAACAGCAACGTGACCGGCTGGCTCAACGAGCTGGCCTTCGCCCCGGTGGATGTCTCTCCGGAGGCCATGCGCGACGAGTGGTCGGGCGACATCGGCTGCGGCGTGAAGTATTTCTCGCAGGACGGCGTTATAAAGCTTGCCGCCGCCGCTGGGATAGAGCTTGACGAGAGCCTTGCCCCGGCGCAGAAGCTCAAGGCCGTGCAGGCTCTCATGGAGCAGGGCGATGAGCGCGCCGCCGCCATCTATCGCTCCATCGGCGTGTATCTGGGGCACAGCCTCGCGCTGTACCATGAGTTCTACGGCTGCGAGAGCGTGCTGCTGCTGGGCAGGGTCATGTCCGGCCAGGGCGGGGATATCATCCTCCGGCGCGCCAAGGAGGTCCTCGCGGACGAGTACCCCGAGTACGCAAGGAAGATAAAGCCCATCGTGCCCGATGAGAAGGCGCGCCGCGTGGGTCAGAGCGTGGCTGCGGCAAGCCTGCCGGAGCTGGGCTGATGAATATACTGTATAACACGGAGAAGCTGGTGCAGCTGATAACAAGCCTCCAGAGCTTCACCGGCATCCGTACAAACACCTTTGACGCAAACGGCCGGGATATCCAGCTCAGCGGCGGGCACTGCGAGTTCTGCCGCCTGATAAATGCCACCGCTGAGGGCCACGCCCGCTGTGAGGGCTGCGATATGAAGGCCTCGGAGGTCAGCTTCTCCTCCCGCGAGCCGTACAGCTACCGCTGCCACGCGGGCCTGTGCGAGACGGTGATACCCGTTTTTGACAGCAGCGAGCCGGTTGCGCTGCTGGTGTTCGGCCAGCTTCTGGACGATGCGCCTGTTAAGCTCCAGTGGGAAAAATCCGCCAAAACCCTTGACTGGTACAAGGGCGATATGGATGAGCTCAAAGCGGCGTATTTTGCCCTGCGGCAGATGTCCCGCCGGGATATGGAGGCCTATGCCGAGATTCTTCAGGCTGTTGCCAGCTACATAGGCCGGGAGGGCATAATCGTCGCCACTGAGCGCACGGACGTTCAGCGGCTCGAGGAGTATCTGGACAAGCACTATACCGAGAAGCTGACCCTCAGGAAGATTTCTGCCGACCTCTGTATAGGCACGACCAAGCTCTGCGCCATCGCGAAGAAAATGTCCGGCGGCAGCACGCTTATGCATATCATTGCTACAAGGCGGGTGGAGGAGGCAAAGCGCCTGCTTGTAAAAAGCGATGAATCCATCTCCGCCGTGGCCGAAAAGGTTGGCTTTACGGACTATAATTATTTTACGAAAATATTCAAAAATATCACAGGGGTTCCGCCCAGGAGATATCGCATGGAAGCGCGGCAGGGCGGCTGAATTGCTCGGCAGAAAACTTGGCGATATTGCACAAAACCGCTCTTTGTTTTTTGTGTAAAGAGCGGTTTTTTTTGTGACCCTTGGAAGATTTTACTAAAATCCGAATGAAATTACCTATATTATATACCCCTTTACAAGTATAATCCCTGTATAAACGGCGCTTTTGTATAAAATTTCGCATAGATACAAATGCGTCGAATCCTTCATGAGGAGCAGAGATGCTCCCTGAAAAATTTTTTACAAGGAGAAGCGAAAATGAAAAAGATTCTTGCACTGCTCTTGGCGCTGGTTATGGTTTTTGCGCTCTGCGCCTGCGGCCAGAAGGCCCCCGCAGAGAGCCAGGCCCCCGCTGAGGGCGAAGGCGAAGCCCCTGCTGCTGATGCTGTCGTTCTCGATGTCATCATCTCCCAGTACGGCAACAAGACCCAGGATTGGTGGACTCAGTTCGAGTCTGACTTCGAAGCGGCCAACGAGGGTATCGACCTGAACATCGAAATCGTTTCCTGGAACGATATCTATCAGGTCGTCAACACCCGTATCTCCACCAACTCCCAGCCCGACATCCTCAACATCAGCGGCTTTGCCGATTATGTTGCCGATGACCTGCTCATGCCCGCCGAGGACTATGTCTCCGACACTGTCAAGGCCAACCTGATCCCCTCCTTCTGGGAGTCCAACGCTATTGACGGCACCGTCTGGGCCCTGCCCATTCTGGCTTCCTGCCGTGCCATGTTCTGCAACATGGACATCCTCAATGCTGCCGGCATTGAGAATCCTCCCGCCAACTGGGATGAGGTCAAGGCCGCCTGCGAGGCTGTCAAGGCCTACGATGCCAGCATTGTTCCCTGGGGTCTGGATATCTCCACTGACGAAGGCCAGGCTGCGTTCTCTTACTACACCTTCAACAACGGCGGCGGCTTTGTCGATGCCAACGGCGACTGGGCCCTCAACTCCCCCGAGAACGTTGCGGCTGTTGAGTTCATCGCCGAGATGTACAACAGCGGCCTTTGCAACGCCAACCCCGCTACCGACACCCGTTATCCTCTTCAGGACTCCTTCAATGCCGGCTCTCTGGCAATGATGATCGGACCCTTCAACATGATCAAGGCTGACAGCACCGTCAACTACGCTGTTGCCGACCTGCCCACCCAGACCGGTACCGCCATGTCCCTGGGTGTCTGCGACCAGCTCATGGTCTTCAAGGATGAAGAGGCCGCCGATCAGGATGCCCGCACTGCCGCTATAACCGCTTTCTTCGATGCTTTCTACGAGCTCGAGACCTATGCCGGTTACATGGTTTACGAAGGCTTCCTGCCCGCAACTCTGGATGCTTCCGAGCTGCTTGCAACCTCCGCTGAGAACTACACCGACTGCAACGGCGCTGCCGGCCGCAGCGAGTTCTTTGCCACCTTCTGCGCTCAGCTCCCCAACTGCCAGTTCTACCCCATGCAGAAGGCTGAGTGGATGGATGTCCGCAACGGCGTTATCGAGGTTGAGCAGCAGGTCAGCGAGGGTCTGAGCAGCGCTCAGGACGCTCTTGATGCTCTCCAGGCAAAGGTTGCCGGTTAATCTTTCCCGCAAAAGTTAAATCAGAATTTATCAGGGGGGCCGGACCCGGTCCGGCCTCCCTGAGCATATCAAAGCCGCGAGGTGAGGGCGGCTTTGATATGCTTTACAGCGTGTCAGGCGGCGAGTGAGCGGGAATTGCTCAAAGACTGCCGCTTGCTGCTGACTGCTAAAGGAGGCGCAAAATGAGAGAAAAGAAAAAGGGCGGTGCGCTGAAGGCTGCCGCTCCGTATGCCTGGCTTCTGCCCAGCACCGTGCTCATGGTTTTCATGATACTGGTGCCTATCGTCACGGTGTTCCAGATTTCATTTTCAGATGTGGGGCGCACCGGTAAGATAAAGGGCTTCAACGGCCTTGCAAACTATATTGACGTGTTCCATCAGCCCGTGTTCTGGCGGACGCTTGGCAACACCCTGATCTGGACCGTGGTCGTGGTCGGCCTGTCCACCATTATCGGCTTCATTCTGGCAATGGTTCTCAATCAGCAATTCCGGGGCAGGAAGTTTGTCCGCGCTCTGGTCATCTTCCCGTGGGCGACCGCGCTTATCATCCAGTCCGTCGTGTGGAAGTACATAATCAACGCCGACTACGGCGCGCTGAATGTGCTGCTTACCAAGCTCGGCTTTATCAATCAGTACGTCAACTGGACGGCGACACCGAATGCGACATTCGCCTGGGAGTGTTGGATAGGAATTTTTGTCACGGTGCCATTTGTGACCTTCTGTGTGCTCTCGGGCCTGCAGAGCATTGACGGTTCTCTCTATGAGGCGGCGGAGGTCGATGGCGTGGGCTTCTGGAGCAGGCTTTTCAAGATAACCATACCTCTTGTCATGCCCAGCCTTACGGTATCCACCGTGCTGAACATTATCTATGTTTTCAACTCCTTCCCCATTGTGTGGACCATCTCCAAGGGCGCTCCGGCGGACCAGACCCACACACTGGTGACGTATCTTTACAAGCTGTCCTTCCTTGAGGGCAAGGGCGGCCACGCTGCGGCGGTATCCGTGATAGGCTTCGTGATTCTGGCCATTTGCGCCAGCATATACATGATCTCCAGCCTTAAGAGAGAGGGGGAAGAGTGATGAAACAGAAAACATGGCAGCGGACACTGCTTTATCTGTTCGTGTTCGTGGTGAGCATCGTCATTCTCTACCCGTACTTTGTCATGCTGACAACGGCCGCAAAGACCGACGCCGAGATGTATTCATCTACCCCCGGTCTGCTCCCGCACGTATGGCAGTGGTCGAACTTCGTTGATATCTGGTCAGCAGCTCCCGTTTTCCGCTATTTTCTTAACTCTCTGATCGTCGCGGGCGGAGCAACGGCCATCGCCATCATCTGCGGCATCCCCGCTGCCTACGCGCTCAGCCGCATGAAGTTTAAGGGCAAGGGCGTGTTTATGGGCGCGGTCATAATGAGCCAGATGTTCTCCCCGGTGGTCCTGCTGGTCGGCATTTACAGACTGATGGTGAACATCGGCCTTAACAACAGCCTTCTGGGTCTGGTCCTGCTCAACGCGGCGTTCAATCAGGCCTTTGCGATCTGGCTTTTGCGCGGCACGTTTATGTCCATCTCCTCCGAGATGGAGCAGGCCGCGAAAATCGACGGCTGCGGGACCTTCGGCGCGCTTACAAAGGTGCTGCTGCCTATGGCGGCCCCCGGTATAGTCACCGCGCTTATCTTCGTTTTCATAAACGCGTGGAACGAATATACCATCGCCCTCACCCTTATATCCGAGAGCACCCTCAACCCCATCACCGTGGGTATCAATGTGTTCTACGGGTACAATATGATCCAGTGGCAGTACCTCTTCGCAACCTCCCTCTTTGCAACCATCCCTGTTGTAATTCTCTTCCTGTGCATAGAAAAGCACCTTGTTGCCGGCCTTACCTCCGGCGGCGTAAAGGGCTGATTCAAGACAAAACAAATGCATCCTTCCCATTTGGGCGAGGGGTTGTGAAACAGAGAACGGAGCGTATCGATATCGATACGCTCCGTTTATTATACGCCCGATTGCAAGCACTATACTGAAAGGTGTATTGAAGTGCGCCACTAAGCGTTATCGGCAAATTTGAAGTTGTCGCACTCTGTTCTGCTGCCCCGCAGGGGGCAGCCTTGCCTCTCACTCTGGCTGCGCCCGCAGG
>URPA01000089.1 GCA_900549545.1 uncultured Eubacteriales bacterium
CACCCCCGCTGCTTCTTTATCTTCACTTTTTTGCATAAGTTTTTTGACAGTCTCAAGCGGCAAAGCTTTTGACTTTGCCGCTTCTATTTTAATCGTCCCGGAGGGACACCACAATTGTTCATTATTCATTCTTAGTTCTTCAGGCTGTGCAGCGGGGCGGGGATGCGGCCGCCGCGGCTGATAAACTCCGCCGGGGAAGCGCTGTGCAGCGCCATGACCGGGGCGCTGCCCAAAAGCCCGCCGAAATCCACCCTGTCGCCCACATTTTTGCCCTTGGCGGGGATAAGGCGCACGGCGGTGGTCTTGCCATTAACAACGCCGATGGCGGCCTCGTCAGCAATGATGGCGGAAATGGTCTCGGCGCTGGTGTCCCCGGGGACGGCGATCATATCAAGCCCCACGGAGCAGACGCAGGTCATCGCCTCCAGCTTATCGAGGCAGAGCACATCCGCCTCGGCGGCGGCAATCATGCCCGCGTCCTCCGACACGGGGATAAACGCGCCAGAGAGCCCGCCCACATGGCCGGAGGCCATGACGCCGCCTTTTTTAACCGCGTCATTGAGAAGGGCGAGGGCGGCGGTCGTCCCATGGCAGCCGCAGCGCTCAAGGCCCATGATTTCAAGAATTTCGGCCACGCTGTCACCCACTGCGGGGGTGGGGGCGAGAGACAGATCCACCACGCCGAAGGGCACGCCCAGCCTCTTGGAGGCCTCCTGCGCCACAAGCTGGCCCATGCGGGTTATCTTGAAGGCGGTTTTTTTGATGGTTTCTGCCACAACGTCAAAGGGCTGACCCTTGCAGGCCTTCAGCGCGTGCGCCACAACGCCCGGGCCGGATACGCCCACGTTGATGACGCACTCCGGCTCACCCACGCCGTGGAAAGCGCCGGCCATGAAGGGGTTATCCTCCACAGCGTTTGCAAAGACGACGAGCTTCGCGCAGCCGATGGGGTCAATCTCCGAGGTCTGCTTAATGATTTTGCCCATGAGCGCCACCGCGTCCATGTTAATCCCCGCTCTGGTGGAGGCGACGTTTACGCTCGAGCAGACAAGCTCCGTCTCCGTCAGGGCGGTGGGAATTGAGCGGACAAGGCGCAGATCGCTCTCGGTAAAGCCCTTGTGGCACAAGGCGGAAAAGCCGCCGATGAAGTTGACGCCCACGGCCTTCGCCGCCTTATCCAGCGTCAGGGCAAGGGGCGTGTAATCCTCCGCTGCGCAGCTTGCCGCGACAAGGGATATGGGGCTTACTGAGATGCGCTTATTGACAATGGGGATGCCAAATTCCCGCTCAATGGCGCAGCCGGTCTCAACTAACTTTTCGGCCTTGGAGCATATCTTGTCATAGACCCTCTGGCAGCAGACGGAAATGTCCCTGTCGGCGCAGTCAAGCAGGTTGATGCCCATTGTCACCGTGCGCACATCCAGGTGCTGCTGGTCTATCATCTCTATGGTTTGCAGTATCTCACTGCTGTTTATAAGATAACTCATACGCCGCCTCAGATCCTGTGCATCGCTTCAAAAATATCCTGCCGCTGGATGTGGATATCAAGGCCGCGCTCCGCGCCCTTTTCCTTCATCTCGCGGGCAAGCTCCTCAAAGGGCAGGGGGCAGTCCTCCAGATCAACCAGCATTATCATGGCAAAAAACTCCTGCATCAGTGTCTGGCTGATGTCCAGAATATTTATCTCACGCTCGGCGAGCAGCGCCGTCACATAGGCGGTGATGCCCTTGGAATCTCTGGCGAATACGCTGACTATCGCTTTCATAGGCACTCTCCTAAGTAATTAATGCAGATATTATACAGGATTTTAGCCCCATAAGCAACCGGATTATCTCAACTCTTGCGAAAAAGAGAAGAGTATATTATAATTACCACGAAATTGATAAACAGGAGCAAATGCCATGGATAAGACTGAACTTAACAAGCTGCTGAGCGCCGTCGCCGCCGGGGAGCTAAGCCCCGAGGATGCGGCCCTTGAGCTTAAAATGCAGCCCATCGCCGAGGTGGGTGAATATGCCAAGGTCGATATGCACAGGGGCGTGCGTCAGGGCGTGCCGGAGATAATTTACGGCGCGGGCAAGACGAAGGAGCAGATTCTCGGCATCGCCCGCACAATGCTCCAGAACGGGCAGAAAACCGTTCTGGTGACCCGCATGAGCAGGGAGGCGGCGGAGTTTGTCTCCAATGAGCTGCCGATTGTTTATAACGAGCTGGGCAGAACCGGGGTTATCGGCGTCATGCCGGAGCCGGACGGCAAGGGTACCGTCGTTATTGCCAGCGGCGGCACGAGCGATATGCCCGTTTCCGAGGAGGCCGCCGTCACGGCGGAGGTGCTGGGCAACAGGGTTGTAAGGCTTTACGATGTGGGCGTGTCCGGCATACACAGACTCCTTTCACACATGGAGGAGATAATGTCCGCCCGTGTGATAGTGGCGGTTGCCGGCATGGAGGGGGCGCTGCCCTCGGTCATCGGCGGCCTTGCCGACTGCCCCGTGATAGCCGTGCCCACCAGTGTTGGCTATGGTGCGTCCCTCGGCGGTATAGCCGCGCTTTTGAGTATGCTCAACTCCTGCGCAAGCGGCGTGTCGGTCGTGAATATCGACAACGGCTTCGGCGCGGGATACATGGCGAGCATGATAAATCACTTGGATTGATATGGAATTGAGAGACTTTTTCGCTCTCCACCCGAGGGCCGCAATCGCCTTTTCCGGCGGGGTGGATTCAGCGTATCTGCTCTATGCGGCCGTAAATTGCGGAGCAAATGTAGCTGCATATTATGTAAACTCAGCCTTTCAGCCGGACTTTGAGCTGCGGGACGCGCTACGCCTTGCGCAGGAGCTCGGGGCGAGGATGAAAGTGATAGAGCTCGATGTTCTGAGCGATGAAAACATCCGCCGGAACCCGGAAAACCGCTGCTATTTCTGCAAGCGGCGCATCATGGCCGCCATATGCGAAAGCGCGGCGGAGGATGGGTATGATATCGTGCTCGACGGCACCAACGCCAGCGACGACTCCGGGGACAGGCCGGGCATGAAAGCCCTGCGCGAGCGCGGCATCGTCTCCCCGCTGAGGGAGTGCGGCCTGACAAAGCCGGAGATACGCGCTCTTTCAAAGCAGGCGGGGCTGTTCACATTCGATAAGCCCGCCTATGCCTGCCTTGCCACGCGCGTACCCGCTGGGGAGGAGATAACGGCGGAAAAACTCGGCAAGATCCAGCGGGCGGAGGACTGCCTGTTTGAGCTGGGGTACACGGATTTTCGCGCCCGCCTGCGCGGAGATGAGGCGCTGCTCCAATTTACGCAGGAGCAGCTTCCCCGCGCGCGGAGTGAGTTTGATGAGATTGAAAAGCGCCTGAGCGGGCTGTTTTCCGCCGTGCGCCTTGACGATAAAGGGAGGAAAAAAGCACTTTGAGAGCCATTTATCTGGATTTATCCATGGGCGCGGCCGGGGATATGCTCTCGGCGGCCCTGCTGGAGCTGCACCCGGAGCCGCAGCGCTTTATAGATGAGTTTAACACCGCCCTCGCGGGAAAGGTGCGCCTTATCGCTGAGCGGCAGAGCAAGCAGGGAATTATGGGCCTGCATGTGGCGATGGACATCGGCGGCGAGGTCGAGGGCGAGGAGCATGAGCATCACGAGCACCATCACCACGAGTACGCGAGCGTCAGCAAAATTTACGGCATCATTGACGCTCTGCCCCTGCCCGAAAAGGTGCGCGAGGACGCGAAGGCCGTGTACGCCATGATCGCCGAGGCCGAGAGCGCAGTCCACGGGCAGAGCATGGAGCAGATTCATTTTCACGAGCTGGGCACGATGGACGCGCTGGGCGATGTGGTCTGCGTTTGTATGCTCATGAACGAGCTCTCGCCTGAGCGGGTGTTTGCCTCTCCGATGACTGTCGGCAGCGGCACGGTCAAGTGCGCCCACGGGATCCTGCCTGTCCCCGCCCCGGCGACGGAGCGGATATTGAGGGGCATACCCTATCAGGCGGGGGAGTGCAAGGGTGAGATGTGCACCCCCACCGGCGCGGCACTTGTAAAATATTATGTTAACCAATTTTGCGCCATGCCGGTCATGCGTGTTGAGGGCTGTGGCTATGGTTTTGGCACGAAGGATTTCGGCCGCCTGAACGCTGTCCGCGCCATGCTCGGCGAGGTGGAGAATCAGCAGGAAACTGTCATTGAGCTGCGCTGCAACATTGACGATATGAGCGGTGAGGATCTGGGCTACGCGCTGGAGCGGCTGCTTGATGCCGGGGCGCTGGACACGTGGACGCAGGCTATTGGCATGAAGAAAAACCGCCCGGCGGTGATGCTCTGCTGTCTGTGCCATGAGGAGCAGAGAGAAGCGCTGCTGCGCAGCCTTTTTGTGAACACAACCACTCTCGGCGTGCGGGAAGAGACCATGAACCGCCACAGTCTTGTCCGCCATTCGGAGACACTTGACACGCCGCTCGGCGCTGTCAGAGTGAAGCGGGCGGAGGGCTTCGGCGTCAGCCGCCACAAGATAGAGTTTGACGATCTTGCCGCCATTGCCCGCCGCGAGGGCATATCCCTCAGAGAGGCCCGCGAGAGAGCGGAGAAGCTGATAGAAAAGTAAAAAATGGTTGCGTAGAAAACATAATATTGTTAACATAAATATATATAGCACAGAGAAATCAGCTCTGTGCTATATATTTTTCTGCAATTAAGCTACATAATATAATTTACATAAAACATATTATGTAAATTATAAATCTGCACATCACTATTCTTGCTCCCCCCCCAACGGGGCTGCGCCCGCAGGCGCGTTTCGGAGCGCAACCGCCGTAAGGCGGCTCTTA
>URPA01000090.1 GCA_900549545.1 uncultured Eubacteriales bacterium
TGGAGCGCCCGCTGCGCGTAGGCGCTCCTCGGAGCCGTTCCCCGGCGGCGTTTTGGTTACTTTGCCGCCGCGGGCAAAGTAACACCGTTCCCACGCCCCGCAGGGCGGAACCCTCCAAATAAAAAGTGGGAGCGACGCAGACCGTCACTCCCACAGGAATCTCTCTTACGGGCGCAGAGGCAAAGCGAAGCTTTGCACAAAGCTTTTTTGCCTACTTTTTTCTCGAAAAAAGTAGGTTAAGAAAAGTAAGCAACTAATAGATCCACACACGCCCCGTAGGAGCGCATGCCCAGCTCCTGGTCATTCCCTTTCAGAAAGGAATCATACACCTGCTCGGCGGCATTCTCCACCGGCGAGGACAACTCCGCCCAGTAGGCGTTGTTGTCGTTCCAGTCCGCGGCCAGCTCCGGGGTAAAATACTGCTCCACAATGGCCTGCCACCCCTCCGGGTCCACGGGATACAGGGCATTGCACAGCTGGATGAGACCCATCAAATAGCCCGAGTAAACATACACCGGATCTCCACTGGTGACCGAGGCGGTAATGCCCACAAAGTTTGCCTCCTGCTCGGCGGCCACCATGCGCTGGTGGGCCATCTCATGGGCGATGGTGGCGGGCAGCAGCGCCAGCGCCACGTCCAGCATGATATTTCTGCTGGTCGAGCGGGTATGGATATGGGGCGCGGAGGAAGATATAAGTTTATCCATCAGCTTTTTCCTCCTTCTTTTTCCGCGAGCGCGGCCTTGTAGCTGCGCACAAAACGCTTTGCGTTTTTATTGGTGTCCACCAGCGGGCGGCGGGCGGGGCATACATACGAGCAGCAGCCGCATTCGATGCAAAGCTGGACCTTGCTCTTATCCAGCAGCGCGAAGCGCTCGGCCTCGTCGTCGTTTTCCATGGCCTTGGCATAGATAGTGGGGTTGAGGCCGATGGGGCAGACATTTGCGCAGCGGCCGCAGTGGATGCAGGTGGTCGGCTCGAGAGCGCGGGCATCCTTCTCATTGAAAGCGATAATGGCGTTGGTGGCCTTGATGACAGGTCTGTCAAGGGAGCTTATGCAGCGCCCCATCATCGGCCCGCCGAAGACGACCTTGCCCGGCTCGCTCGAGAAGCCCCCTGCCTGCTCAAAGACGTAGCTTGTGGGCGTGCCGATGGGGATGATGAAGTTCTTCGGGGACTTGACAGCAGAGCCGTCCACAGTCACATACTTATCCACAAGGGGCATGCCCGTGCGGATAAAGAGCGCCATCTTCGCGAGGGAGCTGACATTGATGATGATAACGCCGAGGGATGCCAGGCGCTGGCCCTCGCCGACGACCTTGCCGGTCGCGTTATACAGCAGCACCTGCTTTGCGCCCTGGGGATACACGCTCTTGAGGGGCTTTACCGTGACGGCGGGGTCATCAGCAAATACCTTCGTGAGCTTTTCGATGGCGTCGGGCTTATTCTTCTCGATGCCGATTATAAACTCCTCGCTGCCGAGGAACTTTTTGAGAAGCTCAATACCCTCAGCGATAAGGTCGCTGTGCTCAAGCATCATGCGGTGGTCGGAAGTGATAAACGGCTCACACTCCGCGCCGTTGACGAGCACGGTCTTTATCGGACCCTTGCGCACGGCGTCCAGCTTTGCCCACAGGGGGAAGGCCGCGCCGCCGAGGCCGACGATGCCGCTGTCGCGCACCATCTGCAAAAACTCATCCAGATCCTTGGGGTCTTTGGGCGTGACGGAGGGGTCAACCTCCATCTTCCCGTCGCCCTTGATACGGATAGCGACGGTGTTGTCATACGGCTCGATCGCCGTTACAGTGCCGGAAATGCTGGCATGGACGGGAGAGGAGTTTCTCCCCTCCTCCCTTGCAATAAGCTGCCCGACGCGCACATAATCGCCCACCTCAACCACGGGCACAGCCGCTCCGCCCGGGTGCATATTCATGGGCATCAGCACCTCGGGGGGCGCCGCGATGGGGACGGCAGCCAGGCCCGCTGTGCCCTTATAGTGGGGCAGCTTCAGCGATGAAATACTTTTACTCAAACTTTTTGCCTCCTATTCCATATACTCCGAAAAGCCCTCGGAGTATTCTATCTCTCCCGACGGGAATATCCAAAGCGCCTCAGCGTCCAGTCCCTTCAACATCTCCATGCCCTCGTCAATGGGCATACAGAAAAGGGCGGTGCTCAGCGCGTCAGCCAGAGCGCTGTCACCGGATACTACCGTCACCGAGGAAAAATAAGCCGCAGGATAACAGGTGTCTTTATCAATTATGTGGTGGTAACGCTCACCGTCGACCGTGAAATAGCGCTCATACACGCCGGAGGTCACGCATGAGGTGTCCGCCAGCAGCAGGCGCCGGTCAATGCTCGCGCCCTCGTTCTGCGGGTCGCGTATACCGGTGACCCAACCGCTGCCGTCGGGCTTTGTGCCGATGATGCGGAGGTTCCCACCGATGTTGAGCACATAGCTTGTGACGCCCTGCGCCTCAAGCGCCTGCGCCGCTTTCTCGGTGGCGTAGCCCTTGCCCAGTGCGCCAACGTCAATGGACGCCCGCTCGTCGCTTATGCGCACGGTGAGCTTTTCCTCGTCGATCTCCAGCAGGGAGATGTCCGTATGCTCTGCCGCCTCCGCAAGCTCCTGCTCGTCCGGCAGATGGGCGTCCCCGTTCTCGGCAGCCTCCCGGCAGTCGTGCCACAGAGAGAGCACAGCCCCCAGCATGATGTTCATCTCGCCCTTTGTCGCGGTATAGAGCTCTTTGGCGTAGATAAGGAAGTCTATAAGCTCCTTATCCACTTCAACCGGCTCACCCCCCGCGAGGCGGTTAACGGTGCAGAGGTTGTTCATCCCCGTGTACTCATGGTAGATGTCAAACATCTGGTGGTACTTTTCGAGCACGCCGGAAACTGTATCCACCCGCTCGTTGAACTGCTCCACGCTGTCCTCCGCGTAGGAATAGACATATGAAACAGTGTCAAAATACGCAAAAAAGGCCTTGCCCTGCGGCTCTGCCTTTGGCGCTTCGGCGGCGCAGGCGGCAAGGGCGAAAACCATTGCCGCGGCAAGAATAATTGATAAAAATCTCTTCATTTTACAGACGGCGGCTGCAAAGGCAGCCGCCGCGAACTCCGTATAAATTGGTGTTTATGCTTTACTCAGCGTTTGCTTCAGCGGGCGTAATCCGCAGCCTGAGCGATGACAGCCATCATACCGCTGATATCCATGGTGCAGGTGGCGAGCAGAGTCTCGTCAACGGTGACATTGTGGCCGGAGTCATTGACAACAGTCTCGATGCCGCGGATGTCGGCAGCGGTCTTGCCAACGGTGTAGTCGGCAAAGGCTCTGGCCTGAGCATCCCACTCAGCGACAGCGTTGCCGTAAGCGACCATGCCGTAGTCAGCGCCGAGCTCCATCTTGGTGCCCTTGAAAGCAGCGTCGACGATCTCGCCGGCGGCGTTGATGGTGATCTGGGGCTGGGTGGCGTCGGTGGTGGCGGCGAGGACCTTGCCGTCAGCGCCGATAACGGCGGCGCCATAGTTGGTGTACATCTTCACAACGCCGTCAGCGTCGGCAGTGGCGGCCTCGGAATCACCGGCGGTGGTGATGGCGGCAACACCAAGGGTGAACTTGCCGTCGCTCTTGAAGGAAGCGCCCTTAGTGTCATTGCAGGCCTTGGAAACAGCGTCCATGAAGGCGGTGATATCCATGGTGCAGCCGGCGAGCAGAGCCTCATCGGTGGAGACATTGTGGCCGGAGTCGTTGGTGACGGTCTCAAGACCGGCAACCTCAGCGGCAGTCTTGCCGACAACGTAGCTCTCGAAAGCCTTAGCCTGAGCATCCCACTCGGCGATGGCATTGCCGTAAGCGACCATGCCGTAGTCATCGCCAAGCTCCATCTTGGTCTTGAATGTGGCGGCGGCGTCAACAGCGCCGTCAGTGACGTCCATCTTGCTCTGGGCGACATCGAGGCGGCAGGAAACGATCTTGCCGTCAGCGTCGGTGACAACAGCGGCGACAGTGGCGTCGACCTGCGCGTTGCCGGTCTTAGAGCTGTTGGTGCTCAGAGACACGCCCATGCCCAGCTTGTAGTCGGCTTCCTTCGCGCCGCAGGCGCACAGTGCGAAAACCATAGTCAGCGCAAGGATAATTGCAACAAACTTTTTCATAATCTTCTCCTTTTTTGTCCATTTGATCCTTCAAATATATGAGCCGAACCAAAATACCTATTCGCCTTTCGATCCAGCTCTGGTTTGATTATATCGTCTGTGCGGCCCGGTGTCAAGGAATTAACAATTCATATTGCATTTTCGTTGTTTTGCACAAATCGGGCTTATTTTTTTATCATTCCCGAAAAAAACTCTATTTATATGTACGATACGCGGTTTTTCTAAATTTTCCCATGTTTGCGCTCAAATCATCGCATCCCCATCTTGGCTCTCCCTACGGGAGAGCTGGCGCGAAGCGCCTGGGAGGGTAATCCGCACAATACGCAAAAACTGTACGCGGCTAATATCCAGCTGTGCAATGGATACCTCTCCGTCTTGCCGCTTCGCGTCAAGCCACCTCCCCTTGTTGCGACAAGGGGA
>URPA01000091.1 GCA_900549545.1 uncultured Eubacteriales bacterium
CTCGCTTACGCTCGCCAGCTCTCCCAAAGGGAGAGCCAAGATTAGCTTTACAACTTCCGATTTATCGCTGCAACCGATATAAAAAGGGCAAGACAGATCCCACTGGTCTGTCTTGCCCTTAACTTTTTATAGCGCGTCGCTCTTGGGGCAGTTATTTTTTACTTGCTTCCGCGGCCTTCCTGAACTGCGTGGAGGTGGCCACATGGGAGTGCAGCCCGCCGTCCACATCCAGCACCTGCCCGGTCACGTAGCCGCTCTCGTCGGAGGCGAGGTAGAGGCACATGTAGGCGATATCCTCGGGCCTGCCATAGCGGTTTATCTCAATATTATCGAGGAAAATGTCCTTCTGGAGCTGGGGGACATAGGCGTCATTCTGCGGCGTGACAATAAGCCCCGGGCGCACACAGTTGCAGCGGATGTTCTCCTTGCCGTATTGCAGGGCGACGGATTTTGTAAGCATATCCACCCCGGCCTTGGCGCAGCTGTACGCCGTCGCGCCCAAATCACCGCCGACGGAGGCCATCGAGCCGATGTTCACAATAGAGCCGCCGTTTTGGCGCATATATGGCAGCGCGGCCTTTATCGCGAGAAAGGCGCCCTTGAGGTCGGAGTTGAAAATATCGTCCCACATCTCGGGCGTGACCTGCTCGACGCTTCCGTCGGGCAGGCCGACATTCGCGGCGTTATTCACCAGCACGTCTATCCTGCCGTATTTTTCGCCAATGTCGCTAAACAGGGCGGCTACGGTCTCAGGCTTGGTCACATCCATGTAGTGGAAGATGGCCTTGCCGCCGTTTTTGCGGATATCATCGGCGACAAATTTGCCCTTGCGCTCCCGGCGGCCGCAGATGACAACGGTCGCCCCCTCGGCGGCAAAGAGCCTTGCGATGCCGAGACCTATGCCGCTGGTGGAACCTGTCACCACGGCGATTTTATCCTTGAGTCTGTCCAAAAAATCTCCCCCAGTTTTTGATATAGTGTGTTTATAAAAAGCTGACAGGGCGCGGGCCCTGCCAACTTACTGTTTACCTGTTGTTGTACTTCTCGATGGCGATTTTGAGGATATCCAACGCCCGCTCAAGGTCCTCCTGCTTGAGAACATAGGCCATGCGGACCTCGTTCTTGCCCTTGTTGGGCGTGCCGTAAAACGGCTCACCGCAGGCGAACATCACAGTCTCGCCGTTATCGTCAAACTCATTGAGCAGCCAGTGCTGGAAGGTGTCCGCATCGTCAATGGGCAGGGCGGCCATCACATAGAAAGCGCCCTTGGGCTCGGCGCAGATAACGCCGGGAATCTCGCTGAGCTTTCTCATAAAGGTGTCGCGGCGGCGCTTATACTCCTCGCGGGAGGCGGTGAAATAGTCAGCCGGCAGAGAGTACAGCGCGGCGGAGGCCACCTGGTCCACCGTGGGGGAGCAGAGGCGGCACTGGCACCACTTCATGGCCTGGGACATGAAGGCCTTGTTCTTGGAGATGAGCATGCCGGTTCTTGAGCCGCAGGCGGAGAAGCGCTTGGACACGGAGTCGATAACAATCACATTGTCCTCGTAGCCCTCAAACTGCAAAGCGCTCATGAGCGGCTCGCCGCCGTAGACAAACTCTCTGTAAACTTCGTCGCAGACGATGCAGATATCGTGCTCCTTCGCGATGTCCAGCATGAGCTTGAGCTCATCAGGCGTCAGCACCGCGCCGGTGGGGTTGCCGGGGTTTGTTATCATAATGGCGCGGGTGTGCTCATTTATGCAGGCCTCCACGCGCTCACGCACGGCGTAGCGGTAGCCCTCCTCCGGGCAGGTGGGCAGCGGGTGGATCTTCGCTCCGGCGAGGGTGACAGAGGTGTGGTAGTTGGGATAATAGGGCTCGGGAATGACTATCTCGTCCCCATCGTCCAGCAGGCAGGCCATGGTCATCTGCAAGGCCTCGCTGCCGCCGTTGGTGGCAAGCACATTGCTCCGCTCAAGCTTCACGCCGATTCTGCCGTAATAGCGGCACACAGCGTCCAGCAGCTCGGGCACACCGCCGGCGGGAGCGTAGGACAGGACGGGCTGGTTGAAGCTCTTGAGCGCGTCATAGTACACCTCGGGCGTCTTTATATCGGGCTGGCCGATGTTGAGATGGTATATCTTGATTCCGCGGCTGACGGCGGCATCCGCCTCACCGTTGAACTTACGCATCGGCGAAAGGCCGCATTTTTCCATTTTGGATGAAAACTTCATATTGTTAAACCTCCATTTTGGTCGTTGACCGGGTCGGCTGAGAAATTCTGCGGGAGCAGTTTGCCCGCACCGGGTCGGCTCATGTCAGCTTCATAATAGATAATATATACCACAAATACAGCCATAGTTCAATATTTTCAGAAATTTTTTTATTATCTGCGCAAAATACGGCGGATATGCTATAATGTGAAAAAACAGAAGTAATGAGAAGGAGTGCTGCGCTGTGCTGAGACTTCTTGTCGGTAAGGCCCGCACGGGCAAGACCGCAACCATGATAAAAGAGATCGCCGCCGCTGTCGAAAAAAGGCAGGGCGGGCGCCTCGTCATAGTGCCCGAGCAATACAGCCACGAGGCAGAGCGCGAGCTCTGCGCCGCGTGTGGGGACAGCATGTCCCTCTATGCGGAGGTTTTCAGCTTCACGGGGCTTGCCCGCCGGGTGATGAGCATCTGCGGCGGGGGTGCGGCCAAGTACATGGACAAGGGCGGCAGGCTTTTGTGCATGGCGCTGGCGGCGGACCGGGTGCGGACGCAGCTTCGGGTCTATGGCAGCTCCTGCCGCAAGGCAGAGACACAGGAAATGCTGCTCGCCGCGCTGGATGAGCTGAAGACTGCCTGCATAACGCCCGATATGCTCATAGGCGCCGCGGAGCAGATAGGCGGCAGCCTTGGGGATAAGCTCAACGACATGGCGCTTATCAGCGAAGCCTATGACGCCGCTGTCTCAGGCAGCGCGGCAGACCCCGTGGACAGGCTCAGCGCCGTGGTGCAGAGCGTGTATGACGCGCATCTCGGCGCGGGGAAAACGATATACGTCGATGGGTTTATTGACTTTACCCGGCAGGAGCAGCAGCTGCTCGAGGCACTGCTTATAACCGGCGCGGAGCTTACGGTCTGCATGACCATTGACAGCCTTGACGGCGTAAACGAGGTGTATGAGCTCTCGCGCCGCGCCTGCCGCAAGCTCTTGGCCATGGCAAAGGAGCGGGGCATTGACTGCGCCATAGAGACGGCCGAAAAGGAGCAGACCGGCCCGCTGGGCTATTTTGCCGACAATATGTTCAACTATGGGGCGGAGGAATATCCTGACGCCGCGCCCATCACCCTGCACACGGCGGAGAGCATAGGCGCGGAGTGCGAATTTGCCGCCGCCCGGGCTCTGGAGCTTGCGCGGGAGCGGGGCTGCCGCTGGCGGGACATCGCCGTTGCCGTGCGTGGCTTTGAGGACTATCGCGAGGCGCTGGAAAACGCTTTCCTGCTCTACGGCGTGCCGCTCTATACCGCGCGGCGCAGCGAGATTATGGCAAAGCCGCTCCCGGCGCTCATAGCGGGCGCTTATGAGATTGTCCAAAACGGCTGGGATACGGATGAGCTTATAAGCTACATGGGCACGGGGCTTACCGGATTGAGCCTTGACGAGTGCGACGAGCTTTCAAATTACATCTTCATGTGGCAGCTTCGCAGCGGGGCATGGCTGCGCGAGAGCGACTGGCGCCAGCACCCCGACGGCTACGGCGGGGAATATGACGAAGAAACGGAGCAGCGCTTGCAGCGGATAAACGCCCTGCGCCGCCGGATAGCCGAGCCCCTTATCGCCTTGCAGCAGCGCAGCAATCAGGCCAGAACCGCCCATGAGCAGGCGGTGGCGCTCTCGCGCTTTCTGGAGGAGCTTGAGCTTCCGCAGCGCCTGACCGAGCGCGCACAGGAGCTCGACGAGAGCGGCCGGGAGGAGCTTTCGCAGGAATACCGCCAGCTCTGGGGCATCATCATCAACGCCCTTGAGCAGAGCGCCGCCATTTTGGGCGATATGGAGATGAGCGGGGCGGAGTACGCAAAGCTCTTCATGCTCAGCCTCTCAAAATACGACGTGGGCACTATCCCCGTGTCCCTTGACAGAGTTTCCGCCGGTGACTTTGACCGCATGCGCCGGCGCAGCATAAAGCAGCTCATTGTGCTCGGATGCAGCGATGAGCGCCTGCCCATGGCGCAGGAAAACGCCGGGGTCTTCTCCGATGATGAGCGTGAGCGCCTTGCCGGTGAGGGCATCGAGCTCGGCGCGGGCTCCGGCGAGCTGTGGCGGGAGTTCAGTCTTATCTATAACTGCCTGAGCCTGCCCTCGCAGGGGCTGGACCTCTGCATGAGTCAAAGCGGCGGCGACGGGGGCGCTCTGCGCCCGGCCTCGGTCTATAACCGGGCGGCGGAAATGTTCCGGCTTGATCCTCAGCCGGTGGATATTGACGACTGCCGCCTCTCGGCCCCGGCCCCGGCGATCAGCCTCGCGGCCAACGCTTTCCACGGCGGCAGCGGCGCGGCG
>URPA01000092.1 GCA_900549545.1 uncultured Eubacteriales bacterium
TGGGAACGGCAAAAATTTTTAACCTCTCCTTGCTTCTTTATCCGTAGTGAGCTAAAGCGCTGGAGATCAATCATATTTTTCACCCCATTTTTTTAGGGGGACATTTCAAAAGCCGCTTTGAAACAAAGTATGTCGATCCAATCACGAACAATCGTCAAATTGAGGTCCATGTCATTCGGCGGGGACGGCCCACAACAGATAAAATTCTGTCCAACCTCTATCGGCTTTGTGAAATGCAGTCGCAAAACGATATGGAGTTTCAAACAAGAAATCTTTTATCGGAAACATGGCTTCTTCTATTGGAGGAAATCAGGGAAAATTATCAAAAGAACATATTTAAGACGGAGCAGCAGGATCGGCTTCGGAATATGCTGTCTTTTGTTCATGCCCATTATTCCGAACACATATCCGTTGCGCAGATTGCCGAGGCAACAGGGGTTAGCGAAAGAGAAGTTACCCGCAGCTTTCAACGGGGTATTCATAAAAGCCCCGTCGAGTATATAACGGCTTACAGATTGAATGAAGCAAAAAAACTGCTGATAAATTCCAGCTTGACGATCACAGAAATCAGCTACCAGTGCGGTTTTTCTGATAGCGCCTATTTTGGAAAGGTGTTCCGAAAGGCGTTTCGTATTACGCCAAAAGGCTACCGCGCAAAAAGCGGAAATATAATAATATAAAAATTCTCACTTATATAATCCTGAGTAAGACCCATAGGCTTTGTTTTTCATGTTTAACAGGGTACGGGGCGGAGCCTCGTATTATCCCAGGCCAACTTGTACGGCGGGACTGGCCTTTTATTGAACGGTACAATTATAGACAAGCTCATAAGGCGGTGACGTACATGAATTTTGAGTTTGCCCCGATGGAGGGCGTGACAGGCTATATCTACCGGCGCACCCACGCGCGGTTTTTCCCCGGTGTGCCGCGCTACTATGCTCCGTTTATCGCGCCGGACGGGCAGGGCCGCTTCAAGGCCGGCTCTCTGCGCGACGTGCTCCCGGAGAATAACGCGGGGCTTTCCCTTGTGCCGCAGATTCTCTGCTCCAGCGCCGGGGCGTTTCTCTCGGTTGCGCAGGAGCTCGCGGCGATGGGCTATGATGAAATTAACCTCAACGCGGGCTGCCCCTCGGCGACCGTTGTGCCAAAGCACAAGGGCGCGGGCATGCTCTCCGAGCCTGCGGAGCTGGACGCCTTTTTGAGTGAGGTTTTCTCCCGCTCACCGGTGAAAATTTCCGTCAAGACCCGGCTCGGCATAGACAGCGGCGAGGAGTTTCCCCGCCTGATGGAAATTTACCGCCGCTATCCCCTCTCCCGCCTCATAGTCCACGCCCGGCCCAGAAGCGGCTTTTATAAAAGCGAGCCGGAGCTTGCGGCCTTTGTGAGCGCATTTGAGGGCGGAGCACCCTTTCCGATAAGCTATAATGGGGACGTTTTCTGCCCCGCCGATTTAAAGCGGGTGACAGACGCAGCCCCCGCTCTTGAGGAGATAATGCTCGGCCGGGGCGCGGCGGCAAACCCCGCGCTGTTTCGCGTTCTCTCCGGCGGAGATGCCCTCCGGAAGGAGGAGCTGCGGGCGTTTCACGCCGCGCTTGTCTCCGACATGAAGGCTGCCGGGATAAGTGAGCACCACGTTCTCTCGCGCATGAAGGAGCTGTGGTTTTATATGCTCAGCCTCTTCCCCGGCGCAGTGCGGGAGGCCAAGGCCCTCAACAAATCCCGCACCATGCCGGACTATCTCTCGGCGGTAAACTCTCTGTTTTCAAGCGGATATTTTGACCCAAACGCCGTGTTCATCCCGCCGAAATGATATAAGCGCCCCCGGAGCTTCGCTCCGGGGGCGCTTATCTACTATATCCTGTATTTCTCCGTGTAATGCTCATAGAGCGCGTCAAAATTGTGCGCGTGGAGCTTTTTCAGGTTTATGACATAGCCGTGGGTGTCATAGGCGTTGGCGGCAAGCTCGATGATCGCGATGGCGAGGTTCGAGCAGTGGTCGCCCACACGCTCAAAGTTCGTGATAAGGTCATTGAACACAAAGCCGTGGGACAGGGAGCAGATCCCCTGCTGGAGCCGGTCAACATG
Organism: uncultured Eubacteriales bacterium; assembly: GCA_900549545.1. GTDB lineage: Bacteria > Bacillota > Clostridia > Oscillospirales > Oscillospiraceae > Limivicinus. The sequence goes on from URPA01000092.1 coordinate 2,086, forward strand.
GCGCATTTTAAGCTCGTCGCACAGAAGGTCGATCCGCTCCTCCAAGGGCTCGACCATGTAGGCCTTTTCCAAATCGTCCTCAGCGAAGGCGGAGAAGCTCAGCTCGAGGATCTCCTGCAAGGCGTCGGTCAGCACGCCCAGCTCCTTGCCTGCCTCCGGGGAGAAGGTCAGCTTTTTCTGGTGAATCTCCTGCGCGACCTCGGCAAGGTTCATGGCGTGGTCGCTGATACGCTCAAAATCGCTGAGCGTGTGCAGGTATTTCGATACGCTCTCGTTCTGCTTTTTGTTGAGCTCATTGGTGTTTATCTGCACAAGATAGCTGCCTATCTTATCCTCGAACATATCCACCGAGTCCTCGGTCAGCTCAATTTTTTCAAACAGCTCATCACTGTAATGACTCAGCAGGCTCAGGGAATTGAGCAGGTTGCCCTTGGCGGCCTGTGCCATGGAGTTGATAGTCAGGCGGCTCTGCTCGATGGCGAGGGCGGGGTGCTTGAGGAAGCGCTCGTCGAGCCTGTCGAGGACCTCGTTCATCTCCCGCTCGTCCGCGCTCTCCTTGATAAGCGCCGTCGCAAGCTTTTTGAGCTGCTTGTTGAGCGGCCCGAGAATCAGGGCCGTTGCCAGGCGGAAGAGCGTATTTATAAGCGCGATGCTCACGGGGCTGACTATCATGCCGTTTATGCCAAAGCCAATGGCCGCGTCCAGCGAATAGTACAGTATGCCGCAGATGACCGCACCCAGCACCTCGATAAGCAGATAGGATATGGCGGCCCGGCGCCCGTCCGCCTTCGCGCCGACGGACGAGAGCAGCACCGGCACGGCGGCACCCATCGCGACACCTAAAATGACCGGATAAGCGGTTGCGAAGCTGACCGCCCCCGTCATGGAGAGCGCCTGCAAGATACCGATTGCGGCGGAGGAGCTCTGGATAACGGCGGTAAACGCCGCGCCCACGAGAATGCCCACGATGGGGTTGGAGAAGGTCATCAGCAGGCGGATAAAGGTTTCGCTCTCTTTAAGAGGGGCCACCGCGCCGCTCATGGTCTGCATGCCGAACATCAAAACCGCGAAGCCCAGCATGATATCGCCGATCTGCTTTTTCTGGTTTTTTGAGAACATGCGCAGGATTATGCCAGCGACGGCCATGGCAGAGGTAATTGTGGCCGTGCTCAGAAGCGAGGCCCAGCCGGCGCCCTGAATGCTTGAAAGGCAGATGATCCAGCCGGTTATGCTGGTGCCGATAAGCGCGCCCTGAATAACCGGGATAGCCTGCCCGAGCTTCATCATGCCGGAGTTGACAAAGCCCACGACCATTATAGTCGTCGCCGAGGAGGACTGAATCGCGGCCGTGACCCCAGCGCCGAGGGCTATGCCCTTGGCCGGCGTCCCCGCAAGGCGGTAAAGCACAAGCTCAAGCTTGTCTCCGGCCACTTTTTTTAGCCCGTCCCCCATAAGGCCCATACCAAAAAGGAACAGCGCCACTCCGCCAAGAAGCGCAATAATATTGGATATGCTCACGCAGACCATCTCCATTCCCAAATTCATCCATTATATAATTTATAATAAACTTTGTGTTAATGCAAGAAGTATTTTTCTGGAATTTTTTACTTTTTTCATTTTGACGAAATTCATGTCTAATTTTTGTGTAAAAAGCCGGAAAATTTGCTTAACCCGGTGGATTTAATGATTTTTTTAACGATTCTTTTTCTTGTATGCGCCGATTCTATGTGCTATACTGAGAGCAGAAAGCCCAAATATTGTAAACGGGCAACGGCAGAAAAACATATATTTTATAGGAGGTCTTTTATGCTGACAAACGATTATCTGAAGCGGGTCTACGCTGATGTAGAGAAGCGTGACGGGCATGAGCCGGAATTTCTTCAGGCAGTGAGAGAGGTTTTTGAATCTCTTGAGCTGGTTGTGGACAAGCACCCCGAGTGGGAGCAGAACGGTCTGCTTGAGCGCTTTGTTGAGCCTGAGCGCGTTATCGAGTTCCGCGTCCCCTGGACGGACGACAACGGCGTTGTCCATGTCAACCGCGGCTACCGCGTCCAGTTCAACTCCGCCATCGGCCCCTACAAGGGCGGCCTGCGTTTCCATCCCTCCGTCAACCTCTCCGTTATCAAGTTCCTCGGCTTTGAGCAGATTTTGAAGAACTCCCTGACCACCCTGCCCATGGGCGGCGGCAAGGGCGGCTCTGACTTTGACCCCAAG
>URPA01000093.1 GCA_900549545.1 uncultured Eubacteriales bacterium
GTGCGGCAGGCCCCATTGGCCCGACCGGCCCCACCGGAGCTAACGGCCCCGCCGGAGCAACAGGTGCAGTCGGCCCCACCGGCGCGGACGGTATCCCCGGCCCGACCGGGGCAACAGGTGCAATCGGAGCAGCCGGGCCTACCGGACCTACCGGCCCCACAGGCGCAACTGGTGCAACCGGTGCCAATGGCATAACCGGCCCAACCGGGCCCACCGGCGTAACCGGAGCTACCGGTCCGACTGGTGCAACTGGTGTTACAGGCCCAACCGGCCCAACTGGCCCCTCCGGCGTGACTGGCCCGTCTGGGCCTACCGGCCCCACTGGTGCTACTGGCCCTTCCGGTGCAACTGGTCCCTCTGGGCCTACTGGGCCTACTGGCGCTACCGGGCCTTCCGGGCCTACCGGGCCGACGCCCACCATCGCCATAGGCACTGTCACCACCGGTGCGCCCGGCAGTCAGGCAGCGGCCACCATAACCGGCACCGCGCCGAACTACGTCCTCAATCTCACCATTCCGCGCGGCCCTACCGGCCCTGCCGGAGCCTGATTCCATGGGAGGCGCAAATTCGCGTCTCCCGACACATTCTATGGTGACGATAAGCCTTTGCATGATAGTGCGCGACGAGGAATTGGTGCTCGCGCGCTGCCTTGACTCCGTGCGGGATCTGGTGGATGAGATCATCATCGTTGACACTGGCTCGCTCGATGACACCAAAGCCATCGCCCGCCGGTACACCGAGAATGTGTTCGATTTTGAGTGGATCGACGACTTCTCCGCCGCGCGGAACTTCTCCTTTGAGCGCGCCGCGAGCGATTACTGCCTGTGGCTGGACGCGGACGATGTCCTGCTCCAACCTGACCGGGCAAAATTTGCCCGGCTCAAGGCCGGGCTTGAAGGCGACACTGATATTGTCATGCTCCCCTATCACGTCGGCTTTGACGAGCGCGGGAACGTGACCTTTTCCTATTACCGCGAGCGCATCATCCGCAGCTCCCCTGCCTGCCGCTGGAAGGGCGCGGTGCATGAGGTCATCACTCCGGCGGGCAAGGTAGTTTACGGTGACTGCGCCGTGACCCATCGCAAGCTCCGCCCCTCCGACCCGGAGCGCAATCTGCGCATATTCGAGGGGCTTATCGCAAAGGGCGTTTCCCTTGAGCCGCGCGAGCAGTTTTACTATGGGCGGGAGCTGTACTACCACCGGCGCTATACTGAGGCTGAAGCTGTGCTGACGGCGTTTATTAAAAATCCCGCCGGCTGGGTCGAGAACAAGATTGACGCCTGCCGCCAGCTTGCCTACTGCCTGCACGCGCAGGGAAAGGACAGCGCGGCGCTTGCCGCGCTCCTGCACAGCTTCAGCTTCGACCTGCCCCGGGCGGAGAGCTGCTGCGACATCGGCAGGCACTTTTTTGACCGGGAGCAGTGGCAGCAGGCGGCCTACTGGTATAAGCGGGCGCTCGACTGCCCCCGGCGGGATGACTGCGGCGGCTTTGTCAGCGCGGACGCTTACGGCTTTCTGCCCTGCATCCAGCTCTGCCTCTGTTTTTACCACATGGGCGACAATGACGCCGCCCAGCGCTGGAACGCCCTCGCCGCCGCCTATAAGCCTGATTCCCCCGCCGTCCGGCAGAATATGGAGTATTTTAAGTCGCTTGGAATGTAAAAATGCCGTATGAAAAGCATCTTTGATGCTTTTCATACGGCAAAAATTTTACCTCGTTCATCTCGTCTGCGTGAAGTCCATGGCGCTCAGGGCGCTTTCAAGCTCCTCCCTGCCGCCGTCAACGCACAGCATGTACCAGCCCCACTCCGTCTCGTACACCGCAAGCGAGCCGACGCCTTCCTGTGTGCCGCAGCAGACAAAGCAATCGTCCGCGCTGTACAGCCACGCGCTGTCTATATCGGTTATCTTGAGGTCGGCCTCATCCTGTGTCAACATCATGCAGCCTCGCCTAATGGCATAGGCACAGCAGCCGACGTTTTCGTTTGAGATGCTCAGCACGGAGTGCAAGGCTTCGCGGGAACTGGTGACGAGGATGCACGTCTCCCGCTCCGCCGGGAAAAGCTCCCCGACAAAGCAGCCCTGCCAGAGCGTTTCAAACTGCTCCGACATGGTCGAATATCGCCCGCCGAAATCATAATGATAAGAAAATGTCCTGTTGATCTCCCGGGGATCATCCGAGTAAAACAGGGAAACAAGGCCATAAGTCTCTTTTAGCTCCTGCGCCCGCTTTTCAAAGCCGTCCCCTTCGAGTCTTGAGTAAGAACTGAATTCGTTCTCCCATCCGTGGATAAAGTTGTATTCCCGGCTCATGGCAAGGCTCGCCTGATACTCGCCGCCGCTTAAAAATGCGGTCAGATACTCCGCAGCGTCCGTCTTTTCATCTATCAGCGCCTTTCCGCGCGTAAAAACGAACGGCTCCTCCTGTACCGATTCCTTCGTGGCGTGCCGCTCCGTTCTCTTCGCCTCGGCGGCGAAGCTCTCTGCCATGGATTCATCGTAATCAAACAGCGCGTCAAGCATCACGCAGTCGGCAAGCTGCTCGCAAATCGTGTGGTAGTCACTGCTATAACAGTTTCCCAATTCGACTTCCATCTCAAGAAATCGCCCGTCCCCGGCATAGGCTATCCTGCAAGGGGCTGACGCCTCCGGGCAGTAATAGATTGCTACCTCGTGCCCGTCCTTTGTGGTGTAAGTCCAGGCTTCCCAGTCCTCCTCAGCCCAGGCAACGGGATACACATAGCCCGAATTTACGCAGTACAGCACAAAGTAGTATCCTGTCTCGTCTATACATATGGTCCCCTGCTCCTTGAAGGAGCCGTCCTCAAAGCAGAAGGAGTTAAAAAAGGAATCAAGATTTCTCATGTGCTCCCCCACATTTGCCGCGTCCGAAAGTGTGCTCATCGTCGGATAGTGAGTGCTGATTTTGAGGAGGTCAAGGGAGTACTTTTCGCCTATTTCTTTGAGTTTTTCAAGCATCGTCCCGTCTGAGACATGATACATATTGCTTATCTGCCACTCTTCTTCGCTGCTGCAAAAGTCGGAGTTTTCCTTTCTCCAAGCGCTGGGGGTTTTGCCGCTCTCCATCGCTTCGGCGCTCATGCTTCTCTCATATCCCAGCGCGAACTCCGCCCACTCGGTGCTTGCAAGATACTCGGCGCTGTCCACAACGCCATAAGGTGTGACGGATAATTTCCGTTGGGGCTGCTCAACATCCGGGCTGACGGCACCTATTGTCACTTTGTTTTCAGGCGTGGGCTCGTTTAATTTTGTGATAAGCGCCCGCAGACCGAACAGATCCAGCGCAAACGCCGACATGATTATCAGCGCTATCACCGCCGCGTTTATCACGATGAGCCGCACAGACCTTTTTGCCGGCGCTGTATGCCTCGCGCTTATGCACTCCGCCGCCGATAAAACAAAATCATCGTCTATATCGCCGATGGCATCCAGCAAAAATTCATTGTTTTTCACGCTCTTCCCTCCTCTCAGATAAGCCCCTGCCGGGTAAGATACCGATGCAGGGCCGCGCGCGTCCTGTTGAGCATAGAGCGCACCGTGCTGTGGCTTATCCCCGTCGCCTGCGCGATGTCCGCGGTGGGCATCAGATACCAGTAGCGCAGGATGAAAACATTGCGTTCCCTGCGGCTGCGCTCTTTTAAAAACTCATTGAGCGCGGCGGTCAGCTCCCGGCGCTCTATCTCGCTTTGCAGATTCTCTCCCGACGGCAGACACTCCCCCAGCTCCTCCAGCGCAAGCTCCGCCTCTCCCCCGCCGCGCTTTTTCGCGGTGGATTTTCTCAGCCTGCTGATGGAGATTCGCCGCGTGAGCTTGCCGAGATAGGCCTTCAGGCTCTCCGGCTTTGCGGGCGGAATGGAGTTCCACGCGGCGAGGTACGCGTCGTTCACGCTCTCCTGCGCATCCTCCCGGTTTGAAAGGATGCCATAGGCCACCGCGTAGCAGTATCCCCCGTAGCACTCCTCGCTGTAAGCAATGGCGCGGCTGTCCCGGCCGAAATACAGCGCGATTATATCGCTGTCAAGCATCTGCCTCACCTCTCTATCGTCTCTGCTTACATAGTCGCAAGGCGGACATCAAATGTTGCAGAAAATTATAAAAAAAGCTGCGCTTGTGGCACCTTCCGTAAGGAATGGTG
>URPA01000094.1 GCA_900549545.1 uncultured Eubacteriales bacterium
GGAGGGCGGGACGGACGGTATCGGCGGTGGAGTAGGTCGCGCCGCCCAGCAGGGCGTCGGCCTCGCCCATGGCCACCAGCATGGTGCCGAAGTAGTTGCCCTTCTTCAGAGCAGTGCGGCACTCGTCCTCGGTCATCTTGCCCTTGCGCAGCTCCACCATCTTGGCCACCATGGCCTCCATGTTCTCATAGTTCTCGGGATCGACAATGATCGCGCCGCGGATGTTGAAGCCGGCGTCCTCGGCGGCGGCCCGGACAGCCTCCTCATTGCCCACCAGCACGGGGGTCAGGAATGTACCGGACAGCAGGCGGGCGGAGGCCTCCAGGATACGGGGGTCGGTTCCCTCTGTGAACACGATCTTGCGGGGATGTGCCTTCAGAATATCGATGAGTTTCTTGAACATACTGAACCATTCCTTCCAAAACTGAACTTTCAGACTGAAAACGCCTGTTTACTGGGTCTATGGTAGCATTTTTTATGTTGAAATGCAAGGGCAACCACCCCTCTATTTTGCCAGATTTTGAAGGCTTCCATCCCAAAAAAATCGCCGAAATTTTGCAAAAAGCTCTTTACGTCAGGTATATGCTCGTTTATACTATACCAAGTGTATTGATTCTGGTATGAGGTGAGAAATTTGAACGCAGAATTTTCCCGCACCCTGTCGCTGCTGCGGCAGGAAAAGGGCGTCAGCCAGCGTACCGCCGCCGGCGTCCTGGGCATTTCACAGGCCCTGCTCTCCCACTATGAAAACGGGATCCGGGAGCCGGGTCTGGCCTTTGTGGTCAAGGCCTGTGACTACTACGGCGTCTCCGCCGACTATCTGCTGGGCCGGACCCTGACCCGGGACGGCACCACCATCGGGACGGAGGAGCTCTACGACATCAGCGACGAAAAGGACAACTCCATGCGGGGCTCCGTGCTGGCTCTGCTGTCCAAAAAGCTGCTGGTCAATTCTGTCGGGATGCTCTTTGACCTGCTGGGCAAGACCGGCAGCCGGGAGGCCATCCGGGCGGCGTCGAACTATCTGTCCACCGCCCTGTACCAGGTGTACCGCCACCTGTACCACGCCAACCCCGCCAACAATCCGGACTTTTTCTCCGTCTCCCAGCGGCACTTTATGGCCGGCCTGGCCGACGCCGACCTGCACATGAGCGAGGTGGAGCTGACCGACGCCCTGTCCGCCCATGTGAAGGAGAAGGGCCGGATGCCGGAGATGGACCACGCCGCCCTGGCCCGGGACTACCCGGTGCTGTACCAGTCCATGCTCCAGTTGATCCACAACTCTGGGGAGCGGATCAACCACCTGATGGAGGGCCGGGAGGCCAAGGGTGAGAAAAAGAAGTGAGGCCCTGCGGCGCTTTTGGGGGCCCAGCAACTTGATTTTTTAACGCGCCATCCGGCGCGCCCCATCTGCGATGGGGCCCCGGGTGGATTTTCCCAAGGAGGTTTTTTATTTTATGACCGATCAATCCAAAATCCGCAACTTCAGCATCATCGCACATATTGACCACGGAAAATCCACCCTGTCGGACCGGCTCATCGAGCTGTGCGGCGCGGTGGAGCAGCGCGACATGGAAGATCAATTGCTCGACAACATGGATCTCGAGCGCGAGCGCGGCATCACGATCAAGGCGCGCGCCGTCGGCCTGAGCTACACCCGCGGCGGCGAGACGTACACGCTCAACCTGATCGACACGCCGGGGCACGTGGACTTCAACTACGAGGTCAGCCGTTCGCTCGCTGCGTGCGAGGGCGCGGTGCTGATCGTAGACGCTTCGCAGGGCGTGGAGGCGCAGACGCTGGCGAACACCTATCTCGCGCTGGAGCACAATCTGGAGATTCTGCCAGTCATCAACAAGATCGACCTGCCCGCCGCCGAGCCGCAGCGCGTCAAGGACGAGATCGAGGAGATCATCGGCATCCCCGCGCAGGACGCGCCCGAGATAAGCGCCAAGGCCGGCATAAACATTGACGCTGTGCTTGAGGATGTTGTTGCAAACGTCCCCGCCCCGTCCGGGGACCCGGATGCGCCGCTCAAGGCGCTGATTTTCGACAGCCAGTATGATAATTACCGGGGCGTCATCGTCTTTATGCGCATCATGGACGGGCGCATCAAAAAGGACACCGAGGTCCTGCTTATGTCCACCGGCGCACGCTATAAGGTGCTGGAGGTGGGGCATCTGCGCCCCATCGGGCTTGACCCCTGCGAGGAGCTTTCCGCCGGGGACGTGGGATACTTTACGGCCAGCATAAAGAATGTCGAGGACACCCGCGTGGGCGATACCGTCACCGAGGCACCGCGCCCCGCAGCCGAGCCGCTGCCCGGCTACCGCCCCGCCAGAGCCATGGTCTATTGCGGTATTTACACCGAGGACGGCTCCAAGTACCCGGATCTTCGCGACGCGCTGGAAAAGCTCAAGCTCAATGACGCAAGCCTCTCCTACGAGCCGGAGAGCTCCGTCGCGCTCGGCTTCGGCTTCCGCTGCGGCTTTTTGGGCATGCTCCATATGGAGATAATTCAGGAGCGCCTTGAGCGCGAGTTCGATTTGGAGCTGGTCACGACCCTGCCCTCCGTCATCTACAAGGTCGTCAAGACCGACGGCAGCACCGTCATGGTCGATAACCCCCACAATTATCCCGACACCGTGACCATTGCGGAAGCGTACGAGCCGTATGTAAAGGTCTCCATCATCACGCCCAATGAGTTTGTGGGCAACATCATGCCGCTGTGTCAGGACAGGCGCGGTGTGTATAAAAACATGCAGTATCTCGACGCCCGCCTTGTGGAGCTGCACTATGAGATGCCGCTAAACGAGATAATTTATGACTTTTTTGACACCCTCAAGGCCCGCACAAAGGGCTATGCCTCGCTGGATTATGAGCTTTCCGAGTATAAGACCAGCGACCTTGTGAAGGTGGACATGCTCATAAACGGCGACCAGGTGGACGCGCTGAGCTTTATCGCCCACCGGGAGAAGGCCTATCCCAGAGCGCGCAAGCTCTGCGAAAAGCTCAAGGACAATATTCCGCGCCAGCTTTTTGAGGTGCCCATTCAGGCGGCCATCGGCGGCAAGATAATCGCCCGCGAGACGGTCAAGGCCATGCGCAAGGATGTGCTCGCCAAGTGCTACGGCGGCGACATCACGCGCAAAAAGAAGCTGCTTGAAAAGCAAAAAGAGGGCAAAAAGAAGATGCGGCAGCTCGGTACTGTGCAGATACCGACCGAAGCCTTTCTGGCGGTACTCAAGCTGGACGAGTGAGCGGGAGGAAGAAAACGATGAAATTTATAAAAATCTATGCCGTGACGCTGATTTTGTGTTTCTTATTTATTAGTTTCGGCGGATGGATGCTTTTTGATTTCAACGAGCGCTGGTTTGTGGCGATAGCGGCCTGCTCGCTTGTAATTGCGGCGCTTGTGTCCGGCTTTATGGCGATGGAAGATAAAATAGAGAAGCTGGAAGATCGCGTCAAACGGCTTGAGGAAAAAGAATAACAGACCTAAACAGGGTCAAGGCGGACAGCATATTGTTCGCCTTGACCTTTCAAAAAATTTTCATTGCGGAGGCGACCTCTCAGTCGCTGCGCGACAGCGGCGGATTGTCAAGCAAGTGCAACACTATCTGCCAAAACTTCGGCCGGTGTTT
>URPA01000095.1 GCA_900549545.1 uncultured Eubacteriales bacterium
CGCTGCTTGGCAGCGCCGCCATGGAGAAGCTTCGCCGCAGCCATGTGGCTGTGGTGGGCCTTGGCGGCGTGGGCTCCTGGTGCGCGGAGGCTTTGGCGCGCAGCGGCGTCGGCAGGCTCACGCTTATTGATGAGGACTGCGTCAGCCGCAGCAACATAAACCGTCAGCTCTGCGCCCTTGACTCCACCATCGGCCTGCCGAAGGCTGAGGTGCTGGCCCAGAGGCTCCGGGACCTTGCGCCGGATAGCGAGATCGCCCCGGTCGTTGGCCGCTATGAGAGCGAGAACCGGGCCGTGCTCTTCGGCGCGGGTGAGCCTGATTATGTGGCGGATGCTATTGACCTTGTCTCCTGCAAGCTGGATTTGATCCTCAGCTGCCGGGAGCGGGGGATTCCCGTTATTTCCGCGCTCGGTACGGGCAATAAAAAAGACGCGCAGCTTCTGCGCATCGCCGATATATCCGAGACTTATGGCTGCCCGCTGGCGCGCGTCATGCGCAAGGAGCTGCGAAAGCTCGGCGTTGAGCATCACAGCGTGGTTTTCAGCCCCGAGGAGGGCATGGAGCCTGAGCAGCTTGAGCCGCCCCCTCCCGGCCGCCGCAGCGTCCCCGGCTCGCTGGTATGGGTCCCCGCCACGGCGGGCCTGCTCATGTGCCAGCATATTGTGACGCAGCTTGCGGAAAATATATAAAAAATATGCGGTTCCGAAAGGAACCGCATATTTTTTATATAAACGCCATGCTCAGGCCGATGAGCAGCTGCGCGGAGTAATAAGCTATATGCAGGGCGCTGTTCATATAATTCTCGCGCTTGTTGCCAAAGCTGTACGCGCAGAGAATGTTATCGCTCACAACAAAGCAGGCCGCGCCCAGGGCGAACATTATCCTGCCCGCATCGGGCTTAGCGGCGGCGCTGGCGCAGGCGATGGCGCACATCGCGACGACCAGCGCGATATACAGCATCCCCGGCAGCTGCAAGCGCCCGGCATCCGGCTTGCGCAGCAGGGAATACAGCGCGGAGAGAACGAGCCCCGCGAGAAAAACCGCGCCCGCAATGCCCAAAGAGAAGGGGCCGAGGCTCAAAACAGCCGCTATGTACGTCGCATGTCCCAGCGCGAAGGCGACACCGCCCAGCGCGAAGAACATATCGTGCTGCCTCACGCGCAGAAAGCGCATCGCCAGAAGCTGGTCGCCCAGCAGGCCGAGCAGCAGCCCCGCCACCGTCCGCCACGCGAAGGCGCCGCTATTACACTCAGTGGCCGCGAGCGCGCCCACCGCCACGAAGCACAGCCCCGCCGCGCCCTTGAAGAAAAACGCCGATCGGTAATCCTGCTCCCGGCTTGCCTGCAAAAAGTGCCGCTGGCACACCGCGCAGCCGAGACAGCCCAGCAGCGCGGGTATTATTTTAAGTATCGGAAACATGGGTTTTGCCTCCTTCCTTTTGAAGTAATCGCTGAACAAATCACTCTTGATAATTTATCCATCGCTTACTTTTTGGGGGTAAGCCCTGTTTTTGTTATATCATGCGATTGGTCAGTGTGCCTATGCCCTCAATTTCGACCTCCACCACGTCGCCGGGCTTGAGCCAGCGGGCGGCGGCATCCTTTTCAAGCGCGACGCCGCTGGGCGTGCCGGTGAAGATAAGGTCGCCCGGCTCAAGGGCGATGTATTTGGAGGCATAGCTGATGACCTTGGCGCAGTCAAAAATCATGTCGGCGGTGTTGCCGTCCTGCCGCAGCTCGCCGTTTACCCGACTGCGCACGGCTATGCCCGCCGCGACGTCGAGACTGTCCGCGGTGACTATGCAGGGGCCGCAGGGGGCAAAGCCCGGCATGGTCTTGCCAATGAGCCACTGGCCGCTGCGCATCTGCGCGTCCCGCAGGCTCAGGTCATTGCCGCAGGAGTAGCCAAAGACCTTGGACATGGCCTCCTCCTCGCTCACATTCCAGGCGCTCTCGCCCATGACGATGACAAGCTCCGCCTCGTAATCATAGCTGTGCTCCCAGGGGGGCAGGGTCACATCCGCGCCGCAGGGGGCGAGGGCGTTGGCAAACTTCGAGAACAAAATCGGGTATTCGGGGAGCTGCATCTTCACCCCGTCCGCATGGGCCTTGTAATTGAGCCCCACGCACACGAGCTTGCCGACCTGACTGAGGACATTGGCGTATACGGGGCTTTCAACCACGGGCAGGCTCTTATCTGCCGCCATGGCCCGCAGCTTATCCATAGCCTGCCCGGCGATAACCTGCTCCATGGTAAGGCCGTTGCCCGCGTCCACCACGCCGCGCTCCGTCACAAGGGCCAGATGGGTCTGGCCGCCTACTATTATATTAGCTAATTTCATATGTACCACCCTTCGATATCGAGATGGGCATATTATAAGCTATAAATCCATTATTGTCCAGCACCGAGGAGGCTTACAAGCTCGCCCCAGAGCTCCACGAGCCGGAAGCGTATCTCGTAATCCGCCTCGCCGGTGATGAGGGCGTAGTCCTCCTGACTCATGACCTGCTGCGCCTGCTCGCACTCGGCGGCGCTCAGGCAAAGCGGCGGGAACACCACGCACCACCAGTTGTGCCCCCGTCCCTCGCCGAGAATGACCCGCAGGGACTCATAGCGCCCGGCGGGCAGGGTAAAGGCGGCGTATTCTCTGGTGGGATAGCGCTCCTCCCCGAGGCTGACGGTGACGCGCCGCCCCTCGGAGACGGCTGCCGCCGCCCGGCCTATGCCCTCCAGGTCCGCGCCGATTATCTCCTGTGCCTCGGCGGCGCTCTCAACGCCCCTGAGCTTTGGCTCAAGATACTCGAGCACCGCGTCGCGCACGCGCAGCTTCAGCTCCTGCTCGGCCTGCTCGTCGCTCGCGGCGATGACATGGAGCCGCACAAGGCTTGCGCTTATCGACTGCTGCCGCGCCTCGGCCCAGACCCCGGTCAAAAGACTTACGCACAGCGCGCAGAGCGCTGCCGCTTCCCATATTTTAAGCTTGTCTGCCTGCTTTTTCATAAAAAATACCGCCTTACTATGTAATGTACATGAGGTAATGTACACATAGTATAGACGGTTTTTTGCTGTTTCAAACTCAGAGCAGTGCCTTTACAGGCTCCGCCACGCAGCAGAAGCGGTACTCCCGCAAGAGCGCGCTCTGCGCCTCTTGCGCCGTGGCCGCGTCGGTAAAGATGCCGAAAACGGCGGAGCCGGTGCCGGTCATGACCGCGCCCGCCGCGCCGCAGTCCAGCAGGCGGCTTTTAATCTCGCCCACGGTTTTTATGCGCCGGTCGCTGACATCCTCAAACACGTTGTAGAGCCTGCGGCAGATGCCCTCAAGCTCGCCCCGGTCAAGGCTGTCAAGAATCCCGGCGGTGTCCGGGTGGTGGCGCAGGGGGGCGCTGTCGATGCTGCGGAAAAGCTCCGGCGTAGAGATGGAAAAGCCGGGCTTGCATATGACAAAATAGCACTCCGGCATATCCGGCAGGCGGGAGAGAAGCTCCCCGCGCCCCTGAGCGAGGGCTGTGCCCCCCGCCACGCAGAAGGCCACATCGGAGCCTATCCCGGCGGCTATCGTCTCCA
>URPA01000096.1 GCA_900549545.1 uncultured Eubacteriales bacterium
GCACGGGAGATTGTAAAGAGGCACTCCTCTTTACTCGTTTCAATTAGGGTGGTTCGCTACCGTTTATACAAAATCATGACCCGGCATAGCCGGTCATGATTTTGAAAGGAAAAAGGAGCAAACGGATATGTAATTTTCCGTGCCAACGGGAAATGAAATGCAGTTAGCTCCTTTTGACGCAATCTTCCCCTCCTGAGTGGTTCTTTGCAACTTTCTTGACATCAAGAAAGTTGAGAACGCGCTCTCTGCACTATCTTACCCCGAAGCAAACCAGCCCCCCCTATCGTCAAGCCTCTTCGAGGCTTGACACTTCCCCCACTGGGGGAAGCAAGTGGACGCGAAGTTGCTACACGCAACAAAAAACCAGCCCGAGGGCTGGTTTTTTACTCGTTTTTACTCCTTTTCCGCTACACCTATTGCGAGGTCGGGGGCGGCCTCATGTATCGCGGCGAGGGCGGCGTCCATGGCGGCCTCATCCTCGGAAATCACATCGGCAAACTCCTTGCCGTCCTTGACGAAAACCACACGGAAATACTGGAAAACGGAGCTGCCGCAGCAGAGCTTGCCGTTGACCTCATGTATGCGGATGAACACCCGCTCAAGCTCACCATACGGGATAAGGCGGGTTTTGAAGCCGCTCTTATAATACACGCCCAGCCTGCCGACCCGGAGCTTATCAAAAGCCTTTGCGCTCTCAAAATCCTGCGCCGCCTGCTCCGCGCTTATACTGCCGGAGCCAATGATTTTAATATCTGCCATAACTGCTCAACTCCTTATATTTTTATTTTGACTTTCGCCGTACAAATATACCATTTTCTGCTTGCGCAGGCAAGAGTAAAATGATAGAATTACAAACAAAGCTGAATTTACCTTATCGGGATAACGGAATCAACCGATGAATAAATCGGCGAGAGAGATTTGCAAGAGAATTTGTGTTCTGATGAAGGCAGATTTTTGCAGACATACTTTGTGTATTTCAAGAAAATCTGACAAAATCAGGGCGCAAATTGTCCGCAAAGCGCCGAGAAGATTTGTTCAGCGGTTGATTAAAAAGAGAGGAGAATAAAATATGCACTGCACAAGAAAGGTTTTAGATGATTTGATTTGGGTCGGCGCGGACGACCGCCGCCTTGCCTGCTTTGAGGGCGTTTACGGAGTGCCCGATGGGGTTTCCTACAACGCCTATGTGCTGCTGGACGAAAAGACCGTGCTGTTTGACACGGTGGACAAGGCCGTCGAGGGCACGTTCTTTGAAAATCTGGCCTACGCGCTGGGCGGCAGGCCCCTTGACTATCTGGTCATTTCCCATATGGAGCCTGACCACGCGGCGACCATCGAGTCGCTCATCATCCGCCACCCGGAGACGCGCATTGTCTGCAACGCGAAGATCCAGACCATGCTGGGGCAGTATTTTGATCTGGACATGACGGGCAAAATCGACCTCGTTAAGGAAGGGGACACCCTTTCCACCGGCAAGCACAGCTTCACCTTTGTCATGGCGCCGATGGTCCACTGGCCCGAGGTCATGATGAGCTATGACACGGTGGACGGCATCCTTTTCTCCGCTGACGCTTTCGGAACCTTCGGCGCGCTCAACGGCCGCCTCTTTGCCGACGAGACAGATTTTATGGGTGAGCATCTTGACGAGGCCCGCCGCTACTATACTAATATAGTAGGCAAGTACGGCGCGCAGGTGCAGGCGGTGCTCAAAAAGGCCGCCGGGCTTACGCTTAACTATGTCTGCCCGCTGCACGGCTTTGTGTGGAGAAAGCACTTCGGCGATTATCTTGAAAAGTACCTGCTCTGGAGCAGCTACACCCCTGAGGAAAAGAGCGTGCTGATAGCTTACGCTTCCGTATACGGGCACACGGAGAACGCCGCAAACATCCTCGCCGTGAAGCTCAATGAGCGCGGCGTCCGCGTGCGAATGTACGACACCTCTGTCACCCCTGCAAGCTATATAGTTTCCGACGCGTTCAGGTGCAGCCATCTGGTTTTTGCCTCCACGACCTACAACGCCGGGGTGTTCGTGACAATGGAAAACCTCCTGCACGATATTGCAAACCACAATCTTCAGGGCCGCAAGGTCGCCATCATCGAGAACGGCAGCTGGGCCGCTACCAGCGGCAAGCTCATGCGCGGCATGCTCGAGGGCGTGAAGGGCACGGAGTTTATAGGCGACAACCTGAGCCTGCGCTCCGCACTCAAGGAAAACCAGCTTGAGGCCATGGACGCGCTGGCCGACGCTATTGCCGCAGACATTCGCCCTGCTGCCGCCGCTGTTGAGCCGACCGCCGCCGCAAGCATTATCGACATGGTGGACAACAAGGTTTTTAACCGCTTCTCCTACGGCGTAGAGGTTCTGACCACGCGGGTTGACGGCAAGGACTACGGCTGCATCATCAACACAGCCGGACAGGTCGCCTCCTGTGACCCCAAGAAAATAACCATCTCCGTCATCAAAAAGAACAACACCTGCGACATGGTGATGAAGGCGGGTAGGTTCAACATCTCCATTCTCACTCAGGACGCACCGTACAGCCTGTTCCAGCATTTTGGCTTCCAGAGCGGGCGGGATGTGGATAAGTTTGCCGATGTTCCCTATGACGAGCGCATGGCAAACGGCATCCGCTACATTCCTCAGTACACCAACGCCGTCCTCTCCTGCGAGGTCATTGATGTGAAGGATGTTGAGACGCAGACCCTTTATATCGCAAATGTCGTGGAGGCGAAGGTCCTCTCCGACGCGCCTTCCTGCACCTATGCCTATTACCATGCCCATATCAAGCCCAAAAAGAACCCCGCTCCCGAGCGCGGCGAGGGCTATATCTGCAAGGTCTGCGGCTATTTCCACGAGGGCAGCGAGCTGCCGGAGGATTTTGTCTGCCCGCTGTGCAAGCACGGCAAGGAGGACTTCGAGCATGTTGTGCCCGCTGTCGTCAACAAGCACAAGGGATATATCTGCACCGTCTGCGGCCACTTCGAGCCTTGCGACGGGGAACTGCCCGAGGACTATGTCTGCCCGCTGTGCCACCACGGGCGGGAGGATTTCGAGCCTGCTGAGCAGTGAGGCTTTGAGTCGGAAACCGGGATATAAAAGATATAAAAAAGGTACGCTTCATTTTATGAAGCGTACCTTTTTTGCACGAGGCGCGGATTTTGCACCGCACTAACTTGCTTCCCCCACCGGGGGAAGTGGCGCGAAGCGCCGATAGGGGGCCAGAATTAGATAGAAACAGGACACCCCCCCTTCAGTCTTGCCGCTTCGCGACAAGCCAGCTCCCCCTCAAGGGGGCGCCAAGGTTGGCACGGAGGTCAACTTTATGCAGCTTCTTTCAATTTGCATCGTTCAAAGGCTCCACTGCGTAAGGGGAGCAGTCAGCCATCCAAAACAAAATTGAAGCCCAGCGAAGCGGGTTCAATTTTGAGAGG
>URPA01000097.1 GCA_900549545.1 uncultured Eubacteriales bacterium
CGTGACCCGCGCGCTGCTCACTTATTTTCAAATCAACACGCCCTGCGTCTCGAACCATCAGCATAATGAGGAAAACCGCGCTGCGCCCATCGTTGCGCGCATGCTGGAAGAAGGTCTCGATGTGGCGCTCGTCACCGACGCGGGCACGCCCTGCATCTCCGACCCCGGCAATGAGCTGATAAAGGCCGCGGTGGAGGAGGAGATAAGGGTCGTGGGTGTCCCCGGCTGCTGCGCGGCGGTGACGGCGCTTTCCATCTCCGGCTTTGATTTGAGCACATTCGGCTTCGTGGGCTTCTTCCCGCGCGAGAATGCCGAGCGCCGCCGCCTGCTTGAAAAGCTTCGCCGGGGTGATACGCGCACCTTCGCGCTGTATGAGTCCCCCAAGCGCATCATGGAGCTGGTTGACTTTTTCATCGACCAGCAGGCCGATGTGCGCATGTGCCTTTGCAATGACATGACAAAGCTGCACGAGATGAGCTTTCGCGGCACGCCCGCGCAGGTGAAGGAGCAGCTTTTGGCCAAGGGCAATTACGACAAGGGCGAATACGCCGTGGTTATCGAGGTCGGGAAGGACTATATCTTCAACAAGACCGAGCACACGGTATCCGCCGAGGCGATGCTTGTGGATGCGATGGTGTCCGGCGGCATCTCCGCCAAGGAGGCTGTCAGCGCCGTGATGGCGGATGAAAATAACTCATACAGCAAAAACGAGCTGAAAGCCGCCGCGCTGAATTTGAAAAAAATGTTCGGATAAACAGGCGAACCCCCACTATTGATATACCCCCCAAAAGTGTATAACTTTTGGGGGGGATATCAATAGTGGGGGCTTTTTTACGCCTCCACCCGCTTTGCCGGGAGGGTGAACTCGGCGGAGAAATGGTCATCATCCCGATGGGTGGTGAAAGTGCCGCCCATATGCTGCATTATCTTTTCGCAGGTGCGTATGCCGATTTTGGTGCTCTCCACGCGGTCGGCGGAGAGGGGGATGGAGTTTGAGACGGTGACAGACACCGTGTCCTCCGAAAGCTCCGTGAGAACGACGATGAGCTTAGATTTATCGGCGTATTTCTTCGCGTTGGAGACAAGGTTATCAATGACGCGCTTGAGGTACATGGGGTCAGCGCAGACGGTGCACTCGCCCTCAAACTCAATGCGCTGGATGCTGAAGCCCGCGTCGCGCAGGTCAAACTCCGCCTCGCTGAAAAGCTGCTCCAGAAGAAGCCGCCCGTCCATCTCCTCCATGTTCATCTCCAGATCGGAGCGGCCAAACACCAGAAAATACTTGAACAGCTCGTCCGTCAGCTCCTTGAGCTCCATGGCCTTGCCGTAGGAATAGCCCACAAACTCATGGCAGCGCGCCTTGTCCTCAAAATTGTTCTCGTCCAAAATACCGAGATAGCCGATAAGACTGGTCATAGGTGTGCGTATATCATGGGAGATGGCGGTTATAAGCTCAGTATTCGCCTGCCAGGCGCGGCGCTCGTTGCCCATGCGCTCGATGACGGCGCGGCGCATATAGTCCATGTGCCGGGCGAGCATGGAGAGCTCGTCCCTGCCGGAGACGGTTATCTCATGGTCAAGGTCTCCGCCGCCGATCTCCGCGGCCTCACCGGTGAGCTTGTATATGCGCTTTGTGAGCCTGCCCACATAGCCAAGCACAATGAAAATAAACACAACGCTTGCCACGATGACCGCGGTGATTCGGTTCATGGCGGCCTCGCGGATCTGGCTTGTGTCGCTTATGGCGATGCGGTATATCCCGTCAGAAAAGTGCATGGGGTAGAGCATACCGTACTGCTGGCTGTAATATACCTCCTGCCTTGGCCGGGTGGGGGAGGGCGTCGGCGCGCCCATGGGCATTATGCTCCGCTCGGCGGGGTCAGATGCCCCGGCGGAGGCAACGGAAATGTCGGCATCCGCACCTTCAGCGACGGCGGCGTCCTCCGCAGACTTCTCTGCGGGCACACTTTCTATCGGCTCCATCGGGGCAAAATCCTCGTCCGCTCCGGCGACCACCACCGTCACATAATCGGTGTTGCCTTCCCAGCGGGCTATCGATGCCGCGTCATCGCCGGTGATGCCGTTATCCTGCACGTAGAGGCTGAAATTGGCATAGATCTCCGCCTTGCGGGAGGCAACCGAGTCCGCGCTCATGTAATATTTATCCAGCGCGTAGCTTCCCGCGCCGTATATCACCCCGAACACCAGCAGCGCGCAGCTTGCCGCGAGCATTATCGTGTAAAGCATCTTCGCGTTGAGGGAGCTGGGCAGATGAAAGCGCTTAGTCAATCTGATAGCCCCTTCCCCAGATGGTGCGCAGAATCTTCGGGCTGGATGGGTTTTCCTCTATCTTGCGGCGCAGGTTCAGCACGTGCACCATCACGGTGTTGCCCGAGCCGGGGAGAAAGCGCTCCTTCCACACGGCCTCGTAAAGCTCAGCCGCCGTAACGGTGATGCCGCGCCTCTTGAGCAGGTACTCAAGAATGGCGTACTCCGTGTCCGTCAGCGTGACGGGCTGACCGAAGCTCGTGACGGTGTGGTTGTCAAAATCCATCTCAAGGTTCTCGGCGACCATGGCGGAATTGGGCTTGCCCCTGTACTCGCGGTACCGCCGCAGAAGGGAGCTGACCTTCGCGAGAAGCTCCGCCTGTGAAAAGGGCTTGGAGAGAAAATCATCCCCGCCGCTGCCGTAAGCGGCAATTCTGTCCTCCTCGGCGGATTTCGCCGTCAAAAACAGCACCGGTGCGTTAGAATACTCCCGGAGCTTGGAGCAGGCGCTTATCCCGTCCATGCCGGGCATCATCACATCCAATATAATAAGGTCGGTATCAGGATTGCGCCGGATGTAATCCACCGCGGCCGCCCCGTCCGCCGCCTCATGGACGCGATAGCCGTCCTTGAGCAGCAGATTGAGGACGTTTCTGATATCGGGGTCGTCATCCACAACCAGAATAGCGGGCAGTCCGCTCTTTTGCATTTCCATGTAAACACCTCAAATTGAATTTCTTAATAAAAGACGTATTATTGTAAGCCCGTCGGCTGAAAATCGCGGAGGAAGGTTCCAGACCAAAGGCTCCCTTGTGTAAAGCTGTGCCCGCAGGCGCGTTTCGGAGCGCAACCGCCGCAACGCGGCGGCTCTTGGCGCGTAGATGAGCTGTCAGCCATTGGCTGACTGAGGGATTGTTCTCCTCAGTTGCTTTTGCTTGGGTGCCCAGAAGCCGCACATTTACGACCCCTCAGGCGCTCCGCGCCAGCTCCCCTTACGCAGGGGAGCCTTGATACGGCGGCAGTTTATATAGTATATCGCAGTGTCATTATACCATAAAATCGACCCAAGACAAATATTTAAACCATATTTAAGAAATGTT
>URPA01000098.1 GCA_900549545.1 uncultured Eubacteriales bacterium
TGCCGCCGCTGCTCTTCGGCCAAGTGTGGTCTGTGTGGCTTGAGCGAGCGCTCATCTTCCTGATGGTGTCCTGCCCCTGCGCGCTGGTGGTGTCCGTGCCGATGTCCTTCTTCGGCGGCATAGGCGGCGCTTCCAGGCAGGGCATACTCATCAAGGGCGCGAGCTATATGGAGGTTCTCGCCAAGGTAAAGACCGTCGTCATGGACAAAACCGGCACGCTCACTCAGGGCCGCTTTCAGGTCGAAGCCGTGCACCCCGAGAAGGTGGACGAGGAGACCCTGCTTGAGATAGCCGCCACCGCCGAGAGCTATTCCAATCACCCCGTGGCAGAGTCCATCATCCGCGCCCATGGCAGGGATATTGATAAATCCCGCCTTGGCGAGGTCACAGAGCTTGCGGGCATGGGCCTGAGCGCCGAGGTGGACGGAAAGCTCTACTATGTCGGCAACGGCAGGCTCATGGACAAGGTCGGCGCAAACTGGCATGAGTGCCATCTGAGCGGCACGGTCATCCATGTCTCACAGCAGAGCGAGTATATGGGCCATATACTCATAAACGACGCCATAAAGCCCGAGGCCGCCGCGGCGATTAAGGAGCTGCGCGCCCTCGGCGTTGAGACCACCGTCATGCTCACCGGCGACAGGGAGGAGATTGCCCGCACCGTGGGCGAGAAGCTTGGCATTGACAGGGTCTGCGCCGGGCTTCTGCCGGGGCAGAAGGTGGAGCAGGTTGAGAGCCTGCTCGGCGAGGGGAAGCTCGCCTTCGTGGGCGACGGGATAAACGATGCCCCAGTGCTGACCCGCGCCGACGTGGGCATTGCCATGGGTGCGCTCGGCAGCGACGCCGCCATCGAATCGGCCGACATTGTGCTCATGGACGATAAGCTCTCGAAGCTGCCCCTTGCCATGCGCATCGCCCGCCGCACGATGCGCATTGTGCGCCAGAACATCGTCTTTGCCCTCGGCGTCAAGGCCGTTATTCTGCTGCTGGGTGCGCTCGGCCTCGCTGATATGTGGATCGCCATGTTCGGCGATGTGGGCGTCATGGTGCTGGCCGTGCTTAACGCCATGCGCGTTATGATAAAAGTGAAGTAAACTAAATTATGTGAATAATATTATGTAAATAAACCCTCGCGCAAAGCCAAATATCTGTCGTGTAAGCCCAAGTTGCGCGGATGTAAAGCGAAGCTGGTGGTCAAATCGGCACTTTGATGCTATACTTTGAACATCAAATCGAAATGAGGTGCCCGCATGACATTTGGAGAGAAGCTGCAAGGCATGAGGAAAGCCCGCGGCTGGACGCAGGAGGAGCTTGCCGGACAGATAGGGGTCTCGCGGCAGGCGCTGTCAAAATGGGAGCAAAATACCGCCATGCCGGACACGGAAAATGTTCTGCAAATCAGCAGGCTCTTCGGCGTGTCCACGGATTATCTTTTGCATGACGAGTACGAAAGCGACAATGACATACCCGCCGTCCGGCAAAAGGGGGACAGCATGTCCGAAATATACACCGGGAGGCTCTGCGTCATCCTTGGCGGCATATTGTCCCTGCTCAGCGCCGCCGGCCTGCTCATAATGGCCATTGAAGGCTCGCTCGGAACGTACGGCATCTCGTATGCCATGCCTTATGGCACGGGTGACGGGCTGATTAAATCCGGCCTTCCCGCATATCTGGAAATGAACAATCTTGAATGGCTGTTTAACCTCTGCATAGTTCTGTTCTTCGCCGGAATTTTCATAGCGCTGCTCCCCAAAATCCGAGCCCGGAGAAAATAATGCCTAATCTTTTGTAGCCAAAGGCTTTGCCTTTGGCTACATTTTGCGTATATCCAGCAGCGCGGAGAGCTTTATAACAAGCTCGTCAACGGTGATGCTGCGGTCTATGGGGTCGATGCGGCGCAGAATGCCCTCGGTCTCCACATAGCCCATGCCCATGTAGTGCGTCACAAGCACCCTCTCGCCGAGGGTGAGGCTGCGCAGGCGCATATCTAACTCCGCCTGGGCGTCCTCCGCCAGTATTATCCGCTCCTGCGGGCGCTGGGTGCGCTCATACAGGGAGTTTTCCAGCCCCTCGAGCGCGGCAAAGGGCATGAACTGCTTTGCCCGCTCCGCGGGGGACATGGCCTTTCTCATGCTCTGTGCCCTCCTATCTGATGGAAGCGCTCAAGGGCGGTGGCCTCCTCCTTGAGATCGAGACACTTGAAGATGCCCCGCCCGCCGTATTTGCCCCGGATGGAGAGCATCGCCGATTGCAGATTCTTCTCCTTTTCAAGGGCCTTTTCGTCGCAGAACAGGTCGTACTGCTCACAGGGGCAGTCCGTCAGCTTTTCTAAAGTTATGTTAACCTTACGTATCTTCTGCCGCCGGTCGCTGATGCGGGAATATATAAGCTCCGCATTGTCGGCGATCTGCCGCATAGAGGCGCTTGGAGACGAGAGGGAGAGACTGCCGCGTGAGGGCGGAACGGGGGAGGCGTAGCCATAGCTCAGGTAGAGCGTGATGCCCCGGCAGCTCAGCCCCGCGCCGAACATTTCCAGCGCTGCACTCTCCGCCATCTCGCGCACGATGGTGCGCCCCTCCTCAAAGCTGTATCCCCTCGGCAGCACCTGCCCCGAGGACAGGCAGCGTGTCCGGGGCTTGTAGGCCTTGATATCGGCAATGGTGGTGCTCTCCCGGCCCCAGGCGTGGTCAATGAGCAGCTCCGCGTCAATGCCGAAGGTGCGGTACAGCGCGTCCTCATTGAGCTGCGCCACCTCGCCCATGGTGAGCGCGCCCATGCGCTCCAGCCGCCGGGCTGTGCCCGCGCCGATACGCCAGAAGTCCGTCAGCGGCCGGTGTGGCCAGAGCTCCCTGCGGAATTTCATTTCATCGAGCTCTGCGATGCGCACGCCGTTTTCATCAGCCGGAATGTGCTTTGCCACAATGTCCATGGCGACCTTGGCGAGGAAGAGATTCGTTCCGATGCCGGCCGTCGCCGTGATGCCGGTCGTTTCGAGTACGTCGCGGATGATGGTCTGCGCCAGCTCATGGGCGGTGCAGTCATAAGGATAGTCCGTCACATCGAGGAAGACCTCGTCGATGGAATAGACGACGATGTCCTCCGGTGCGATATATTTCCGGTAAATCTCATAGATGCGCGTACTGTATTCCATATAATAGGCCATGCGCGGCGGCGCGATCACGAAATCCACCGCCAGCGCAGGGTCGCGCTGCAGCTCGGAAAACTGGTGTGAGCTGCCGGTCAGCGTTCTGTCCGGCGCGCGGG
>URPA01000099.1 GCA_900549545.1 uncultured Eubacteriales bacterium
GGTGCTCTGGGCGCTGCCGAGTATGCACGCCAGAAGGGTCTTGCCAAGAAGTAATTACATATTAACCTGAAAAAGCCCCACCAAAAGGTGGGGCTTTTTCAGACCATATATAAAGCCTCGCAGAGTTCGACGCCCGCAGGCGGCGAATAAAGTTAAAATAAGTTTTTCCCGGGGGCATGTACCTCGGGGAAAACACTTTGCACGGAGAGAGTGCATTTTTGCCCTCTCACGCTGGGCAAAAATGCGCGGTTCGTAGTGATACTCTTTTTGTAGCCAAAGGCTTTGCCTTTGGCTACAAGTTAGCTGGATAACCCTGTTGTAATGCTGATAAAAAAACGAAAATTGATGAAAGGCGTTGAGTAAATGAAAGACTTGATGCACCTTATCTTTTTTGAGAAGCTTTTGCAGGAGGCTGACAATGAGCTGGTGGAAAAAGCCAAGGCCGAGGAGCAGCTCGCCCTGGGCTACACCTGCTACTTTGTCCCGGAGGCGCTTTTGAACCTCCCCGGCTGCTTTTACAGCCGCTGGCCGACACCTACGGCGTTGATATCTCCGACGCCGCTATACGCGCGGCCATTGACGACCACAATGAGATATCCCGCGTCATGACCGAAATCGGCGATCTGCGTAGGCTCGACAATCCCCCGATAACCGGATACGAGTTCCATGTTATCCAGCTTGTAAGCCAGGTCTGCCCCCACGCGCTGATCCTCCCCTACCTGTGCGAGACGCTTGAGGAGCTGAAAACCCGCCAGAGCGAGGATAAGCCCTGGTTTCGCGCCCGCCTTGTGCTGGCCGGGTCCGAGATGGACGATCCCGCATTCACTAAGCTTTTGGAGGACTGCGGCGCTCTGGTCGTGGCCGACCGCTACTGCTACGGCTCTCTGCCGAGCCGTGAGGAGATTGAGATTAAACCCGGCGAGACGGCGCTTCGCGCGGTTGCGCGGCATTATCTGATGACAAGCCAGTGTCCGCGCTTCATGTCCCGAGAGCGCGCCGACGCGAGAAAGAGCTATATCAAGGGTCTGGTTGAGGATTACAAGGCCGACGGCGTCATTTACACGCAGATGAAGTTCTGCGAATACTGGGGCTATGAGCGCATCCTCGGCGTACATATTTTGAGCGAGGAGTTCGGCATCCCCTGCATCGGCATTGAGCGGGAATACAGCCTCTCCTCGGCGGGGCAGATGCGCACGCGCTTCCAGGCCTTCATTGAGAGCGTTGAAATCAAGGAGATAAAAGGGGGCAGCGGCAATGGCTAAGAGGAAAACCAAGGGCGCGGCATCTCGCTTCGCGCCGGGCACAGGGATAGCAAAGCACCGCGAATGACGCGGGCTTAAGGACACATGGTACGATTACACACAGTGGATGCGCGTGCTCGGCGTCATGTTGAAGTTTGTGACCATCGCGCCGGTGCGGATAGTCAAGGGCCTGTTTGAATACCGCTGGTTCGGCTCCTATCTCGCGGCGTTCAACATGATTGATAAATGCGTTGAGGGCCTGCGCGGCCCGGCGCTGAGGGTTGCCCACGAGGAGCTGATGCCCATCATGAAGACCGCCACGACCCAGCTCGGCCAGATGATGAAGGGCGACCGCCGCTTCGGCGAGAACAAATTCTCCAAAAAGGTCGTCCTGCTGGAGCAGACAATGGCCCCTGAAATTCTGGCGGGCTTTCCGAATCTGACGGCGCTGCCGCTGGAGGTCTACATGGGGCTTGAGGGCTGCTACATGGACCAGCAGCTCTGCCCGTTTTATATTGACGTGATGGAGCACGCGGGGCTGCCTGCCGACTCCTGCCGCCTGAGTGCAAACGCCGCCGGTGTCGCCATCAACGACGATTACCCAAAGCTCGGCGCCTGCCTTATAGAAAACAACATGCCCTGCGACTCGTCCACCATGAACAGCCAGCTCATCGACCGCCGCATTGACATTCCCGCGCTCAATGCCGACATCCCCATGCGCTGGGCAGACCGCAACACCGACAAATACGCCCTGACCGAGGCGAAAAAGCTCAGCCGCTTCATTGAGGAGCACACGGGCGAGACCTTTGATGAGGGCGCCTTCTGGCAGGTCATCGAGCGGCACAACAGGGAAGTCTACAACGAGATGGAGAAGTGGAACATCATGGCGACGGATTACTCCGCCAACGGCCTCACCATGGGCTCTCTTTACCACGCGTTTTATTTCACCTTCTCCGGCGGCGCGCTGCCCTGTATTCTGGAGGCGGATAAGAAGATTCTCGCCATCATGGAAAAGGCGTATCGGGAGAAGGTCAACTGCTTCCCCAAGGCGCGCCACCGCGCCATCGGCTGGGGCGGCCCTGCCTGCTGCTGGCTGCAATTTCCAAACTGGCTGTATAACTGCTGGGGCATCCTCATGGTCGCCGCAATGGACAATTTCTCCGGCAACATGATGATACCCACCGACAGCCTTGACAGCGCCCTCACCGGCGTCATGCGCAGCTATGAAACCGGCGTCATGCGCCGCCATCTCACCGGCGGCTGGGAGCATCTTGTGGAGTTCTGGGAGGAGGCCGAGAGGTTTAACTGTGACATGGTCATCTTTAATAACGACATCACCTGCAAGGGCGCTCTCGGCCTGACGGGTGTTGTCATGGATCAGGCGCAGCAGAAGAACATTCACCTGATGATGGTCTCCAACGACATGTTTGACCACCGCACCATCAGCCGCCAGAACATGCGCGACGAGGTAAACAAGTACATGATGACCGTCCTTCAGGAGGAGCCGCTTGACGCAAGCCTTCTGGAGTTTGACGATAACGAGGGCTGGTAAAATGAAAGGACGGATTGCAAAAATGGCCTGGTATTGGATAGTTTTGATAGTTTTAGCCGCGCTCTGGGTGCTGACCATGCTGATATACTGGTTCAATCTTGACAACAAGCTCATCTATAATGTTGTCCGCCCGATGCTTGAAAAAAACTACAACAAGCAAAAGCGCGATGTGCGGCTGTAAAAGCGCAAACAGCTCCCTGCCTCGGCGGGGAGCTGTTTGCGCTTTTTTGACTTTAATGGGGGTAAATGGGAATAGTTAAAGCTGGCCACTAATCATCTTTACAAGGCCCGGCTCATAGTGGTGAGACTGAGGTGCAAGGCAGAAAATTCTGCCCCAAATTTTTGCCATTGCAGAGCCTCCCCTGCGTAAGGGGAGGTGGTTTGCGGATTGCGCAAACCGGAGGGGTCGT
>URPA01000100.1 GCA_900549545.1 uncultured Eubacteriales bacterium
GATGCCGAGGGCAACTATGTCCTTGACGAAAACGGCGAGCGCATCCCCGTCAGCAAGGGCGGCTGGGGTATGGCGGACGGCACCACCTATGAGATTTACGCCATCACCCAGGAGCAGGCCGACCAGCTCAAGAACCTCATCAACAACACCACCAAGCTCGCAAACTATAACGACAGCATCTTTGACATAGTCAGCGAGCAGGCCGCTGCCTTCTTCGCCGGTCAGAAGTCCGCCGAGGAGGTCGCAAAGCTCATCCAGAGCAAGGCCAATATCTATGTCAATGAGCAGCGTTAACCAGCTCCCCGCTTGAGTTAAATCGGGCGGCGAAAATAGATTTATTACAAGAAAACCACGGGGCAACCCGTGGTTTTCGTCTGTCTGCTTAAGCGCCGGGCGGTTTTCTAATCATCGTTTACCTGTGCGGAGATAATGATTTCCTCGGCCTCCTGCTGGGCGAGGATGAGAGTTTTCGCGGCGCTGACAGAATCATCGTTTTCCAGCGCTTCCAGCGCGTCGGTTATGGCGTTGAAGAGTTTGAGATACGCTGAGTTTGAGATACGCTTTTTTATAAATCTGCATAATA
Organism: uncultured Eubacteriales bacterium; assembly: GCA_900549545.1. GTDB lineage: Bacteria > Bacillota > Clostridia > Oscillospirales > Oscillospiraceae > Limivicinus. The sequence continues at coordinate 584 of URPA01000100.1, forward strand.
ACACCTCGTTTTACATATGCTAACACATCCGCGTTGCTTTTGCAATGCGGATGTATTGCAAAATGCATTATACAATATAAAAAAACGAGTTGAGGTAGTTATGCGCAATCGTAAATTTGAAATACCTAAAATACCGCCAACGACTAATAAAACTATCAGGTTTCCCAATGACATCATTGAGCGGGTGGAAAAAGAGCTGGTGGGAACGGACTGCACGTTCTCAGCCTTTGTTATCGCCGCCGTGCGTATGGCACTTGACGATTTGGAGCAAAACAGAGAATAAAATTAAGAGCCTGCCGCGAAATTCGCGGCAGGCTTTTGCTATCTATGGGTAATCGCAGTTCTTTTGCCGCAGCCACTTGCTTCCCCCTGCGGGGGAAGCGGCGCGAAGCGCCGATAGGGGGCCGCATTTCTTCGAGTTGAAAAGCAACGAGTGTTCTCAACTTTCTTGACGTCAAGAAAGTTGCAAAGAAACGCTTAGGAGGGGAAGATTGCGTCAAAAGAAGCTAACTCCATTCCATTTCCCGTTGACGCGGGAAATTACATATCCGTTAGCTCCTTTTTCCTTTCAAAATCATGACCGGCTTTGCGGGTCATGATTTTGTATAAACGATAAGTAAAGAACCACCCTAATTGAAACGAGTAAAGGGGAGTGCCCCTTTACAATTCCCCGTGCAAGATTGAAGATTAAGCGCTGAGTTGAATGTGTTGAAGGATTAGGAGTATAAAACTGAAAATTTTGCACCACTCAAAGCCTCCCCTTACCTCAGTAAGGGGAGGTGGCTTGACGCGAAGCGGCAAGACGGAGAGGATATCCTTTGCGCAGGTGGATTTGTGCCATTGTGAATTTTGCGCTTCGCTTTTACGACCCCTCAGTCTCGTCAGAACAAGCTCATACCGCTCAGTTTCCCGCTGAGAGCGGAAAACCGCCGCTATATTCCCTTGTTCTTCCTCTCAAAATTGAACCCGCTTCGCTGGGTTTCAATTTTGTCTTGGATGGCAGACAGCTCCCCTTTCGCAGGGGAGCCAAGGGATTGGTGCAAATTTGTATTTTTATACTCGTAAACCTACAAACATCTCAACTTACTGCTTAATCTTCAATCTCCTGTGCAGGATTGAATATTAAGCGATAAGTTAAGATTGCTGCTTGTTTAGTAGTGTATGAGTGCAAATTTGCACCCACCCACTTGGCTCTCCCATAGGGGGAGTCTTGGAATGGCACAAATCATAAGTGAAAACACAAAAAACGGGGGCTTGAGTTTCCTCAAGCCCCGGAAAAAGTGTTTTGCTGTTTATCACACAACGCCCTGGGCCATCATGGCCTCGGCAACCTTGAGGAAGCCGGCGACATTCGCGCCGACCATCAGGTCACCCGGCTTGCCGCACTGGACGGAAGCGTCATAGCAGGCCTTGTAGATGTTCTTCATGATGCCGTGCAGCTTCTCGTCGACCTCTTCAAAGCTCCAGCTCATGCGGATGGAGTTCTGGCTCATCTCAAGACCGGAGGTGGCAACGCCGCCGGCGTTGGACGCCTTGCCGGGGGAGTAGAGCAGGCCGCTCGACTGCACCAGAGCAATGGCTTCGGGAGTCAGAGGCATGTTTGCACCCTCGAAAACTGCCATGCAGCCGTTGCCGATAAGTGCCTTCGCGCCGTCTGCATCCATCTCGTTCTGAGAGGCGCAGGGGTGGGCAATGTCGCACTTGACAGTCCAGATGTTGCGGCAGCCCTCGTGGTACTCTGCACCGGGGACTTCGTCAGCATAGACGCTGATGCGCGCTCTTCTCTTCTGCTTGATGTCAAAGAGCTTGGGCAGGTCAATGCCGTTGGGGTCATAGACATAACCCTGAGAGTCACTCATCGCGACGACCTTGCCGCCGAGCTGGGTGACCTTCTCGGCGCAGTACTGCGCGACATTGCCGGAGCCGGAGACGACAACGGTCTTGCCCTCGTAGCTGTCGTTGCGCAGGTGCTTGAGAGCCTCGGCGCTGTAATAGCACACGCCGTAGCCGGTGGCCTGGGTGCGGGCGAGAGAGCCGCCGAAGGTCAGGCCCTTGCCGGTGATGACGCCGCCGTCAAAGCGGTCGACGATCTTCTTGTACTGGCCGAACATGTAGCCGACCTCGCGCGCGCCGACGCCGATGTCGCCCGCGGGAGTATCGGTGAACTGGCCGATGTGACGATAGAGCTCAGTCATGAAGCTCTGGCAGAAGCGCATGACCTCGGCATCGCTCTTGCCCTTGGGGTCAAAGTCAGAGCCGCCCTTGCCGCCGCCCATGGGCAGGGTGGTCAGG
>URPA01000101.1 GCA_900549545.1 uncultured Eubacteriales bacterium
AAAAACTGCCTTCACCAGAACACAAATTCTCTCGCAAATCGCTCTTGACGATTTAATCATCGTTTACTAAAGCCCGCAAAATAAAGTTAAACTCCCCCTGAATTTGAATCAGGGGGAGCTTTCACCCGACCGCAGGTCGGATATCATACGCTCGGGCGTATATCATTTGACCACAGGTCAAATATCATTGGGCGCGTTGCAAAAACAAGTTTTGCAACGCGCCCAAAAAGTTTTTACTTGCCGATGTTCTCAAGATCCTTGAGGAACAGGGCACATTCAGCGTCAGAGGGGATGAGGAAGCCCACTCTCGGGGAGACGGTGAAGGCCTCGACAGCGGGGCCGTCCATCAGGCAGGAGCGCTTGAACTGCTGGGAGAACAGGCGCTTGCAGTAGCTCGTGAGCCAGCGGACAAGCTCCTCGTCCGTGAACTGCTCGGCATAGGCGATCTTCGCAAGGCGGAAGGTCTTGGACGGGGTGAAGCCGCAGATGAGCATCTTGTGGGTGAAGAAGTCCTGAAGGCTGTAAGAGCCGACAGCGTCCTCGCTCTTCTGCTCGATCTGGTCATCATGGATGGGCAGAAGCTCCGGAGTGACCGGGCACTCAAGCACGTCAAACAGCGCCGCGGCAAGAACCTTGTCCTCGGTATTCTCCGCGATGTAGCGGACATTGGCGCGCACCTGGGTCTTGGTGAGGCCAAGGTTCACGTCATACATGCTGGTGTGGTCGCCGTTATAGGTGCACCAGCCGTCGATAAACTCGCTCAGATCCTCAGTGCCGACGTCAAGGCCGTTTACCTTATTGGCGATGTCCATGAGCACCTGGGTGCGCTCGCGGGCCTGCGCGTTTTCAAAGGCAATGCTGTAATCGTCATGGGCGTGGCCGATATCGTCAAAGTGCTGATAGACGGACTTGCCGATGTCGATAACGCGAACCTCAGCGCCGCACTGCTCGGCGACGATGATGGCGTTGGACTTTGTGCGGGAGGAGGTGCCAAAGCATGGGAGCGTGCAGGCGACAACATTCGTCGCGGGCAGGCCCATCTTCTTTACCGCCATGGCGCTGACCATCACCGCGAGGGTGGAGTCCACACCGCCGGAGATACCCACGACACAGTGGTCAAGATGGGCGTACTCCATGCGCTTTACAAGGCCGGAGACCTGAATGTCCAGCTGACGGCGGCAGTATTCGGGCAGCTTATCGCTGCTGTCGGGCAGGTGGGGGTGCATGAGGTAGCGGCGGGTGAGCTCGGTATCCTCAAGCTTCTCGCCCCAGACAAAGCTGATGCTTGCCGGCTCCTCATCAAAGCCGCCGGCGGCGCGGCGGAGGTTGAGCATATGGTCAACATCAATCTCACTGACAACAAAGCTGTCCTCCTGCTCGGCGCTTGCGAGCATCTCACCGTTTTCGGCGACGGCGCAGAAGCCGGAGAAGACCCGGTCGGTGCTGCTCTCGCCCTTGCCGGGAGCGGCGGTTATCATGCCGCACTTGAGGCGGCGGGAGAGGGCGCGCATATCAAGCTCTGCCTCGGCAGCGGAGGTGACAGTCTCGGGGAAGTTTGCCATGCGGACGATGACGGTGGCCCCGGCCTGAGCAAGCTCGGCGCAGGGAGGGACGACAGCGTCCATATCCTCACCCAGCTCAACACCGACGGTGAGGCCGCGCATAACATCGCTTTCAAACACACAGTCCGCCGCGATAGTGACCTCCTGACCGCCGATGACGACCTCGGCCTCGACCAGCGGCATCTGGGCAAAGGGCGCGGAGACATTGGCCTTGGGAACCAGCGCCAGAATCGCACCGTCATATATGGCGGCGGCGCAGCTTAAAAGCCTTGAGCCGTAGGCAACGGGCAGACCCGCGAACACCAGCATATCCATGCCCTCGGTGGCGGCGGCCACCTTGGCGAGTGCCCTGGACGCGCCCTCGAGCAGAACGCTGTGGCCGATAAGGTCATAGCAGGAGCAGCCCGTGATTGACAGCTCCGGGAAGGCCAGGACCTTCACGCCCTGCCGGGCGGCCTCTTTGATGCAGCCGATATGCTTGTCGGCATTATAGTCGGTATCGGCGACCTTAATGACCGGCGAAGCGGCGGCAACTTTGACAAAACCATGCTTCATTTCATTTCACCTTCGTATTTATTTATATTTCAGATTAAAACTTAATGCGCTGGGCGATATAGTCCTTGACCTCGCTGATGGGGATGCGCACCTGCTCCATGCTGTCGCGCTCGCGGATGGTGACGCAGTGGTCAGCCTCATCAGTCTCGGTGCCGACGGTGTTGAAGTCAAAGGTGATGCAGAAGGGGGTGCCAATCTCGTCCTCGCGGCGGTAGCGCTTGCCGATGGAGCCGGTCTCGTCATAATCGCACATGAAGTCCTTGGAGAGCTCATTATAAAGCTCCATCGCGGGACCGGTGAGGATTTCCTTCTTGGAAAGGGGCAGAATCGCACACTTGAACGGGGCGAGAGCGGGGTGCAGGTGCATGACCGTGCGCACATCGTCGTTGCCCTTCTTGTCCTGACCGACAACCTGTTCATCGTAAGCGTCAACCAGCACGGAGAGCACGGTGCGCTCCACGCCGAGGGAGGGCTCAATGACATAGGGAATATAGTGCTCGTTCTTCTCCTGATCGTAATAGGTCAGATCCTGACCGGAAACGGTCTGGTGCTGAGTCAGGTCGTAGTCGGTCCTGTCGGCAACGCCCCAGAGCTCGCCCCAGCCGAAGGGGAAGAGAAACTCAAAGTCAGTGGTGGCCTTGGAGTAGAAGCACAGCTCCTCGGGATCATGGTCACGCAGGCGGAGGTTTTCATCCTTCAGGCCGATGTTCAGCAGGAACTTGTGGCAGAAGCTGCGCCAGTAGTCGAACCACTCAAGA
>URPA01000102.1 GCA_900549545.1 uncultured Eubacteriales bacterium
GGCGTTCCCGATGGCAAAGCCCGGCCTGCGCATAATGTCCTCCACGCGCAGCCCGCCCCGGATAGCGCCGAGGCAGGTCGCGTCGCTCAGGCGCCCGCCGCAGAGTATCTGCCCCTTCCACAGCGCGCCGAGCAACTCCTTCATTCTCAGCGGCTCCGCGGAAAAGGGTGCGTTTAAAAGCCCGCCCTTCTCCGCCGGAACGGGCAGCACAACGCAGTCCGCCCCATACACGCAGCCCTGCAAGCAGCCCGCCTTCACCGCCTCCTCCGGCAGCGCCGAGCGCTCGAGCGCGAAGCTATGTACCTTGTGTCCGTCCCGCAAAAGCGCCGCGCACAGCAGCGCCGAGCGCCGGTCCCCGCCTATTACGGCAAATTTCACACCTGCATCACCTCCGTTTCCATTCTATTCTGTTGGACATGGGGCGGTTCTTGTGTTAGAATAAGACGATTTTTGATTACACGGGGGATTAACCATGAGCAGAGCTGACGAAATATTCATTCAAAATTGCAGAGACATTCTTGATAACGGCGTGTGGGATACGGATTTGGAGGTTCGCCCGCGCTGGGAGGACGGCACACCCGCGCACACGGTGAAGAAATTCGGCATAGTCAACCGCTATGACCTGTCGAAGGAGTTCCCGATTCTTACCATCCGCCGCACCTTCTGGAAGTCCGCCATTGACGAGCTTTTGTGGATATGGCAGGCCAAGAGCAACAATGTAAACGAGCTGCGCACCCGCGTGTGGGACGCCTGGGCAGACGAGACCGGCTCCATCGGCAAGGCCTACGGGTACCAGCTGGGCGTGAAGCACCACTACCCGCAGGGGGACATGGACCAGGTGGACCGGGTGCTGTGGCAGCTTAAAAACGAGCCCGCCTCCCGCCGGATAATGACCAATATCTACACCTTTTCCGATCTTTCGGAGATGGCGCTCTACCCCTGCGCCTACTCTATGACCTTCAATGTCAGCGGCAATAAGCTCAACGCCATTTTGAACCAGCGCTCGCAGGATATGCTCGCGGCGAACAACTGGAACGTGGTGCAGTATTCTGTGCTGACGATGATGATGGCGCAGGTCTCCGGGCTTGAGGCCGGGGAGCTTGTGCACGTGATAGCCGACGCGCATATCTACGACAGGCACGTTCCCGCCATTGAGCAGATCATCAAAAACGAGCCGAAGCCGGCTCCGCGCTTTATTGTCGACCCCACGGTGGACGATTTTTATAAGTTCACGCGCGACAGCTTCAGCATTGAGGGCTATGAGTACAGCGAGTTTGAGGGAAAAATCCCTGTCGCGCTGTAAGGAGGCGTTTTACAATGGAAGCAATAGTTGCGGTGTATGCCGACTGGGGCATCGGCGCAAGGGGCACGCAGCCCGTGGTGCTCAAGGCCGACCGGGCGCATTTCCGGGCCGTGACGGACGGCGCGGCGGTGATAGTCGGGCGCAGGACGCTGGAGGATTTTCCCGGCGGCAGGCCCCTCAAAAACCGCTCGAACATCGTTGTCACGCGGCAGAACATCAGTGTTGAGGGCGCGCAGGTCGCGCACAGTGTGGACGAGGCGCTCAGCCTCGCCGGGGAGTACCCGCGCTGCCTCGTCATCGGCGGGGCGAGCGTGTATCGGGACTTTTTCCCGTATGTGGACACCGTGCACATAACGAAAATTGACCTGACCCCCGAGTCCGACAGCTTTTTCCCGAACCTTGACGCCCTGCCCGACTGGCATTGCGCCGAGACAGGCCCGTGGCAGGAGGAGGACGGGATAAGGTACTGCTTCTGCACGTATAAGAAGAAATGAACAAAAGCCAAGTCTCAAATTGAGACTTGGCTTTTGTTAACTCAATGCAGTGCAATTTAATCCACCGCCGCACCTATCTTGGCGCCCCCTCTGGCTGCGCCCGCAGGCGCGTTTCGGAGCGCAACCGCCGCTTTGCCGCGGCTCTTGGCGCGGAGATGGGAGCTGGTACGGCACAGCCGTGACTGAGGGGGGCGGAGCGGTGGAATTAACGCCCCCCTATTGGCTCGCGAAGCTCGCCATTTCCCCCTCGAGGGGGAAGCAAGTGGGCGCAGCAATTTATTTCAACAATTCATCGTAGGTTGTACCAAGGGCATCACGAATACCGCGAAGCTGTTCTGCTTGTATATGCTGTATTCCTCGCTCAATCTTTACCAGCGTTTCACGGGTCATCTCCACGCCCTCAAGTTGCAGCAAGCGGACAAGTTCTGTTTGCCCAAGACCTTTTTCCAATCTGATTCTGCGAATATTTTGGCCTATGTGAATTTTGTCCTGCTTTATCTTCTGCGTCTCCATATCCAGCCTCCACATATGAACCAGTATTAGTCCATTTATGTATTGATAATAGAGACTACCGGTGTTATTATGGGACTAATACTGGTCCATATGCGGGAAAGGGAGGGCATTGGAATGAAAAAAGTTTCACTTGACTTAGATGATTATTTGTTTGAGTTTTATAAGAAGGTCGGAGAGAACTCAGGAGGATTGCCTCCCGAAACAGTCATGGCAGACGCACTGTTCAAATTCGCGGGAGAGTTGTCCATGAAAGTTCTGAATAATAAAAATCCTATGCAAAGATCCAATCAAAAATAAGTGGAATTAAGTGGCTGTTTTGTACCACCACGAAAGAGACAATATCAACTTTCACTTGGTGTCAAGAGAAAGTTGCAAAGAGAGACACTTAGGAGGGGAAGATTGCGTCAAAAGAAGCTAACTGCATTTCATTTCCCGTT
>URPA01000103.1 GCA_900549545.1 uncultured Eubacteriales bacterium
ATCGGCTCCGGCGCGGGGCGCTGGGGCTGGGGGGCGGGCTTTGCGGCCGCTTTTGCCTCCTCGGCGTGAAAATCTGCCAAAATGGAGTCCAAATCAAAATTATAATCCTGATTGCTCAATGCTTCTGCCCCCCCTTCAGCTCACGCCGCCCGCAAGGGCCTTGATAAGCTCCTGCGGCATCTCGACCTTCCAGCCGTCGCTGTACACGAGGCTCAGGTCAATGTCCACTGTGTTATAGTAGCTCTCCGCCGTGGCGAGCACCTCTTCAAGAGCCGTGAAATAGGCCTCCTGAGCCACCTCGGGGAGATAGTTGTTGTTATCGTCATAGAGCTCCTTCCGGGGTCTGGTGCTGACAAACTCCTCGATAACATCCATCGTCCGCTCCTCGACCTGCTCCTCAATCGAGGGCAGATCCAGATATGTAAAGCGCAGGGGCTGGTTTGCCTCCAGCTTGTCCGCGTGGCAGCCACCCGTCAGCTCATAGGAAAAGCTCTCCAGCAGCGCGTCATACAGGCGCTTTGCCGCCGCGTCCTCCGGCGCGGTCTCGAGGCCGAGGGCACTGTACCCGTCAAGGCAGGCGCAGGCTTTGGCAAAGTCGGCGTCGGTTATCGCGTCCATAAACTCAACGGCCACCGGCGCGGGCTCGCCCTCGGTGGTGACATGTATCGTCCCAAGGTTCACGCCCAGCACCGCCGCGAGCATGGCGGCCCCGGCAAAGACAGCGCCCAGCGCCGCCCACAGGCGGCTGAAGCGCCCCTTACCGCCGCAAATCAGCGCGACGATGACCGCCGCAACGGTCAGCAGCGCGATAACGCCGCACAGCAGCAGCGCTCCCCCGCTCAGGCCCGTAATCATATCGCCCATACCGGCAGCCTCCGCTATCTCTGTCATTTCGACCGGGGGTGCGCTGACAGGCGCGCTCTCCACCGGGGCGGCGCTCTCCGCTGCGAGGCGCAGCGCCGTGTTGTATTGAGTAAAATCACACATAAGGGTACAGTACTCCGTCAATAATTCATAAGCGTTAGGGGCGTTGTCCGTAAACATCACGATGGCGATGGGCTCATCGGTAAAGGCTATGCCGCAGTCGTTGAGGTAAAAATGGTAGCCCTCCTGCAAATAGCCGTATTTATGGGCAATGTCGAAGCGGTTTTCGTGGAGCTTGAAGTAATTTTCGGGCTCCGCCTGCTGCATCGTCTCAATAATGCGGGGAAACTGCTCCTGCTCATCGTAGAGAAGGCGCAGGCAGTAAATCATCTGCTCGGGGGTGAAGAAGTTGTTCTCATAGAATTTCGCGTCAACAGTGTCCGCGTCCTCGCCCATGAGCGGGGCGATTGCCCGGCGATAGCTGTTGTAGTTGCCGCTGCCGAGGTTTCGCCAGAGTATCTCCGCAAAGTCGTTGTTGGAGTTTATTATCGAGTCCTCCATCAGGACCTCATACGCGACCGAGTACACCGGAGTATCCCAATCCATCTCGCCCTGACTGATCATGCGGGCGTAATACATGTTCAGCGGCACCTTGTACATGCTGCCAGCCACCATGTATTTCTCGCCGTTATAATAGTGCTCCTCACCGGTGGCGAGGTTTATGTATCCCATGGCAACGCTGTTCTCATCCGCGCCGTATTTACCCAGCAGCGCCTGCACAACATCGTCCCAGCTCTTGCCCTCGAACTCGCTCTCGCCCTCGGCAAAGGCCGGGCCGGTCAGCGCAAGCAGCAGGCACAGCGTTATTAAAAACGCGCTCAGCCGTCTTATCTTCGCCATACTCTCCCCCACTATACATAACTTGACACTTTATTGTACCATTTTTCGCCGCGATTTCAAGCCTTGGAATGAAAAAGCAAAAAATATTATGAATTGCTGTCGTGGTGCTGCGCCCACGAGTGCGTTTCAAAGCACAGCCGCCACAAATTTGCACAATCCCTTGGCTCTCCCTTTGGGAGAGCTGGCGCGAAGCGCCTGAGAGGGCAACCCGCGCGAAGCGTGAAATTCACACTGGTGTTTATCAAACCATGCACAGGGGCTATCCTCTCCGTCTTGCCGCTTCACGTCAAGCCACCTCCCCTTACTGAGGTAAGGGGAGGCTTTGGGCTGTGCAAATCTGTGGAAAGCGTAAGATATGTACGAACTCACTTGCTTCCCCCACCGGGTGAAGTGTCAAGACGCGAAGCGGATTGACGATAGGGGGCTGTCTTGCTTCGCGTTGAAAAGAAAGCAGGGCGCGTTATCAACTTTCTTGACGCCAAGAAAGTTGATAAGAAGCGTTTAAGAGGGGAAGATTGCGTCAAAAGAAGCAAACTCCATTCCATTTCCCGTTAGCACGGAAAATTACATATCCGTTAGCTCCTTTTTCCTTTCAAA